>NZ_JADBRP010000013.1:0-119044 GCF_014930695.1 Enterobacter cloacae complex sp. P40C2 | reverse complement strand
TCGTCTTGCGACGTTAAGAATCCATGTCACTTTGAGTGCCCACACAGATTGTCTGATAAATTGTTAAAGAGCAGTTGCAACGCGGCTTTCAGCTCACCGTTGCGAGGTCCCGTATATTACGTTTTCCTCATTCAGAGTCAAGCAAATATTTTCACTTTTCTCTGTTGGCGTTCATCTCTGAACCCCGCTGTCCCGGCGGCCTGTAAGCCGTTGTTCCGTGTCAGTGGAGGCGCATTATAGGGAGTTCTCAGACGTTGACAACCCCTCTTTTAAAAAAAACGTTCAACCGTCTCTTTTTTGCTCAAAACCGTGCTACAGCGCCAGTTTTTCGAGCGTTTCGAAGCCATAACGATGTAAAACGGGTAAAAGCTGTTCAGTTTCTTTTGTTATTGCCATACAGAAAGCAATATTTGCATCCGCTGATTTCGCATCCGGCGCTTCATGTTCCAGCAGCCAGGCCGTCCGACGCGCAATGGCAGCACCGGAATCCACCAGCCGGGTACCTTCTGGCAGAACCTTTAACAGCTCTTCCTGCAATAGCGGGAAATGGGTGCAGCCAAGGACAACCGTATCCGGTGGTTCCTGCATCCGCAGCCATGGACGCAGAATGCGACGCAGCTCTTCAAGCGATACCGTCTCGCCGTGCAGTTTCGCTTCCGCCATCTCCACCAGCTCTGCGGAGCCGAGCATCGCGATCTGGCATTCATTGGCAAAGCGATCGATAAGCTCGCGCGTATAAGGACGTTTCACCGTACCGCGCGTTGCCAGCAGCCCCACGATGCCGTTTGCCGTCAGGCGTGCAGCCGGTTTGATTGCCGGAACCACGCCCACAACCGGGAACGGAAATTTTTCGCGCAAGGCAGGAAGAGAAACCGTGCTTGCCGTATTACAGGCAATGACCGCCAGCGCCAGGGGATAGCGCTTTTGTACCGCGGTGACAATTTCAACCACGCGCTCAACAATAAAGTCTTCGCTCTTTTCCCCGTACGGGAAGGCGACGTTATCGAAGGCGTAGATGTAATGAAGATCCGGCAGGAGCTGCCGAATCTCGTCATAAACCGAAAGCCCACCGACGCCGGAATCAAACACCAGCACGGTGGGACGCGGATCAGAAGGTGTAGCTGCCAGACAAGGTGTATTCTCGTCCTGCAGTTTGGTAGCCATAAACTGTCTCGTAATCTTTATCGAACAGGTTGGCTATTTTACCACGAACTGTGAGGTGAGAGGTGACAGGATATGAAACCGCCACATCCCACAGGCTGACGCCGCCCATTTTCACCTTCTCTGACGGATAAGTGCCGAAGTCAGTATCGTAGCGCGTACCGAGATAGTGATATGTCAGGCTCCAGTCAAAATCATAGATCCGGGTATCGAGCTGATACTTCACCTGCTGCTTAGCGCGACGATCCAGCAGTTGGTTGGTTGCCGCATTACGGGCATCAACATAGTCGTAACCGACAGTATGCATGACCGGGCCAGTATCAAACGAGGCAGTCGCTTCAACCCCTTTAATACGTGCTTTGCCGACGTTGTAATACTCCTGAAGGTTATTGTTGAAGTCGATCAGGTTATCAACGTCGTTACGGTAAGCCGACACGCGCCAGTTTACACCAGCGGTAAGACCTTCGAACGCGCCTTCCCACTGCTTGCTCTCTTCGGGATCGAGGTGTTCGTTGCCGTAGAAGCCATAGAGTTGCCCAAGGTTTGGCGCTTTATAGGCTGTGCCATACGAAGCGATAACGCGATAACCTTCAATGAACTCCCAGGCCGCACTACTTTGCCAGGTACCGTGACGACCAAACTGAGAGTTATCATCGCTACGCACCGCCCCTTCCAGGGTGACATCACCAAACTGCTGCAATCCGGTGAGGTAGACGCCGGTGTTACGCAAATCATAGCCATTCGTCACATAATTAGTGCCCGGTTCAGTGCTCTGCTTTTGCCAGTCTACGCCCGCGCCAACGTTGCCATGGCCCACATCCACGGAGTTAACCCACTGAACATTGTACTGTTTAATTTCATCCAGTGTGGCAGACGAATCATATCGTCCTGAATGTGGGTCGTAGTTATAGTCTTTACTGTGGCTATAGCTGGTGAGCAGCTGTGAATGGAAGATGTCATCGTTGAAGCGCAGCCCTGCGTCCCAGGTCTGGCTGTACAGCTGACGCGTGTCGACCAGTACATCAGGCGTAAACGAGCTGTAATAACCGTCATAGGCGGTACGGTTACTGTAGCCAAAGCCGCGAACGAACCCGCTCCACTGGTCTGAGAATGCATGCTCCAGTGCGCCGTAGAGCGTTTTATTCATAAAGCCATCGCGGTCGGTCTGAGCAAGGCCGCCATTGTTGCCGTCCGCGACCACATCAAAACCTTTGGTATAGGTGTAATCACCCGCAAGCGTTACGCGCGTGCTGTCGCCAAGCGTTTGCTGAGTGCTGCCGCCATAATTTTGATAGCCATGCGATCCTGCGCCCGCGGTCAGCGTCGTACCGTCCTTCGCACGGGTAGTAATAATGTTCACGACGCCGCCAATCGCGTCTGAGCCGTAAATCGCCGAACGCGGCCCACGAACATATTCGATACGCTGCACCAGGGAGATGGGGAACTGGCTAAGATCGGATGAACCTGTGACACCTGCCTGGTTAAGACGCATACCGTCAACGAGGATCAGAACGTGGCTAGAGTTGGTACCGCGAATAAAAAGAGAAGACAGTTGTCCCATACCACCGTTTTGCGCCGTATCAACGCCTGGCAGTCTGCGCATGACATCCAGTACCGTCGTGGATTGCCAGCGTTCAATATCTTCACGGGTCACGACGGATGTCGGAGCCAGAACGGTTTTTACAGGCTGTTCAAAACGGTTTGCTGTCACCACCAACGAGTCAGCGCTTTCCTGCGCCCAGCCCGAAAATGCCGTGACGGATAACGCCGTCAACAGCGATACTTTTTTAATCATTGTTAAAGCATCCACAATATAAGAAGGATGCCGCAGGCCTCATCCATAGCACGCGATGATGAAACCAAATGCGACGTGATCCCGGCAGGTCTTCGGGCTGGGTGGCGTTATACGGATGAAGACTTCCCATTTTCACAGTGTCTCTACTTCTCATCCCGCCAGTCTTTACCGCTGCGCGTCAGCTCCAGATTTACACTGGATTCCCTTTTCACTCTCAGGAGACCGGAAACAGAATGCTACAATTAGACACGTATAGATGTCCAGACAGCTATTAGCCATTAAATCTGGACATCCACTGCACAATCCCTACAATCCCCGCGTAATTCTTTATCATTCAGGACGCATCATGACCCCCGAACACCTCCCTACAGAACAGTACGACGCACAGCTGGCAGAAAAAGTTGTCCGCCTGCAAAGTATGATGACGCCGTTCAACGCGCCCGTTCCCGAGGTGTTCCGTTCTCCGGTCAGCCACTATCGTATGCGCGCCGAGTTCCGCATCTGGCACGATGGCGACGACCTGTATCACATCATTTTCGATCAGCAGACGAAATCCCGCATTCGCGTGGATAGCTTCCCGGCGGCGAGTGAACTGATTAACCAGCTGATGACGCTGATGATTGACGGCGTGCGCGACAATCCGGTACTGCGAAACAAGCTGTTCCAGATTGACTACCTGACCACCCAAAGCAATCAGGCGATTGTTTCCCTGCTCTATCACAAAGCGCTGACCGACGAATGGCGCGAGCAGGCAGAAGCCCTGCGCGATGCGCTGCGCGTGCAGAACATCAACGTGCACCTGATTGGCCGCGCGACCAAAACCAAAATCATGCTCGACCAGGATTATATTGACGAGCGTCTGCCGGTGGCCGGTAAAGAGATGGTTTACCGTCAGGTAGAGAACAGCTTCACCCAGCCGAATGCGGCAATGAACGTGCAGATGCTGGAGTGGGCGCTGAACGCGACGGAAGGATCGCAGGGCGATCTGCTTGAGCTGTACTGCGGTAACGGTAACTTCTCGCTGGCGCTGGCGCGTAACTTCGAGCGCGTGCTGGCGACGGAAATCGCCAAGCCGTCGGTTGCTGCCGCGCAGTACAACATCGCCGCTAACCACATCGACAACGTACAAATCATTCGTATGGCGGCAGAAGAGTTTACCCAGGCGATGAATGGCGTGCGTGAGTTTAATCGCCTGCAGGGGATTGATCTGAAGAGCTACCGGTGTGAGACGATTTTTGTCGATCCGCCGCGCAGTGGCCTGGACAGCGAAACCGAGAAGATGGTGCAGGCGTACCCGCGTATCCTGTACATCTCCTGTAACCCGGAGACGCTGTGCAAGAACCTGGAAACGTTAAGCCAGACGCACAAGGTTGAACGTCTGGCGCTGTTCGATCAGTTCCCGTATACGCACCACATGGAGTGCGGCGTACTGCTCACTGCACGATAATCTGCATGCCGGACACGCGTAGCGCCATCCGGCATTTTTTGGCAGGTGGCGCTTTGCTTACCTGCCCTTAAACCTTCATTACTCCGGCAGCTGGCTCTTGCGGCTACGCATGCGCGAGCCGATCCAGAACACCAGCGCAACGGACAGTACCGCAGGCAGGAAGTTAGAGCCGATATCCGGGTATTCTGCTCGCACAACGGTGCTGTACAACAGCACGCCCAGAATAAAGCTGGCTGCGGCCAGCCCCGGTAACCCGACAGGCATAGTGCGGTTCTGATAACGCTGATGCAGGCAGTACACCGTCAGCACCAGCGCGATAATCGGGAAAATCGAAAACGGAACGATTGAGCTAAAAATAGCGGCAAACGTACCGTTAATGGATAAGCCAGCGATCAATGCCAGCAACAGCGTTCCTTTATCCTGACCTGACTGTTTCATTACTCACCTTCACTCATCGGTTTGATGTGCCAACTTTTCTTGTTCACGGCGATACCAGTAATACGCACCCTTGGAGATCATCCGCAGCTGCAATACCAGCCGCTCTTCGAGCTGCTTGCGTTGTTCGATGCTGACATCCAGCGCTTCGGCACCCGCGCTGAAAACAATGGTCACCATCGCCTCAGCCTGAGCTTCAGTAAACGCACGCGGCATATGGTTTTCGATTTCGAGATAGTCGGCAAGTTCCGCGATAAAATGCTGAATTTCACGCGCAACCGCGGCGCGAAACGCCGCCGACGTGCCGGAGCGCTCGCGCAGCAAAAGGCGAAACGCGTTAGGGTTATTGCCGATAAACTCCATAAATGTCGACACGGAGGTGCGGATCACGCTGCCCCCTTTGGCGATACGCTGGCGCGCCTGGCGCATAAGCTGGCGCAGCATCAGACCGCTCTCATCGACCATGGTCAGGCCCAGTTCATCCACATCACGGAAATGACGGTAGAAGGACGTTGGCGCAATCCCGGCCTCGCGTGCGACTTCTCGCAGGCTTAAACTGGCAAAACTCCGCTCAGCACTCAGTTGACTGAATGCGGCTTCCACCAGCGAACGCCGGGTTTTCTCTTTTTGTTGTGCTCTTACGCCCATCACGATAGTTGAATCCTTCCAAAGGCCCGTTGGCACTATACCAGAGAATAAAATTAATCTGTTTGCTCAGCTTTGTGAATGATTGTTTACGCGCGGTTTGTGCTCCACTGCCCGAAAAAAGCACAACGATAATTGGGTTACCCCGGCAATGATGTTATGATTCTGTTGCTTTTATGTATAAGAACAGGTAAGCCTTGCCATGCCACATTCCTACGATTACGACGCAATAGTTATTGGTTCCGGCCCCGGCGGCGAAGGTGCTGCTATGGGTCTGGTAAAACAGGGAGCCAGAGTAGCGGTAATAGAGCGCTACCATAACGTCGGCGGCGGTTGCACCCACTGGGGCACCATCCCTTCAAAAGCCCTCCGCCACGCCGTTAGCCGCATTATTGAATTTAACCAGAACCCTCTTTACAGCGACCACTCCCGACTTCTTCGTTCCTCTTTTGCCGACATCCTGAACCACGCAGACACGGTCATTAACCAGCAGACGCGCATGCGTCAGGGTTTCTATGAGCGTAACCACTGTGAAATTCTGCAAGGAAACGCGCATTTTGTGGACGAACACACCCTGGCCCTGGAGTGTCATGACGGTTCGGTTGAGACGATCACCGCTGAAAAGTTTGTGATCGCCTGCGGTTCACGCCCGTATCATCCGGCAGACGTGGATTTCTCGCACCCGCGCATTTACGACAGCGACTCCATCCTCAGCCTGCATCATGAACCTCGCCACGTGATTATCTATGGCGCTGGCGTGATTGGCTGTGAATATGCGTCTATCTTCCGGGGAATGGAGGTCAAAGTTGACCTGATCAACACCCGCGACCGCCTGCTGGCGTTTCTGGATCAGGAGATGTCAGATTCTCTCTCCTACCACTTCTGGAACAGCGGCGTGGTGATCCGTCACAACGAGGAGTACGAGAAGATCGAGGGCTGCGACGACGGTGTGATTATGCACCTGAAATCCGGTAAAAAGCTGAAAGCAGACTGCCTGCTGTATGCCAACGGCCGCACCGGCAACACCGACTCCCTGCAGCTGGCAAACATCGGGCTCGAAACCGACAGCCGTGGCCAGCTGAAGGTCAACAGCATGTACCAGACCGCGCTGCCGCACGTTTACGCGGTAGGCGACGTGATTGGTTACCCAAGCCTGGCATCAGCCGCTTACGATCAGGGGCGCATTGCCGCTCAGGCGCTGGTAAAAGGTGAAGCGACCGCGCATCTGATTGAAGATATTCCGACGGGGATCTACACCATTCCGGAAATCAGCTCCGTAGGGAAAACCGAGCAGCAGCTGACTGCCATGAAGGTGCCTTACGAGGTGGGCCGTGCTCAGTTTAAACACCTGGCGCGGGCGCAAATCGTGGGAATGAGCGTGGGTACACTGAAGATCCTGTTCCATCGCGAGACGAAAGAGATCCTCGGCATTCACTGCTTTGGTGAACGCGCGGCGGAAATCATTCACATCGGCCAGGCGATCATGGAGCAGAAAGGTGGCGGTAACACCATTGAGTACTTCGTTAACACCACCTTTAACTACCCGACAATGGCGGAAGCCTATCGGGTAGCCGCGCTGAACGGCTTAAACCGCCTGTTTTAACGCGCTGTCGAAATGGCCATCCATCGCACCGCGGATGGCCTCTGCCAGCTGCTCATAGCGGCTGCGCAGCGGTGACCCCGGACGATACACCAGGCCAATCGTACGACGCGGCTCCGGCTTAATGCACGGCAGATAGACCACGCCATCACGCTTACGCTCGCGCGGCACGGCCAGTGCAGGCAGCAGCGTAATTCCGCTTCCCGCCGCGACCATATTACGCAGCGTTTCCAGGCTGGTTGCGCGGAAATGGGTATCTTCGTCAGCGCCCGCCTCGAAGCAGAAGCCCATCGCCTGATCGCGCAGGCAGTGGCCATCTTCCAGCATCAGCAGCTTTTCACCGGCCAAATCGGCCATCGGCACGCGGTCGCGGTTCGCCCACGGGTGATCTTCATAGATCGCCAGCATCATAGGTTCATCGAACAGCGGCACTTCAATAAAGGCTTCACTCTCTTTTACCAGCGCCAGAATCGCGCAGTCGAGCTTGCCGCTGTCCAGCTGCGCCAGCAGCTGATGGGTTTGCGCTTCATGCAGATACATTTCGAGTTTCGGGAACGTCTGGTGCAGCATGGGAATGATGTGCGGCAGCAGATACGGGCCAACGGTTGGGATCAGGCCGATGTGCAGCGGGCCGGACATCGCCTCCCCCTGCTGGCTTGCCATTTCCTTGAGCACTTTGACCTCGCGCAGCACGGTGCGCGCCTGATCCACCAGCAGCAGACCTGCCTGTGTGAACAGAACCTTACGACTGGTGCGCTCCAGCAGCATCACGCCCAGCTCGTCTTCCAGCTTGCGGATCTGGCCGCTCAGCGTGGGCTGGCTGACGTGGCAGGAGTCTGCCGCGCGGCGAAAATGGCGGTGCTCGGCTAACGCTACCAGGTATTCAAGATCACGAATATTCATTATTCATCCTCCGTCGCCACGATAGTTCATGGCGATAGATAGCATAGCAACGAACGATTATCCCTATCAAGCATTCTGTTGAATAATACATCACACAGACGAGGCGGAACGTGTTTGACCCTTGACGACCCGTCACCGTCATCGAGTTTCTCTCAAAACTCGAACAACTAAAGCCAACGTGAACTTTTGCGGACCCCGTGGTCCGCTTTTTTTTTGCGTAAAAAAGCCCGGGGATAAAAGCAAAATGGCAACCGAAGTTGCCATTTTTAGGGTTTGCTCCCTCTCCCTGTGGGAGAGGGCCGGGGTGAGGGCACCAGCCCGCACGGTTCAAACCAGCCGGTTTTTCGCGTCCGCTATCGCCTGCGCCACCTGCTTAGGCGACACGCCGCCTTTCGCGGCACGCTTGTCCAGGCAGGACTGCAGCGCCAGAATCGGATACACATCATCCCCGATAGCCGCGCTGAATTTTTGCAGGTCGGCAAGCGGCAGATCTTCCAGCGGTTTACCCTGACGAATGGCTTCCACCACCGCTTCGCCCACGATGTGGTGCGCTTCGCGGAACGGTACGCCTTTCGCCACCAGGTAGTCCGCCAGTTCGGTAGAGTTCGCATAGCCCTGCTGGGCCGCTTCCTGACAACGCGGACGCTTCACCTGAATGCCGTCCAGCACCAGCGCGCCCATGTGCATGCAGTCCAGCCAGGTGTCGAGCGCGTCGAACAGCCCCTCTTTATCTTCCTGCATGTCTTTGTTGTACGCCAGCGGCAGCCCTTTCAGGGTCATCATCATGCCGGTCAGCGCACCCTGCACGCGGCCACACTTCCCGCGGATCAGCTCCAGCGCGTCCGGGTTTTTCTTCTGCGGCATCAGGGAAGAGCCTGACGTCACGCGGTCGGACAGCTCGACGAAGCCGGCTTCGCCCGAGTTAAAGAAGATCAGGTCTTCAGCAAAGCGCGACAGGTGCACCATGCCGATAGACGCGTTTGAGAGCAGCTCCAGCACGTGGTCGCGGTCAGACACGCTGTCCAGGCTGTTGCGGGTAGCAGAGGCAAAGCCCAGCCAGCCTGCCAGCTGTTCACGGTCGATTTCATACGCTGTTCCCGCCAGCGCACCGCTGCCCAGCGGGCTCACGTCCAGGCGCTTGAGCGTATCCTGCAGGCGGCTTTCGTCACGCGCCAGCATCTCAACGTAGGCCAGACACCAGTGCGCAAAGGTCACCGGCTGCGCGCGCTGCAGGTGGGTATAACCCGGCATGACCGCGTCCTGGTTGTTCTGCGCCGTTTCCACCAGCGCGCTCTGCAGCTGACGGGTAGCCGCCAGCAGTTCGCCAACGGTCTCTTTACACCACAGCTTCAGATCGGTCGCGACCTGGTCGTTACGGCTACGGCCGGTGTGCAGCTTTTTACCCAGCTGGCCCACTTTGTCGATCAGTTTGCCTTCCACCCAGCTGTGAATGTCTTCCGCATCGCTTTGCAGGATTTGCTGCGGATCCAGCCGCACCTCTTCCAGCAGGTTATTCAGCGCCTCTTCAAGCTGCTGCTGTTCATCTGCGGTCAGCACGCCCACGGTCACCAGCGCTTTGGACCAGGCCACAGAGCCGACAATATCCTGTTCGGCCAGGCGGTAGTCGAAGCGCAAAGAGTCATTGAACTGTTTGAACCGCTGATCCGCTGCCTGTGTAAAACGCCCACCCCAAAGTGCCATAACATGCTTCCTTAATATCTTTGAATGTCATTGCCCGGCGGTGCTGCGCTTGCCGGGCCTGCAAAACAGAAAATCGATTACGCCAGAATACGCGTGCCAATTGGCGTGCCGTTAAACAGCGCCGGAAGCTGCTCCGCGTGACGCCAGGAGGCGATATCCACCGGGCGACCCAGCGTGCGAGCCGCATCCAGCGCGGCGTTGACTTTGACGATCATGCCGTCGGTAATAATGCCCTGCTCAATCAGTTGCTCGGCTTTCGCGGCGGTCATTTCCGCAATGCGCTGGCCTTTGCCGTCCAGAATACCGCTTACGTCAGAGAGCAGGATCAGGTCTGCGCCCAGCGTTGCCGCCAGCGCGGTTGCCGCCTGGTCCGCATTCACGTTCATCAGCTCGCCCTCTTCGGTCACGCCGATAGAGCTCACCACCGGCAGGAAACCGCCTTCCAGCAGCGTGTTAATCAGCTCAGGCGAGCCCGGCTGCGCCAGCCCAACGTGGCCGAGCGCTTCGTCGAGCTGGGTCACTTTTACGCTGTCGCCATCGCCGAGGTAGAGCCCAACGGACGCGATACGGTGTTTCTTCGCCCACGCCAGCAGCGTTTTGTTCGCCGTACCCGCCAGCGCACCGGTAATGATGTCAATCTGGTCGGCAGGCGTGACGCGCAGGCCGTTTTTCTTTATCACCGGCAGGTTGAGCCCTTTCATCAGCTCGTCCACCACGCAGCCGCCGCCGTGCACAATCACCAGCGGACGCTGGTGTGATTCGCGATAGTTAACCAGCGCGGTAAACAGACGCTCCAGCGCTTCTTCGCTGTCCAGCAGCACACCACCGAGTTTGATAATTAATGGGTTCATCATCACACCTTAAATAAGAGCCTGCGTTTCAGGGAAGCCGAAACGAATATTTGCACACTGCATTGCCTGTGCGGCAGCGCCTTTGAGTAAGTTATCTTCTGCGGCGACCACAATCAGGTGCTCGCCCTGAACGGCAAAGCCGATATCGCAGAACGGCAGGCCGACCACGTTTTTCAGCGCCGGCACGCCTTTGTCGTACAGACGCACCAGCGGTTTATCCGCATACGCCTGCGTGAAGGCTTCACTTACCTGTTCTTTGGTCACGCCCGGCTTCAGGCGGCAGGTAATGGTTTCGAGGATCCCGCGCGGGAAGCTGCCCAGATGCGGCGTGAAAATCACGTCCGCGCCCAGATGGGTGGTGATTTCAGGATGATGGCGATGGTTGAACACGCCATACGGCTGAAGGCTCACTTCGCAGAAGCTATTGGAGATCGCCGCCTTGCGCCCGGCACCGCTCACGCCGCTGGTGGCGTTGATCACCGGCCACTGGTTCAGATCCAGCAGGCCCGCGTCGATCAGCGGCTTAAGGGAGAGCTGCGCCGCCGTCGGGTAGCAGCCGGGCACGGCAATCAGATTCGCTTCCTTGAGTTTATCCGCGCTCCACTCCGCCAGGCCGTACACCGCTTTTTCGAGCAGATCCGGGTGCTGATGGGTAAAACCGTAATATTTTTCGTAAAACGCACCGTCGTTAACGCGGAACGCGCCGGAGAGGTCGAACACCACGCAACCGGCCGCCAGGAATTGCGGCGCCAGGTC
This sequence comes from Enterobacter cloacae complex sp. P40C2, assembly GCF_014930695.1. Lineage (NCBI taxonomy): Bacteria > Pseudomonadati > Pseudomonadota > Gammaproteobacteria > Enterobacterales > Enterobacteriaceae > Enterobacter > Enterobacter cloacae complex sp. P40C2. The sequence goes on along the minus strand of NZ_JADBRP010000013.1, from coordinate 107,750 downwards.
GTGGCTGACCTCGTGCGCGGTGGCCAAAAACACCACGTCGACGCCGTCGGTAAACTCGCTGATGTCAGACATTGGCTGCAGCGGCAAATCGACAATGCCCTTAAGCTGCGGATGCAAATCAGAAATTAACTTTCCGGCATCATTGCTTTGCGCTGACACGGTCAAAGCGGTTATGGTCATATGAGGGTGGCGATTCACGTAGCTTACAAGCTCTGCGCCCGCATAACCGCTAGCGCCTACAATCAGCGTATTCAACATCGGGTTCCTTTATGCTCAACGTTAATGTATTTTTATTCACATTTATTGCATGAATATTGATACTATCACGACCTAAGGTGTGTCAACAATGAAAATGAACTTACCGCCATTTATCGAGATTTACCGCGCCCTGATTGCCACACCCTCCATCAGCGCGACCGAAGAAGCACTGGATCAGAGCAATGAGTCTTTAATCAATCTGCTGGCGGGTTGGTTTAGCGATCTTGGGTTTAACGTTGAGGTTCAGCCCGTCCCCGGAACACGCCATAAATTCAACCTGCTCGCCAGCACCGGTACCGGTGCGGGCGGCCTGCTGCTGGCCGGTCATACCGACACCGTGCCGTTTGACGATGGCCGCTGGACCCGCGACCCGTTCACCCTGACCGAGCATGACAACAAGCTCTACGGGCTGGGCACGGCGGACATGAAAGGCTTCTTCGCCTTTATTCTCGACGCGCTGCGTGACGTGGACGTGACGACTCTGAAAAAACCGCTCTACATTCTGGCGACCGCCGATGAAGAGACCAGCATGGCGGGCGCACGCTATTTTTCTGAAAACACGTCGATTCGCCCGGACTGCGCGATCATCGGTGAACCAACCTCTTTGCAGCCGATCCGTGCGCACAAGGGCCATATTTCCACGGCGGTGCGCGTGCTCGGCCAGTCCGGTCACTCCAGCGATCCGGCGCGCGGGGTGAACGCCATTGAGCTGATGCATGACGCCATCGGCCGCATCATGACCCTGCGCGATGACCTGAAAGAGCGGTATCACTACGACGCGTTCACCGTGCCGTATCCGACCCTGAATCTCGGCAGCCTGCACGGCGGTGATGCTTCTAACCGTATCTGCGCCTGCTGCGAGCTGCACATGGACATCCGCCCGCTGCCGGGCATGACGCTGAGCGATCTCGACGGCTTGCTGAACGAAGCGTTGGCCCCGGTAAGCGAGCGCTGGCCGGGCCGCCTGACGGTCTCCGAGCTGCATCCGCCGATCCCGGGCTACGAATGCCCGCCGGATCACCAGCTGGTCGAAGTGGTGGAAAAGCTGCTCGGTGAGAAAACCGACGTGGTGAACTATTGCACCGAAGCCCCGTTTATTCAGACCCTGTGCCCAACGCTGGTCCTTGGCCCTGGCTCTATCAACCAGGCGCACCAGCCGGATGAATATCTGGAAACCCGCTTCATCAAGCCAACCCGCGAACTGATTACTCAGGTCGTGCATCACTTCTGCTGGCATTAAGACGACCCCTCACCCTAACCCTCTCCCCAAAGGGGAGAGGGAATTTGAACACCCTCTCCCCTTTGGGGAGAGGGCAGGGTGAGGGGAATAAATCCCGCGATCTCCGTCACATTCCCATAAGCATCTCTTATCTGACGCAAAGCGAATTAAATTTCGTAAATTACCCACATTTATTCATCTGCTGAACCGTTTTCGCAGCAATTGACGACGGGGGTTTTACGTGGCTTTATAAAGGGAGATGACAAAATATTGTCCAGAAAATTTTCGCCTGGGCATAAACAAAAATGATGGGGTGACTGGGTTTTTATGAACGAACAATATTCCGCGTTGCGTAGTAATGTCAGTATGCTCGGCAAGGTGCTTGGAGATACCATCAAAGACGCGTTGGGGGAAAACATCCTCGACCGCGTTGAAACCATCCGCAAGCTGTCCAAATCTTCCCGTGCCGGTAACGAGGCGAACCGTCAGGAGCTGCTCACCACCTTGCAGAACCTCTCTAACGATGAGCTGCTGCCCGTTGCCCGCGCGTTCAGCCAGTTCCTTAACCTGGCAAACACCGCTGAGCAATATCACAGCATTTCGCCAAAAGGCGAAGCGGCCAGCAACCCGGAAGTCATTGCCCGCACCCTTCGTAAACTCAAAGATCGTCCCGACCTCAACGAAGACACCATCAAAAAAGCGGTGGAATCCCTTTCGCTGGAGCTGGTTCTGACCGCGCACCCAACCGAAATCACCCGTCGTACGCTGATCCACAAAATGGTGGAAGTGAACAACTGTCTGAAGCAGCTGGATAACAAAGACATTGCCGACTATGAACGTAACCAGCTCATGCGTCGCCTGCGTCAGCTGATTGCCCAGTCCTGGCACACCGACGAAATTCGTAAGCATCGCCCAAGCCCGGTTGACGAAGCCAAATGGGGCTTTGCGGTGGTGGAAAACAGCCTGTGGGAAGGGGTGCCGAACTACCTGCGCGAGCTGAACGAACAGCTGGAAGAGAACCTCGGCTACCGCCTGCCGGTCGACTTTGTGCCGGTACGCTTCACCTCCTGGATGGGCGGCGACCGCGACGGCAACCCGAACGTGACGGCGGACATTACCCGACACGTTCTCCTGCTGAGCCGCTGGAAAGCAACCGACCTGTTCCTGAAAGATATTCAGGTGCTGATCTCCGAGCTGTCGATGGTGGAAGCCACGCCGGAACTGCGCGCGCTGGCCGGTGAAGAAGGCGCCAGCGAGCCGTACCGTTTCCTGATGAAAAAACTGCGCGGCCAGCTGATGGCCACTCAGGCCTGGCTGGAAGCGCGCCTCAAGGGCCAGCGCCTGCCGAAGCCGGAAGGACTGCTAAGCCAGAACGAACAGCTCTGGGAACCGCTGTACGCCTGCTATAAATCGCTCCAGGCCTGCGGGATGGGCATCATCGCCAACGGTGAACTGCTCGACACCCTGCGCCGCGTGAAGTGTTTCGGCGTGCCGCTGGTGCGTATCGACGTACGTCAGGAAAGTACCCGTCATACCGAAGCGCTGGGCGAACTGACCCGCTATCTCGGCATCGGTGACTATGAAAGCTGGTCAGAAGCCGACAAGCAGGCGTTCCTGATCCGCGAGCTGAACTCCAAGCGCCCTCTGCTGCCGCGCAACTGGGAGCCAAGCAACGAAACCCGCGAGGTGCTCAACACCTGTAAAGCGATCGTGGATGCGCCGAAAGGATCGGTGGCCGCCTATGTGATCTCCATGGCGAAAACGCCGTCCGACGTGCTGGGCGTTCACCTGCTGCTGAAAGAAGCGGGCATCGACTATGCCCTGCCGGTGGCACCGCTGTTTGAAACCCTCGACGACCTGAACAACGCCAACGACGTGATGACCCAGCTGCTGAACATCGACTGGTATCGCGGCTTTATTCAGGGCAAGCAGATGGTCATGATTGGCTATTCCGACTCCGCAAAAGATGCGGGCGTGATGGCGGCATCCTGGGCGCAGTATCAGGCGCAGGACGCGCTGATTAAAACCTGCGAGAAAGCCGGCATTGAGCTGACCCTGTTCCACGGACGCGGTGGCTCAATTGGCCGTGGCGGTGCGCCAGCGCACGCAGCGCTGCTCTCTCAGCCGCCGGGAAGCCTGAAAGGCGGCCTGCGCGTGACCGAGCAGGGCGAGATGATCCGCTTCAAGTACGGCCTGCCGGAAGTGACCATCAGCAGCCTGTCGCTCTATACCAGCGCGATCCTGGAAGCAAACCTGCTGCCGCCGCCGGAGCCAAAAGAATCCTGGTGCCGCATTATGGATGAGCTGTCTGACATCTCCTGCGACCTGTACCGCGGCTACGTGCGTGAAAACAGAGACTTCGTACCTTACTTCCGCTCAGCAACGCCTGAGCAGGAGCTGGGTAAACTGCCCCTGGGCTCGCGTCCGGCCAAGCGTCGCCCGACCGGCGGCGTTGAATCCCTGCGCGCCATTCCGTGGATCTTTGCCTGGACGCAAAACCGCCTGATGCTGCCCGCCTGGCTGGGTGCCGGTGCGGCGCTGCAAAAAGTGGTGGAAGACGGTAAGCAGAGTGAGCTGGAAACCATGTGCCGCGACTGGCCGTTCTTCTCCACCCGTCTGGGCATGCTGGAGATGGTCTTCTCGAAAGCCGACCTGTGGCTGGCGGAATACTACGATCAGCGCCTGGTTAAACCAGAGCTGTGGGCGCTGGGTAAAGAGCTGCGCGAGCTGCTGGAAGGCGACATCAAGGTGGTGCTGGATATCGCCAACGACTCCCACCTGATGGAAGACCTGCCGTGGATCGCCGAGTCAATTCAGCTGCGCAACATCTACACCGACCCGCTGAACGTTTTGCAGGCTGAACTGCTGCACCGTTCGCGTCTGGCGGAAGAGGAAGGTAAAGATCCCGATCCACGCGTTGAACAGGCGCTGATGGTGACGATTGCGGGCGTTGCGGCGGGCATGCGTAACACCGGTTAATGCTCAGTCCCCGGGGCGCTACGCCTGCCCGGGCCTGCGACAGGCAGGCCGGGTAAGCGTTTGCGCCGCCCGGCAATACCTCGGTATTTACACCATGCAGCACGATATTACCCATATCCTGACTGACCTGATCGGCGGCACGACGCCGCTGCGTCAGGTGCATTTCGCCAACCCAGCCCTCTGCGCACCCGAGCTCGCCCTGCAGGTCGATTTCCCCCGTCTGGAGATCGTGCTCGAAGGCTCGGTGAAAGACCCGGCGGCTTGCGTATTACAGCAGGGTGATGTTTTATACGTCCCGGCTGGCGGCTGGAACGATCCGCAATGGCACATGCCCGCGACAACGCTGAGCATCCTGTTTGGCAAACAGCAGCTTGGATTTAGCCTTTTGCACTGGGACGGCGTAGACGTTCGTAACCTTGCAAAACAGCACGTTGCCCGTCGTGGCCCCCGCATCGGCTCCTTCTTGCTACAGACGCTTCATGAAATGCAGATGCAGCCGCACGAACAGCAGACAGCGCGGCTGGTTGTCACCAGCCTGCTTAGCCACTGCGTCGACTTGCTGGGTAGTCAGATCCAGACCGCCTCCCGCAGCCAGGCGCTGTTTGAAGCCATACGCGTTTATATCGATGAGCATTATGCGACTCCGCTTACCCGGGAATCCGTAGCGCAGGCGTTTTACATCTCTCCGAACTATTTATCGCATCTTTTCCAGAAAACCGGCGCGATCGGTTTTAATGAATACCTGACCCACACGCGGCTGGAGCACGCGCGTCAGCTGCTGAAAGGGTATGACTTAAAGGTAAAAGAAGTGGCGCATGCCTGCGGTTTTGTCGACAGTAACTATTTCTGCCGCTTATTCCGTAAAAATACGGAGCGTTCGCCGTCGGAATACCGTCGCCAGTATCACAGCCAGCTGACCGGGAAAGCGGCTAGTCCAGAATGACCTGCGTATGCTGCGGTGCGGATACCATTTTTCGTACCGCTGCCATGACCTTTTGCGGATCCCGCAGGAAAGCATTAATCCCGCATTTCACATAGCGAGCGGATTCGAAGCGTTCGTTACCCGCCAGCTCAATATCCGTGATAAGCAATACGACATCGGCGCGGCGGATATCGTCCTCCGTCAGTTCACTTTCAATGCCTAACGCCCCCTGCGTCTCAATGCGCACTGACCATTTCTCCTGCTGGCAAATCCGCTCCAGCCGTTCTGCGGCCATGTAAGTATGCGCCACGCCGCTCACGCACGCGGTTACCGCCACCAGATGACGCCCTGCTATTACTGTCATTTTTAACCTCCAGTGGTGACATGAAACCCTTTATCTTCGGCCATACGGCGCATTGCCGCGACCTCGTCAGCTGTCGGAGGATTGACCTCCCGCATCAACCATTGTTGCCCAAGCAGACGGTATTTTGGTTCACCATACGTGTGAAACGGTAATAAATGCAGCTGCCGTATCCCTGAAGGTAACAAAAATGCCAGCACGCGCGCCATGTTGGCGTCGGTTAGCGTATAGCCCGGAATAAGCGGCACGCGGGGGATGACGTTGATGCCTTCGGCCACCAGCTGCGTAAGGTTTTCCAGCACTCTGGGAAGATTTACTGCCGTCACCGCGCGCGCCTGCTCAGGATCCATAATCTTCAGATCAAACAGCACTTCGTCACACTGGCGTGCCAGCGGCAGCAGTCGGGACAGGGGCGCATCTCCCGCCGTCTCAATAGCGGTGCGAATACCGTAGCGGCGCAAACGCTTAAGCAACTGCGTCGCAAAGGGTGCCTGCATTAATACTTCCCCGCCTGACAGCGTCACCCCGCCTCCCGATGAGCGAAAGAAGACATCATCCTTCATCACCTCGCGTTCAAGCTCGTCCAGCGTCACGTCGCGCCCGATGCGCTCAAACGCCCCGGACGGGCACTCGTCCGCATCGCGCAGGCAGGGTGCGCAGTGCAGACATTTGCTCTCCCGGCGAACCGTCTCAATTTTTGGCGAGATCGACTCCGGGTTGGCGCACCACGGGCAACGGTGAGGGCAGCCTTTGAAAAAGACTACCGTGCGAATACCTGCCCCATCGTTCAACGAATAGCGCTGAATATTGAAAATACGCGCTACGTCGGGGCGTGCTTCAACCACGTCACAGCTGATGCGCGGTCCGACGGATAATGTCATCCTGGATCTCCTTCGACAGCTCAACAAAGAAGGCGCTGTAGCCGGCAACGCGCACCACCAGCCCGGCAAAATCCTGCGGACGCCGTTGCGCCTCACGCAGGGTTTCCGCGTTGACCACGTTGAACTGGATATGCTGCAGCTTAAGCTGCGTAAACGCGCGGAGGAAGTCCGCCAGCTTCTGCAGCCCGGCATCGCCTTCCAGCGTGGCGGGGGTGAACTTAACGTTTAGCAGCGTACCGTTAGATAACAGGTAGTTATCCAGCTTGCTTACCGATTTCAGCACGGCCGTCGGCCCCTGCATATCCTGGCCGAGCATCGGAGAGAGCCCTCCGTCCGCCAGCTGTTCGCCCGCCAGGCGGCCATCCGGCGTAGCGCCCACGACCGCACCAAGCGGCACGTGCGCAGAGACGGTATACGAGCCAGGCGTGAAGATCCCACCGCGCGGGTTGCGGTATTTTTCGACCTCTTTACAGTAATGGCGCAGCAGCTCCGCGCTGATATTGTCGACATCGTCGATATCATTACCGTATTTCTCAAAGCGATTGATCAGCCGCGCGCGCACCTTTTCGCCCTCCGGGGTGGCAAAATTCGCTTTTAGCACCGCCAGTAGCTCGTCAAAACTTAAGCGCTGCTGTTCAAACACCAGCCCTTTCAGGGCATGAAGCGAGTCGCTCAGATTGGCAATGCCAATCCCCTGCACGCCGGAGAAGTTATAGCGTGCGCCACCGTCAGTAATGTCTTTCCCCGTTTCCAGACAATCGCTGATAAAGGAGGAGAGCAACGGCACGGGCGCCCAGTCGCGATGGCCGATATCGCAAATGTTGCTCCCTTCCACCATCAGCGCAATGTAGTGATTAATCCTGCCGCGTATGTGTTCAATTAACCCCTCGTACGTCAGCTCGCTATTGCCTTCGTTCTCCTGCATAGCGATTTCCATTACCTTCAGCAGGTTAAACATGGCGATATCGTGCAGGCCGTAAGTTTTACCTGGAATCGACAGTTCAACGCAGCCAACAACCGCGTAGTCACGCGCGTCTTCCAGCGACACGCCGCGATTTAAAAACGCAGGTACTATTACTTCATCGTTGAAAATCTGAGGAATTCCGGTGCCCAGGCGAATAGTCTCCGCTGTTTTCAGCAGGAAAGGTCGGTCGATCAGTTCGTTTACCCGTACGCCGAGGTTAGGCTGGGGAAGCTGAACGCTCTGGTAGGCGTCCAGGCACAGGAACGAAAGCACGTTCACCGCGCTACGCCCGCTTTCCGTCAGGCCGCCCAGCAGCGCGGTATACCCGGTCGGGAACCCGGCAAAATAACGGGCGCTGCTGGTCGAGCGCAAGAGCACCACGTCGTTACACTTCACCCACAGCGATTCCAGCAGCTCTTTCAGAAACGCCGGATCGTCTCCCTGCATTAACGAGGCCTGATAAAACGGCAGCATATACTGGTCAAAACGCCCGATGGAGAGCGAACTGGCGTTGGATTCGTACTGCAAAATGACGTTCATGTACCAGAATAGCTGACACGCCTGCCAGAAGGTTTGCGGCTTATGCTGCGCGTTATGCCGCGAGATGTCGGCCATTGCCAGCAATTCTTCGCGACGTGCCGAATTGCTGCTCTGAGCCAGTTCTTCAGCGAGCGTTGCATAACGCAGAATATGGCGCTGGGACGCTTCAAGCAGTATCAGCGCTGCCGCATAGAACGTGTTTTGCGCATCGCGAGCGCAGCGTTCACGCATTTCCGCCACCAGCGCTCCCAGCCCGTTATTGAGCAGGCGCGGATAATCAATAATGATATGCCCCTGCCCTTTATCCGTCTGGTTGACGCTAAAAATCTGCGTCCCGACCGCGGCTTTCACCTCATCCGTCATCTGGCCGTTGATGAAATCTTTCATCGACCGGTTTTCCCAATAGGGATACAGCACCTCACGGTAGGTCTGCTTATCCTCATCGCTGATTTCAAAGCGGTCCTGTGGACGGGTGGCGAACTGGTCCAGCTCCTTGAGCAGCCAGTAGGGATCCATCTCCGGGGACATAATGCCTGCACGCGGCTTAACGGTGCGGTTTCCGGCAATCAGTTCTTCATCACGAATCGCAATCTCCACATGGTCGAGAATGTGTGCCGTTGCTTTCGCGCGCCGGAGAATAACCGGCTCGCCTTCCGTCTGCCGATGGCTGGCGGTATAGAGCAGCGCACGCTCAAGCGAGATCTCGCGAGGGTTGGCAAAGAGCGCATCTTTCAGGCGCGGTATACGATTCGTCATGAGGGAACTCCTGTAACGGAAAAAACCAGCCCGCCCCGAAGGGCGGGAGAGCATCAGGCGGTTTGCGCCAGGTGGGCATCGATTTTGTTCATGATGGCGTCGGCACGCTTTACCGCGTCGCTGATATTGACGCGCACGATGGTTTTCCCGGCAAAACGCTCCTCGAATTTAATGCCGATGTCTTTAGTCAGGATCGCGATATCTGCTGCGGCGATATCCTCCGCCGTTAGTTCGTTCTCAAGACCAATCGACCCCTGCGTTTCTACCTTCACTTCCCAGCCTTTGGCTTTTGCGGCGCTTTCCAGCGCTTCGGCAGCCATATAGGTATGGGCTACGCCAGACGGACATGCGGTTACTGCGATAATTCGGGCCATGTTCTCTTCCTCACTCAGTTAATTTCGAAATCCAGATCCAGGTCATCCTCTTTTTCCTCGACCTGCTTTGTGTTCTTACGGGCAATACGCTTCAGCACGTTGACGCTGACTGCCGTCACCACTGCACCCACGGCAACCGCTGCGATATAGCCGAGCTTGCCGTCCACCACGGGAAGCACAATTAACCCGCCCCATCCGGCATAGCATTGCGCGCCCATAACCGCAGCAGTGACCGCGCCGCAGGCGGAGCCCAGCATAATGGAAGGAATCACGCGCAGCGGATCGGCTGCGGCAAACGGAATCGCTCCCTCGGTGACGCCCACGCAGCCCATCACCAGCGCCGCTTTACCTGCTTCACGTTCTTCACCAGTAAAATTTTTGCGGCCAATCAGCGTCGCCAGGCCTAACCCCAGCGGCGGTATGCAAATAGCCACGGCGGCAATCGCAACGACGGTGTAGACGCCCTGCGCGACGCAAATCAGCATGAAGGCATACGCCACTTTGTTAACCGGACCGCCCATATCGAACGCCAGCATGAGGCCGATAATGATGGCGAGTACCACGATGCTGCCCTGCTGCATGCCTTGCAGCCACTGGGTGAGACCGGTGGTAAGCGCGCCTACAGGCTCGCCAAGCCCCCACATCATGATGCCTGCCGTGATAAACGTGCCGATAATCGGGATGATGAAGATAGGCATGACGGAGCGCAGCACTTTCGGCACGGGCAGTTTTTTCAGATACCAGACGACAATGCCGCCGAAAATCCCGGCGATAATCGCGCCAAAGAACCCCGCACCGAAGCTGTTGCCCACCCAGGCGGCAATAGCACAGGGGGCCAGCGCGGCGCGTTCTGCAATGGAGTAGCCAATATAGGCAGCGAGAAACGGCACCATCAGCGTCAGACCCGCCACGCCGATATCAAAGAGCTTTTTCAGATTGGGATCGGTTGCGGCGTCGGGTACCGCACCTTTGCCGTAAAGCATGACCGAAACCGCCAGCAGAATGCCGCCCGAGACCACAAACGGGATCATGTGCGACACCCCTGTCATCAGATGCTGCCGCGTGTTCTTGAGAATATGCACCAACGCTTTCATATGCCGCTCCAGCCCTTTATCCACAAAGATGTTGTGGCAAACAATAGGCAATCAGGAAGACGGCGGACAGGAGACAAAAAGGCCATTTACTGGATTTTTGTAATGTCGGAATGAAAATGCGATCCGCCTCGAAATTTCGCACTGACCTCACATTAAGCAAACCGTCACAACCTGTGAGTGAAATCTCACTTTTAAGGTGACATTACATTTGTCCAGCTTTTGGCAGTTTTGTCACATGGCGCGCCTCATCATCACGCTCGTATGCTGTTTCGCATAATTGACGATTGGTTTCAGGAGTGTGTATGGCTCTGGTAGTGGAATTTACCTGTGAACTGCCCAACGGCGTTCACGCGCGTCCGGCAAGTCATGTGGAAACGCTGTGCAATACGTTTATCTCGCAAATTGAGTGGCATAACCTGCGTACGGATCGTAAAGGCAATGCCAAAAGCGCGCTGGCGCTGATTGGAACCGATACGCTGGCGGGCGATGCCTGCCGCCTGCTGATCGATGGTGAAGACGAGCAGCATGCCCGGCAGCAGCTGGAAAGGTGGCTAAAAGAGGAGTTTCCGCATTGCGACGCGCCGCTTGAAGGGGTAATCAGCACGGAGCTGGATCCGTTGCCGGAATCGCTGACACGCCTGAACCCGACGCTGTTTCGCGCCACTCCGGTATGCAGCGGCAGCGCACGCGGCATCCTGACGTTACTGACCTCGCTGGACCTCAACGCCCTGACCGATTTACCCGACGCGCAAAGCGTTGAAGCCGAGCAGTCGGCGCTGGATAACGGGCTGACGCTGCTGGTCAAACACATTGCGCTGCGCGCGCTGGACAGCGACAGCACCGCCAGCGCTATTCTTGAAGCCCACCGCTCGCTGGCTACAGATACCTCGCTGCGTCAGCACCTCCTGTCAGGAGTCAGCCAGGGCCTAAGCTGCGCCCAGGCCATCGTCGCCACGGCAAACCATTTCTGCGACACGTTCTCCCGTTCCAGCAGCGCCTATTTGCAGGAGCGCGTGCTGGACGTGCGCGACGTCTGCTACCAGCTTTTACAACATATCTACGGTGAAGCGCGTTTCCCGGCTCCCGGCCAGCTGACGCAGCCGGGCGTCTGCCTCGCGGACGATCTCACTCCCGGGCAGTTCCTTGAACTTGATAAAACGCTGCTTAAAGGGCTGCTGCTCAGAAGTGGCGGCACCACCTCGCATACCGTGATCCTCGCGCGCTCCTTCAATATTCCGACGCTGGTGGGCGTCGACAGCGAAAGCCTGCTGCAATGGCGCAATCAGCCTGTATTTGTGGACGGCAATGCCGGTGCGGTGGTCGTCAATGGCAGCGATGCCGTGGCGCGTTATTATCGGCAGGAAGCGCGCGTCCAGCAGGCGATACGCGAGCAACAGCGCGTCTGGCTTGACCGTGAAGCCAGAACCGCCGACGGCCTGCGCATTGAAATTGCCGCCAACATTGCCCACGCGGTGGAGGCCCAGGCAGCGTTTGGTAATGGTGCCGAAGGCGTGGGCCTGTTCCGCACTGAAATGCTCTATATGGATCGTGCCAGCGCACCCGGCGAAAACGAGTTGTACAACATTTTCTGTCAGGCGCTGGAAAGTGCAAATGACCGCAGCATTATTGTGCGCACCATGGATATCGGCGGCGATAAGCCGGTGGAGTACCTGAATATCCCGGCCGAGAACAACCCGTTCCTCGGCTACCGCGCCGTGCGCATATATGAAGAGTATTCATCGCTTTTCACGACCCAGCTTCGGGCGATCCTTCGCGCCTCTGCCCACGGAAACCTTAAGATCATGATCCCGATGATCTCCTCCATGGAAGAGATCCTGTGGGTGAAGGAGAAGCTCGCCGAAGCGAAGCAGCAGCTCCGTGCTGAACATATTCCGTTTGATGAGAAAATCCCGCTCGGCATTATGCTGGAAGTCCCTTCGGTAATGTTCATCATCGATCAGTGCTGCGAAGAGATTGATTTCTTTAGCATCGGCAGCAATGACCTGACGCAGTATCTGCTGGCCGTGGACCGCGACAACGCCAAAGTCACGCGCCACTACAACAGCCTGAACCCCGCCTTCCTGCGGGCGCTGGACTACGCGGTGCAGGCCGTTCACCGCCAGGGTAAGTGGATTGGCCTCTGCGGGGAGTTAGGCGCGAAAGGATCGGTACTGCCGCTGCTGGTGGGTCTGGGGCTGGACGAACTGAGCATGGGCTCCCCTGCCATTCCTGCTACCAAAGCACGCCTGGCGCAGCTTGATAGCCGCGCCTGTCGCCAGCTGCTGAACCAGGCCATGGCGTGTCGCACCTCGCTTGAAGTGGAACACCTGCTCGCCCAGTTCCGCATGAACCAGCAGGATACGCCGCTTGTCACGCCACGCTGTATTTCGCTGGATAACGACTGGAACAGTAAAGAAGAGGTCATGAAAGGCATGACCGATAACCTGCTGCTCGCCGGGCGATGCCGCTATCCGCGCAAGCTGGAGGCCGACCTGTGGGCGCGCGAAGCGGTATTTTCAACCGGGCTGGGTTTTGGTTTCGCCATTCCACACAGCAAATCAGAACATATTGAACAATCCACCATCAGCGTCGCCCGCCTGAAAGCGCCTGTGATGTGGGGGGACGAGGAGGCGCAATTCATCATCATGCTGACGCTGAACAAACACGCCGCCGGCGACCAGCATATGCGCATTTTCTCCCGCCTGGCCCGCCGCATCATGCATGACGATTTTCGCAGTGCTCTGGTTAATGCCAGCTCTCAGGAGGCTATCGCTTCCCTGCTGCAACACGAATTAGAACTCTAAAACGAGGAAGAGTGATGGAACTGTATCTGGATACCGCCAACGTGGCGGAAGTTGAACGCCTTGCACGTATTTTTCCGATTGCGGGCGTGACCACCAACCCAAGCATCGTGGCCGCCAGCGGCGAATCTGTCTGGGAGGTGCTGCCGCGCCTGCAGCATGCTATCGGCCCGGAAGGCAGGCTTTTTGCCCAGACCATGAGCCGCGACGCAGAAGGAATGGTGGCGGAAGCAAAACGGCTGAGCAATGCCCTGCCGGACATCGTGGTAAAAATTCCCGTTACCGCGCAGGGGCTCATCGCGATTAAGGCGCTGAAAAAAGAGGGAATTACCACGCTGGGAACCGCCGTTTACAGCGCCGCTCAGGGGTTACTGGCCGCGTTGGGAGGAGCGAAGTATGTCGCACCGTATGTAAACCGCGTCGACGCGCAGGGCGGTGACGGCATTCGCACGGTACAGGAGCTGCAATCCCTGCTGGAACAGCATGCGCCAGAGAGCATGGTGCTGGCTGCCAGCTTTAAAACGCCGCGCCAGGCGCTGGACTGCCTGCTGGCCGGCTGCGAGGCAATCACGCTTCCCTTAGACGTAGCGCAACAAATGCTCGGCACGCCGGCGGTAGAGTCAGCTATAGAGAAGTTCGAGCAGGACTGGAAAAACGCGTTTGGTAACCTCAACCTCTAAGGGAGAAATGTTATGGACCGTATTATTCAATCGCCGGGGAAGTACATCCAGGGCGCTGATGTTCTCACTCGTCTCGGCGACTATCTGAAGCCGCTGGCGGCTCGCTGGCTGGTGGTGGGCGATAAGTTTGTGCTGGGTTTTGCCGAAGAAACCCTGCGTCAGAGCTTTAAAAAAGCTGAACTTCATGCTGAAATCGCGCCGTTTGGCGGCGAATGTTCGCAAAACGAAATCGATCGTCTGAAGAAACTGGCCGATAGCGCCGACTGCCTGGCAGTGTTGGGCATCGGCGGCGGCAAAACGCTGGATACCGCCAAGGCGCTGGCGCACTTTATGGACGTGCCGGTGGCCATTGCGCCGACCATCGCCTCCACCGATGCGCCGTGCAGCGCCCTTTCCGTCATTTACACCGACAACGGCGAGTTCGACCGTTACCTGATGCTGCCGCACAACCCGAACATGGTGATTGTCGATACCAAAGTGGTTGCCGGCGCGCCCGCGCGCCTGCTGGCCGCCGGGATTGGCGATGCCCTGGCAACCTGGTTTGAAGCACGCGCCTGCTCGCGCAGCGGCGCCACGACCATGGCGGGCGGCAAGTGCACCCAGGCAGCGTTAGCGCTGGCCGAGCTGTGCTACAACACGCTGGTTGAAGAGGGCGAAAAAGCGATGCTCGCGGCGGAGCAGCACGTCGTCACCCCCGCACTGGAACGCATTATCGAAGCGAACACCTATCTGAGCGGCGTGGGATTCGAAAGCGGCGGGCTGGCGGCGGCGCACGCCATTCACAACGGCATGACGGCGGTGCCGGATGCACATCATTTCTACCACGGTGAAAAAGTGGCGTTCGGCACGCTGACGCAGCTGGTGCTGGAGAACGCGCCGGTTGAAGAAATTGAGACCGTCGCCGCGCTTTGCCACAGCGTTGGGCTGCCGATCACGCTGGCGCAGCTGAACATTAAAGAGGATATTCCGGCCAAAATGCGTCTGATTGCAGAAGCGTCTTGCGCGGAAGGGGAGACCATCCACAACATGCCGGGCGGCGTGTCGCCGGATCAGGTGTACGCGGCGCTGCTGGTAGCCGACCAGTACGGGCAGCGGTTCCTGGAAGAGTGGGAGTAAACCGCGTTAATAAAAATCCCCGCTCCGGCGGGGATTTTTTTGCCTGCGGCCTGGCCAGCGTTAGCGCTGACCGGCGAAGGGCTACTTCAGATCAAAGCGATCCAGATCCATGACCTTCGCCCATGCGGCAACGAAGTCGCGCACGAACTTCTCGTGTGCATCGCTGCTGGCGTAAACTTCGGCCAGCGCGCGCAGAACGGCGTTAGAACCGAATACCAGGTCGGCGCGGGTCGCGGTGTATTTCACCTCACCGCTGGCGCGATCGCTGCCGGTAAACAGCTCGTTTGTGTCGTCGGCTGCTTTCCACTGGGTGTTCATATCCAGCAGGTTCACGAAGAAGTCGTTGCTCAGCACGCCCTCGCGGTTGGTGAACACACCATTCTTGCTGCCATCGAAGTTTGCGCCCAACACGCGCAGACCGCCGATCAGCACCATCATCTCCGGCGCGGTCAGCGTCAGCTGCTGGGCTTTATCAATCAGCAGTGACTCGGTTGTGGACACATCCACCTCGGCACGGTAGTTGCGGAAGCCGTCGGCAATCGGTTTGAGCAGGTTGAACATCTCAATATCCGTCTGGTCCTGACGCGCATCCACGCGGCCCGGGTTAAACGGTACGTTGACGTAAACGCCTGCCTCTTTTGCCGCCAGCTCAACGCCCACGACGCCCGCCAGCACGATAATATCGGCCAGTGACGCTTTGTTGGTGGTGCGCTGGATAGCTTCCAGAGCCGGTAACGCGCGCACGGCAGCGGCGTTAACGTCCCAGTCGCGCTGAGGCGCAAGCGCCAGACGCGCACCGTTGGCGCCGCCACGCTTGTCGCCACCGCGGAAGGTGGATGCAGACGCCCAGGCGACCGAGACCAGTTCGCTTACGGAGAGACCCGAGGCTGCGATTTCCGCCTTCAGGCTTTCGATATCCTCTTTCGACGGGCTGAACACCGGCTGCGGCAGCGGATCCTGCCAGATCAGATCTTCTTTCGGCACTTCCGGACCGATGTAGCGCGCTTTTGGCCCCATATCGCGGTGGGTCAGTTTGAACCACGCGCGCGCAAAGGCTTCGTTGAAGGCCTGCGGATCGTTCAGGAAGCGACGGGAAATCTTCTCGAATTCCGGGTCAAAACGCAGCGTCAGGTCGGTGACCAGCATGGTTGGCTTGCGTTTTTTCGACGGGTCGAACGGGTCCGGCATGATCTCAGGCGCGTCTACGGCTTCAAACTGAATCGCGCCTGCCGGGCTGCGGGTCTGCACCCATTCGTACTTGAACAGGTTCTCGAAGAAGTAGTTGCTCCACTGGGTCGGGGTTTGTGACCAGATAACCTCCAGCCCGGAGGTAATGGCGTCAGCGCCAATACCGGTACCGTGTGTGCTGGTCCAGCCTAAGCCCTGCGCTTCAATCGGTGACGCTTCCGGGTCGGTGCCGACGTGCGTCGCTTCACCTGCGCCGTGGGTTTTGCCGAGCGTGTGGCCGCCCGCAATCAGCGCAACGGTCTCTTCGTCATTCATGCCCATGTTGCCGAAGGTGGCGCGGATCGCGGCTGCCGCAGACAGCGGTTCACCGCTGGCGTTTGGCCCTTCCGGGTTTACGTAAATCAGACCCATTTCAGTGGCCGCCAGCGGGCGCTTCGCCAGCGCTTCGGGGTCACGGTGGGTCAGCCAGGCTTTTTCATCACCCCAGTTCACGTCCAGATCCGGTTCCCAGACGTCTTCACGCCCGGCGCCGAAACCAAAGGTACGGAAACCTGAGTTCTCCAGCGCCACGTTACCCGCGAGGATAAACAGGTCAGCCCAGGAGATTTTTTGTCCGTATTTTTGCTTGATTGGCCACAGCAGGCGACGAGCCTTATCCAGGCTGACGTTATCAGGCCAGGAGTTCAGAGGCGCAAAGCGTTGTTGACCGCGTCCGGCACCGCCGCGCCCGTCAACGGAGCGGTAAGTCCCCGCGCCGTGCCAGGCCATACGGATGAACAGGCCCGCATAGCTGCCCCAGTCGGCAGGCCACCACGGCTGTGAGTCGGTTAACAGCGCCTTGAGATCGCCCTTAAGCGCGGAATAATCGAGCTTGCTGAATTCTTTGCGGTAGTCGAAGTCTTCACCCAGAGGGTTAGAACGACTGGAATGTTGGTTTAAAAGATCGATGCGGAGTTGTTTAGGCCACCACTCTTTGCTGCTGGTACCTGCACCCGCGCTGTGATCGACGCCGCCCTGGTGGAACGGGCATTTGCCGGCGGATGCCGCGTTATTGGTCTCGTCTGACGTGCTCATCGCTATGCTCCCTTTACAGTGTTACCGTTACGATATACACCACTAGCGATAAGAGATAGTTGAATTAATCCACAGATTCGATAGTTAATACCTTTTAACTATCGGTTCGATTAAAAAACCCTCACACTTGTGAGGGTTTTTTACCTTACAGGGCAGGACGAACGCCAAGCGTATGGCAAATGGCGTAGCTCATTTCCGCGCGGTTCAGGGTATAGAAGTGGAAATCTTTCACCCCTTCTCGGCTCAGGATCTTAACCATGTCCATGGCGATATTGGCCCCCACCAGCTTGCGGGTTTCCGGATCGTCGTCCAGCCCTTCATACATTTTGGACATCCACAGCGGAATGCGCACGTTGGTCATATCAGCGAATTTCTTCGCCTGCTTAAAGTTTGAGACCGGCAGAATGCCCGGGATGATTTCGACGTCAATACCCGCTGAGACGCAGCGGTCACGAAAGCGCAGGTAGCTTTCCACATCAAAGAAGAACTGAGTAATGGCGCGGTTGGCACCGGCCTCCACTTTACGCTTCAGGTTAAGCAGGTCTGCCTGGGCGCTTTTCGCTTCCGGATGCACTTCAGGGTACGCCGCAACGGAGATGTCGAAGTCGGCAACCTCTTTCAGCAGCCCGACCAGATCGGTGGCAAACATCTCTGGCTTACCGCTGCCCGGCGGGAGGTCGCCGCGCAGGGCCACAATGTGGCGAATACCGTTGTTCCAGTAGTCCTGGGCAATGGCGCGCAGTTCGTCTCGGGTGGCGTCGATACAGGTCAGGTGCGGTGCCGCTTCCAGACCGGTTCTGTCTTTAATGCCCTTGATGATGCTGTGCGTGCGGTCACGTTCACCGGAGTTCGCGCCGTACGTCACGGAGACAAACTTTGGCTTCAGGCTGCTCAGGCGATCGATAGAGCTCCACAGGGTTTGCTCCATTTCACTGGTGCGCGGCGGGAAAAATTCAAAAGAGACGTTAATCTGGCCGTTAACTTCGGCCAGGCTCTGATTCAGTGCTTCCCGCTGGTTGGCGTGAAAAAAGCTCATACCTTACCTCTATCTTTCGCGTGTCGTTGTTTGTTGTGTTGTGAACTTCTATACGTTTAGACGTCCAGATGTAAAAATGACGGAAAAGCGGAGTGACGTCAACAGAAATAATCAACAATAACGGTGAGGATTGTTCAGGGAAGATGAAGGGCGTTCATGATGGGGGTGAAAAGGCCCCTCACCCCGGCCCTCTCCCCAAAGGGGCGAGGGGGAAAAGACCGCACCGAGCAGTCCCCTCTCCCCTTTGGGGAGAGGTTTAGGGTGAGGGGTGGATTACAGCAGCTTAGCCAGACGGTTGATGTCGGACTGGATCGCTCCGGCGGTTACATCGCGTCCCGCGCCCGGGCCACGGATCACCAGCGGGTTATCGCGGTACCAGCGGCTTTCGATGGCGAAGACGTTATCGCACGGCAGCAGTGCCGCCAGCGGATGCTCAGGGCGCACCGCCTCCACGCCCACGCGCGCTTTACCGTTAGCCTCGAAGCGCGCCACGTAGCGCAGCACCAGCCCCATCTCGTTAGCCGCTTCCAGACGTTGCACCATCTGTTCGTTCAGCTCGTCACCGTTCTCGAAGAAGTGATCGACAGATCCCTCCTCGCAGCCCGCAGGCACCAGCGACTCAACGCGAACCTGGCCCGGCTCAATGTCGTAGCCCGCTTCACGCGCCAGGATCACCAGCTTACGCATCACGTCTTTACCGGCAAGGTCAACGCGCGGATCCGGCTCGGTTAAGCCCTGCTGCCACGCCTGATCCACCAGGTCGGTGAACGGTACGGTGCCGTCAAATTGCAGGAACAGCCAGGAGAGCGTCCCGGAGAAGATGCCGCTCAGCGCCAGAATGCTGTCGCCGCTTTCAATCAGGTCGCGCACGGTATGGTTGACCGGCAGTCCCGCGCCAACGGTGGCGTTATAGAGCCAGTGACGACCGGTTTTTTCGAACGCGTCGTGGATCTGGCGGTATTTATCGGTGCTGCTCGCCCCCGCCAGCTTGTTGGCGCTGATGACGTGGAAACCGTGGCTGGCGAAATCCAGATACTGATCGGCAAGCTGTTCGCTGGCGGTGACGTCCAGCACCACCAGATCGTCGTACGGGTGCGCGCGCATCCACAGGAACAGCGACTCTTCGTCCTGCTCAACCGCTTCATCGTTAAAGAAGGCCAGCGCCCGGCTGGCGTCCAGCCCTTCGTATTTCAGCAGGCTGCGGCGGCTGTCCACCACGCCTGCAAGAATAAATTCAAACCCGGTACGCGCCGAAAGGGTAACCTGCTCGCGGGCGAACAGCTCCAGCCAGCGGGAACCGATATTTCCTTTCCCAAACAGCACCAGGCCGATGCGTTTCTCCGCGCGGAACAGCGAGGTATGCAGACCCTGAATCAGGCTTTCGGTTGGCCCTTTACGCAGCACGGCCACCAGGCTAATGCCCTCTTCCGACTGCCAGGTAAACTCAACCGGCTGGCCTTTCAGCTGCTGCCAGAAACGGTGGCAGTGCAGCGGGTTACGGGTGACGCCCGCCCCCACCATCGCCACCAGCGCCAGCCCCTGACGCAGACGAAGCTCGCCCGGCAGGCCCGCTTCATCAAGAATTTTCAGGGCGCTGTCCACCACTTCAGCGGTGTAGCAGAACTGCAGCAGCTGGCGATCGTTATGCACGCCCACGGCCAGCGGACGCACCTGGGCACGTTTCAGGATCGTGTCGATATCTTTATGCGCCAGCCTGAAGTCCTGGCCCGCGGGCACCTGGAAC
The DNA here is from genome assembly GCF_014930695.1 of Enterobacter cloacae complex sp. P40C2. Taxonomy (NCBI): domain Bacteria; kingdom Pseudomonadati; phylum Pseudomonadota; class Gammaproteobacteria; order Enterobacterales; family Enterobacteriaceae; genus Enterobacter; species Enterobacter cloacae complex sp. P40C2. Next base: position 87,763 of record NZ_JADBRP010000013.1, on the reverse strand, counting down.
TCAATCAGGCAGATGTCATCGTGGCTGGTAACAATACGCGCCCCGGTACCGGATGCCAGCACGCGTTCGATGCGCGTGGAACCCTGATCTGGCGTGTAGCTACAGCGCAGCTGTAGATCGATGTCGCTGCCGGAAACCGGCTGCAGCGTGCGGGCGTGCAGCACCGGTGCCGCCAGACGGGCCAGCTCGCTGGCTTCGTCGAGACGCAGCAGCGGCAGCAGGCAGGCGTCTTTCACCTTGCGCGGGTCAGCGCTGTACACACCGGCCACGTCGCTCCAGATGGTGACGCGGGACACTCCCGCCAGCGCGCCGATCTGCGTTGCCGAATAGTCAGACCCGTTACGCCCCAGCAGCACGGTTTCGCCCGCGTTGCTGCGGCTGATAAAGCCGGTGACGACAATACGTTTACCCGGATGCTGCACCAGCAGCTGTTGCAGCAGCGGGTAGGACAACCCTTCATCCACCTGCGGCTGTGCGGCGCGTTCTGCGCGCAGGAAATCACGCGCGTCGAGCCAGGCCGCGTCCACGCCCAGGTGTTGCAGCACGGCAGCCATCAGGCGCGCGGACCACACTTCACCGTGGCCGACCACTTCGGCGTACACCGCATCGGTGATCCCGCTGTCCAGCAGGGCAGCCAGGCGCTCAAGGTCATGCGTGAAGGCGCTAATCAGCCCGTCCGCCACGTCCGCAGGCAGCAGGCCGGCAATCAGCTCGCTCTGGTAACGACGTAAGGACTGTTGCACCTGATGCGCAGAGAGGCGATCGGTCTGGCTGAGCTTCAGCCAGCTAATCAACTGGTTGGTGGTGCTGCCCGCCGCGGAGACAACCATCATGTCCCCCGGCTGTGAATACTCTGTCATGATCCCTGCTACGCGCAGGTAACATTTCACATCAGCAAGACTACTACCACCAAACTTGTGCAGCTGACGACCCTTCGCCCCTGCCTGCGCTATCACACTCATGATTACCCCTTGGCTGCGACCCGGAAGCCATTTTCCAGATCGGCAATTAAATCTTCAGAATCTTCAATACCGGTCGAGATACGCAATAGCGTCTCGGAAATCCCGGCGGCGGCACGTGCTTCTGGTGCCATACCCGCGTGCGTCATCGTCGCGGCGTGGGAGATCAAGCTTTCAACCCCACCTAAGGATTCCGCCAGCGTAAACAATGACAGCCCGCTCAGGAAGCGACGCAGCGTTTGCTCGTCGCCGTCCAGTTCAAAACTTAACATCGCGCCAAATCCCTTCTGCTGGCGCGCGGCAATCTCGTGCCCCTGGTTTTCCGGCAGCGACGGGTGATAGAGCTTCTTCACCAGCGGCTGGGTTTTCAGGAAATCGACAATCGCCTGGGCATTGCGCTGCGCCACGTCCATACGCGGTGAAAGCGTACGGATGCCGCGCAGCAGCAGGTAGCTGTCGAACGCACCCGCGGTGACGCCAATGTTATTGGCCCACCATGCCAGTTCCGTGACAACGTCGGGATCTTTGGCAATTACCACGCCCGCTACCACGTCAGAATGGCCGTTCAGATATTTAGTGCATGAATGCAATACCAGATCGGCACCCAGTGCGAGTGGGTTCTGAAGGGCCGGACTGAGGAACGTATTATCCACTACACTTATCGCTCCCGCATCCCTTGCGAGCTGACAAATTTTCGCAATATCGACGACGCGCAGCAGTGGATTGCTTGGACTTTCCACCAGAACCAGCTTCGGCCGCTCGGCCAGCGCCTGTTTTAGCGCCTGTTCGTCGTTTTGATCGACAAACAGCACGCGGTAGCAGCCGCGTTTCGCCAGGCTATCAAAAAGACGATAGCTGCCGCCGTAGCAGTCGTGCGGCGCAACCAGCAGGTCGCCCGGCTTCAGGAAAACCGTTGTCACCAGGTGAATAGCGGACATGCCGGTATTGGTTAATACTGCACCTGCGCCACCTTCCAGCTCCGCCAGCGCGCGCTGGGTCACGTCACGCGTAGGGTTGCCACGACGCGAGTAATCATGCGCGCGGGGTTCATTAAATCCGGTGAAGTTATAGGTACTGGAAAGATGAATGGGCGGGACTACGCAGCCGTACTGCTCGTCATCATTTAATCCGCTACGCACTGCGATAGTGGCCTGTTTACGCGTCATGGTGAGGGCTTCCTGGCGAATGAGGTGAAAAGTCAGTCACCAGAGTAAACACTGAAAGTATGGACGTCAACACATCTGGACATCTAAACTTCTTTGCGTATAGATTGAGCAATGCGCAAATAGCCGTTAAAATTATATGCTTTAGGACACGTTGCAGCGGCAATATCCGTGCCTCGGTATCGTCTCTACGGTAAACTACGCAAGATTACGGTTCAAAACCGTCAGTTACCGGTTTTGCACCTTTAGATTAATGACTGAGAGGATTAAAGGTATCTCATGGCTGAATGGAGCGGCGAATATATCAGCCCATACGCTGAGCACGGTAAGAAGAGTGAGCAAGTAAAGAAAATTACGGTTTCCATTCCTCTGAAGGTGTTGAAGATCCTCACCGATGAACGTACGCGTCGTCAGGTGAACAACCTGCGTCACGCAACCAACAGCGAACTGCTTTGCGAAGCGTTCCTGCATGCGTTTACCGGCCAACCGTTGCCGAACGATGACGATCTGCGCAAAGAGCGTAGTGACGAAATCCCGGAAGAGGCGAAGGTGATCATGCGTGAACTGGGTATCGACCCGGAGACGTGGGAATACTGATAAGCGGATACAAAAAAGGCACCTCGCGGTGCCTTTTTTTCGGGAAACTTATTTAGCGCCCGGGATGCTGAAACGCTTGTTGAAGCGGTCAACACGGCCACCGGTTGCAACATCACGCTGCTTACCAGTGTAGAACGGGTGGCATTTGCCGCACACGTCCAGGTTCAGATCGTGACCCACGGTAGAGCGGATCTGGATAGAGTTACCGCAAGAGCAGTTTGCAGTAATCATTTCGTATTTCGGGTGAATATCTTTTTTCATGGGAGAACCTCAGTTAAGGCCGCGTCGCTCTTCCAGCCCTAACGCCAGACACCACGCGATGTTGAATGTAAGTTCTTTGGCGTAAACTACACCAAAGGCGGCGAATCATACAGAATTTGACCAACGTATGCAAACTGATCCGCACGCCGCTTTCACTAATGTGTATACTAACGCGCCACTTTTCAAGTCAGGAAGATTCGATGCCCGTCGCTCACGTTGCCCTGCCCGTTCCGCTTCCCCGCACCTTTGACTACCTGCTGCCCGACAGCATGAGCGCCAAAGCGGGCTGTCGCGTGACCGTGCCGTTTGGCAAACAGCAGCGCGTAGGGGTCGTGGTTTCCGTCAGCGAACAGAGCGAACTGCCGCTTAACGAGCTGAAATCGGTTGTTGAGGTCCTGGACAGCGAGCCCGTTTATTCTTCCAGCGTCTGGCGACTCCTGCTGTGGGCGGCAGACTATTATCACCATCCGGTTGGGGATGTACTGTTCCACGCGCTGCCGATTATGCTGCGCCAGGGAAAGCGCGCCAGCCATGCGCCGATGTGGTACTGGTTTGCCACCGAGCAGGGTCAGGCCGTGGACATTAACAGCCTGAAGCGCTCGCAGAAGCAGCAGCAGGCGCTGGCCGCACTGCGCCAGGGAAAAATCTGGCGCCATCAGGTGGACGAGCTTGAGGTCAGCGAGACCGCGCTACAGGCATTACGAAAGAAGGGGCTGAGCGAGCTGGCCAGCGAAGCACCCGCTCTTCACGACTGGCGCGACGGCTTTTCCGTCTCGGGCGATCGCCTGCGTCTTAACACCGAGCAGGCCACCGCCGTGGGGGCGATTCACAGCGCCTCCGACCATTTTTCCGCCTGGCTGCTGGCGGGCGTCACCGGCTCCGGTAAAACCGAAGTTTATCTGAGCGTGCTGGAAAACGTGCTCGCGCAGGGCAAACAGGCGCTGGTGATGGTGCCGGAAATCGGCCTGACGCCGCAAACCATCGCCCGCTTTCGCGAGCGCTTTAATGCGCCCGTTGAGGTGCTGCACTCCGGCCTGAACGATAGCGAGCGCCTCAGCGCCTGGCTGAAGGCAAAAAATGGCGAAGCGGCGATTGTGATCGGCACCCGTTCCTCGCTGTTTACGCCGTTTAAAAATCTCGGCGTTATCGTAATAGATGAAGAGCACGACAGCTCCTATAAGCAGCAGGAAGGCTGGCGCTACCACGCCCGCGACCTGGCGGTGTACCGCGCGCACAGCGAGCAAATTCCCATTATTCTCGGCTCCGCCACGCCCGCGCTTGAAACGCTGCACAACGTTCGCCAGCGCAAATACCACATGCTGCGCCTGACCCGCCGCGCGGGAAATGCCCGTCCGGCGATCCAGCACGTGCTGGATCTGAAAGGTCAGCAGGTGCAGGCCGGGCTAGCCCCGGCGCTGATTAGCCGCATGCGTCAGCACCTGCAGGCGGGCAACCAGGTGATCCTGTTCCTTAACCGACGCGGCTTCGCGCCCGCCCTGCTGTGCCACGACTGCGGCTGGATTGCCGAGTGCCCGCGCTGCGATCACTATTACACCTTCCACCAGGCTCAGCGCCACCTGCGCTGCCACCACTGCGACAGCCAGCGCCCGGTGCCGCGCCAGTGCCCGTCCTGCGGCTCAACGCATATCGTGCCGGTCGGTCTGGGCACGGAACAGCTTGAACAGGCGCTCGTGCCCTTCTTCCCGGACGTGCCGGTTTCCCGTATCGACAGGGACACTACCAGCCGTAAAGGGGCGCTGGAACAGCAGCTGGCGGAAGTGCATCGCGGCGGCGCGCGCATCCTGATTGGTACCCAGATGCTGGCGAAAGGGCACCATTTCCCGGACGTGACGCTGGTCGCCCTGCTGGACGTCGACGGTGCGCTGTTCTCAGCAGACTTCCGCTCCGCCGAGCGTTTCGCCCAGCTTTATACCCAGGTGGCGGGTCGTGCCGGGCGCGCGGGGAAACAGGGCGAGGTGGTGCTGCAAACGCACCATCCTGAACACCCGCTGCTGCAAACCCTGCTGCACAAAGGCTATGACGCCTTCGCAGAGCAGGCGCTGGCCGAACGCCAGACGATGCAGCTACCCCCGTGGACCAGCCACGTCCTCATCCGCGCGGAAGACCATAACAACCAGCAGGCACCGCTTTTCCTGCAGCAGCTGAGAAACCTGCTGCAAGCCAGCCCGCTGGTGGACAATCAGCTGTGGATTTTAGGCCCGGTGCCCGCGCTCGCTCCGAAGCGCGGCGGCCGTTTCCGCTGGCAAATTTTACTTCAGCATCCCTCGCGTATCCGTTTGCAGCAGATCGTCAGCGGCACGCTGGCGCTAATTAATACCCTGCCGGAAGCGCGCAAAGTGAAGTGGGTACTGGACGTCGATCCGATTGAAGGCTGAATGCGGATCGAAAAATTTAACGCGCCTCACACTTTTTATGAAAATTCTGTAACCGATTCCATTAACTATCTGTAAAAATGGTGATGTCCGCAGTTCGGTGTTCAGGCGAGGAGAAGACGTTGAAGTCCAGGAAAGAGGTTGCCTCGGCGACCATGAAAGACGTTGCCGAGAAAGCACAAGTTTCAACGGCAACCGTGTCCCGCGCATTGATGAACCCTGACAAAGTCTCCCAGGCGACCCGAAACCGGGTTGAAAAGGCGGCGCTCGAGGTCGGTTATTTCCCGCAGGCCATGGGGCGCAACGTGAAACGCAATGAATCCCGCACCATTCTGGTGATTGTGCCGGATATCTGCGATCCCTTCTTTAGTGAAATTATCCGCGGCATTGAAGTGACGGCCGCAGCCCAGGGCTATCTGGTGCTGATTGGCGACTGCGCCCATCAGAACCAGCAGGAAAAAACGTTCATTGACCTGATTATCACCAAGCAGATTGACGGCATGTTGCTGCTTGGCTCACGCCTGCCGTTTGATGCCAGCATCGAGGAACAGCGCAATTTGCCGCCGATGGTAATGGCTAACGAGTTCGCGCCGGAGCTGGAGCTGCCGACGGTGCATATCGACAACCTGACCGCCGCGTTTAACGCCGTGAACTATCTTCAGGAGCTGGGGCATAAGCGTATCGGCTGTATTGCCGGGCCGGAAGAGATGCCGCTGTGCCATTATCGCCTGCAGGGCTATGTTCAGGCGCTGCGCCGTACCGGTGCTGTCGTCGATCCGCACTACATTGCGCGCGGTGATTTCACCTTTGAAGCAGGCGGACAGGCGCTGGAAAAACTGCTGGCCTTGCCGGAGCCGCCTACCGCGGTCTTCTGTCACAGCGACGTGATGGCGCTGGGTGCCTTATCGTACGCTAAGCGCCGGGGCCTGCGCGTGCCGCAGGATCTGTCGATTATCGGCTTTGATAATATTTCACTTTCGGAATTTTGCGATCCGCCGCTTTCTACCGTCGCACAACCGCGGTATGACATCGGCCGGGAAGCGATGCTGCTTTTACTCGATCAGCTGCACGGTCAAACAGTTAGCAGCGGGTCACGGCTACTGGACTGTGAGCTAATTGTACGTGGCTCTACCCAGGCATTAACTTAAAGTAAATACCTTTCGGCACCCTTATCTGGTCAAAGCCCCGTCGCTTAAGTAACATGGCGGGCTGACGAACGAATAAATACAGCGAAACGATAGTGGCACAACGAGATTATGTACGTCGCGGCCAGCCGGCACCTTCGCGACGCAAAAAGAGTAGTTCAAAAAGCAAGCAACGTAGCCTGTCTGCTGTCTCGCCAGCTATGGTCGCCATTGCTGCGGCTGTGCTGGTGGCCTTTATTGGCGGCCTCTACTTCATTACGCACCATAAAAAAGAAGAGTCTGAAGCCCTTCAGGGGAATAAGGTTGTCGGCAACGGCCTGCCTCCGAAGCCTGAAGAGCGCTGGCGCTACATTAAAGAGCTGGAAAGCCGCCAGCCTGGCGTACGTGCGCCTACCGAACCCTCAGCCGGGGGAGAAGTGAAGAATGCCGACCAGCTGACGGACGAACAGCGTCAACTGCTTGCTCAGATGCAGGCGGACATGCGCCAGCAGCCTACGCAGCTGAACGAAGTGCCGTGGAATGAACAAACCCCGGCGCAGCGTCAGCAAACGTTGCAGCGCCAGCGTCAGGCTCAGCAGCAAACGCAACAGCAGCAGTGGACGCAAACGCAGCCGGTACAACAGCCGCGCACGCAACCGCAGCAGCAGACGCGTACCGCGCAAACGCAGCCTGTCCAGCAGCAGCCGAAAGCGCAGCCGCAAAAGCAAACGGCTCAGCCGTATCAGGATCTGCTGCAGACGCCTGCGCATACGACCGCGCAACAGCCTAAAACGCAGCAGGCTGCGCCGGTCTCCAGAGAGACCGAAGCACCAAAGCAGACGGCTGAGAAAAAGGATGAACGTCGCTGGATGGTTCAGTGCGGTTCATTTAAAGGCGCAGAGCAGGCAGAAACGGTGCGTGCTCAGCTGGCATTTGAAGGATTCGACTCACGCATCACCACCAACAACGGCTGGAATCGCGTGGTGATTGGCCCGGTCAAAGGCAAAGAAAATGCCGATGGCACCATTTCCCGTTTGAAAGTGGCTGGCCATACAAACTGCATTCGACTCGCCTCCGGGGGTTGAAACCCCCAAAATCTCCCCCATCTATCATTTAATTCAGCCCTGAGCACAGGCTCAGGGCTTCTGTTTCCCGAATTTGTAACCAGGGGGTCTGCTCGTGACAACAATAGTAAGTGTACGCCGTAACGGCCAGGTGGTAATTGCCGGTGATGGCCAGGCCACGCTGGGTAATACCGTCATGAAAGGCAACGTGAAGAAAGTGCGTCGTCTTTATAACGATAAGGTGATCGCCGGTTTCGCAGGCGGCACGGCGGATGCCTTCACGCTGTTTGAACTGTTTGAACGCAAGCTGGAAATGCATCAGGGCCATCTGGTGAAAGCCGCCGTTGAGCTGGCAAAAGACTGGCGTACCGACCGCATGCTGCGCAAGCTCGAAGCGCTGCTGGCCGTGGCCGACGAAAACGCCTCACTGATCATCACCGGTAACGGTGACGTGGTTCAGCCAGAAAACGACCTGATTGCCATCGGCTCTGGCGGCCCGTACGCCCAGGCTGCAGCCCGTGCGCTGTTGGAAAATACCGACATGAACGCGCGCGATATCGCGGTGAAAGCGTTGGATATTGCAGGTGATATCTGCATCTATACCAACCACAATCACACCATCGAAGAATTACCGTCTAAAGCGTAAGGATCGCCCATGTCTGAAATGACCCCACGCGAAATTGTCAGCGAACTGAACAAACACATCATCGGCCAGGATAACGCCAAGCGCTCCGTGGCTATCGCCCTGCGTAACCGCTGGCGTCGTATGCAGCTCGACGAAGAGCTGCGCCACGAGGTGACGCCGAAAAACATCCTGATGATCGGCCCGACCGGTGTCGGTAAAACCGAAATCGCCCGTCGCCTGGCCAAACTGGCTAACGCGCCGTTCATCAAAGTAGAAGCCACCAAGTTCACCGAAGTGGGCTACGTGGGTAAAGAAGTGGACTCCATCATCCGCGATCTGACCGATTCCGCGATTAAAATGGTGCGCGTCCAGGCTATCGAGAAAAACCGCTATCGCGCTGAAGAGATGGCCGAAGAGCGTATTCTCGACGTGCTGATCCCACCGGCAAAAAACAACTGGGGCCAGGCTGAACAGCAGTCTGAACCTTCCGCTGCGCGTCAGGCATTCCGTAAAAAGCTGCGCGAAGGCGAGCTGGACGACAAAGAGATTGAGATCGATCTCGCTGCCGCGCCAATGGGCGTTGAAATCATGGCCCCTCCGGGCATGGAAGAGATGACCAGCCAGCTACAGTCCATGTTCCAGAACCTGGGCGGCCAGAAGCAGAAAGCGCGTAAGCTGAAAATCAAAGACGCGATGAAGCTGCTGATTGAAGAAGAAGCCGCGAAGCTGGTTAACCCGGAAGAGCTGAAGCAGGACGCTATCGACGCGGTTGAGCAGCACGGTATCGTGTTTATCGACGAAATCGACAAAATCTGTAAGCGCGGAAACGCGTCCGGCCCGGACGTCTCCCGCGAAGGCGTACAGCGCGACCTGCTGCCGCTGGTGGAAGGCTGCACCGTCTCCACCAAGCACGGGATGGTGAAAACTGACCACATCCTGTTTATCGCCTCTGGTGCGTTCCAGATTGCCAGCCCGTCTGACCTGATCCCGGAGCTGCAGGGTCGTCTGCCAATCCGCGTTGAGCTGCAGGCGCTGACCACCGAAGATTTCGAACGCATCCTGACCGAGCCAAACGCCTCTGTAACCGTACAGTACAAAGCGCTGATGGCGACCGAAGGCGTGAACATCGAGTTCACCGACGATGGCATCAAGCGCATCGCCCAGGCCGCATGGCAGGTCAACGAAACCACCGAGAACATCGGCGCGCGTCGTCTGCACACCGTCCTGGAACGCCTGATGGAAGACATCTCTTACGATGCAAGCGACCTGAACGGCCAAAGCATTACCATTGACGCAGAATACGTGGGTAAACACCTGGATGCGTTAGTGGCAGATGAAGATCTGAGCCGTTTTATTCTATAATCGCGTTCAATGCATTTTCATCACTGTTGATGGGGGCTATGGCCCCCATTTTTATTGGCTAAATAACTATGACTGATATCAGCCGTACGCAGGCCTGGCTCGAAAGTCTGCGCCCTAAAACGCTTCCTCTGGCTTTTGCCGCCATTATCGTCGGCACCACTCTTGCCTGGTGGCAGGGCCATTTCGATCCGCTGGTTGCGGGTCTGGCGCTGATTACCGCAGGACTTCTGCAAATCCTCTCTAACCTCGCGAACGACTACGGCGATGCGGTAAAAGGCAGCGACAAGCCTGACCGTATCGGGCCACTGCGCGGGATGCAAAAAGGGGTGATTACCCAGGCACAGATGAAGCGCGCGCTGATTATCACCGTGGTACTGATTTGTCTGTCAGGGCTGGCGCTGGTGACGGTCGCCTCGAAAACCACCAGCGATTTCATTGGCTTCCTGGTGCTGGGTCTGCTCGCTATTATCGCGGCCATTACCTATACCGTTGGCACGCGCCCTTACGGATATATTGGCCTGGGCGATATTTCCGTGCTGGTGTTCTTCGGCTGGCTGAGCGTAATGGGAAGCTGGTATTTACAGGCGCATACGGTGATCCCTGCCCTGTTCCTCCCCGCGACCGCCTGTGGCCTGCTGGCGACGGCGGTACTTAACATCAACAACCTGCGCGACATCAACAGCGATCGTGAGAACGGCAAAAACACGCTGGCCGTGCGTCTGGGGCCGGTGAATGCACGCCGCTATCACGCCTGCCTGCTCATCGGCGCGCTGGTTTGCCTGGCGCTGTTTAACCTGATTTCGCTGCACAGCCTGTGGGGCTGGCTGTTCGTGCTCGCCGCACCGCTGCTGATTAAACAGGCCCGCTTTGTCATGCGTGAACTCAGCCCGGCCGCCATGCCGCCGATGCTGGAGCGCACCGTAAAAGGCGCATTGCTGACTAACCTGCTGTTCGTCATCGGGATTGTCTTAAGCCAGACGCTCAGTTAGCTGACAAATATCAATTAACAATTGATGATTTTGCCAACAACGCATTTCGCACGATATACTGAACACATTCGCAGCAACAGAGCGTTAAACCTATGAAATACGATACCTCCGAGCTTTGCGACATCTACCAGGAAGATGTCAACGTCGTTGAACCCCTGTTCTCCAACTTTGGCGGACGGTCGTCGTTTGGCGGGCAAATCATTACGGTGAAATGTTTCGAGGACAACGGGTTGCTGTACGATCTGCTCGAAGAGAACGGCCGTGGCCGCGTCCTGCTGGTCGACGGTGGCGGTTCGGTGCGCCGTGCGCTTATCGATGCGGACCTCGCTCGCCTCGCCGTGCAAAACGAGTGGGAAGGCATTGTGGTCTACGGCTCCGTACGCCAGGTAGACGATCTGGAAGACCTGGATATTGGTATTCAGGCCATCGCGGCCATTCCGGTAGGCGCGGCGGGTGACGGCATCGGCGAAAGCGACGTGCGCGTTAATTTTGGCGGCGTGACCTTCTTCTCCGGCGACCACCTTTACGCTGACAATACCGGCATTATCCTTTCCGAGGATGCGCTGGATATTGAGTAGTTAATCGGTAAGCGAGATGCATAAAAAAACCGCCAACAGGAATGTGGCGGTTTTTTTGTCCCTCGGGATTCGCGGTCCGTTGGGTGATATTGCAACCTTTAACCAGGATTTTTATCTTATCCTGGTTCATTCCTCACGTAACCCCTGTCGACCCTTTATAAATTCCTAATTATGTGTGGAAACCTTAACTCCGCAGCTGTTGCTCATTATGATGCTGTGTCCCTTTCCGCCATCTCGCAAATGGGCATCGGTCCTGGGAAAGGTGTATTCACAACCGTAAAGCAATCTTTAACCGGGCTTGTGTCCACCGACTTATCACCGGTGGTGAACGGTGGAGCGGTAAGCAGCAGGGACCGCATAATGAAACGCTATTTATGTATCGCGTTCATTGTCGCCAGCGTACTCGTTGTAAAGAGTGATGAACCTATTGGGTTTGTTGCTTTTGCTACGACAGCGCAGGACAAGTAGCGTTAAGGCCGCCTCGGGCGGCCTTTTTTATGGTTATTGTCAGTTGACGAAAACCATAAAAAAAGCCGGGTGGTGGCTTCGCCTTACCCGGCCTACTCAATTCATTCCTAACGGAAATCAGACTTCTTCCATACGTCCCAGCAGCGCCTGAAGGCGATCCTGCCAGCCGTTCTGCTGTTCGCGCAGCTGGTTGTTTTCGCGCTCCAGTTCTTCGCGGCTGTGCTGAGCGTTCTGAACTTCCTGAGACAGGGAGTTGTTCTTCTCTTTCAGCTCTTCAATTTCCATTTGCAGCAGCGTGATGGTGTCAATCGCCTGCTGTACTTTCGATTCCAGTTTCTCAAACACTTCTAAAGACATGATCCTACCTCTCCTGAATTGCAAGGCGACGCTTTAACGTAAACGCGCACAACATATGTTCCGATTGTATGGAGCGCCGTCGCCCCTGTCCAGCGGCATGCCACGCAGATCGCGGTTTGCAACACTTTTCGGCCTCGTCCTGGTGCGTTCGCGGCATATACCCCTAAGTTGTTAACCCATAAGTTAAAGAAATGATTCAGCAGGCTTTCATCGGTTGATGCAAAAACGCGCTTTATGACGCGAAAACGCTCATTTTATTGACGTGTACCACACATTTTGATTTCGATATTTCTCGTTTTTGCTCGTTAACGATAAATTAACACTGTGTCTACAGGGCATCGTGACCGTCACGGGCAGTCACGCTAACAATAAACATTACTCTTATGCAGGATTCCGATTATGAGTCAGACATCAACCTTAAAAGGCCAGTGCATTGCCGAGTTCCTTGGTACCGGGTTGTTGATATTCTTCGGAGTAGGCTGTGTTGCTGCACTGAAAGTGGCGGGTGCCAGTTTCGGTCAGTGGGAAATCAGTATCATCTGGGGTCTGGGCGTGGCGATGGCCATCTACCTGACCGCAGGCGTTTCCGGCGCACATCTTAACCCGGCGGTGACCATCGCGTTATGGCTGTTCGCGTGCTTTGACGGACGCAAAGTTGTTCCCTTCATCATTTCTCAGTTTGCCGGCGCCTTTTGCGCAGCGGCGTTAGTTTACGGGCTTTATTACAATCTTTTCATCGACTTCGAGCAGACGCATCATATGGTGCGTGGTAGTGTCGAAAGTCTGGATCTGGCTGGCATTTTCTCAACGTACCCCAATCCGCATATCAATTTTGTGCAGGCGTTCGCTGTTGAAATGGTGATTACCGCTATTCTGATGGGCGTCATTATGGCGCTGGGCGATGACGGTAACGGCATTCCGCGTGGCCCGCTGGCGCCGCTGCTGATTGGTCTGCTGATTGCGGTGATTGGCGCATCAATGGGTCCGCTGACCGGCTTTGCGATGAACCCGGCGCGCGATCTGGGTCCAAAAACCTTCGCCTTCTTTGCGGGATGGGGCGACGTCGCCTTCACCGGTGGCAAAGACATTCCTTACTTCCTGGTTCCGCTGTTCGGGCCGATCGTAGGGGCTGCGCTGGGCGCCTTCGGCTATCGCAAATTAATTGGTCGCCACTTACCGTGCGACACCTGTGTGGAGGAGGAGAAAGAGACGACTTCCACCACACAACAAAAAGCTTCGCTGTAATCTGACTACGGGACACATACCATGACCGAAAAAAAATATATCGTTGCGCTCGACCAGGGCACCACCAGCTCCCGCGCTGTCGTAATGGATCATGACGCGAACATTGTCAGCGTATCTCAACGCGAATTTGAGCAAATTTATCCGCGTCCAGGCTGGGTTGAGCACGACCCGATGGAGATCTGGGCGTCACAAAGCTCCACGCTGGTGGAAGTGCTGGCGAAAGCCGATATCAGTTCCGACGAAATCGCCGCGATCGGTATCACCAACCAGCGTGAAACCACCGTGGTCTGGGAGCGTGAAACCGGAAAACCGATTTACAACGCCATCGTCTGGCAGTGCCGCCGTACGTCAGAGATCTGCGAACAGCTGAAGCGCGACGGAATGGAAGAGTACGTACGCAGCGCCACCGGCCTGGTGGTTGACCCTTATTTCTCCGGCACCAAGGTGAAGTGGATCCTCGACCACGTGGAAGGTTCACGCGAGCGCGCAAAACGCGGCGAGCTGCTGTTCGGCACCGTCGATACCTGGCTTATCTGGAAGATGACCCAGGGGCGTGTCCACGTTACCGACTACACCAACGCCTCGCGTACCATGCTGTTCAACATCAACACTCTGGAGTGGGACGACAAGATGCTGGACGCGCTGGACATTCCGCGCGCCATGCTGCCGCAAGTGCGTAAATCGTCAGAAGTGTACGGCCAGACCAACATTGGTGGTAAAGGCGGCACGCGTATTCCTATCGCCGGTATCGCCGGTGACCAGCAGGCGGCGCTGTTCGGCCAGCTGTGCGTCAAGGAAGGGATGGCGAAGAACACCTACGGTACCGGCTGCTTTATGCTGATGAATACCGGCGAGAAAGCGGTGAAATCGGAGAACGGCCTGCTGACCACCATCGCCTGCGGCCCGCGCGGCGAAGTGAACTACGCCCTGGAAGGCGCGGTATTCATGGCGGGAGCGTCCATTCAGTGGCTGCGTGACGAGATGAAGCTGATCGGCGATGCGTTTGACTCCGAATACTTCGCGACCAAGGTGAAAGACACCAACGGCGTATACGTGGTGCCCGCGTTTACCGGCCTGGGCGCACCGTACTGGGATCCGTATGCCCGCGGCGCGATTTTCGGCCTGACGCGTGGCGTAAACGCTAACCACATCATTCGCGCCACGCTGGAATCCATTGCCTACCAGACGCGCGACGTGCTGGAAGCGATGCAGGCTGACTCCGGCATTCGCCTGCACGCCCTGCGCGTGGATGGCGGTGCGGTGGCCAACAACTTCCTGATGCAGTTCCAGTCCGACATTCTGGGTACCCGCGTAGAGCGTCCTGAGGTGCGTGAAGTGACGGCCCTGGGCGCGGCGTATCTGGCAGGTCTGGCGGTAGGCTTCTGGCAGAACCTCGACGAGCTTCAGGAAAAAGCGGTGATCGAACGCGAATTCCGCCCCGGCATCGAAACCACCGAGCGTAACTACCGCTACAGCGGCTGGAAGAAAGCGGTGAAACGCGCCCTGGCGTGGGAAGAGCACGACGAGTAAGACAGACTCACCCCTCACCCTAACCCTCTCCCCAAAGGGGCGAGGGGACTTAAAACACCCTCTCCCCTTTGGGGAGAGGGCCGGGGTGAGGGGTTCCGGCCGCACCGGTTCCCTCACCCATCCCCACTCTATGATAAACTTCGTGCAATTCCTTTTGATTGTACGAGTACCTCATGAAACGTGAACTTGCTATCGAGTTTTCCCGCGTCACCGAAGCGGCCGCCCTCGCAGGCTATAAGTGGCTGGGTCGTGGCGACAAAAATACCGCAGACGGCGCGGCTGTCCATGCCATGCGTATTGTGCTTAATCAGGTCAATATTGACGGCACTATCGTCATTGGCGAAGGCGAAATCGACGAAGCCCCGATGCTCTACATCGGCGAAAAAGTCGGAACCGGCAAAGGCGATGCGGTGGATATCGCGGTCGACCCGATTGAAGGCACGCGCATGACGGCGATGGGCCAGGCCAACGCGCTGGCAGTGCTCGCCGTGGGCGATAAGGGCTGCTTCCTTAACGCGCCCGATATGTATATGGAAAAGCTGATTGTCGGCCCCGGCGCGAAGGGCGCTATCGACCTCAGCCTGCCGCTGGACGCTAACCTGCGCAATATCGCGGCGGCGCTGGGTAAGCCGCTCAGCGAGCTCACCGTGACCATTCTGGCAAAACCACGCCACGACGCCACCATCGCATACCTGCAAACGCTGGGCGTGCGCGTGTTTGCCATTCCTGATGGCGACGTTGCCGCGTCTATTCTGACCTGCATGCCGGACAGCGAGGTCGACGTGCTGTACGGCATCGGCGGCGCGCCGGAAGGCGTGGTCTCTGCGGCAGTGATCCGCGCGCTGGACGGCGATATGCAGGCGCGCCTGCTGCCGCGCCATGAGGTCAAAGGCGACAGCGACGAGAACCGTCGCATCGGTGAGGACGAACTGGCGCGCTGCGCGGCAATGGGCATCGAAGCCAATAAGGTGCTCGCGCTGAACGAGATGGCGCGCAGCGATAACGTGGTCTTCTCCGCAACCGGCATTACCAAAGGCGATCTGCTGGACGGCATTACGCGCAAGGGCAACATGGCAACCACCGAGACCCTGCTTATCCGCGGTAAATCGCGCACCATTCGCCGCATTCAGTCTATCCACTATCTGGATCGTAAAGACCCGGACGTGCAGACGCACATTCTGTAAAACCGTTTGATCGATCGAGCTTTCCGGCCCGAAGGGGCTGGAAATGTTTCCCATAAGTACGGAAGATAGAACAGAGAAACAGCACAGGAGAAGATCATGGCGGACTGGGTAACAGGTAAAGTCACAAAGGTACAGTTCTGGACCGATGCGCTATTTAGTCTCACCCTTCACGCTCCCGTTCATCCGTTTACCGCCGGGCAGTTTGCCAAGCTCGGGCTGGATATCGACGGTGAACGCGTACAGCGGGCCTACTCTTACGTTAATGCGCCTGATAATCCGGATCTCGAGTTCTACCTTGTTACCGTCCCGGACGGTAAGCTTAGCCCGCGCCTTGCCGCGCTGAAACCGGGTGATGAAGTGCAGATTGTCAGCGACGCGGCGGGGTTCTTCGTGCTGGATGAAATCCCGGACTGCGAAACGCTCTGGATGCTGGCGACCGGCACGGCCATCGGCCCGTATCTCTCTATTTTGCAGTACGGTAAAGATCTGGATCGCTTTAAAAACATCGTGCTGGTTCACGCTGCGCGATACGCCGCAGACCTGAGCTATCTGCCGCAGATGCAGGCGCTGGAACAGCGGTACGGCGGAAAGTTAAAAATTCAGACGGTGGTCAGCCGGGAAAACGCGGCCGGCTCGTTAACCGGTCGCGTTCCGGCGCTGATTGAAAGCGGCGCGCTGGAAGAGGCGGTTGGTTTGCCGATGAATACTGAAACCAGCCACGTGATGCTGTGCGGTAACCCGCAGATGGTGCGCGACACGCAGCAGCTGCTGAAGGATACCCGGCAGATGACGAAGCACCTTCGCCGTCGGCCGGGCCATATGACCGCCGAACACTACTGGTGATCAGCGGTACTTCACCTCAAGGGTATCTTTTCCGTATTTGTTCTCGCTCTGGGTGCCGATAAACGCGCCCAGCTCGACCACCATCATCACAAAAATAATGGTCGGTAGCAGCCTGCCTACCACCCAGGGAAGGATCGAGGGCAGCATCGCCCAGTTCCCCGCCACCAGCATCCACGCCAGAATAATCAGAAATGCCCATGCGCCGGAGCGGCCACGATCGTGCAGACGCTTAACCACCACGGCGGCGGTTGGCCACAGTAAACAGACCAGCGCAAACGCCGCGGTTTGCGTGCTCAGCCAGGCGTTGAAGGCAACAAAAAACAGAAGCAGCATGGCGATAACCCACGTTGCCATCCAGATCCAGAAGTCACGGCGTCCAATACGCCCTTTGAATGAAAACAGCCACTGCTGTATGGTCATGTAAGGTTCCTTATTATCGTTTAGCCCGCATTTTACCCTGGAGTTGTGACCTTTTGACAAGCCGACCAGATATCGTTTTAATCATGGGCAATGACGGCCAGGGGCAATGTTGATGAAAAGTTCGGCACACTCTCTTTTTATGTGTTTAGCGATGCTGAGCGCCAGTTTCACCCTGCATGCCGCGGAAACCACGTCCCCGGTCACCGCCCCCTATCTTCTGGCGGGCGCCCCCTCTTTCGATCGGTCAATCAGCCAGTTCCGCGAGGCCTTTAACAAAGACAATCCCTCGCTTCCGCTGGGAGAGTTCCGTGCGATTGACGGCGCCCGCGATACGCCGACCCTGACCCGCGCGGCCAGCAAAATTAACGAGAATCTGTATGCCTCCACCGCGCTGGAGCGCGGAACGCTGAAAATCAAAAGCATGCAGATCACCTGGCTGCCGATTCAGGGGCCAGAGCAGAAAGCGGCGAAAGCAAAAGCGCTGGAGTATATGAGCGCTATCCTGCACGCCTTTACGCCCACCTTCACCAAAACGCAGAGCCAGCAAAAGCTGCAAAAACTGCTCGCTGCCGGTAAAAACAAACGCTATTACGCCGATACGGAAGGTGCCGTTCGCTATGTTGTGGCAGATAACGGCGAAAAGGGGCTGACCTTCGCAGTTGAACCGATTAAGCTGGCACTATCAGACGCACTCGAGGGGGCGAATTAATGACAAAAAGCAAAGCCTTTCGAGGGAAAATCTCTATACTGATTCACAGACCATGCTGCCCTTAAGGGTGGCCATATTCCTTAATTCGCTTATTGAGCGTGGAGAATTGAAATGCGACATCCTTTAGTGATGGGTAACTGGAAACTGAACGGCAGCCGCCACATGGTAAACGAACTGGTTGCTAACCTGCGTAAAGAGCTGGCTGGCGTGACCGGCTGCGCGGTTGCTATCGCTCCGCCGGATATGTATCTGGATCTGGCTAAACGTGCCGCTGACGGCAGCCACATCGTGCTGGGCGCGCAGAACGTTGACGTTAACCTGTCCGGCGCATTCACTGGTGAAACCTCCGCTGAAATGCTGAAAGATATCGGCGCGAAATACATCATTATCGGCCACTCTGAGCGTCGCACCTACCACAAAGAATCTGACGAGTTCATCGCAAAGAAATTCGCCGTGCTGAAAGAGCAGGGTCTGATCCCGGTTCTGTGCATCGGTGAAACCGAAGCAGAAAACGAAGCGGGCAAAACTGAAGAAGTATGCGCTCGTCAGATCGACGCCGTGCTGAAAACTCAGGGTGCGGCAGCGTTCGAAGGCGCGGTTATCGCTTACGAGCCAGTATGGGCGATCGGCACCGGCAAATCTGCAACGCCAGCGCAGGCTCAGGCGGTGCACAAGTTCATCCGTGACCACATTGCTAAAGCAGACGCGAAAGTGGCTGAGCAGGTTATCATCCAGTACGGCGGTTCCGTTAACGCATCCAACGCTGCCGAGCTGTTCACCCAGCCAGACATCGACGGCGCGCTGGTTGGCGGCGCATCCCTGAAGGCTGACGCTTTCGCGGTGATCGTTAAGGCAGCAGAAGCGGCTAAACAGGCGTAATGCTGTTGTGGCGGGTGGCGCTTGCGCTTGCCCACCGCTCTTCTCCTCCCTCTCCCTGTGGGAGAGGGTTGGGGTGAGGGGAAACCCCTCGCGCCGAACTACACTTTCCCCAACACGCTAAACCACAAGTAATCCAGCGGCAGCAGCACCAGATACGTCGCAATCGCCAGCGCCAGGCAGAGCAGCATTCCCGCCTTCGCGGGCACTTTCCCTAAGCCCATCGCCACCACAATCGGCGACGCCTGATACGGCAGCAGCGGCGTGGAGTACCCCAGCACCTGAATCATAATCACCGACAGCAGCGGAAAACCGGTCGCGTCGGAAAAGCTCTGCGCCAGCGTGGTATAGAGCGCCGGAACGCCGTTGGCGGTCATAATGAAGTTGAGCGCCGTGGTGATCCCGGTCAGCGCCAGGAAGCTGGTAAACGGTCGGTCCGCATCCAGCGGCATGATATGAAGCAGCACCTCTCCCACAGCCGAACCGATACCGGTTTGCGTCACGACGATCGCCAGCCCGAGAATACCCGCAACGTAAATACAGGTGCGCATATTTACCCCCGCCGAGAACTCCTCGCCGGTGATAAAACCAATGCGCGGGAGCATGACGATAATCGAGGCCGCCAGCCCCGTCCACGCTGGCCCCACGCCGTGCCAGCTCTCCGTCACCCACATCATCAGCACCACCGCCAGCAGCCAGGCGAGTCGCTTTTCGTCACGCCCCATCGGTTCAGACGGCGTGAGATCCTTCGCCGGTTTCGGGCTGCCGGGGAACAGCCAGCAGATCAGGCCAATCAGAATCAGGCCCTTGAGCATGCCCAGAACAGGCGTGTGCAACAGCAGGTAGGGAACGTAGTTCAGGTGAATACCGTACGAGCCTTCCGCCGCGCCGCTCATGACCAGGTTAGGCACGTTGGCGGGCAGGATAGTGGCCGAGAGCTGGAAGGTGCCGAAGCCGACCGCCAGCGCCAGGCCAAACCAGGCGCGCGAGCCGTCGGGAATGTCGGCCCGCTTCGCCATGGCCGCGACAATCGGCATCAGCAGCGCAATACGCCCCATGTTTGACGGCATCACGAACGCCAGGGCGTAGCTCAGCAGCACCACGCTCGCCACCATCAGCACCCAGGAGTCGGTGAGTTTCGCCGATAGCGCCCGGGCGGCCCTGTCTGCCAGACCGGTTTTACGGATCGCCACGCCCAGCACAAAGCCGCTGAATACCAGCCAGAAAGCCGACGAGGAAAAACCGCCAAAGATCGCTTCCGGCGGGGCAATTCTGGCGGCCATCGCCGCCGTGAAGAACAGCAGCGCGGTGATAAATTCCGGCAATAGCGACGTCGCCCACAGGACGATGGTGACGCCGACGATCAGCGAGGGAAGCAACAGAGGATGCGTTAACCAGAGCGACATACCTGTCTCCTGTAGAATTTTTCAGCAAGTCTACGGCGACAGGCAGGACGAGTAAACGCTATTTATGGTGGGGTCACTTCAGGATATCGCATTGATGATCCTGTAATTCCTCAGCCGACGCGCGGTTAAAGGCAAGCCAGTTACGCTCCGTCGCCAGCAGCACAAACGATCCGTCAGACTGCTGCGCCATCGCCAGCGCGAAGCGCCCCATATGGTCGCGCGCTTCCGGCAGCTCCTCCGCCAGCATCATAAACGGACTACGCTGCACCAGCTCGTTCTCCGTCACCCGACGGGCAAGGTACTCGTGCCCTTCCAGCCCGCCCGGAAGCGGTAGCCACTGGGTGCTGATTTGCCCCTGCGCCGCGTTAAGCTTCTCGCGCACGTCCGGGCGCAGGCAGGAGATATGGATATGGAAATGGTTTTGCGTGCGTCCGGTCGGGGAGTTGATGGTCAGCGAAACGGCGCTGTCGGGTACCTCAGCTCCCCGCTTCATGCTCATAAAGTTACGCGACTGCCATGCCAGCCAGAAGAAGTTCGGCGTCTGAGGCTCGGTCAGCAGCGGGCTTTCGGTGCCGTTGATACGGTAGGTGGGCATCAGAAGATATTGCAGCGGCCCGTTGCGGTCTTTAAACACCACGTAGCCGGCATCCGGCTTCACCTCCGCGCACGGCGCCGGATTATGGTTTTGCAGCTGGTTGGGCACACACTGGTCGAGAACGATATGGCGCAACGCATTCGGATTACCCGCTTTCATCCAGTACACGCCGCCTGCGGCAAGGGCGATAATAATCAGGATCGATAAGATAATTTTTTTCACAACGCGTTCCCTGTTTTCAATAAAGGCAAAAGAGTAACGCAAAATGATGACCAAATAAAAAACCCGGTGGATTTCTCACACCGGGTAACCGTGTCGTGCGTTGTGAAACGCTTAACGCTTGCTGATCTGGTCGAAGGTGCCGCCGTTAGAGAAGTGCTCCTTCTGCGCTTTCGTCCAGCCGCCAAACACCCCATCGATAGTGAACAGCTTCAGCTTCGGAAAGGCGTTTTCATACTTCTTCGCGACAGATTCATCCCGTGGGCGGTAGTAATTTTTCGCCGCGATTTCCTGGCCTTCCGGCGAGTAGAGATACTTCAGGTAAGCTTCCGCCACCGCCCGGGACCCTTTTTTATCCACGACCTTATCGACCACGGAGACGGTCGGCTCGGCCAGAATGGATTCGCTTGGGGTAACGATCTCAAACTTGTCTTTACCCAGCTCGTGGGTTGCCAGCAGGGCTTCGTTTTCCCAGGCAATCAGCACGTCGCCAATGCCGCGCTCAACGAAGGTATTGGTCGCGCCGCGCGCGCCGGAGTCCAGCACTTCGACGTTTTTAAACAGCGCCTTGACGAAGTCCTGCGCTTTCGCCTGGTCACCGCTGTTGTGGTGCAGCGCATAGCCCCAGGCCGCCAGGTAGTTCCAGCGTGCGCCGCCGGAGCTTTTCGGGTTCGGAGTAATGACGGACACGCCCGGCTTAACCAGATCGTTCCAGTCTTTGATCTGTTTCGGGTTGCCTTTACGCACCAGGAAGACAATGGTCGAGGTGTATGGCGCAGAGTTATCCGGCAGGCGCTTGATCCAGTTTTTGTCGATACGGCCACGTTCGGCAATCGCGTCCACGTCATAGGCCAGCGCGAGGGTGACCACATCGGCTTCGATGCCGTTGATCACGGACGTCGCCTGCTTGCCGGAACCGCCGTGAGACTGGCGAACCACCACGTTATCGCCGGTTTCCTGCTTCCAGTGCGCCGCGAAGGCCTTGTTGTACTGGTCGTACAGTTCACGCGTCGGATCATACGACACGTTCAGTAGCTGAATGTCCTTTGCCAGTACGCTGGTCGATGCCAGCAATAATGTTAACCCCACGCCCCATTTGTTCATCGCCCGGCTCTCTTATGCAGTGTTTTGATGAATGCAGCGTGCCAGAAAGCGAATGGATGATTAAAGAATAAAAAAAGATTGGCTATAACGTGAGGGAATAAAAAAGTGGATGAGTGGCCTGATGCTCTCACCCCAGCCCTCTCCACAGGAGAGGGAGCACACAAAAAAAACGGTAACCCTGGGGTTACCGTTTTGCATTTATCCTGAATGCCGATCAGTACAGTTTTTTCGCGCAGTCCAGCCAGTCACCTTTGAACGGACGCTTCATGTTTTCAATCGCGTCGATGATGTCATGGTGAACGAGCTGTTCGTTCTGGATGCCGACGCAACGGCCGCCGTGCCCCTGCAGGAGCAGCTCGATAGCGTACGCGCCCATGCGGGACGCCAGGATGCGGTCGTATGGACCCGGGGAACCGCCACGCTGGATGTGGCCCAGAACGGTTGCACGGGTTTCGCGTTTGGTTTCGGTTTCGATATACTTCGCCAGTTCATCAACATCACAGATGTGCTCGGTGATGGCAACGATCGCGTGTTTTTTACCTTTCGCGATACCGGCTTTGATTTCAGCAACCAGATCTTCACGGCTGAATTCCACTTCCGGAACCACCACGAACTCACACCCACCGGCAATGGCCGCCGCCAGGGTCAGGTCACCGCAGTAACGGCCCATCACCTCAACGATAGAAATACGCTGGTGCGAAGAAGAGGTGTCACGCAGGCGGTCGATGGCTTCCACAACGGTACCCAGGGCGGTGAAGTAACCGATGGTGTAATCGGTGCCTTTGATATCGTTATCGATGGTGCCAGGCAGGCCGATGCACGGGAAGCCCATTTCGGTCAGACGTTTTGCACCCATGTATGAGCCGTCGCCGCCGATAACCACCAGCGCGTCCAGGCCGCGTTTTTTCATGTTTTCGATAGCCACTTCACGGATGTGTTCGTCACGGAATTCCGGGAAGCGCGCGGAGCCGAGGAATGTACCACCACGGTTGATCATGTCAGACACGCTGTAACGGTCGAGTTGAACCATGCGGTCTTCATACAGACCCAGATAACCGTCATAGATACCAAAAACTTCCAGACCTTCCGTCAGCGCTGCACGGACAACCCCACGAATTGCCGCGTTCATGCCCGGCGCATCACCGCCGCTTGTCAACACACCGATTTTCTTAATCATGACTACCTCTGAACTTAGGAATGCAAAATTGAAATCTGCTGCCGGAAGAAACTGCTCAACCGTCGAATACTGCAAATAGTATATCAATCCCTTCCAGCTGAATTGATTCAGGTCAGGCCATATGGTGGTAATTTATCCACAAAATGCTGGTCTGGCTCACTTTTTTACAACGAATTACGAAAGCTCAAATGCCCTGGGAACGACCGAGCACGGATCCTGGTGAATAATGACGTCTGACCCAGGGAAACGCTGCAAAATCGCCTGCTCCACCTGTTCAGCTATCATATGCGCCTGAACCAGCGGCAGGTTGTCTTCCATTTCCAAATGAATCTGAATAAAGCGGGTCGGCCCTGACTGCCGCGTACGAAGATCGTGGGCACCACTGACGCCAGGCCAGGAGGTCACGATGGTATAAATTTCATCACGTTCTGCGTCGGGTAGCGCACGGTCCAGAAGCGACTGTACCGCGTCATACCCCATGCGCAACGCGCTGTACAAAATATAGATCCCTATCCCTAACGCAAACAACGCGTCGGCCCGGTGCCAGCCATACCAGGCCAGACCAAGCGCAATAAGAATAGCCCCATTCATCATAACATCAGACTGATAATGAAGCATATCTGCCCGTACCGCCTGGCTTTGTGTTTTTCTTACCACCCAGCGCTGGAACGTTACAAGAACAAGTGTGCTTATAAGTGCAACTACCGTTACGACCACGCCAACGCCCGGATCGTTCATCGGAGAAGGCGAAATAAGGTGCTGAATGCCGGTTAAAAACAGGAACAGCGCCGAGCCGGAAATAAACATGCTTTGCGCCAGCGCGGCCAGCGATTCCGCTTTGCCGTGGCCGAACGTATGCTCTTCATCCGCCGGTTGCAGCGAGTAGCGCACCACCAGCAGGTTGGTCAGCGAGGCGGCGATATCCACCAGAGAGTCCACTAACGCCGCCAGAATACTGACCGACCCGGTGTACCACCACGCGAAAATTTTAATGATCAGCAAACACGACGCCATTACCGTCGCGGCTATTGCGGCCCGGCTTACCAGCCGTCCATAGGATTGATTCATAAACACTCCTGTCATGCCATGGCGCTAGTATAACGGATGGTGGTGGAGTGAAAGGATGAATAAAGCGTTAACAAACCTGAACGACGGGCAAAAAAAACCCCCACATCATGTGGGGGAAGACAGGGATGGTGTCTATGGCAAGGAAAACAGGGTTTACTGGTTACTACGGGTACTGCTATTGCTACTGAAAAGCGTCATATCTGAGCTTCGCTGCATCCGTGCAACCTCACGCAGCTGGTTCATACGCTGCTGATGTTTGGTATTCAAAACCGCCTGCTGCTCGGGCGTTAACAGGTGGAACATCTGGTTGCGGACCTTCGCCATTTCTACCTGGCGGGCAACCTGTTCCTGCGCCATTTTTTCTGCCTGAGCGCGTACAGCGCTTTCGTCAAAATTTTCTGCGGTGACAAGGCGATGCATTGTCTCCATTTCGCTAACATTAACAGGGGGCTGATCGTGTCGTGCCCTCTGCATCAGATCTCGCATCTGTTGACGCTGATGTTCGGTTAAACTTATGCCGTCAAACATATGGCTTTGGCTGCTGTGCTGCGTTGCGCCCTCCAGTGAGGAACCGTTATCGCTGTTGATAGCTACAGCAGCCTGGCTAAACGCACTGAACGCCAGCGTTGAGGCCATGACGGCAGCGGTAACTTTGCGCATCACTTGCTCCCAAAATCTTTCGTGTCGCGATTCAACGAGAGACAGTCTACGATTCAGGCTGCAAACATGCGTCAGGGGGTGTAAAACAACGTAAAGTCATGGATTAGATAGCCTTGATGTCGTAATTTCTGCCTCGGAGGTATTTAAACAATGAATAAAATCCTGTTAGTTGATGATGACCGAGAGCTCACATCCCTTTTAAAGGAGTTGCTCGACATGGAAGGTTTCAACGTCCTGGTTGCCCATGATGGGGAACAGGCGCTGAGTCTCCTTGACGACAGCATCGATCTACTTTTGCTCGACGTAATGATGCCGAAGAAAAACGGTATTGATACGCTGAAAGAGCTTCGCCAGACACACCAGACCCCCGTTATCATGCTGACCGCGCGCGGCAGCGAGCTTGACCGTGTACTCGGCCTTGAGCTGGGTGCGGATGACTATTTACCTAAGCCGTTCAACGATCGTGAACTGGTAGCCCGTATTCGCGCCATCCTGCGCCGTTCCCACTGGAGCGAGCAGCAGCAGAATACCGACAACAGCTCACCAACGCTGGAAGTTGACTCCCTGAGCCTGAATCCGGGCCGTCAGGAAGCGAGCTTCGACGGTGAAGTTCTTGAGCTGACCGGCACCGAGTTCACCCTGCTGTATCTGCTGGCGCAGCATCTCGGCCAGGTCGTGTCGCGTGAGCATTTAAGCCAGGAAGTGCTGGGTAAACGCCTCACGCCGTTCGATCGCGCTATCGATATGCATATCTCGAACCTGCGCCGTAAGCTGCCGGAGCGTAAAGACGGTCATCCGTGGTTTAAAACCCTGCGTGGTCGCGGTTATCTGATGGTTTCCGCTTCATGATAGGCAGCTTAACCGCCCGCATCTTCGCCATCTTCTGGCTGACGCTGGCACTGGTTTTAATGCTCGTTTTGATGTTGCCAAAACTCGACTCACGCCAGATGACGGAGCTGCTGGACAGCGAGCAACGTCAGGGCGTGATGATCGAGCAGCACGTGGAAGCGGAGCTGGCAAACGATCCGCCGAACGATTTAATGTGGTGGCGCAGGCTGTTTCGCGCTATCGACAAGTGGGCGCCCCCCGGACAACGCCTTTTGCTGGTGACCAGCGAAGGCCGCGTCATTGGGGCCGATCGCAATGAGATGCAGATTATCCGCAACTTTATTGGCCAGGCGGATAACGCCGATCACCCACAGAAAAAGAAATATGGTCGGGTAGAGATGGTTGGCCCTTTCTCGGTACGGGATGGGGAAGACAACTACCAGCTCTATCTGATTCGCCCAGCGAGCAATTCCCAGTCCGACTTCATCAACCTGCTGTTTGACCGTCCGCTTCTGCTGTTGATTGTCACGATGCTGGTCAGCTCTCCGCTGCTGTTATGGCTGGCATGGAGCCTGGCGAAACCGGCGCGTAAGCTGAAAAACGCGGCGGACGAAGTGGCACAGGGCAACCTGAGGCAGCATCCGGAGCTGGAATCCGGGCCGCAGGAGTTTCTGGCCGCGGGAACCAGCTTCAACCAGATGGTAAGCGCTCTTGACCGCATGATGACCGCACAGCAACGCCTGCTGTCGGACATCTCGCATGAACTGCGTACGCCGCTCACGCGCCTGCAGCTGGGTACCGCCCTGCTGCGTCGCCGCAGCGGCGAGAGCAAAGAGCTGGAGCGTATTGAGACGGAAGCCCAGCGCCTGGACAGCATGATCAACGATCTGCTGGTGATGTCGCGCAATCAGCAGAAAAACGCGCTGGTGAGCGAAACGGTGAAAGCCAATCAGCTGTGGCACGAGGTGCTGGACAACGCGGCGTTCGAAGCGGAGCAGATGGGCAAATCCTTCACCGTCAATTTCCCGCCGGGCCCGTGGCCGCTGTACGGTAACCCCAACACGCTGGAAAGCGCGCTGGAGAATATCGTGCGTAACGCCCTGCGCTATTCCCATACGAAGATTGAAGTGGCGTTTTCGGTGGATAAAGACGGGATCACCATCATCGTGGACGACGACGGTCCAGGCGTCAGCCCGGAAGATCGCGAGCAAATTTTCCGTCCGTTCTATCGTACCGACGAAGCGCGCGACCGTGAATCTGGCGGTACGGGGCTGGGACTGGCGATTGTCGAAACCGCCATGCAGCAGCACCGCGGCTGGGTGAAGGCCGATGACAGCCCGCTGGGCGGGTTGCGGTTAACGCTGTGGCTGCCGCTGTATAAGCGTTCGTAGTTTTCCCCTCACCCCGGCCCTCTCCCCACAGGGGAGAGGGTGTTTTTAGTCCCCTCTCCCCTGTGGGGAGAGGGTTAGGGTGAGGGGCATTATTTCCCCCACAATCTCCGCGAACTGCTCTCGATCTTCCCGCTTATCCGCCGCTTCTGCATCGTTCTGGTCCAGCTTGTCGACAGCCCCGCCGCCGACAGCAGCCGATGATACTGCTCGTCATCGAACGGCATATGCCATGCAATGGCGCAGGCCTCATGCACGGAGACATCGCTCAGGCGCGAGGCGAGCGCCAGCGGCGCATCCGCAGAAACCTCTCCCGCCTGCACCACGCGGTACAGCCAGCCGGTTTTACCCGCGTTTTGCAGCCGGGCCGACATGTCCTGAATGCCGAAATGGTAGTTAAGCTTGAAGCACGGCGAGCGTGGCTGCGTCACCTGAATCAGGGCATCGCCCCAGCGGTAAATATCGCCGATAAAGACGTTCTTCTCCGTCAGCCCTTCGGTCGACAGATTTTCACCAAACGCCGGCGCGACGAACAGGTCCGCCTGCTCAGGAAATTCGGTTTTCCAGTGCTGATAGTGCTCGCGCGGATAGTGGCACAGCGCGCGCTCGGGCCCGCCGTGGATCTTCTTTTCAGCCTGCTGGTCACCCGCCAGGCCGAGCTCGGTCAGCGTCAGCTCGCCGTCGACCTGCACCTTGGCGATGGCGCTCGGGCGGCTGCCGTCGTACTCCCTTACCTTGCCTGTAAACACATTCACCGGGTAATGCATCTCTACTCCTTCAGATACAAAAAAAGCGAGTCATCAGACTCGCTTCTCGCAGGCGTCAATGCAACCTTATTTTTTAGCGGCGAAACGCGCTGCTGCTTCGTCCCAGTTCACTACATCCCAGAACGCTTTGATGTAGTCAGGGCGACGGTTCTGGAACTTCAGATAGTAAGCGTGCTCCCACACGTCCAGACCCAGGATTGGGAAACCGGATGCGCCAGAAATAGCTTCACCCATCAGCGGGGAGTCCTGGTTTGCGGTAGAAACAACCGCCAGCTTGTCGCCTTTCAGCACCAGCCACGCCCAGCCAGAGCCGAAACGGGTTGCAGCCGCTTTTTCGAATTCCGCTTTGAAGTTATCAACGGAGCCGAAGTCGCGCTCGATAGCCGCTTTCAGGTCGCCCTGAAGGGTGGTGCCGGTTTTCAGGCCTTTCCAGAACAGGCTGTGGTTAGCGTGACCGCCAGCGTTGTTACGCAGCACGGTTTTTTTGTCTGCCGGCAGCTGGTCCAGTTTGGTAATCAGCTCTTCAACAGGCAGGTTTGCGAACTCTGGCAGGCTTTCCAGCGCAGCATTCGCGTTGTTCACGTAGGTCTGGTGGTGTTTAGTGTGATGGATTTCCATCGTCTGCTTGTCGAAATGCGGTTCCAGTGCGTCGTAGGCATACGGCAGGGATGGCAGTGTATAACTCATAATCCTCTCCATTAGTGTCGGGCGGCACAGCTGTTAATGCCGCGTAAGCAGTTGGTTCATTATAGTTAATTAAATGATATTGAAAATGATTATCAATGCCGTAGTTTTTATAAGGTTATTCGCGTTTCGATAAATCACAAAATTGTGAGTCTGCTCACCTGCTTAACGTGATAATTGCCACCCTGAACAAAAGTGCGGCAACCTTCTCAAGGTTACTGAACCGCCTAATTTTTACACTCATCAGGTCGGCGGGAAGCCACCGACTATAAAAACGATGAGGATGTAAAAATGAATCATGCGATTACGATGGGTATCTTCTGGCATTTGATAGGCGCGGCCAGTGCAGCCTGTTTCTATGCCCCGTTTAAAAAGATTAAGGGCTGGTCATGGGAAACCATGTGGTCCGTTGGCGGTACGGTATCATGGCTGATTTTGCCCTGGACCATCAGCGCCATGCTGCTTCCGGATTTCTGGGGCTACTTCTCCTCCTTCAGTGCCTCCACCCTGCTGCCGGTGTTTCTGTTCGGCGCGATGTGGGGCATCGGTAATATCAATTACGGCCTGACCATGCGCTACCTCGGCATGTCGATGGGGATTGGCATCGCGATTGGCATTACGCTGATCGTCGGCACGCTGATGACGCCGATCCTCAACGGCGATTTCGACGTGCTGATCAACACCCAGGGCGGGCGGATGACCCTGCTGGGCGTGCTGGTAGCGGTGATCGGCGTGGGTATCGTCACCCGTGCGGGCCAGCTGAAAGAGCGCAGGATGGGCATCAAGGCCGAAGACTTTAACCTGAAGAAAGGGCTGCTGCTGGCGGTGATGTGCGGCATCTTCTCGGCGGGCATGTCGTTCGCCATGAACGCGGCGAAGCCTATGCACGAAGCGGCCGCCGCGCTGGGCGTCGACCCGCTGTACGTGGCCCTGCCAAGCTACGTGGTGATCATGGGCGGCGGCGCGCTGGTAAACCTCGGCTTCTGCTTTATTCGTCTGGCAAAGGTGAAAAATCTGTCGGTAAAAGCCGACTTCTCGCTGGCAAAATCCTTAATCATCACCAACGTGCTGCTCTCCGCCCTTGGCGGCCTGATGTGGTATCTGCAGTTCTTTTTCTACGCCTGGGGCCACGCCAGCATTCCGCCGCAGTACGACTACATAAGCTGGATGCTGCACATGAGCTTCTACGTCCTGTGCGGCGGGCTGGTTGGGCTGGTGCTGAAGGAGTGGAATAACGCCGGACGTCGTCCGGTGGGCGTGCTGAGCCTGGGCTGCGTGGTGATTATCATTGCCGCCAACATTGTCGGCCTCGGCATGGCGAGCTGATCAGGCCGCCTTTCGACTGTGATGACGCCACTGAACCGGCGTCATCCCCACCTCGCGGTTAAACACCACCGAAAAGTAGTTACTGTCCTCAAAGCCGCAGCGCATCGCCACCTCGCTGACCATCAGCTCCGTATGCTGCAGCAGGTACTGGGCGTGGCAGATGCGCAGCTGGCGCAGGTAGTGGTTCACCGTCATCCCCGTCTGGGTGCGGAACTGCTGGCGCAGCGCGCGCTCGCTGCACTGCTCCTGCTCGCAAAACTTTTCCAGCACGAAGCTTTTGTTCAGGCTGCCCGCGAGCCGGGCGATCAGCTTGTCCAGCAGCGCTTCCTGCGCGGTAGCGGAGGGGTTATCGGTGGCGTAACGATGGCGCCTGAGGGTTATAACCAGCTGGGCGAAAAGCAGTTCCGCCATCTGGTTAGCCACCGGATCGCTTTTCTGGCTCTCCTGCTCCAGCTGGGAGATCGTCTGGCGCACCTGAGCCATGCCGCTACTGCTTAAGCGCCAGTGCGGTTCGCCGCCGGCATCAAGAAAACGGGGGATGCTGGCCGCCCAGTCGATATTCAGCCGGAGTCTGTCCGGGCAGTAGATGACGTTCTGCAACACCAGATCGTTAACCGAGGCGTAGGCGTGTTTGTCTTCGGCGCGGATGTAGAACAGATCCCCGCGCGTGATACGGTAGGGCCGGTCGTTGAGGATGTGTAAACCGTTGCCGCGCCACACCAGCACTAGCTCGCAGAACTCGTGGGTGTGCCCGGCAAAGACGTTTTGCGGGTAGCGGTCCGCCACCGCGACGGCCTGACTCGCGGAGGCGAAAAAATCATCTTTGCGAAGAATTAACTGAGCGGCCACACCACAACCTCTACGGTGAATAACCGGACATTATTAGCCTTTTTGCGGTCTGAAAACGGTGACTGCCCTCGCGTTACTGAAGCAACGCGTCTTTCCCCTGCCGGATATCGCGCGGCGACCAGCTGAATTCCCGGCGAAACAGGGTCGAAAAGTGATTGCTGTCGCCGAAACCGCAGCGATAGGCGATATCCGTGACGCTTTCGTCGGTGTGGCGTAAAAGATGGCGCGCCTTGATCAGGCGCAGGCGGTTAAGGTAGCGCTGCGGCGTCAGCCCCGTGCGCTGCTTAAGCTGACGATGCAGCGTGCGCAGCGACAGCGAATAATCCTCCGCCAGCGTCTCCCAGCACACGTCCTCGGCAAAATGGTCCTCCAGCCAGGCCATCAGCTGGTTCAGCCGGCCGTCGTTATTTTCCAGGCCTTCCACCAGGCTGCCGCGGCGCAGCAGCACCAGCAGCTGCATGAACAGCAGCTCGCGGGTGACGATAGCGTGCGTCTCC
This sequence comes from Enterobacter cloacae complex sp. P40C2, assembly GCF_014930695.1. NCBI lineage: Bacteria > Pseudomonadati > Pseudomonadota > Gammaproteobacteria > Enterobacterales > Enterobacteriaceae > Enterobacter > Enterobacter cloacae complex sp. P40C2. The sequence continues at coordinate 56,448 of NZ_JADBRP010000013.1, read as the reverse complement.
TGCCCGTCTTCGCCCTGCTCCATCTGGCTCACCAGCTGGCGCACCTGCTGCAACGTGGACTGATTTACCCGCCAGTGCGACGGATAGTGTCCGTCCTGCTCCTGGGGCAACAGCTGGTTCAGCCCCGAAATAAACTGGAACGCATCCGGCGAACGATAGAGCACATTGGTCAGGCACAGGTTGTCGGTATGTTCATACAGGTGCCTGTCGTGGTCGCGCACGAAGCACACCGTGCCGCCGCTGATGGTATACGGCTGGCCGTTGAAGACATGAATGCCCGTCCCGTGCTCCACAATCACAATCTCATGAAAATCATGGTGATGTTCTGGAAAGGCAGCCTGAGGAAGCCGTGGCTCAATCGCGACCGGAGAAGCTCCCGAAGGAAAAAAATCGACGCTGTGCAGTACGGTCATTACGGCCTCCACCAATGAGAAAAGTTCTCAAAATAGTAATTAAGGCCTTTCGCGCTCACCTTAAATTTTTGACAGCAAACCGCGCAAAAGCTGCCGATTTTTCAAGAAACAGGCGGAAAGATCGGGAAATGCGGTCAGCGTCACACTGCCTGAAAACCCCGCCATTCCTGGAAACTGTGAACTCCCTCACGTTCATCTTTGCTTTCTTGCCAGCGCGAGTTTTGGGCTGTCAGTGACGAGAAGGTGGCCTTTTCCTCCCTTTTTTACACTCAGCGCTAATGACTTTAGAAGGGACCTGACCATGACTTTTCGCCATTGTGTGGCTGTCGATTTAGGCGCATCCAGCGGCCGCGTAATGCTCGCCACCTGGGACTGCGGCCAGCGCGCTCTTACGCTTCGCGAAATGCACCGCTTCGCCAACTGCCTGCAAAAACGGGACGGCTTTGATACCTGGGATATTGATGCCCTGGAAGCGGAGATCCGCATCGGACTGAACAACGTCTGCAACGACGGCATTCGCATCGACAGCATCGGGATTGATACCTGGGGCGTGGACTACGTTCTGCTCGATGGCCACGGCGAACGCGTCGGCCTGCCCGTCTCGTATCGCGACGGCCGCACCGACGGGCTGATGGCGCACGCCATCGCGCAGCTTGGCAAGGACAGCATCTACGGCCGCAGCGGCATTCAGTTTCTGCCGTTTAACACGCTGTATCAGCTGCGCGCGCTGGTTGAGCAGCAGCCCGAGCTGGCCGAAAAGGTGGCGCACGCGCTGCTGATCCCGGACTACTTAAGCTACCGGCTGACCGGCAACATGAACTGGGAATACACCAACGCCACCACCACGCAGCTGGTCAACATCAACACCGATAGCTGGGATGAAACCCTGCTTGCCTGGACCGGCGCTTCGCCTTCCTGGTTCGGCACGCCGACCCATCCGGGTAACGTGATCGGGCAGTGGATTTGCCCGCAGGGGAACGCCATCCCGGTTGTCGGCGTCGCCAGCCACGATACCGCCAGCGCGGTGATCGCATCGCCGCTGGCCGATAAAGACGCGGCCTACCTCTCTTCCGGCACCTGGTCGCTGATGGGCTTTGAGAGCAAAACGCCGTACACCAGCGACGCCGCTCTGGCGGCGAACATCACTAACGAAGGCGGTGCCGAAGGGCGCTACCGCGTGCTGAAGAACATCATGGGCCTGTGGCTGCTCCAGCGGGTGCTGAAAGAGCAGCACATTGCCGACCTGCCTGCGCTTATCGCAGAAACCGAAAAGCTGAAGGCCTGCACGTTCCTGATCAACCCGAACGACGACCGCTTTATCAACCCGGTGCATATGAGCGCCGAAATCCAGGCCGCCTGTTTTGAAGCCGGGCAGCCGGTGCCTTCGCGCCCTGCCGAGCTGGCGCGCTGTATTTTTGACAGCCTGGCCCTGCTCTATGCCGACATCCTGAGCGAGCTGGCGAGCCTTCGCGGTAAACCGTTCAGTCAGCTGCACATCGTGGGCGGCGGCTGTCAGAACCAGCTGCTGAACCAGCTCTGCGCTGACGCCTGCGGCATCACCGTGGTGGCGGGTCCGGTGGAGGCCTCGACGCTCGGCAATATCGGCATTCAGCTGATGACCCTGGACGAACTTTCAGACGTCGACGATTTCCGCTCGGTAGTCGCCGCGAACACCCGTCTGACCACCTTCACCCCTAATCCCTGCCATGAAATTGCCCGCTACCGGGCGCAGTTTCAGCAAAAACGACTGACTAAGGAGCTTTGCGCATGACCACTCAACTTGAACAAGCCTGGGACCTGGCTAAACAGCGTTTCGCCGCCGTCGGCGTGGATGTCGAAGCGGCGCTGCGCCAGCTCGACCGTCTGCCGGTCTCCATGCACTGCTGGCAGGGCGATGACGTGGCCGGCTTCGAGAACCCGGGCGGTTCTCTGACGGGTGGCATTCAGGCGACGGGTAACTACCCGGGCAAAGCGCGCAGCGCGAGCGAGCTGCGTGCGGATCTGGAGCTGGCGCTGAGCCTGATCCCGGGGCCAAAACGCCTGAACCTGCACGCGATTTATCTGGAGTCCGACGAGCCGGTGGCGCGTAACGAGATCAAACCGGAACACTTTAAAAACTGGGTGGAGTGGGCGAAAGCCAACAAGCTGGGCCTGGACTTTAACCCCTCCTGCTTCTCGCACCCGCTGAGCGCGGACGGCTTTACCCTCGCCCACGCCAACGACGACATCCGTCAGTTCTGGATCGACCACGTCAAGGCCAGCCGCCGCGTCTCGGCGTATTTTGGCGAGCAGCTCGGCACGCCGTCGGTGATGAACATCTGGATCCCGGACGGCATGAAGGACATCACCGTCGACCGTCTGGCCCCGCGTCAGCGCCTGCTGGCCGCGCTGGATGAAGCCATCAGCGAAAAGCTAAACCCGGCGCACCACATCGACGCGGTGGAGAGCAAGCTGTTCGGCATTGGCGCAGAGAGCTACACCGTCGGCTCGAACGAGTTCTACATGGGTTACGCCACCAGCCGCCAGACCGCCCTGTGCCTGGACGCCGGCCACTTCCACCCAACAGAAGTGATCTCCGACAAAATCTCCGCCGCCATGCTCTTCGTGCCGCGCCTGCTGCTGCACGTCAGCCGCCCGGTGCGCTGGGACAGCGACCACGTGGTGCTGCTGGATGACGAAACCCAGGCGATTGCCAGCGAAATCATCCGCCATGACCTGTTTGACCGCGTGCACATTGGCCTCGACTTCTTCGACGCCTCCATCAACCGCATCGCGGCGTGGGTGATCGGCACCCGCAACATGAAGAAAGCGCTGCTGCGCGCTCTGCTGGAGCCAGTCGCCGCGCTGAAACAGCTGGAAGCAAACGGCGACTACACCGCGCGCCTGGCGCTGCTGGAAGAGCAAAAATCCCTGCCGTGGCAGGCGGTGTGGGAAATGTACTGCCAGCGTCACGACGCCCCGGCAGGCAGCCAGTGGCTGGAAAACGTGCGGGCGTATGAAAAAGACGTATTGAGTCAGCGCGGGTAACTGCCCCCTCACCCCTGCCCTCTCCCCAAAGGGGAGAGGGAGCAAACCATCCCCTCTCCCCTTTGGGGAGAGGGTTAGGGTGAGGGGTTCAACCTCACCGCGATAACTGGAAAAGAAAACTATGCAGACCATCACTACCTCCTGGTTCGTCCAGGGCATGATCAAAGCCACCTCCGACGCCTGGCTGAAGGGCTGGGACGAGCGTAACGGCGGCAACCTCACGCTGCGCCTGGACGACGCGGATATCGAGCCGTTCGCCGCCGATTTTCATCAGAAGCCGCGCTATATCGCCCTGAGCCAGCCCATGCCGCTGCTCGCCAATACGCCGTTTATCGTCACCGGTTCCGGCAAATTCTTCCGCAACGTCCAGCTCGACCCGCAGGCCAACCTCGGCGTGGTGAAGGTGGACAGCGACGGCGCGGGCTACCACATTCTGTGGGGGCTGACGGACGACGCGGTGCCAACGTCCGAGCTGCCGGCACACTTCCTCTCCCACTGCGAGCGCATTAAGGCGACCAACGGCAAGGACCGCGCGATCATGCACTGCCACGCCACCAACCTGATCGCCCTGACCTACGTGCTGGAAAACAGCTCGGACTTCATCACCCGCAAGCTGTGGGAAGGCAGCACCGAGTGTCTGGTGGTCTTCCCGGACGGCGTCGGCATTCTGCCGTGGATGGTGCCGGGTACCGACGAGATCGGCCAGGCGACCGCCAGAGATATGCAAAAACATTCGCTGGTGCTGTGGCCGTTCCACGGCGTCTTCGGCAGCGGCCCGACGCTGGATGAAACCTTTGGCCTGATCGACACCGCTGAAAAATCGGCGGAGGTGCTGGTGAAGGTCTATTCCATGGGCGGTATGAAGCAAACCATTACCCGCGAAGAGCTTATCGCGCTCGGCAAGCGCTTCGGCGTGAGCCCGCTACGGTCAGCGCTGGAATTATACGCGTAACCCCTCGCTGGCCGGACGGTACTGGCGATAGTTAAGGAGAATTATCATGAGCTTTATGTTGGCACTTCCAAAAATCAGCCTGCACGGCGCGGGCGCAATCGGCGACATGGTCAGGCTGGTGGCAAACAAGCGGTGGGGAAAAGCGCTGATTGTCACCGACGGCCAGCTGGTGAAGCTGGGCCTGCTCGACAGCCTGTTTACCGCGCTGGACGCCCATGAGATGTCGTATCACCTGTTCGACGAGGTGTTCCCGAACCCGACGGAAGCGCTGGTGCAGAAAGGATTCACAGCGTACCGGGACGCGGAGTGTGATTATGTAATTGCCTTCGGCGGCGGCAGCCCGATTGATACCGCCAAAGCCATTAAGATCCTCACCGCTAACCCCGGCCCGTCCACCGACTACTCCGGCGTCGGCAAGGTGAAAAACCCGGGCGTGCCGCTGGTGGCGATCAACACCACCGCGGGCACGGCGGCGGAGATGACCAGCAACGCGGTAATTATTGACTCCGCGCGCCAGGTGAAGGAGGTGATCATCGACCCGAACATCATCCCGGACATCGCCGTGGATGACGCCAGCGTGATGCTCGATATTCCCGCCTCCGTGACCGCCGCCACCGGCATGGACGCGTTAACCCACGCCGTTGAGGCCTACGTCTCCGTTGGCGCGCACCCGCTGACCGACGCCAACGCGCTGGAAGCAATTCGCCTAATTAACCGCTGGCTGCCGGAAGCGGTCAACAACGGCCATAACCTGGAAGCGCGCGAGCAGATGGCGTTTGGGCAATACCTGGCGGGCATGGCGTTTAACAGCGCTGGCCTTGGCCTCGTGCACGCCCTCGCGCACCAGCCGGGCGCGACGCACAACCTGCCGCACGGCGTGTGCAACGCCATCCTGCTGCCGATCGTCGAAAACTTTAACCGCCCGAACGCCGTAGCCCGCTTTGCCCGCGTGGCCCAGGCGATGGGTGTCGACACGCAGGGTATGAGCGACGAGGCGGCCAGCACGTCAGCGATTCAGGCGATTCGCGACCTGAGCGCCCGCGTCGGCATTCCGTCCGGCTTCAGCCAGCTTGGCGTCAGCAAAGCCGATATCGAAGGCTGGCTGGATAAAGCCCTCGCTGACCCGTGCGCGCCATGCAATCCGCGCACCGCCAGCCGCGACGAGGTTCGCGAGCTCTACCTGGAGGCATTATGATCCGCAAAGCCTTTGTCATGCAGGTTAACCCGGACGCGCACGAGGAGTACGCGCGCCGCCACAATCCGATCTGGTCCGAGCTGGAAGCGGTGCTGAAGGACCACGGCGCGCACCGCTACGCCATTTATCTCGACGGTGAACGCAGCCTGCTGTTTGCCACCGTGGAGATTGAATCGGAGGAGCGCTGGAACGCGGTAGCGAATACCGACGTCTGCCAGCGCTGGTGGAAACACATGCGCGATGTGATGCCGTCGAACCCCGACAACAGCCCGGTGAGTGCCGGGCTGAAAGAGGTGTTTTACCTGGACTGACCGGTTAACGCTGCCGCGCCCGCGGCAGCGGCAATCTCCTGCCTGCTGCTCAGCGTAAACGCCGACACCACCGTAACCGCCAGCACGAAGCAGCCCAGCATCAGATACGTCTCCTGGAAGCCGATCCGGTCATACATATTCCCGGCAAAGGCGGAGAGGAAGATCGCGGCCGACTGCTTGGCAAACTGGAAGCCAATCAGGTAGATAGTGGCCGACAGACGCGTATCAAACACGCCGGTAATATACTTGAACGCCCCCACCAGCAGGAACGGGACCTCCAGCGCGTGCAGCATCTTGAGGGCAATCACTTCCACGGCGGTGGTGGCGAAAGACGAGCCGATGATGCGCGTCGCCATAATCACCCCGGCGATCAGCAGCGTGTTTTTCGCGCCGATGCGGTTAATGATCCACGGCGAGCAGAACATGATGATGGCGTTGCAAATTTCTCCCGCCGTCGTCGCAAAACCAAAGGCGCGGGTGCCCTCCTGCGGCGTGGCGAAGAAGGTTTTGAAGAAGGTGGCAAACTGCTGGTCGAAAACGTCATACACGCAGGCCACGCCGATCACGTACAGAATAAACATCCACATTCTGCGCTGGCGGAACAGGCTGAACACGGTTCTGGCGGTGATCTGCGGCTGGTTCGCGCCCAGGGCGTTCATCACCTGCGCCGTCTGGTTGGGCTTCGGCTTCGCGACCACCAGCAGCAGCATCAGCAGCAGCGCCGCCCCCGATCCCATCCAGAAAACGTACGACGGATCGATGCCGAACAGAATACCGCCGGTTGAGGCGCACAGCCCCCAGCCGAGGCAGCCAAACATGCGCGCCTTGCCGTATTCAAAAAAGCTGTTGCGGCTCACGCGCTCGATGTAGGCCTCAATCGCTCCCGACCCCGCCGAAAAGACAAAGCCGATATACAGCCCGCCGCTCAGCGCGCCCAGCCAGATATTGGTTTTCAGCAATGGCGCAAAGACGTACAGAAAGAACGGTGCGAAGAGAAACAGCAATACAGAGATAATCCACAGCAGGTGCTTTTTCAGCCCCAGCTTGTCCGAAATCACCCCCAGCACCGGCTGGAAGGCGATAGCCGAGAGCGAAATGCAGGAGAAAACGATGCCGGTATGGGTTTTATTCAGGCCGATGATGTCCGACAGCCAGATAGGCAGAAACGGAAAGCAGGTGGCCATGATGAAGAAGTAGAGAAAGAAGAACAGCCCAAAAATCCAGAAGTTAGGGTTGTCTTTGTGGGTACAGGTTGTTGTGTTCATTATTTTTATCCTCAACGGAGGGCCGGCTCCCCGGCCCGTCACCCTTACACGCGTTCCACGCCAATCAGAATGGCGGTCTCCGGATCCAGAATCGGCAGCGCAATACCCGCCTGCATCAGCCACTCACCGCTTGCCGTTTGCGGCGCGTTCATCCATGCCGGGAGCTTGCGCATGGTGTGCCCGCCCTCTCCCGTAATCTGAATATTCGGGTGATCCAGCAACGTGATGCGGTACTGCGCGCTGGCGTCCAGCCCCGGCATGCGCAGCGGCATCATCAGGGTGTAATCCGGCATCGCGAGCTGGCTGACCATAAACAGCCCGTGCTTCCTGTCGTCGCTCACTATACCCTGCGCCAGCGTGGTCGCGTCCGGCATATCCACCCGCCACTGGGTGCCGCGGTGGATCACCTCGCGCCACTGCTTGTGCAGCGCGGCGTAATGGCGATAGCCTTCGCGCTCCTGCGCGTCCACGGTGAGCGGATCCAGCTCCAGCCCCATATGGCCAAACAGCGCCGTCAGCCCGCGAAAGGCAATGCTGTGCTGGCGGAAGGTGGCGTGACATTTATGATGACCGATATGCGCGCCCATCACCTCCGGCGGGAAAAAGTAGCTCATGCCGCGCTGAATGGTGCTGCGCTCCAGCGCGTCGTTATTGTCGGATGCCCAGAAGCGGTGGCTGCGGGCCAGCACCTCATAGTCAATACGTCCGCCGCCGGACGAGCAGGATTCAAACTCAACGTGCGGGAAGCGCTCGCCCAGCACGTCCAGCAGGCGATAAAACTGGCGCGTCTGGGCGTCTGCGGCGGCTTTGCCGTTGTGCCCAGGCTGCACCAGCTCGCGGTTCATGTCCCACTTCACGTAGTCGACCGCATGTTCGCCCAGCAGCCAGCTCATTCGCTCCACCAGGTAATCAAAGGCTTCCGGAATGTTCAGGTTAAGCACCAGCTGGTGTCGTCCGGTCGCCTGCGCGTATCCCGGCAGCGCCAGAACCCAGTCAGGATGCGCGCGGTATAAATCAGAATCCGGGTTAATCATCTCCGGCTCAACCCAGATGCCAAACTCCATGCCGAGCCGTTTAACGTGGTTAATCACCGGCGTCAGGCCGTTCGGGTATTTTTTCTCGTCCAGATACCAGTCGCCCAGCGCGGCATGGTCGTCGTTGCGGCCTTTGAACCAGCCGTCGTCGATGATAAAGCGCTCCACGCCGAGCGCCGCGGCCTCGTCGGCCATGCGCATGATGTACTCCGGATCGTGGCTGAAGTAGATCCCCTCCCAGGTGTTGAGGTGTACCGGACGCGGTTTGTTTTCCGGGAAGCGGATGATGTTGTCGCGCAGGTAGCGGTGGAACTGCTGGCTCATGCCGTTCAGCCCGTGCGCGGAGTAGCTGGCATACAGGCGCGGCGTCCAGATCGTTTCGCCCTCGTCAATCGCCATTTCACCCGGCAGGTAGAGCGCTTCGGCCTGCATATAACGGCGGCCATCGGTTTTTGCCTCCGCGCGCAGGCGGTGGTTACCGCTCCATCCCAGGTGCACGCCCCAGACGTCGCCGTGCATTTCGCTGAACGACGGCGTGCCCGAAATCAGCGCCGGGAAGTGTTCGTGGGAGGTTTTACCTCGACGGTTTTCGATGACAAAGCTGTCGTGCTCAAGCATGACGCGGTGCGGCTGAAATTCTCTGATCCAGCGTCCGTGGAAGGCCATTACCTCGCGCGCGCGCTCGGCCACCGGCAGCGTAACGGCGAAACGATCCACCTGCCACGCCTGCGATTTCAGGTTGGTTAGGCCGTGGCGCACGACCAGCACGCCGCTGGCGTCCAGCGCCAGCTCGCTGGTCAGGCGCAGGCCCGCGTGTTCATCTTCTGCCGTTATCGTCAGGGTTTGCCCCTGCTGCTGCACGTCCGTGGTGCTGAAAACCGGGGAACCGTCCAGCCCCTGCCGGTGCCCCTCAATGCCGGGGGAACCAAACAGGCCGTGCCCCAGCTCGGCCATCAGCGTAACCGGTGAATCCACATCAAGCCTGCCGTTGGCCACCGGGCGCGCGAGCGTAGCGGCATACTGCGGCGAAAAGTGCTGAAGGTGCGGCCCCCAGTAGAGAATTTCGGCGAACGGGCGCGTTTTTATTACCACGTCCACCGCGTTGCTTACGAGTCGAAATACGGAATCTTGCATCAGACATCTCCTGTCATCGGGATGTCCTGAGTGTTGATCCGAAACGTTTCGGATACAAACCAAAACGTTTCGGATCTGTGATCGAGTTTGGAATTTTGCGTAGATTAGGCCGTCTGGCCCGGAGAGAATTCAGGCTGCCAGAGCACCTGAAGCGTGCTGATGTCGTCGCCGTTAATCAGCTGGCGCACCATACCGGCAATCTGTTTCCCGACGCCCTGACGGGTTGACTGGATCACCGCCGCCACGTCGATATCGACGATACTGTCCTGCGGTAAGCCGTCGTAGACCACCAGAGAGACGGCGTTTTCACCAGACAGGCGTCCCATCTGCGCCAGCGCCATTGCCGCGCCGTCGCCGTGGGTATTGCAGTCGGTGATGATGGCCGTGGGCGGCTGCGGCAGAGAGAGAAGTTCTTTCGTGGTGGCGTACCCCACGCGGCGCGAAGGCGGCATGGCGCGCAGCCATTCGCTTGAAAGCCCCGCTTCCCGCAGCGCGTCGAGATAGCCCTGACGACGCTGGGTAATAAATGCCTGATTGTTGCTTTCGCCCAGCAGGGCAATGCGCTGATGGCCTTTTTCAATCAGCCAGCGGGTGGCCTGATAGGTGCCGGCATAGTTATCGAAATCGAACCACGCGTACGGCTGCGGCAGCTGGCTGCGCCCGAGCGCCAGGAACGGAAACCCGGCGGCCTGCAGCTGCTCCAGGCGCGGATCGTGATCCAGCGTGTGCGCCACAATCAGCGCGTCCACGCGCCGGCTTTGCACCATGCGCATATAGCTGTGCTTGTCCGCCAGATCGTCATCGGCGATGAGCAGCAGGTCGATCTCATGTCGCGCCAGTTCGTGGCTAATTTCGCCGACCATGTCCATAAATACGCTGTTATTGAGCGGAACGGGATGGACCGGGAAAACGAGCCCGACGGCGTCAATTTTGCCCATCTTCAGGCGACGGGCAAAGGTATTAGGCCGGTAGCCACGGCGCTGGGCCTCCGCCTCCACGCGGGCGCGCGTCTCAGCAGAAACGTCATCATACCCGTTGAGGGCGCGGCTGACGGTGGTGACGGACAGCCCCAGTTCTTTAGCAATGGCTTTAAGCGACATGATTTTCCGTATCTTCGTTAATTTTGTTCGGCCACCAGAAGCGCGTGCGTGTCTGGCTCCAGCGCCTTAAAGATATGCGGCTGGTCGGCGGGGTAGCAAATGTAATCTCCCGGACCAAGCTCTTCCGCCGCGTCGACCAGGCCAACCATCGCCCGCCCCTGCGTCACGATGATGTGTTCGACCGATCCGGGCGGATGCGGCTGGGAAATACGGTCGGCTCCCGGCTGAGTCAGCAGCAGATAAATATCGCGACGCGCGCCCGGCGGACACGCCGCCAGCAAAATAGCCTCGTAGTTCGCCTGCCCGGCGACCACTTTTGTTCCTTCGCCGCGGCGGATCACCTGCGTGGCAGGCTGCTGCGGCTCCAGAAGCCGGGCGAAGGGAATATCCAGCGCCACGCACAACGACCAGAGCGTTTCCAGGCTAGGATTGCCGTTGCCGGACTCCAGCTGAGAAAGCGTGGATTTGGCGATCCCGGCACGGCGTGCAATCTCCGCCAGCGAAAGCCCGGTTCGCAGGCGTTCCCGCACCAGGCTTTTGGCGATCACGCTGATTGGCTGCGTCATAAAACGGCCTCTGTCTCTCTATAACGAACGAATCGTTCGCCTTGTAAAACGTTTTTGATGCGTTCATTATAATGGAAATACGTTCGATATGGCTAAAATGGTATGAAACATCACCTCTCTTGCCTGAAAGGCGACACGATAAAAGCGATTGTCCTGGTCTGCCTCGCGGTGGGCGTGGTCGGCATGTCCTACGGCTCGCTGGCGATGGCCTACGGCTTCCCGCTCTGGGTGCCGTTTATCCTCTCCCTCACCGTGCTGGCGGGCGCGTCTGAATTTATGTTTATCGGCATCGTGGCGAGCGGCGGCAACCCGCTGGCGGCGGCCGCTGCGGGTTTACTGGTGAACGCCCGCCACGTGCCGTTCGGCGTAACGGTGCGCGACCTGGTGGGCAAGCGCGGCCTGAGCCTTTTGGGCTGCCATATCATGAACGATGAAAGCGTGGTGTTCGGCCTGTCGCAAAAAACCGCCGAGCAGCGAAAGGCGGCCTACTGGCTGTGCGGCCTGGGCGTGGCGATCGTCTGGCCGCTGGGGGCGGTGCTGGGCGCACTGGTCGGCACGCTGCTGCCTGCCCCGGAAACCATCGGGCTGGACGCGGTGTTTCCGGCGATCCTGCTGGCATTAGTGGTACCGGCATTTAAAAACCGCACCACGCTTGTCCGCGCCTGCAGCGGCGCGGCGCTGTCGCTGGCCGCCGTGCCGTTCGCTCCGGTGGGCCTGCCGGTTCTGCTCTCTTTACTGGGTCTCGCCGCGAGGAAAAAATAATGGACAACATGACGGTCTTTATTCTCGGCATCGCCATTTTATCTGCGGGAACCTATCTGATGCGTCTTGGCGGAGCCAGGCTCGGCAGCCGGCTGGCGCTTTCTGAACGCTCGCAGGCGCTGCTTTCAGATGCGGCAACGGTGCTGCTGTTCTCCGTCGCGCTGGCGACCACCTTCTATGAAGGGGAACACTTCGCCGGGATGGCGCGCGTGCTGGGCGTGGGATTTGCGGTGTTTCTGGCCTGGCGCAAAATGCCGTTGATTGTGGTGATCGTGGCGGCTGCGGTAGTGACGGCGCTGCTGCGCCTGGCAGGAGTAGAGTAAAAAAGCCCGACAGCGCGCGTCCGTCGGGCAAGGCGGCGTTTACTGCGCCGCGAGGGTAACGTAATTCACCGTCAGCATTTCTTCGAGCTCCGCCGTATTGCCCGTCTTAAACGCGCTATCGTTAAGGTAAGTGACCACGGAGAGCGTAACGACCAGCTGTTTGCCCGCCACCTCGCTGCCGTTCACCGCCACGAGAGACATATCCGGCGGCAGCACGACCTCCGCCGCGCCAGCGGTTATCTGCGCCGATCCGCGCGGCACGGCTGCCAGCTGCACGGCACCATTATCCATGCGGGCCTCTTTCGCCGTGATTTTCAGCACGCCGCTGTCGCTGAAGCGATACGCTTTATTTCCACGGGCCGGACCGTCCACCTGAAGTCGGATCCTGCGCGCGTCCGGGCAGATGGCCGACACCTGGATCTCACGCTCTGACGAGGCGTAGCCCCGGTACGTTTTCCCGCCTATATCCGTGCTGACCTCGCGCATCGTCTCCCGACGCAGCAGACCATTATTGATAGTCTTTACTGAAGAAACGACCTGACACTCCTCTTCTGCCAGGACGGAGGAAGCGTGGCTGAGGGCGACGCAGGCCAGCAGCAGTAAACACGTGCGACGAATAATCAGAGACATTTTCCGTTTATCTCCTCGTAGAATTGAGTGGGGTCCGCTTCCGGTAAGCTAAAGCTCAGCGTGCAGCGGCCAGTATCCAGCTTCGCGTACAGCGTCTGGCTGGCGGAAATATCATTGAGGAAAATGATGCCGTCCTCCGGTGCAGAGGTGACGTACTCCCCTGTGCCGTTCACAACGGAGACGCCTTTCGGTAACGGCGTGCCGTCCGCGCGCGTAATGTTCAGCAGCACGCGGCGCTGGCTCAGGGTGGTGAACTTCCAGTGAGCAAATGCCCCGTGGGAGGCCTTCAGCGACGCGTGGCCGTTGCTGACGTCCAGGTTGCCCGGCAGGCTTTGGGTATCTATCTCAACCGTACTTTCGCTAAACGGCGTCAGGGCGGGGACAACCGCTCTGCCCCATTTGTCCGTCCAGACGTTTCCGCGCGGGGTGCCGATCGCCACTCCGGCAACGGGCTTGTCCAGCGCCACAACCGCATAGGTATCCGTCACCGGATAGGGAGAGAAGGTGACGCCATCACCGTGCGCGACAACGCCGCCGCTCAGCGCGATCGAGGAGTTGCGGTTGCTTTCATTGTCACCGCCAATCCCCAACGCGAGCGTGGTGTAGTGCAGGTTACTGTTCAGTGAACCATCCCAGCTGGTTACGCTGTCGTCGCGATCCTGAGAGACGCCCACCGTGTAGGTATTTTCATCGTTAAGTGAACCCATTGCGCGGGTGCCGTAAGAGGCTTTGCCCTCGTTTTCACGATACCAGCTGTTGGTGGACACGCCGGAGCGGCCCAGAGGCACAGAGACGTTCACGTAAAACATATCGCTGTCGCTGGCGTACTTATCACCGTGGCTGATGTCTGACTCCCAGTTTACGCTGACGTTGAAATAGCGGAACGACCGGGACCATGACGAAATGATGCGGCGGCTGTCGTATTCGCTGTTCCAGGTCTGGTTGTTGTAATAGCTCAGCGAGAAATGGCCCAGCGTCGTGTTAGCCCAGCTTACGCCAACGTTGGTGTCGTATTTCGTGGTCGAGTAATCGTCGTCGTCGCTGTAAAGCTCCTGCATTTCCCGGTACTTCGGCGTACCGTAGCTCCCGCCAAGGGACAGGCCGAGCCCCCACGGTAATGCGTAGCCGAGATCCAGCGTGGTTTTGTTACCGTCGGTTTGCGAGAGGTTATCAACGGAGCCGAGAAAGCCCAGCGAGGCGTACATATGCTGCATCGGCACGGTGTCAACGTTGGCGGAGAAGCCGTAATAGTGGTTATCCGCCATCACCATGCCGGCGAGAAAGTTCATCCGGCTGTTAATGGACCAGCCGTTTGACGCGGCGACAATCCACGGCTGCGTAAAGCTCGTCTCCATGTCCTCCGCACGCCCGACGGCCAGGGAAAAGCCCGGCGCGCGGCCCACGTGGTTGCTACGGAAGGTGCTGGCGGCAACCGTGAAATGGCTTTCGCTGCCGTCGGTTTCCGCCACCGTGACGCTTAAATCCGTGTTCAGGTTGGCAATGGGTACATCGCTTAAGGTGAACGGCCCGGCCGGCACCAGCGTGGAGAAAATCAGCTGTCCGCCCTGGCGAATGTCCACGCGCGCCTGGGCGTTACGGGCTATACCGCTCACCTCAATGCCGCTGCTATAGCCAGGCTGAAGGGCGTTATCCGGCATCATCTGTACGCCATAAATGCCCGGCATACTGAAGCGGCTGTTGGCGATGTTAATTTGCCCCCCCTGCACCATCACGCCGTAGTCGGTAAAGGTGCGCTGTGCATAGGTATAAAGCGATTCGCTCTCGAAGGCCATGCCGCTGCCGTCGCTGATAAACTGCGAGCTGCGCACAATCCAGTCGCCGGCGTTAAAGCCAAACTCAAACGAAGACTGAAAGCGATCGGATTTATCATTATCGAAGTCGTAATGGGTGCCAAACATGGAGTAGTTCAGCATAGCCGCGCGTCCGCCGCGCACGTCAGCCACCTGACGGCCGCTTTCCGGGTTAATGGCCTCTGGCGGAACAACCAGTGAAATTTCGTCGACGTCCGGAGAAGTGACGACCGTCGCGTTTTTCCAGTACTGGTGAATTGAAGGGCACGTTTCGCGCTTGAGTTTTTTATATAACCCAGCGGCATCCAGAAATTCGCTATCAATACAGGGAAGACCTTCGTCATTAAACTTCACGGGCATAATGCCGCGCTTTTTGCCGTTAATTACCACGGTGACGTTATGATAGCCCGGTATAAATCGCGGGGAGACGGCATAATAGTCAGCAATTGCCGGATCGAGGCCACTCTGTTTTAACGCTTCGGTATCGAAAAACGCTCTTGCCAGCTCCATAGCGGGCGCTGTAGTGGGATGAATTTCTGCACGAATGCCGAACGCCACCGCGCTCAGGCAAAATGCCAGCACGCCTGTTTTACAGGTGGAAATTATCATGGCCACTCCGTCTTTTATTATTTTAATTCAGCAACGTAAGAACCGGCTTTATAGCCAAAGCGGGTGGCAGGGTACATTTCCACCTTGTTATTCTGCCCTGATAATGTGTTATCCGACGCCGCTATCATCGTCTGTCCGGGAAGAATATAGCTTTTGTCGAATTTCACCTTAATTCCGGACGGTAGTAATTTTGCGTGTTGCTCCATACGCACCACATAAGGGGTATCGTTTACCACCGTCAGGCTGCCGTTTTTAATCTGCCAGCGCAGATCTTTCCAGGGCTCCATATTCACGTCGAGACCTGCCGGGCGAATAATGACGGGCAGATTCTGGCTGAAAACCATTTTCACTTTATTCTGCTCTCGTTGCGGAATAGTGGAAAAGATGACGCGCTTTAAGTGTTCAGTTTTTAATTTTTCCGCGCTGTCTTTTAAGACAAAGCGTACGCGCTGCGTTTTTCCGGCATTCACGCGCACCACCGGTTGAGTGACAACCACGCCGGGTTTTGGATCGTCCGGTAAATCGACAATGCGGGTATAAAGAAGCTGGGCGGTATCGTCGCTATTTTTCACATCCATGCTCGCTCCCCGCTCGTCTTCGTTAATTAACAGCAGAGAAGTTTCTGGCACCATACCGGCGGCAAACGTCTGCAACGACGAAAAGAGGCAAACGCAGAGCAACGTTTTTTTACAGAGAATCATAATATTAGTCCGTTAATATTGATGGGGACTGCTCCCCTAATCAGAGGAGCAGTGAATTATCAACAGTGCGATAATCAGAGGTAAACCAGCTCTACGTTGGTTAAACCGTCCAGCGTCACTTCATCCGTGACGTTTAAATCGTTGGTTGGGTTAATTGTGGCGCTTACAGCAACTTTGAAGTTGATCTTACTTTCTGGAGAAGGCGCGCTACCTGCCTTATCTGAAGTGAAAGCATATATTTCAGAATTGTCGCTGTTAATTTGCATATAGTCGGCGCCTCTAACAACCCAGCCTTTTCCGCCATCTATGCTTATCAATGGATAAAGTGGATCACCATTACCATTAGTGTTTGCGCCCTGGTTGCGGAATAACGCTAATGCATAGGCACCAATTTTTTTATCGTTATACATTCCCAGACCAAACACAGAATTTGGTGAGCCTACAAAACCATTACCTATTTTGACACTTTCTGTTGGAGAGGAGTCGTCACGCGCATCGGTAAACTTCACCGCAACACGCGTGGCTTCCTCACAGGTAATGGTAACGGGAATTTCTTTCATATCCGCCAGCGGGGTTTCACTTGTCGAATTGAGAGAGGAAACTTTCATGGTACCGAAGTCAGCTACACCGCCGCCGCTTGGGAAGGCTGGGGTACAGGATGACGGAAGAATTTTACCGGTGACCTTAATATCAATGCTTTGTGCAGCCATGGCCGTATTAACCGACATCGCTAACGCTGTGGCCAGCACTCCTTTTTTGATAAGCGCGTTCATTCAATTTCCTTATTAAGGTGAAGTACAAATAAAGCCAAATGCCAACATTTGACCAAGGGGTTAGAAAATCAATATTAATTGCAGGAAAATACCAGCATCAATAACCCCTATCAATTATCTGCTTCATCTTTAGGATTAACGCCTGAGGAATTCCTTAATTATTAAGATCAAGCATTTGGAAAACGAATATAACAAGCAAGAAAATTGCTTCGGGTGAGAAAAAGCATAGATTTAAATAATATTATCGCCAACCTGGCCAGAAATATTATTTTAGAGGTTTATTTAACGACGAAGGATAAACAGAAGAGACAATAAAGAGGAAATAAGGAGAGGTAAAGCCTTTGCCAGTGATATTTAATTTACACCTGTCCCCGCTCCGAAGAGCGAGGGACAGTGGCAATACGGCTTATTTGTTCAGTTCAGCGGTCATGTGCACGCGGTTACCGGTGAACGCCTGGGTAATTTTGTAGGATGACGCGCCCGCTTCCTGAGCCTGCGCGGCGATTTTCGCTTCTGCACCATCCAGCGTGGAGGCGGAAGCGGTGACGGTCTGTGCAGCGAAAGAACCGAATGAAGCAGCCAGAGCGATTACAGCGACAAAAGTTTTGATGCTTTTCATGATTTAAACCCTTTCGTTAAGTTGTTTAGGTAAGGCACCGTGCCTTGATGAGATAAATATTAGTCCTCATCCCGTTCAACTGATAGCGGAAGGATTTGCTATTATCATTCAAAATTACTGATTAACTATTAACCGCTGTGGATGGGTATAAATCGTCGCCCTTCCCGGCTTGCAGAACCCCACCAGCGTCAGGTTGCAGCGCTCCGCCACTTCCACCGCCAGCGTGGTTGCCGCCGACACCGCAAACAGGATCTCTACCCCGCACATCGCGGACTTTTGCACCATCTCATAGCTGGCGCGGCTGGAAACCAGTGCCGCGCCCTGCTGCCAGAGCGTGCTTTCCCGTGCGCGGCGGCCTAACAGCTTATCCAGCGCCACGTGACGGCCCACATCTTCATGTCCGCCCGCAATATCCCCGGACGGCAAAACCCACGCCGCCGCGTGCGTACAGCCGCTGAGCTGGCCGACAGGCTGCACGTCGTTCAGGTGCCCGAGCGCCCGGTCAAGATGCGCCAGATTAAACGTCTGGGTAAACGGCAGCGGGACAATGGGCTTGCCGATATCGTTAAGCTGTTCAACGCCGCACACGCCGCAGCCGGTTCGTCCGGCCAGCGCGCGGCGGCGCGCTTTCAGCCCCATAAAGCGACGGCTGGAGAGCTCAATTTGCACTTCAAGACCGTTGCAGGCCTGCACGACGTCCATGCCGTAGATCTCCTGCGGATGCGCAATGATGCCTTCCGAGAGGGAAAAACCAATGGCGAACAGCTCAAGATCTTTCGGCGAGGCCATCATCACCACGTGCGAAATACCGTTGTACACCAGGGCAACGGGAACTTCTTCCGCCAGAAAATCCGGCGTGGCATGCGAAATGTGGGGCGGTCTGTGCACCGACAGTTCCACGATGCCCGCAGGCAGTGGCGACGCGTGGGTAGCACGGTTTTGTTTAGACACAACGGTATTCCTGAACAACCACGGAAGTGAGCCTGCTATTGCAGCATAAATCACAGGCGATACGCATAGTATGGATCAACTTTTCAGCAGCCATCTTCGACAAGTTTACCTACTCACTTGGGAGAGGTGCAACCTGCCTCCTGCTACACCCCTTTAACATGCAGGGTTAATATTGTGATTGATATCACATTTTATAATCAATGGAGTGATAATACGTTCACTTTGTTTTAACGCCGTTGGAACAGGCGTACCGACATTGTGGTATTCTGGGCATATCCCTCGGAGACATGAGGGATTAACGCAAATTTTTCTCCTTTGCGGTCCATTCTCAACCGCGAAGTAAAAACTACATATATAAGCAATGTCGAACAAGGAGTGACCCATGCAGGTCAGCAGAAGGCAGTTCTTTAAGATCTGCGCTGGCGGTATGGCAGGCACCACGGCGGCGGCACTGGGCTTTGCGCCCGGCGTAGCGCTGGCGGAAACGCGGCAGTACAAACTGCTGCGTACCCGCGAAACCCGTAACACCTGTACGTACTGCTCCGTCGGCTGTGGGCTGTTGATGTATAGCCTCGGCGACGGTGCGAAAAACGCCAAAGCATCTATCTTCCATATCGAAGGCGACCCGGATCACCCGGTCAACCGCGGCGCGCTGTGCCCGAAAGGGGCCGGTCTGGTGGACTTTATCCACTCCGAAAGCCGCCTTAAATTCCCGGAATACCGCGCGCCTGGCTCCGACAAGTGGCAGCAAATTAGCTGGGAAGAGGCGTTTGACCGCATCGCAAAACACATTAAAGAAGACCGCGATGCCAACTTTATTGAGAAAAACGCCGACGGCGTCACGGTTAACCGCTGGCTCTCCACCGGGATGCTGTGTGCTTCAGCGTCCAGTAACGAAACCGGTTATTTAACCCAGAAATTCACGCGCGCACTCGGCATGCTCGCGGTCGACAACCAGGCGCGTGTCTGACACGGACCAACGGTAGCAAGTCTTGCTCCAACATTTGGTCGCGGTGCGATGACCAACCACTGGGTCGACATCAAGAACGCCAACCTTATCGTGGTGATGGGCGGTAACGCCGCTGAAGCGCACCCTGTCGGGTTCCGCTGGGCGATGGAAGCCAAAATCCACAACGGTGCGAAACTGATTGTGATCGATCCCCGCTTTACGCGTACGGCGTCAGTGGCGGATTTCTACACCCCTATTCGTTCAGGTACTGACATCACTTTCCTGTCAGGCGTATTGCTGTACCTGATGACCAACGAAAAATATAACCGCGAATACACCGAAGCCTATACCAACGCCAGCCTGATCGTGCGCGAGGATTACCACTTCGAAGATGGCCTGTTCAGCGGTTATGACGCCGAAAAACGCAGATACGACAAAACCAGCTGGAACTACGAGCTGGACGAAAACGGCTTTGCGAAGCGCGACACCACCCTGCAACACCCGCGCTGCGTGTGGAACCTGCTGAAAGAGCACGTTTCGCGCTACACGCCGGACGTTGTGGAAAACATCTGCGGTACGCCGAAGGCGGACTTCCTGAAGGTCTGCGAGCTGATTGCGGAAACCAGCGCGAAAGATAAAACCGCGTCGTTCCTGTACGCGCTCGGCTGGACGCAACACTCCATCGGCGCGCAGAACATCCGCACCATGGCGATGGTTCAGCTGCTGCTCGGCAACATGGGGATGGCAGGCGGCGGCGTGAACGCCCTGCGCGGCCACTCCAACATTCAGGGTCTGACCGACCTCGGCCTGCTGTCGCAAAGCCTGACGGGTTACATGAACCTGCCAAGCGAGAAACAGACCGACCTGCAAACCTACCTGACGGCCAGCACGCCAAAACCGCTGCTCGAAGGCCAGGTGAACTACTGGGGCAACTATCCGAAGTTCTTCGTCTCGCTGATGAAAGCCTTCTACGGCGACAAGGCGACGGCGGAAAACAGCTGGGGCTTTGACTGGCTGCCGAAGTGGGACAAAGGTTACGACGTACTCCAGTACTTCGAGATGATGCACCAGGGCCAGGTCAACGGTTACATCTGCCAGGGCTTCAACCCTGTGGCGTCGTTCCCGAACAAGAACAAGGTTGTCGAGTCTCTGTCGAAGCTGAAGTTCCTGGTGACCATTGACCCGCTCAATACCGAAACCTCGACCTTCTGGCAGAACCACGGTGAATCGAACGACGTCGATCCGTCGAAGATCCAGACCGAAGTGTTCCGTCTGCCGTCCACCTGCTTCGCGGAAGAGAACGGTTCTATCGTCAACTCCGGCCGCTGGCTGCAGTGGCACTGGAAAGGCGCGGACGCCCCGGGCATCGCCATGAACGACGGCGAGATCCTGGCCGGTATCTTCTTACGCCTGCGTAAGATGTACGCGGCTGAAGGCGGCGCGAACCCTGAACCAGTTCTGAACATGACCTGGAACTACTCGACGCCAGAAAACCCAGCGCCGGAAGAAGTGGCGATGGAGAGCAACGGTAAGGCGCTGGCGGACGTTATCGACCCGGCTACCGGTGCGGTTCTGGCGAAGAAAGGCGATCAACTCAGCACCTTCGCGCACCTGCGCGATGACGGTACCACCTCAAGCGGCTGCTGGATTTTTGCCGGTAGCTGGACGCCGAAAGGCAACCAGATGGCCAACCGCGACAACGCCGACCCGTCGGGTCTGGGCAATACGCTCGGCTGGGCATGGGCGTGGCCGCTGAACCGCCGCATCCTCTATAACCGCGCATCCGCTGACCCGCAGGGCAACCCGTGGGATCCGAAGCGTCAGCTGCTGAAGTGGGACGGCGCGAAATGGGGCGGCGTGGATATTCCGGACTACAGCACTGCCGCACCGGGCAGCGATGTCGGGCCGTTTATCATGCAGCCTGAAGGGATGGGCCGTCTGTTTGCTATCGACAAGATGGCGGAAGGGCCGTTCCCGGAACACTACGAGCCGTTTGAAACGCCGCTGGGCACTAACCCGCTGCACCCGAACGTGGTCTCTAACCCGGCAGCCCGTATCTTCAAGGGCGACTTTGAAGCGCTGGGTAAAAAGGACAAGTTCCCGTACGTGGGTACCACCTACCGTCTGACCGAGCACTTCCACTACTGGACCAAGCACGCGCTGCTTAACGCCATCGCGCAGCCGGAACAGTTTGTGGAGATCGGCGAGAAGCTGGCGAACAAGCTCGGCATTGCCCATGGCGATACCGTGAAGGTCTCCTCCAACCGTGGCTATATCAAAGCCAAGGCGGTGGTGACCAAGCGTATTCGCACGCTGAACGTTCACGGTCAGCAGGTGGATACCATCGGTATTCCGATCCACTGGGGCTATGAGGGCGTGGCGAAGAAAGGGTTCATTGCGAACACCCTGACGCCGTTCGTCGGCGATGCGAACACGCAGACGCCGGAGTTTAAGGCCTTCCTCGTGAACGTGGAAAAGGTGTAACGGAGACGACTTATGGCTTATCAATCTCAGGATATTATCCGTCGTTCCGCGACTAACGGTTTCACGCCCGCGCCTCAGGCGCGGGACCATCAGCAGGAAGTGGCGAAGCTTATCGACGTAACCACCTGTATCGGCTGTAAAGCCTGTCAGGTGGCCTGTTCGGAGTGGAACGACATCCGTGACGAAGTGGGTCACAACGTTGGGGTGTACGACAACCCGGCGGACCTGACCGCCAAGTCCTGGACGGTAATGCGCTTCTCGGAAGTGGAGCAGAACGACAAACTGGAATGGCTTATTCGCAAAGACGGCTGTATGCACTGTGCGGATCCGGGCTGCCTGAAGGCATGTCCGTCAGAAGGGGCTATCATTCAGTATGCTAACGGTATCGTCGACTTCCAGTCCGAGCAGTGCATTGGCTGCGGCTACTGCATCGCGGGCTGTCCGTTCGACGTGCCGCGCATGAACCCGGAAGACAACCGCGTCTACAAATGTACGCTGTGCGTTGACCGCGTAAACGTCGGCCAGGAGCCAGCGTGCGTGAAGACCTGCCCGACGGGCGCTATCCACTTTGGCTCCAAAGAGGATATGAAGACGCTGGCGGCCGAGCGCGTGGGCGAGCTGAAAACCCGTGGTTACGATAACGCTGGCCTGTACGATCCGGCCGGGGTTGGCGGCACGCACGTGATGTACGTGCTGCACCACGCCGACAAGCCGAATCTGTATCACGGCCTGCCGGAGAACCCGGAAATCAGCGCCACCGTGAAGTTCTGGAAAGGCATCTGGAAACCGCTGGCAGCGGTCGGTTTTGCTGCCACCTTCGCAGCGAGCATCTTCCACTACGTCGGTGTTGGTCCGAACCGCGCGGAAGAGGAAGACGATAACCTGCATGAAGAGAAAGACGAGGTGCGCAAATGAGAAAACGTGACACCATCGTGCGCTACACCGCGCCGGAACGTATCAACCACTGGGTCACCGCCTTCTGCTTCATGCTGGCGGCGATAAGCGGGCTGGGGTTCTTCTTCCCGTCCTTCAACTGGCTGATGCAGATACTGGGTACGCCGCAGCTGGCGCGCATCCTTCACCCGTTCGTGGGTGTGGTGATGTTTGCCTCGTTTATCATCATGTTTTTCCGCTACTGGCACCATAACCTAATCAATCGGGATGATATCTTTTGGGCGAAGAATATTCGTAAGATCGTCGTCAACGAGGAAGTAGGTGATACCGGGCGTTATAACTTCGGTCAGAAATGCGTATTCTGGGCGGCGATTATCTTCCTGGTCCTGTTGCTGGTGAGCGGCGTGATCATCTGGCGTCCGTATTTTGCGCCTGCTTTCTCAATCCCGGTGATCCGATTTGCGCTGATGCTGCATTCATTTGCCGCAGTAGCGTTAATTGTGGTTATCATGGTGCATATTTACGCCGCCCTTTGGGTGAAAGGCACCATTACCGCGATGGTGGAAGGATGGGTAACCAAAACGTGGGCGAAGAAACATCACCCGCGCTGGTACCGTGAGGTCCGCCAGAAACAGGAAAAGTCATCTGAATGAGTATTCGCATAATCCCGCAAGATGAGCTGGGGTCGAGCGAGAAACGTACGGCGGAGTATATTCCGCCGTTGTTATTCCCCAGACTCAAGAACCTCTACAACCGCCGCGCAGAGCGCCTGCGCGAGCTGGCAGAGAACAACCCGCTGGGCGATTTTCTGCGTTTTGCCGCGCTGGTAGCCCATGCGCAGGAAGTGGTGCTGTACGACCACCCGCTGCAAATGGACCTCACCGCACGCATCAAAGAAGCCAACGAGCAGGGCAAGCCGCCGCTGGACATTCACGTCCTCCCGCGCGACAAGCACTGGCATAAGCTGCTGCATTCGCTGATTGCCGAGCTGAAGCCCGAGATGAGCGGCACGGCGCTGGCGGTCATTGAGAACCTGGAAAAAGCCTCCGATCAGGAGCTGGAAGAGATGGCGAGCGCGCTGTTCGCGTCTGACTTCTCGCTGGTGAGCAGCGATAAAGCGCCGTTCATCTGGGCCGCGCTGTCGCTCTACTGGGCGCAAATGGCGAGCCTGATCCCGGGTAAAGCCCGCGCCGAATACGGCGAAGCGCGCCAGTTCTGTCCGGTGTGTGGCTCAATGCCTGTTTCCAGCATGGTACAGATCGGCACCACTCAGGGGCTGCGCTATCTGCACTGCAACCTGTGTGAAACCGAGTGGCACGTGGTGCGCGTGAAGTGCAGCAACTGCGAGCAGACTCGCGATCTGAACTACTGGTCGCTGGAAAATGAAGACGCGGCGGTGAAGGCCGAAAGCTGCGGCGACTGCGGGACCTACCTGAAGATTCTGTATCAGGAAAAAGACCCGAAAGTCGAAGCGGTGGCCGACGATCTCGCCTCGTTGATTCTGGACGCCAAAATGGAGCAGGAGGGCTTTGCCCGTAGCTCTATCAACCCGTTCCTGTTCCCGGGTGAAGGGGAGTAATCTCCTGAGAGAGTGCCGGGCAGCGCAAGCTTGCCCGGCCTACAGGTGGTAAGGGGAAACAACCCCGGCTATTCCGGCAAAGTCTTTGGTATTGCGCGACACCAAGGGACAATTTCTGCTCTGGGCTGTGGCCAAAATGATGGCATCAGGTAGTTTCATTCCATGCTTTTCACGCAGTATCACGCTTCTTTCCGCGATATCACGAGACACATCAATAATTTCAAAAGCGCCCATCACGGCTGCCGTTTTCGCTTCATGACCATGCCTGCGCGCGCCCACCATCACTTCCATCCAGGTAATTAAGCTGATGGCACGATGCGACGCGGTACGATCGATCGTATCCGCCGCTTCAACACGATTGTTAAAGAGATCGATGAGAATATTGGTATCAAACACTGCCATGTGTTCCATGATTACCACTCCTCGCGCAGCTTACGCTCATACTCCAGCCCATCCTCTTTGCGGTCTCCCCACAGGCCAAGCGCATCGCGGATAATCGAAGAACTCTGTTGGTCGAGGTAAAGCTCAATGGCTTCCCGCAACAGTTCAGCGCGCGGCTGATTTTTCAGCTGCTTGAGGTTATCCAACCGTTGAATCACGTCATCAGACAAATCGATAAGTATTCTGCCCATATCAAGTTCCGCCAAAACGCTCATATATCACCTTAGTATATCATCTGCGGTTAATTTTCAGGCAAAATACACTTAACGAATACAGGGATAAAGAACGTTTTGAAAATGGCGAGCGCTTTTGCGAGTCGTCTTCCAGAAGCTGGACATTACTCCTCCTCGTTCCCGCCCTCTTCATACGCGCCATACGGCTTAGCGGGAAG
Organism: Enterobacter cloacae complex sp. P40C2; assembly: GCF_014930695.1. Classification (NCBI taxonomy): domain Bacteria; kingdom Pseudomonadati; phylum Pseudomonadota; class Gammaproteobacteria; order Enterobacterales; family Enterobacteriaceae; genus Enterobacter; species Enterobacter cloacae complex sp. P40C2. Next base: position 31,534 of record NZ_JADBRP010000013.1, on the reverse strand, counting down.
CACGATATAGGTGCCTTCAAACACCGCGCCCGGGGTTTCATCCCCGAACAGTTCGACCTGCATCTGCACGCGTGCCTTACGGCCGCGCGCAAGACGGTCGAGATCGCCACCCAGCGCGCCCAGGTCGGCCACCGCGCTCGGCTTGCCGCTGATCGGCGCGCTGTAGCGGATATGGGCATCGGCGAGAATAATAGTGCCGCCCAGATGACGCTCGCGCAGCATGAGCCAGATCAGCCCCCAGCCGGTGAGCGTGGCCAGCGAAAACAGGCTGCCGGCAAAAAGGGTATGGTGCGGATTCTGGTTGCCGGTTTCCGGCATGGTGGTGATGAATTTTTGCCCGGTATATTGCTGAATGCGCACGCCCATTTTTTCACTGAGCGGGATGTGTTGATACCAGGCCTGCTGGAGCTGCCCGCACCAGTCGGCGCGATGGAGAATGTCATCGAGCGTGGCGATGGGTTTGATCATTAAAAAGTGACGGATCGGCGTGGTTTGCGGGGCGGCGATTTCCCCCTGATTCACAAAACCGAGCTTAGCAAAGAACTCGACGGCATCTTCGCGGGCGCTACAGGTCACGCGCTTCACCCCTTCCTGACGGGCGACGGATTCCAGCGTCATCGCCATCAGCGTGCCGAGGCCTTTGTCCTGAACGGAGGGGTGAACGGCCATAAAGCGAATAGAGGCTTCGTTGTCGGCGTTGATATACAGACGCCCCACGGCGACGAGGTTACCCTCTTCATCAACCACCATCTGATGATGCGCCATTGCATCCCAGGCGTCGCGTTCAGATCCTTTCGGTTGATGTAATGGCTTGCGCAGCATTTCCCAGCGGAAATGGTAATAAGCGTCTAATTCTTCTTCCGTTTGCGGTACTCGAAGGTGATACATAGCTGTACTCTCTCTTGTTACCCGCGGCCAGGCCGCCAGTTGGCTCATACCTGGAGCCAGAACGTGACGGGGCCATCGTTTACCAGCGATACCTGCATATCCGCAGCGAATCGTCCGGTTTGTGTAGGCATTTCCTGTTGGCGACAGCGCTCAACAAAATACTCGTAAAGGGCTTCTGCGCGATCCGGGGCCGCGCCTTTTGAGAAACTCGGGCGCATGCCGCGTTCGGTATCGGCGGCCAGCGTAAACTGGGAGACCACCAGCACGCTGCCGCCAGCCTGCTGGACGTTCAGGTTCATCTTGCCCTCCGCATCGCTGAAAATGCGGTAGCCCAGCACGCGCTCGCACAGGCGGTTGGCTTTTTGCTCGTCGTCATCCTTTTCGACACCCAGAAGCACCAAAAGTCCTGGGCCGATTTCACCCGTCACCTCATCCGCCACGGTGACGCTGGCACGGGTTACGCGCTGAATTAATGCAATCATGGTTGGTCTGCTTCTTGTTGTTTTTCAGCTTCTGCTGCTTTTTTGAGTTCCCGGTAGACCCCGAGAGTGACAGTTATTTCCGCACCAAGCAAGACGATACACCACGTCCAGTAGACCCAGACAAACAAAATGGGGATCACCGCCAGCACGCCGTAAATCAGCTGATAGGAGGGGAACATGGTGATATAAAGCGCGAATCCTTTCTTGCCCAGCTCAAAGAGCAACGCAGCCACCAGCGCGCCGATAACCGCGTCCCGGTTGGGTACGCGGATAGTCGGCACTACGCTGTAAAGCAGCCAGAACGAGAGCCACGACAGGATCAGCGGGAAGATGCGCAGCACGTTATCAATCACGCTGTTTAAATCGCTCGCCCAGCGCAGCGAAAGAAGATAAGAGCTGATGGCCAGGCTTGCCCCCGCCAGCAACGGGCCGAGGGTTAAAATCATCCAGTAGACGGCAAAGGAATACACCTTCGGCCGGGCTTTTTTACTCCGCCAGATGGCGTTGAGCGCGCTGTCGATGGAGTACATCAGCAGCAGCGCGGTGACGATAAGCCCGCACGCCCCCACCGCCGTCATCTTGCTGGAGTTAGCCACAAACTGTTCTATGTAGTTCTGGATAACGTCGCCGGTGGCAGGAATAAAGTTCGCGAAAACGAAGTGGCGAAGCTGCATGCTCACATCGGCAAACATCGGAAACGCGGAAAAAAGCGCAAAAACCACCGCCACCAGCGGCACCAGCGAGAGCAACGACACGTAGGCGAGATTGCCCGCCAGCGTGGTCATGTTGTCCTCATCGATGCGGTGCCAGAGGAGCTTCAGCCACGCTCTCAGCGGGCGCGTGTGGTGGTTGGCTTTTTGATGAACGGTTTTTAGCATAACTGCTTCGCAAAGTAGTTCGGTATCGTCTCTTTTCCGGTCACCAGAATTGAGGTGATACCTGTCTGGTTAGCTCCCTCTATATTATCGACGTTGTCGTCGAAAAAGACCGCATCCGCCGCCGTGAATCCTTCCTCCTGCAACACCGCCTGATAGATCTGCGCCTCCGGTTTACGCATCCCCATCTCCTGGGAGAGATACACTTTATCTGCCGCCGCGTGGATTTCCGGGTATTCATCCGGCCAGAAGGTGGTATGCAGGCGGTTAGTATTCGACAGCACAACGACGCGATGCCCCTGCGCGCGAAGCTTGTGCATGATGTCGATCACTTCCGGGCGGATCGCGACAAATACCGCCTGCCAGCCGTGGGAAAACTGCTCGTAGCTCAACGAGAGCCCCATCTCCTGACAGAAACGTTCAGCGAACGCTTCGTCGCTGATTTCACCGCGCTCGTGCAGGTGGAAAGTCTCGCCCATCGCGAAATTCTGCTTTAACGTCGCCAGCGGAACACGGCTAAAATCGCTCCATGCGCCCAGCACCCGGTTAAAATCGATATCGACGATTACATTTCCTAAGTCAAAGATATAAAGCATGTTTATCTCCTTTCGCCGTGGAAAACTAACTGTAGCGGGAAAGAGAAACTTTAGCTATGCACCAGATTCAGCTTAAAGACAGGAACGGCCCGAAACGGAATATCGGGCCATAAGACGATCAGCCAGCCTGCTGCTCTTCTCCTGAATGAACCTCGACAACCTCAACCTTGCTGGATTTAAGATGGTTGTGCAGCGCCGGGCCGGGCAGCTCATCGGTGAAAAGCGCCGTTGCCTGAGCCACGTTGCCGATTTCAACCGCCGCGGAGGCGTGGTATTTCGTATGATCGGCCGCCAGTAAAATGTGGCGGGAATGGGCGATCATGGTCTTAACCACGCTGGCTTCATTGACGTCAAACTCCATCATGGCGCCGTCGTGTTCAATCGCCCCCACGCTGGTCACGAGATAATCCGCCCGGAAGCCGGAAACGAATGCCGTCGCCGCCGGGCCGATAATGCCGCCGTTATGCGGGCGCAGCGTACCGCCGGGCACCATCACCTCAAAACGCGGATTCTTATAAAGAATGTGCGCCACCCGCAGGCTGTTGGTGATGATGCGCAGATGATTATGGTTAAGCAGCGCCCGGGCAACGTGCTCCACGGTCGTCCCGATAGTGATAAAAATGGTTGAGCCATCGGGAATATAGTCCGCAATCGCTTCGGCAATCGCCCGTTTTTCTTCGGTAAGCGAGACTTCGCGCTGCTCAAATGCCGTGTTCACCACGCTGGATGCCCTGCCCGCGCCGCCATGATGCCGCGTGATCAGCCCCTGCTCGCTGAGCTTGCGGATATCCCGGCGCACCGTTTGCGTCGACACATCCAGCAGCTGGGCCAGTTCATCAATGTTCATATAGCCGCGTTCGGCAATCAGCGTCAGCAGACGATCGTGGCGCGGGTTGCCGGTCAGTTCGGTAAGGCTCATGGGCTGTCCTCTGAAAACCATCACGCCCCGCATTTTATACAAAAAGTGACAAAAAAGAGCGGGTTTGATCACAGTCGGGTATACCCGCGCGCCCGCCGGGCCTGGTACATTTCAGCGCGGCGACGGCGCTGGCAAAACGCACGGCGTCTGCGGCGGCGGAGTGCTGGGCCAGGCTGAACGCCAGCGCGCCGTGGAAAACGTCGCCCGCGCCGGTAGTATCAATGACGTTCACCTCAAAGCCCGGCTGATGGCATAACGCGCCGTTCTCCAGCCAGAAGCAGCCGTCTCGCCCCTGGGTGACGTATACGTGACCATTTGTGAGCGTTTGTGCTTTTTTCAGCGCTTCTTCGGCCTCATCCCGCTGCGTTAAGCGCCGCAGTCCCGGCGCGGAGAAGGCCGCGTGGTCGCTCAGGGCAACCAGCTCTGCGATGTCCTGCGGGGTAACATCCGCATCAAGCAGGGTCGGCACGCCCCGCTGGCGGGCAAGGGTAAACGCCTGTTTTGCCCCGTCATGCCAGCGCACGTCCGCTAACACAATATCCCACTGAGAGAAGTCGATTTCATGCAGCCAGTCTGCCGCAGCAGGGAGATCCGGGCTGGGGTAGTTTGCAATGACGCGCTCCCCGCTCGCGTCCACCAGCACCGCCGACTGTGACGAACGGGCCCCCTTAAACACGCGCGTGTAGCGGGTGTTCACCCCCAGGGAGCCCAGCTCCGCAAGCAGCCGTCGGCCGGTATCGTCGTCCCCCACCCGGCCAATAAAATCCACTTCCGCGCCCAGCTTCGCCGCTGCCACCGCAGCCGTTGCCGCCGGGCCGCCGCCCACTTCCGTATAGTCTTTTGCGACATATTTCCCACCTTCCTTCGGTAAATCATCGAGATACCAGATGCGATCCAGTACGGTAATGCCGACACAAGCAATGCGAGTCATGGTGATTCCTTCTGCGATTTCTGATGCCTTCATTTTAATTTCAGCAAATGTTTAAAAAGTGACCCCTGTCAATTTTTTGACTATAAATTACAAATACGATCAAAAACAGACAACACAAACGCGCAGAAATTGACACGATATGACAGGAGAGAGGCATGTCAGCAATCGCATTTATCGGTTTAGGGCAGATGGGCGCGCCAATGGCGAAGAATCTGTTGAAGCAAGGTCACCGGCTTCAGGTCTTTGATGTGAACCCGCAGGCGGTTAAGGTCCTGGTGGAGAGCGGCGCGAAGGCGGCGGCAACGCCCGCACAGGCCGCAACGGATGCCGAGTTCGTCATCACCATGCTGCCCAACGGCGACCTGGTGCGCAGCGTACTGTTCGGCGAGCACGGCGTGTGCGAAGGGTTATCCCGCGACGCGCTGGTGATTGATATGTCGACCATTCATCCCCTGCAAACCGACGCGCTGATCCGCGACATGGCTGACCGCGGCTTCAGCCTGATGGACGTGCCCGTCGGACGCACGTCTGACCATGCCATCGCCGGCACGCTGCTCCTGCTGGCAGGCGGCACGGCGCAGCAGGTTGAGCGCGCCACCCCCATATTGATGGCGATGGGCAACGAGCTGATTAACGCAGGCGGGCCGGGCATGGGCATCCGCGTGAAGCTCATCAATAACTACATGAGTATCGCCCTCAACGCCCTCTCCGCCGAGGCGGCCGTGCTGTGTGAAGCCCTCGGCCTCTCCTTTGAGGTGGCGCTGAAGGTGATGAGCGGCACGCCGGCGGGCAAAGGCCACTTCACCACCTCATGGCCGAATAAGGTGCTGAAAGGGGATCTTTCCCCCGCCTTCATGATCGACCTTGCGCATAAAGATCTGGGGATCGCCCTGGACGTGGCCAACCAGCTCCACGTGCCGATGCCGCTGGGCGCGGCCTCCCGCGAAGTTTACAGCCAGGCCCGCGCCGCCGGGCGCGGGCGCGAAGACTGGACGGCCATTCTTGAACAGGTTCGCGCATCTGCCGGGCTGAAAAAATCACACTGATACGAAAGGACTGAGGAATGACGATGTACACCCTGAAAGATATCACCCGACCTTCCGGCGGTTTTGCGATGCTGGCCGTGGATCAGCGCGAAGCGATGCGCCTGATGTTTGCCGCGGCAGGCGCGCCGGTGCCGGTTACCGACCAGCACCTGACGGATTTTAAGGTCAATGCCGCGAAAATTCTGTCCCCGTACGCCTCTGCCATTCTCGTCGACCAGCAGTTCTGCTATCGCCAGATTGTGGAGCAGCAGGCCGTGGCAAAAAGCTGCGCGATGATTGTAGCGGCCGACGAGTTTATTCCGGGGAACGGTATTCCCGTCGACAGCGTGGTGATAGACAAGAGCCTCGACGCTCAGGCCGTCAAACGCGACGGCGGCAAGGCGCTGAAGCTGCTGGTGCTGTGGCGCAGCGATGAAGATCCGCAGCAGCGGCTTGAGATGGTGAAGGCGTTCAACACCCTGTGCCACGACAGCGGGCTGCTGAGCATTATCGAGCCGGTTGTGCGTCCGCCGCGCCGCGGTGCCGCGTTTAACCGCGAGCAGGCGATTATCGACGCGGCCAAAGAGCTGGGCAACAGCGGCGCCGACCTCTACAAAGTGGAGATGCCGCTGTTTGGCAAAGGCACGCAGCAGGAGCTGCTGGCGGCCTCGCAGAGGCTGAACGAGAACATCGCCATGCCGTGGGTGATCCTCTCCTCCGGCGTGGACGATAAGCTATTCCCGCGCGCCGTGAGCGTGGCGATGCAGGCGGGGGCATCGGGCTTTTTAGCCGGACGCGCCGTCTGGTCATCGGTTATTGGCCTGCCTGACACCGGGCTGATGCTCCGCGACATTTCCGTACCAAAACTGCAGCGTCTCGGTGAGATCGTCGACGAAATGATGGCTCGCCGTTAAGAAAGGACCCGAACATGAAATGGTTTAACACCCTGAGCCACAATCGCTGGCTCGAACAAGAGACCGACCGCATTCTTGATTTCGGCAAAAACGCCGCCGTACCGACCGGCTTCGGCTGGCTGGGCAATAACGGGCAGGTTCGCAGCGATATGGGCACGCATCTGTGGATCACCGCCCGTATGCTGCACGTTTACGCGGTGGCGGCGAACATGGGACGGCCCGGCGCGTACGCCCTGGTTGAGCACGGCATCAATGCCCTCAACGGCCCGCTGCGCGACAAACAGCACGGCGGCTGGTACGCCTGCGTTAACGATGAAGGCGTGGTGGATGCCTCCAAGCAGGGCTATCAGCACTTCTTCGTGCTGCTCGGTGCGGCAAGCGCCGTTACCACCGGCCATCCGCAGGCGCGCAGGCTGCTGGACGACGCCATCGAGGTGATTGAGCGCTACTTCTGGAGCGAACGGGAGCAGATGTGCCTGGAGTCCTGGGATGAAGCCTTCAGCAAAACGGAAGATTACCGCGGCGGTAACGCCAACATGCACGCCGTGGAAGCCTTCCTCATCGTGTATGACGTCACCCACGACCGTAAATGGCTCGACCGCGCCCTGCGCATCGCCTCGGTGATTATTCACGACGTGGCGCGCAAAGGTGAGTATCGCGTTAACGAGCATTTCGACACCGACTGGAACCCGATCCGCGACTACAACATCGATAACCCCGCTCACCGCTTCCGCGCCTACGGCGGCACGCCGGGACACTGGATCGAGTGGGGCCGCCTGATGCTGCACCTGCGCGCCGCGCTGGAGGCCCGCTTTGAAACCCCGCCGGCGTGGCTGCTGGAAGATGCGAAAGGGCTGTTCCACGCCACCATCCGCGACGCCTGGGCGCCCGACGGGGCCGATGGGTTCGTCTACTCCGTAGGCTGGGACGGCAAGCCTATCGTGCGCGAACGCGTGCGCTGGCCGATCGTCGAAGCGATGGGTACGGCCTATGCCCTCTACACCGTGACCGGCGAGGCACAGTACGAAGCCTGGTATCAGAAATGGTGGGATTACTGCATCAAATACCTGATGGATTACGAGAACGGATCCTGGTGGCAGGAGCTGGACACCAATAACGAAGTGACCACCAAAGTCTGGGACGGCAAGCAGGATATTTACCATCTGCTGCACTGCCTGGTGATCCCCCGCCTGCCGCTGGCGCCGGGCTTAGCCCCTGCCGTAGCCGCCGGATTACTGGATAGCCAGGCCAAATAATAAAGACGGAGTTTTTATGCGTACCCTACACAATATTGACCTGAAAAATAACGAAAATGGTTTCACCCTCAGTTGGGAGAACCGACTGATTTTGTCCCACACCACGGACGAGCCTTGCCTGTGGATCGGCGCGGGCGAGGCCGATATCGAGATGTTTCGCGGCAACTTCAGCATTAAGGACAAGCTCAACGAAAAGATTGCCCTGACGGACGCGACCGTTACGCGGCAAAGCGCGGGCTGGGCGATTCGCTTTACCCGCGGCGACGCGGTGAGCGCCACGCTGCTGGTGGGTGTGGATGCAGAAGGCCGTCTGGAGCTGAAGCTTAAAAATGATGCCACCTGCCATAACCGCATCTGGCTGCGGCTGGCGGCGCAGCCGGAGGAGCATATCTACGGCTGCGGCGAGCAGTTCTCGTACTTCGATCTGCGCGGCAAGCCGTTCCCGCTGTGGACCAGCGAGCAGGGCGTAGGCCGCAATAAGCAGACCTACGTGACCTGGCAGGCCGACTGCAAAGAGAACGCGGGCGGCGATTACTACTGGACCTTCTTCCCGCAGCCTACCTTCGTGAGCACCCGGAAGTACTACTGCCACGTGGACAACAGCTGCTATATGAACTTCGACTTCAGCGCGCCGGACTTTCACGAGCTGGCGTTCTGGGAGGATAACGCCACGCTGCGCTTCGAATGTGCGGAAACGTACGTCGATCTGCTGGAAAAACTTACCGGCCTGCTGGGGCGACAGCCAGAGCTGCCGGACTGGGTTTACGACGGCGTAACGCTGGGTATTCAGGGCGGCACCGGGGTGTGTCAGCAGAAGCTCGACGCCATGCGCGAGGGCGGCGTAAAGGTGAACGGCATCTGGGCGCAGGACTGGTCCGGCATCCGCATGACCTCCTTCGGTAAACGCGTGATGTGGAACTGGAAGTGGAACAGCGAGCTGTATCCGCAGCTTGACGAGCGTATTGCACAGTGGAAGCAGGAAGGCGTGCAGTTTCTTTCCTATATCAACCCGTACGTCGCCAGCGACAGAGACCTTTGCGAAGAGGCGGCCAAACGCGGCTATCTGACTAAAAATGCCGACGGCAAGGACTACCACGTCGAGTTCGGCGAGTTCTACGCGGGCGTTATCGACCTGACCAACCCGGAAGCCTACGGCTGGTACAAAGAGGTCATCAAAAAGAACCTGATTGAACTGGGCTGCGGCGGCTGGATGGCCGATTTCGGGGAATATCTGCCGACCGATACCTTCCTGCACAACGGCGTCAGCGCGGAGATAATGCACAACGCCTGGCCCGCACTGTGGGCGAAATGTAACTACGAGGCGCTGGAAGAGACCGGCAAGCTTGGGGAGATCCTGTTCTTCATGCGCGCGGGCTACACCGGCAGCCAGAAGCACTCGGTAATGATGTGGGCGGGAGATCAGAACGTCGACTGGAGCCTGGACGACGGTCTGGCGTCCGTAGTACCTGCTGCGCTGTCGCTGGCGATGACCGGGCACGGGCTGCACCACAGCGACATCGGCGGCTATACCACCCTGTTCGAGATGAAGCGCAGCAAGGAGCTGCTGCTGCGCTGGTGCGACTTCAGCGCCTTTACGCCGATGATGCGTACCCACGAGGGCAACCGCCCCGGCGATAACTGGCAGTTCGACGGCGACGCTGAAACCATCGCGCACTTTGCGCGCATGACCACCGTATTCACCACCCTGAAGCCGTATATCAAAGCCGCCGTCGCGCAGAATGCGAAAAGCGGCCTGCCGGTGATGCGTCCGCTGTTCCTGCACTACGAGGACGACGCGCGCGCCTACACGCTGAAATACCAGTATCTGTTTGGCCGCGATCTGCTGGTGGCGCCGGTTCATGAAGAGGGACGCCGCGACTGGACGCTCTATCTGCCGCAGGACAGCTGGGTGAATGCGTGGACGGGGGAAATCTGCCGGGGCGGTGACGTGACCGTTGATGCCCCGCTCGGCAAACCGCCGGTCTTCTATCGCCAGCAAAGCGAATGGGCAGATCTGTTTAGCACCTTACGTCATATCTGATAAGGCTCGCCCGCAGGAAAGCCTGCGGGCAGACGGAGAACAATAATGAGTCAACATACTTCCGATCCGGCAACCCTGCGCCTGCCGTTTAAAGAAAAACTCGCCTACGGGATGGGCGATCTCGGCTCTAACATCCTGCTGGATATCGGCACGCTGTATCTGCTGAAATTTTACACCGACGTGCTGGGCCTGCCGGGCACCTACGGCGGGATCATCTTCCTGATTGCCAAATTCTTTACCGCCTTCACCGATATGGGTACCGGGATCATGCTCGACTCCCGGCGCAGGATCGGCCCGAAAGGAAAATTTCGCCCGTTCGTGCTGTATGCGGCCTTCCCGGTGACCTTGCTGGCGATTGCCAACTTCGTCGGCACGCCGTTTGAGATAACCGGCAAAACGGTAATGGCAACGGTGCTGTTCATGCTGTACGGCCTGTTCTTCAGCATGATGAACTGCTCTTACGGCGCGATGGTGCCCGCCATTACCAAAAACCCGGACGAGCGCGCCTCGCTGGCCGCCTGGCGTCAGGGCGGCGCCACGCTGGGCCTGCTGCTCTGTACCGTGGGCTTTGTCCCGGTAATGAACCTTATCGAGGGCAACGACCAGCTTGGCTATATCTTTGCCGCCACGCTGTTCTCGCTGTTCGGGCTGTTTTTTATGTGGTGGTGCTACAAGGGCGTGACCGAGCGTTACGTCGAGACGCAGCCTGCTAATCCGGCGCAAAAACCGGGCCTGCTGCAGTCGTTTCGCGCCATCGCCGGGAACCGTCCGCTGTTTATCCTGTGCATCGCCAACCTGTGCACGCTGGGCGCGTTTAACGTCAAGCTCGCCATCCAGGTTTACTACACGCAGTACGTGCTGAACGACCCGATCCTGCTGTCGTACATGGGCTTCTTCAGCATGGGCTGTATTTTTATCGGCGTCTTTATGATGCCCGGCGCGGTGCGGCGCTTCGGCAAGAAGAAGGTCTACATCAGCGGGTTGATGATTTGGGTGGCGGGCGATCTGCTTAACTACTTCTTCGGCGGCGGCTCGGTGAGCTTTGTGGCGTTCTCCTGCCTGGCGTTCTTCGGCTCCGCGTTCGTGAACAGCCTGAACTGGGCGCTGGTGTCCGATACCGTGGAATACGGCGAGTGGCGCACCGGCGTGCGCTCCGAGGGGACGGTCTATACCGGCTTTACCTTCTTTCGTAAGGTCTCGCAGGCGCTGGCGGGCTTCTTCCCGGGGATCATGCTCACGCAGATCGGCTATGTGCCCAACGTGGTGCAGTCCGCCGGAACGGTTGAGGGGCTGCGGCAGCTGATTTTTATCTATCCGAGCCTGCTGGCGGTCATCACCATTGTGGCGATGGGCTGCTTCTACAACCTCAACGAGAAGATGTATGTGCGCATCGTGGAAGAGATCGAACTGCGCAAACGTACGGCATAAATGACGTGATAGGGCGCCCCTGCGTGGCGCTCTGAGGATCGACCATGACACACAATACTGATCCGTTAACCCTGAAACTGAGCCTGCGAGAGAAGTGCGCCTACGGGATGGGCGATTTTGGCTCGAATCTGATGCTCTGTATTGGCACGTTGTATCTGCTGAAGTTTTACACGGACGAGCTGGGCATGCCCGCGTTCTATGGCGGCATTATTTTCCTGGTGGCGAAGTTTTTTACCGCGTTCACCGACATGCTGACCGGCGTGCTGCTGGACTCCCGGCGTAATATCGGCGCGCGGGGAAAATTCCGGCCGTTTATTCTGTACGCCTCCGTCCCGGTGGCGCTGGTCGCCGCGGCGCAGTTTATGGCCAACGACTTTAGCCTGACGGTGAAAACGGCCCTCGCCACCGTGCTCTTCATGATGTTTGGCCTCTGCTACAGCCTGATGAACTGCGCCTACGGTGCGATGGTCCCGGCCATCACCAAAAACCCGAACGAGCGCGCGCAGCTTGCGGCGTGGCGTCAGGGCGGCGCAACGGTGGGGCTGCTGCTTTGCACCGTCGGCTTTATGCCCATCCAGGCGCTGTTCGTCAGCCAGCCCTCCCTCGGCTATCTGGTGGCCGCGCTGGTGTTTGTCACCGGCGGCCTGTTCTGCATGTGGTGGTGCTACAGCGGGGTAAAAGAGCGCTACGTGGAGATCGCGCCCGATCACCATAAGCCGGGTATTCTGAAGTCGTTCTGCGCGATTTTCCGCAATCCGCCGCTGCTGGTGCTGTGTATCGCCAACCTGTGCACCCTCGCCGCGTTTAACATCAAGCTGGCGATCCAGGTCTATTACACCCAATACGTGCTGAACGATCTGCATCTGCTGTCGTGGATGGGCTTTTTCAGCATGGGCTGCATTCTGATTGGCGTGTTTCTGGTTCCCGGCGCGGTAAAGCGCTTTGGCAAGAAGCCGGTCTATCTGGGCGGGCTGGCGCTGTGGGCGGTAGGCGACGTGCTGAACTTCTTCTGGGGGTCCAGCTCCCTGCTGTTCGTGCTGTTTTCCTGCATGGCCTTTTTCGGCACCGCGTTTGTTAACAGCCTGAACTGGGCGCTGGTGCCGGATACCGTCGATTACGGCGAGTGGAAAACCGGCATCCGCGCCGAGGGATCGGTTTATACCGGCTATACCTTCTCGCGCAAAATCTCCGCGGCGCTCGCCGGTTTCCTGCCCGGCATCATGCTGACCCAGATTGGCTACGTTCCCCATGCGGTACAGAGCGCAGGTACGCTGCTGGGCCTGCGTCAGCTGATTTTCCTCTGGCCGTGCGGCCTGGCGATAGTTGCCGCCGTGACCATGGGGCTGTTTTATAAACTCAACGAAGCGCGCTTCGCCTTTATTATTGAGGAGATTGGAAAACGGAAAAAACAAACCGCGAATACCCCTGAGATAACCAACAACAATAAAGCGTCAGCAGTCACTTTATAACAATAAAACCGGCCAGTATTTCCTTCCTGTTAATCAGGAGGGAGGCCTTTCTGTACCTGATACATGGACAAATTATGAAAAGAATCATCACTGTACTGATCGTGTCGTCTGTGTCCTTCCCGGTATTTGCCGGGGCTTATGTCGAAACCCGCGAAGCATACAATACGGCCTCTGAGCTGCACGAAGTTATCCTGCGCGCCGGCTATAACTTCGATATGGGCGCGGGGCTGATGTTCACCAACGCCTATAACGTGGGGAAATGGGATGAGCTAAAGCACAGCTATAACGAAATAGAGGGGTGGTATCCGCTCTTTAAACCAACCGACAAACTTACCTTCCAGCCCGGCGGATTGATTAACGACAGCAGCGCAGGCTCAGGCGGCGCGGTCTATTTAGATACCAACTACAAATTTACGGACGGGTTCAACCTGACGCTCCGCTATCGCTTTAACCATAACAACTACGACACGCCGGACTATAACGGGCAGATGGACAAGAACGACACGCACGAATTTGCTAACTACTGGAATTTCAAAGTGACGGAGGCGTTTTTCTACACCTTTGAGCCGCACTTTTTCCAGCGGGTAAATGATTACCACAGCAAAAATGGCAAAGACCATCACTGGGAAATCACCAACAAGTTCAGCTACAGGATCGACAGAAACTGGCTGCCGTACCTCGAGCTTCAGTGGCTGGACAGATGGAATGATTACAACCGGGAGCAGTACCGGATTCGCCTGGGATTACGCTATTCGTTTTAATAAAAAAAGCCGTTGATCTCTCAGCGGCTTTTTAACTGCCGGGTGGCGCACGCGCTTCCCCGGCCTACGGCATAACCGAATTACTCTTCTTTCGCACCGCGCATAGCACGTTTACGATCGTTTTCGGTCAGGTGACGTTTACGGATACGAATTGACTGAGGCGTCACTTCTACCAGCTCGTCGTCATCGATGAATTCCAGAGCCTGCTCCAGGGTCATCTTGATCGGTGGAACCAGAACCGTTGCTTCGTCAGTACCGGACGCACGCATGTTGGTCAGTTTCTTACCGGTCAGGCAGTTTACCGTCAGGTCGTTAGAACGGCTGTGAATACCGATGATCTGGCCTTCGTAAACTTCAGCACCGTGACCCAGGAACAGCTTACCGCGATCCTGCAGACCGAACAGCGCAAACGCAACCGCTTTACCCTGACCGTTGGAGATCAGTACGCCGTTGTTACGCTGGCCCACTTCGCCCGGACGAACGTCGTCGTAGTGGCTGAAGGTGGAGTACAGCAGACCGGTACCGGACGTCATGGTCATGAACTCAGAGCGGAAGCCGATCAGGCCACGGCTTGGGATCACGTAGTCGAGACGTACGCGGCCTTTGCCATCTGGATTCATGTTTTTCAGGTCGCCTTTACGCTCGCCCAGCGCCTGCATTACAGAACCCTGGTGCTGCTCTTCAACGTCCAGCGTCACGTTCTCGAATGGCTCTTGTTTACGGCCATCGATTTCGCGGAAGATAACTTTCGGACGGGAAACCGCCATCTCGAAACCTTCACGACGCATGTTTTCGATCAGAACTGACAGGTGCAGTTCGCCACGACCGGAAACGCGGAAGGCATCAGCGTCTTCCGTTTCTTCAACGCGCAGCGCAACGTTGTGCACCAGCTCTTTGTTCAGGCGGTCAAGGATCTGACGAGAGGTAACAAACTTACCTTCTTTACCACAGAACGGAGAGGTGTTGACGTTGAAGAACATGGATACGGTTGGTTCATCAACGGACAGGGCTGGCAGCGCTTCAACGTTCTGCGGATCGCAGATGGTGTCGGAGATGTTCAGTTCACCCAGACCGGTGATGGCGATGATGTCGCCAGCTTCCGCGATGTCGCTCTCGATACGCTCAAGACCCAGGTGAGTCAGTACTTTACCGACTTTACCGTTACGGGTTTTGCCTTCGCTATCGATGATAGTGACCTGCTGGTTAGGCTTCACTTTACCGCGCTTGATGCGGCCGATGCCGATAACGCCAACGTAGTTGTTGTAGTCGAGCTGGGAGATCTGCATTTGCAGCGTGCCTTCCAGGTCAACGTTTGGCGCAGGAACACGGTCAACAATCGTCTGGTACAGCGGAGTCATGTCTTCAGCCATGTCTTCGTGATCCAGACCGGCAATACCGTTCAGCGCAGACGCGTAAACGATAGGGAAGTCCAGCTGTTCGTCGGTCGCGTCGAGGTTAACGAACAGGTCGAATACCTGGTCAACAACCCAGTCAGGACGCGCGCCTGGACGGTCTACCTTGTTGATAACAACGATAGGTTTCAGGCCGTGGGCAAATGCTTTTTTGGTCACGAAGCGCGTTTGCGGCATCGGGCCGTCAAATGCGTCAACCACCAGCAGCACGGAATCCACCATGGACATCACGCGCTCAACTTCACCACCGAAGTCGGCGTGCCCTGGGGTATCAACGATGTTGATACGGTAGTCATTCCATTTGATAGCGGTGTTTTTGGCGAGGATGGTAATCCCACGCTCTTTCTCCAAATCGTTGGAGTCCATCACACGCTCTTGAGTTTCGGCACGAGCATCAAACGTACCGGACTGCTGCAGCAGCTTATCAACCAGGGTAGTTTTACCATGGTCGACGTGCGCGATGATGGCGATATTACGCAATTTTTCGATCACAACTTTGCCTCAGGCATTTAGAAATAGCGCGTTATTGTACACGGATTAATCGCACTACAAAACAGGATCACAAACATCCCCCGCAAACAAGTATTGCAGAGATGCTTTGTGATCGCTTTCACGGAGCGGTAAAAGGGCACTTTAACGTAAATTGCACCAATATGGTGCTCAATGTTCACATCGAAGCACTATAATGGTGCAAAGAATCCAATGTGGTGCAGCCCTTCTGCACTATGGTGCGCATGATAACGCCTTTTTGGGGTGTTTTAAAAGTTGGCACAGATTTCGCTTTACAGAAATACAGTAAAAATATGGCAGCCCAGCCGATTTGAAGACCTCGTTACCACGACGACAATGACCAATCTGGAGAGTTAAGTATGTCCGCTGAACACGTTTTGACGATGCTGAACGAACATGAAGTGAAGTTTGTTGATCTGCGCTTCACCGATACCAAAGGTAAAGAACAGCACGTCACTATCCCTGCTCATCAGGTGAACGCCGAATTCTTTGAAGAAGGCAAAATGTTTGACGGCTCCTCCATTGGTGGCTGGAAAGGCATTAACGAATCCGACATGGTTCTGATGCCAGACGCTACCACCGCGCTCATTGACCCGTTCTTCGAAGAGCCTACGCTGATCATCCGCTGCGATATCCTGGAACCAGGCACGCTGCAGGGCTACGACCGCGATCCACGCTCCATCGCAAAACGTGCTGAAGAGTACCTGCGTTCTACCGGCATCGCGGACACCGTTCTGTTCGGGCCAGAGCCAGAGTTCTTCCTGTTCGACGACATCCGTTTCGGCGCGACCATCTCCGGTTCCCACGTGGCTATCGACGACATCGAAGGCGCATGGAACTCTTCCACCAAATACGAAGGTGGTAACAAAGGTCACCGTCCAGGCGTGAAAGGCGGTTACTTCCCGGTTCCTCCGGTCGATTCTTCACAGGACATCCGTTCTACCATGTGTCTGATCATGGAAGAGATGGGCCTGGTTGTTGAAGCCCACCACCACGAAGTGGCAACGGCTGGCCAGAACGAAATCGCCACCCGCTTCAACACCATGACCAAAAAAGCGGACGAGATTCAGATCTACAAATACGTTGTGCACAACGTTGCGCACCGTTTCGGTAAAACCGCGACCTTCATGCCAAAACCAATGTTTGGCGACAACGGTTCCGGCATGCACTGCCACATGTCCCTGTCCAAGAACGGTACTAACCTGTTCTCTGGCGACAAGTACGCGGGTCTGTCCGAGCAGGCGCTGCACTACATCGGTGGTGTTATCAAACACGCTAAAGCGATCAACGCCCTGGCGAACCCAACCACTAACTCCTACAAGCGTCTGGTCCCTGGCTACGAAGCACCAGTAATGCTGGCGTACTCTGCCCGTAACCGTTCTGCTTCTATCCGTATCCCGGTGGTGGCATCTCCGAAAGCGCGTCGTATCGAAGTGCGCTTCCCTGACCCGGCGGCTAACCCATACCTGTGCTTCGCAGCGCTGCTGATGGCAGGCCTGGACGGTATCAAGAACAAGATCCACCCGGGCGAAGCGATGGATAAAAACCTGTACGACCTGCCGCCAGAAGAAGCGAAAGAGATCCCACAGGTTGCCGGCTCTCTGGAAGAAGCCCTCCAGGCGCTGGACGCAGACCGCGAGTTCCTGACCGCTGGCGGCGTGTTCACCGATGAAGCTATCGACGCTTACATCGCGCTGCGTACCGAAGAAAACGACCGCGTTCGCATGACGCCGCACCCGGTTGAGTTCGAGCTGTACTACAGCGTTTAACTGATTTGTTTTACCCGGCGCTTTCGCGTCGGGGGTAGTTGCCGTGGAAACTTTAGCCCATCTTCGGATGGGCTTTTTTCTCCACCAACAACCTGATCTCACGCGCTTTTTACCTCTAAAACGCTATACTGCACTAAAATAGTGCAACAACTCCAGGAGACTGCTGAATGGCAACTGGCACGCTGCCCGATGCTGGGCAGATCCTCAATTCTTTGATTAACAGCATCCTGCTGGTCGACGACGAGCTGGCGGTGCATTACGCCAACCCGGCGGCGCAGCAGCTGCTCGCCCAAAGCTCACGAAAGCTGTTTGGCACGCCGCTGCCGGAACTGCTGAGCTATTTCTCGCTGAATATCGGCCTGATGCGCGAGAGTTTGCAGGCGGGCCAGGGCTTTACCGATAACGAAGTGACGCTGGTGATCGACGGACGCTCGCATATTTTGTCCCTCACGGCACAGCGTCTGCCGGACGGCCTGATCCTGCTGGAAATGGCGCCGATGGATAACCAGCGTCGCCTCAGCCAGGAGCAGCTTCAGCATGCGCAGCAGATTGCGGCGCGCGACCTGGTGCGCGGGCTGGCCCATGAGATCAAAAACCCGCTGGGCGGCTTACGCGGGGCGGCGCAACTTCTGACCAAAGCGCTGCCCGACCCTGCGCTGGCGGAGTATACCAACGTCATTATTGAGCAGGCGGACCGTCTGCGTAATCTGGTTGATCGCCTGCTCGGGCCGCAGCAGCCGGGGATGCACGTATCGGAAAGCATTCACAAGGTCGCTGAGCGGGTGGTGAAACTCGTCTCGATGGAGCTGCCGGACAACGTCACGCTGGTGCGTGATTACGATCCAAGCCTCCCCGAGCTGGCGCACGACCCGGACCAGATTGAGCAGGTGCTGTTAAACATCGTGCGTAACGCGTTGCAGGCGCTGGGCCCGGAGGGTGGCGAAATCATTCTGCGTACCCGCACCGCGTTCCAGCTGACGCTGCACGGCGTTCGCTATCGCCTGGCGGCACGTATTGACGTGGAAGATAACGGGCCGGGTATTCCGCCGCAGCTGCAGGATACGCTCTTTTACCCGATGGTCAGCGGTCGCGAAGGCGGTACCGGGCTGGGCTTATCCATTGCCCGTAACCTGATTGACCAACACTCCGGCAAAATTGAATTTACCAGTTGGCCGGGACATACCGAGTTCTCGGTTTTCCTGCCGATTAAAAAATAAAGGTGACGTTTATGCAACGAGGGATAGTCTGGGTAGTCGATGACGATAGCTCCATCCGTTGGGTGCTTGAACGCGCGCTCACGGGAGCGGGATTAAGCTGCACGACGTTTGAGAGCGGCAGCGAGGTGCTCGACGCGCTCACCACCAAAACGCCGGACGTGCTGCTCTCGGATATTCGCATGCCGGGGATGGACGGGCTGGCGCTCTTAAAGCAGATCAAACAGCGCCACCCGATGCTTCCGGTCATCATAATGACCGCCCACTCCGACCTGGATGCCGCCGTTAGCGCGTACCAGCAGGGCGCGTTTGATTACCTGCCAAAACCGTTTGATATTGACGAAGCCGTTGCGCTGGTTGAGCGCGCCATCAGCCACTATCAGGAGCAACAGCAGCCCCGCAACGCCCCCGACTTTGGGCCAACGACGGACATCATCGGTGAAGCGCCGGCCATGCAGGACGTGTTTCGCATCATCGGGCGCCTGTCACGTTCATCCATCAGCGTATTGATTAATGGCGAATCAGGGACCGGTAAAGAGCTGGTGGCTCATGCCCTGCATCGCCACAGCCCGCGGGCGAAAGCGCCTTTTATCGCCCTGAACATGGCGGCGATCCCGAAGGATTTGATTGAATCTGAGCTGTTCGGCCACGAAAAAGGGGCGTTTACCGGGGCGAATACCATTCGTCAGGGGCGCTTTGAACAGGCGGACGGCGGCACGCTTTTCCTCGATGAAATCGGCGATATGCCGCTGGATGTCCAGACCCGTCTGCTGCGCGTGCTGGCGGATGGCCAGTTTTATCGCGTGGGCGGCTATGCCCCGGTGAAGGTGGACGTGCGTATTATCGCAGCGACGCACCAGAACCTGGAGCTGCGGGTGCAGGAGGGGAAATTCCGTGAGGATCTTTTCCATCGCCTGAACGTGATCCGCGTTCATCTGCCGCCGCTGCGCGAGCGCCGGGAAGATATTCCGCGCCTGGCGCGCCACTTCCTGCAGGTGGCAGCCCGCGAGCTGGGCGTAGAAGCCAAGCAGCTTCACCCGGAAACCGATGCTGCCCTCACCCGTCTGGCGTGGCCGGGCAACGTGCGTCAGCTGGAAAATACCTGCCGCTGGCTGACGGTGATGGCCGCCGGACAGGAAGTATTGATTCAGGATTTACCGGCAGAGCTGTTTGAAGCCACCGTGCCGGAAAGCAGTACCGGACACGCCCTGCCGGACAGCTGGGCGACGCTGCTGGCGCAGTGGGCGGATCGCGCGCTGCGTTCCGGTCATCAAAACCTGCTTTCTGAGGCTCAGCCTGAAATGGAGCGCACGCTGCTGACCACCGCGCTTCGCCATACGCAGGGACACAAGCAGGAAGCGGCTCGCCTGCTGGGATGGGGTCGAAACACCCTGACCCGCAAGCTGAAAGAGCTGGGCATGGAGTGATCGTTACCGCTGTGTAAAGATGATTAATTGAGCGCAAACTGTCGTTATTTTGCGCTTTACTGTTCCGATGAGTTTTGTATGATCGTGCCCGGAAATTTGGGGGGACCATCATGCTGGAATCACTAGTGTCTTTACTGTCGAGCGGAGCAGCTGAAAGCCACACGCCGCAAACCGCCGTTGCTGCGGTATTGTGCGCGGCGCTGGTTGGGCTGTTTAGCTAGCGCGTTGCAGATGAAAAGCCGGGTGGCGCTTCGCTTACCCGGCTTTGCGCCTTAAATCACCCGCGAGAACTGCTGCATACGCGCTTTCTGCCGAAGGTAAGCGTCAAAGCACATGCAGATATTACGAATCAATAAACGTCCTTTCGGCGTGACCGCAATCGCATTCTCCGACACATCCACCAGCCCGTCTTTCGCCAGCGGCGCCAGAAGCTTCAGGTCTTCCGCAAAATAATCGCTGAACGTCAGATCCCACTGCGTCTCCACGTCGCTGAACTCAAGACGGAAGTTGCAGATAAGCGCCTTGATCGCGTCGCGGCGAATGCAGTCATCGCGGGTTAACGCAATGCCGCGCCACAGCGCATTGCCGGTGTCGTCTACCTGCTGGTAGTAAAGCTTCAGCTCTTTCTGGTTCTGGGCATAGCAGTCACCGATCATGCTGATGGCGGAGACGCCCATTCCGAGCAGATCGGTGTCGCCCTGGGTGGTATAGCCCTGGAAGTTGCGGTGGAGCACGCCCTCACGCTGGGCAATTGCCAGCTCGTCATCCGGGCGGGCAAAGTGATCCATGCCGATAAACTGATAGCCCGCTTCGGTCAGCGATGCGATGGTTTCCTGCAAAATGTCCAGCTTCTGCTGGGCGGAGGGCAGATCCGCATCTTTGATTTTGCGCTGAGCAGCGAACAGCGTCGGCAGGTGCGCATAGTTAAAGACGCTCAGGCGGTCCGGGTTGAGTTCAGCCACGCGCTTTAGCGTAAAGGCGAAGCTCTCCGGCGTCTGCTTCGGCAGGCCGTAAATCAGATCAATGTTGGTCGAGGTAAAGCCGATCTCGCGCGCATGGTTAAGCAAGGCGAAAATAAACGCTTCGTCCTGCTCGCGGTTTACCAGGCGCTGCACCTCTTTGTTGAAGTCCTGCACGCCCATGCTCAGGCGGTTAAAACCTTCTTTACGTAAGTGATCCAGTACATCCAGCTCTATTTCACGCGGATCAACCTCGATCGAGATTTCGGCGTCGTCGTTAAACGTGAAGTTGCCGCGCAGCAGCGCCATCAGGCGGCTTATTTGCGCTTTATTCAGGTAGGTTGGCGTGCCGCCGCCCCAGTGAAGCTGGCTCACCTGGCGTCCTTTAAACAGCGGTGCGCGGTGCACAATTTCCTGCTCGAGCGCATCGAGGTACCGATCGGCTTTATGCTGCTGGCGGGTAACGATTTTATTGCAGCCGCAGAAGTAGCAGAGCTTGTGGCAGAACGGAATATGGACGTAGAGCGACAGCGGGCGTTCCGGATAGCGCGCAACGGCCTGCTGAAAATCCGCCTCGCCGAAAGCCCCGGAAAACTCCAGCGCGGTGGGGTATGAGGTATAACGCGGCCCGGAATAGTTATATTTCTGGATCAGGGCCAAATCCCAGTCGATAGATGGTACAGACATGCTCACTCCTTCCGTTGGTGTCGCGTTCGTATACGGCGGCCCGTTCTGGCTCCGTTGCGGGCCATCATTCGGGTGCGCAGCCACTTCTGTCGCCGCGACAACCGCCGTAGTTTAACGAATAACCACACCAGATAACATATAACCGGAAGGGTTATAAGCAGGGCAAGCGTACCTGCCGGGTGCAAATGTTAGTTTCCACCTTTCAGGAGACGCATCATATCTTCCTGCTTTTCGTCTTCCTCTTCGTCTTCTTCATCGTCGTACGACAGACCGAGCTTCTGCATCAGTTCGTCAATGCGATCCAGTTTGGCATCCACCCATGTCTGCTCTTCAGCGGTCAGGGTTTCACCCTCTTCAAGACGTTCCAGCAGCGCATCCAGGCGCTCATCGTTCTCCAGCAAATCCAGCTCAGCCTGCGGTGAAAGCATAGGTTTCTCGCTCTTTGGTTTGTGCTGCTTAGTGACCGGGGTGTCTGTCACGCCCAGTGGAATGGGAGTTTTACTGCCGATACGAGGATCTTTCTGCTGTTTGCCTTTTGCAGAAGCGCCCGCGGCACCGCCACCGTTAGCACGGCTGCCCGCAGCATGGCCACGATGTTTTTTATCGCGTTTGCGATCGCGCGCTTCCTGATTCAGTTCTTCGCGCGTTTTGCGGCGTGCTTTTGCAGGGCGTTTCGCGCCCGCTGCGGAGGTCGGTTTTTTCATGATGTTTTATCTTTAAGTCGTTTTCTTCAGTATAGAATTGCGGCGAAATCTAGCAGAAAGCAAGCAAAGAAAAAAGGCGACAGAGCAATCTGTCGCCTTTTTTCCTGACTCACAACCCTTAACGGGTTACACATTCCCTGTTTACCTACAACAAACCCTGTTTATCCTTTGGCTGCTACCGTCCGTGATACGGTTCCGTTTCCTGTTAAAACGCCTCCGAGGCGCCGGTCATCCTGACAATCCTGAGTCTTCGCCTCCTGGCGCTCCTGACCCTTGTCCTTAAGTCGTAATCCTGTTGGCATCCTCGCCATGGCGCACACTTTACCTTGTTTCACTAAACGCACAAGCAACGAAAAGGTACAAAACCGGATTTTCAGAATATTACTCATTATCAACTCTTTGAATTTTAATGGTTTGACATTTTTGAGGCCTGCGATTTCTCTTAAATGTCTTATAACCTCAGGAGCAGATGTCTCACATTTCTCAGGGTTTACGCTCACACGTCAATGACGATGGGAAAAGCCTTTTGCCCGCATTCAGGTATAATCCCCGCAGATTACGATTTTTGGAGACGACCACGTGACTACCTGGAACTACCAACAGACGCATTTTGTCACCAGTGCGCCCGATATTCGCCACCTGCCCTCAGACACGGGGATTGAAGTGGCATTTGCTGGCCGCTCCAATGCGGGAAAATCCAGCGCCCTGAATACGCTGACCAATCAGAAAAACCTGGCGCGGACCTCAAAAACACCTGGCCGTACCCAGCTGATTAACCTGTTTGAAGTGGCTGAAGGCAAACGCCTGGTCGACCTGCCGGGCTACGGCTACGCGCAGGTGCCGGAAGAGATGAAGATCAAATGGCAGCGTGCGCTGGGTGAATACCTCGAAAAACGCATGTGCCTGAAGGGGCTGGTGGTGCTGATGGACATCCGCCATCCGCTGAAAGATCTCGACCAGCAGATGATTGACTGGGCAGTGGCAAGCGATATTGCGGTGCTGGTGCTGCTGACAAAAGCGGATAAGTTGGCGAGCGGCGCGCGCAAAGCGCAGGTGAACATGGTTCGCGAAGCGGTGCTGGCGTTCAACGGTGATGTGCAGGTTGAGCCGTTCTCCTCGCTGAAAAAGCAGGGCGTGGACAAGCTGCGTCAGAAACTCGACAGCTGGTTCAACGATCTCGAACCGGCGACAGAAGCGGAAGCAGAGTAACGATGGGCGCGGCGATGACCGCGCTTTTTTTTGCCTGACGTTTTCTTTGCCGCAATAAAAAACGCCCCAGTCATTACTGACTGGGGCGGCTAAAATATTCAGCCAAATCCGATTACGTGAAGTAAAAGGTCTGAAAGATAGAACATCTTACCTCTGTACCCTACGTCGTTAACTCTACTCTTTTTTTGTCGCCTGAAAAAGCACTTTTTGTAGTTTTTTTTCATTCTTTACATAGGGAATTCTAATGATCGTCACAAAACGCGCGTACTTATGTTGCTTACTTACATAAAACGCGCGTTATTCCGATAACGCTTAGTGAGCCTGATCCCAGTTTTCGCCGCTACCCACTTCCACCAGCAACGGCACGTCCAGCTTCATGCTGCTTTCCATCAGTTCATGGATCTTCTGAGAGACCTTTTCCAGGTCGTCTTTATGAACTTCAAATACCAGCTCATCGTGTACCTGCATGATCATTTTTACGCGCGGTTTCTCTTTTTCCAGCCAGGCATCAACGGCAATCATTGCACGTTTGATGATGTCTGCCGCAGTGCCCTGCATCGGGGCATTGATAGCAGCGCGTTCAGCGCCAGCGCGGCGCGCCGCGTTGCTGGATTTGATGTCCGGAAGGTATAGACGACGGCCATCCAGCGTTTCAACGTAGCCTTTCTCTTTCGCCTGCGCGCGGGTACGTTCCATATATTCCAGCACGCCCGGATAGCGCTCAAAGTAGAGATCCATATACTTCTGCGACTCTTTACGCGGAATATTGAGCTGGCGTGAAAGGCCAAATGCGCTCATACCGTAAATAAGGCCGAAGTTAATCGCTTTTGCGCTACGACGCTGTTCGTTTGTCACGCTGTCCAGCGGCAGGCCAAACACTTCGGCAGCCGTCGCCCGGTGGATATCCTTCCCTTCGGCAAATGCCGTCAGCAGGCCTTTGTCACGCGACAGGTGCGCCATAATGCGCAGTTCAATTTGCGAGTAGTCCGCGGAGACAATCAGATAATCTTCTGGCGCGATAAACGCCTGACGAATACGGCGGCCCTCTTCATTACGCACCGGGATGTTTTGCAGGTTAGGATCGGTCGACGAAAGTCGCCCGGTTGCCGCGACAGCCTGATGATATGAGGTATGCACGCGGCCCGTTTTCGGATTGATCATCAGCGGCAGCTTATCGGTGTAGGTCGATTTCAGCTTCGCCAGGCCACGGTATTGCAGAATAACTTTTGGCAGCGGGTAGTCCAGCGCCAGCTCTTCCAGCACCTCTTCAGAGGTTGAAGGCGCGCCGCCCGGGGTTTTCTTCAGCGGTTTGATACCCTGCTTTTCAAACAGGATAGTCTGCAGCTGTTTCGGTGACGACAGGTTGAACGCCTCGCCCGCAAGCTCGTGCGCTTTCTGTTCAAGCTCCGTCAAACGCTGCGCCAGTTCGCCAGAGTGGTTATGCAGCACCGTTGGATCGATTTTAACGCCGTTGCGTTCAATGCGGGACAGCACGGGCACCAGCGGCATCTCAACGTTCTGGAACACGTTCAGCGGCCCTTCGTGCTTCTGCAATTTTGGCCACATCTTCAGGTGCAGCTGTAGCGTAACGTCAGCATCTTCCGCGGCATAGCGGCCTGCTTCTTCCAGCGCAATCTGGTTAAAGGTCAGCTGATTTTTGCCCTTACCGGCAATTTCTTCAAAGGTGATGGTTTTGTGCTTCAGCCAACGGTCCGATAAGGAATCCATATCGTGACGGCCCGCCACGCTGTCCAGAATGTAGGATTCCAGCATGGTGTCGAAGGCAATACCACGCAGTTCGATACCGTAGTTTTGCAGAATGCCGCGGTCGAATTTCAGGTTCTGACCGACTTTCAGCGCTTTCTCGTCTTCCAGAATTGGCTTCAGCAGCGCTAAGGCGCGCTCGCGCGAGATCTGCTCTGGCGCATCCAGATAGTCGTGAGCAACAGGAACGTAGGCTGCAATACCCGGCTCCGTCGCGAACGACAGGCCCACCATATTGGCAGAAATGTTATCAAGGCTGTCCGTTTCGGTATCGAACGCAAATACCGGTGCTTTTTTCAGCTTTTCAATCCAGGCGACGAGCTGTGACTCTTCGAGAATGGTTTCATAGTTATCGAAGGAGAGCGCTGTCGCCGCTTCTTCTGCCTCTTCTTCGGCATCTACGACGAGGGTTTCCTTCGGCTTAGCCGCGGGTTTCGCTCCTTTAGCCTGGAGCCATTTACCGCCTTCCACATCGGTGATCCAGCGTTTAAATTCATACTTCCTGAACAGGCCAAGCAGTTCATCGGCGGCGGGTTCCTGTACTTCAAGCCGATCGCAGGTAAGTTCCAGCTCTACGTCGGTTTTGATGGTGGCCAGCTGATAGGAGAGGTAAGCCACCTCTTTATTATCGGCGAGCTTTCCGGCCATGGTTTTTGCGCCACGGAAGGTAAGCCCGGCAATTTTCTCAGGCTCGGCGTATAGCGTATCCAGCCCGCCCAGCCCTTGCAGCAGCGCCTGAGCCGTTTTTTCGCCCACGCCCGGTACGCCAGGAATGTTATCGGAGGAGTCTCCCATCAGGGCGAGGAAATCGATAATGAGCTCTGGCGGCACGCCGTATTTGGCGACAACTTCTTCCGGGCCCAGAATAGTGTTGGTCATGGTGTTGATCAGCGTGATCCCCGGCGTCACAAGCTGCGCCATGTCTTTATCACCGGTACTGATCAGCACCGGGCGACCTGCCTTTTCGGCTTCACGCGCCAGGGTGCCAATCACGTCGTCAGCCTCAACGCCCGAGACAGCCAGCAAAGGCAGCCCCATTGCTTTCACCATAGCGTGCAGCGGTTCAATCTGCGCACGCAGATCGTCAGGCATAGGAGGGCGGTGAGATTTGTAGTGCTCAAATAATTCGTCGCGGAAGGTTTTGCCCTTCGCATCAAAGACGACAGCCGCATGCGTCGGGTGATACTGCAAAATCAGGCTGCGCAGCATATTCAGCACGCCGTACATTGCGCCGGTAGGTTCTCCTGCGCTGTTGGTCAGAGGAGGAAACGCATGATACGCCCGATAAAGGTAAGAAGAGCCATCGACGAGTATAAGTGGGTTTTCTGGGATCTGAACCATAATGTCCGTGCCTTTAATTAATTTATGGATAAAGGATGCCACAGAAGGATGAAAACATCAGGTTTTAGCGCCTGATAGCGGAAAAGATTTTGCGATCGTGAAGATCGCTCGCAAAATCAAACTGTGGATAAGTTTGTGAATATTTTCAATACAGGTGAATAACAGTTCTTTAAGTTTGAGGTTTTATTTTAATTTACCCAATAAAATCAACAAAATAATTAACGATTGTGCGAGATCACCCCTTGCTGATGGTTATTTAGTCTTTGTGGATATAAGACGTAAACACGCTTCCTGCATGGATAAATTCGCTGCCATGAGGCACGGGCCGCCGCCTCTTCGCGTGAAAGCGCCCTGCTGAGGGCGAATTTCTGATAAGATCGGCGCCCAGCACCGGGTAGCCGGCTGCTCATTTACAGCTAACTATCTGAAAAAACTGATTATGTCGAAAATACTCGCTGCAATAACATTATTGCTTAGCGTCATTTTAACCATTCTGGTTACCATCGCCTGTTCTGTGCCGATCATTATTGCCGGAATAATTAAGCTGCTGTTGCCTGTTCCTGCGGTATGGCGCGCGGTTTCTGCTTTTTGTAATTTTATGATGTATTGCTGGTGTGAAGGGCTGGCGATCCTGCTGCACCTTAACCCCTGGCTTAAGTGGGATGTTCAGGGTCTCGACATGCTGAACAAAAAGAACTGGTATCTGCTGATCTGCAATCATCACAGCTGGGCCGACATCGTTGTATTGTGCGTGCTGTTTCGCAAACGCATACCGATGAATAAGTACTTTCTGAAGCAGCAGCTGGCCTGGGTCCCTTTTATTGGGTTGGCCTGCTGGGCGCTGGATATGCCGTTTATGAAACGCTATTCGCGCAGCTATTTGCTTCGTCATCCGGAACGCCGTGGTAAGGATGTTGAAACCACGCGCCGCTCTTGCGAAAAGTTTCGCGCGCATCCCACGACGATAGTTAACTTCGTTGAAGGGTCCCGCTTTACCGAAGAGAAGCGCCAGCAGACTCGCTCCCCCTATCAGAACCTGTTGCCGCCAAAGGCGGCGGGTATAGCCATGGCGCTCAACGTGCTGGGTGCACAGTTCGATAAGCTGCTGAACGTGACGCTCTGCTATCCCGAGAACGACAGGACGCCGTTCTACGATATGCTGAGCGGCAAGCTGACGCGTATTGTTGTTCGTGTTGATCTGGTGCCGGTCGACACGGCACTGCATGGTGATTACGTAAACGATAAAAACTTCAAACGTCGTTTCCAGCTTTGGCTTAATACGCTCTGGAAAGAGAAAGACGAGCAGATAGCGAGTATCAAATCTTCATACAAAAACGCCGGTCAGTGACCGGCGTTTTCGTTATGTCTGTTACTTCTTCTCAACCAGATACTTCACGGTATCAGCGTACTGTTGTACGAAGATATCCATGCTGGTCGTATCCATACCACGCGTATTCACCTGGTATTTGCCGTTAACATACATCGCCGGAACGCCCTGCAGCTGAAGGTCTGAAGCCGCTTTTTCCTGCTGCGCCACGAGGGATTTCACCACAAAACTGTTCCAGGCCGCGTCGTAGTCTTCACCTTTCACACCGGCATCTACGAACACTTTGCGGATATCTGCGGCGGTCTGCACGGTCTGGGTTTTCTGTACGGCTTCAAACATTGGCGCGGTGATCTTATCTTCCACACCCAGCGCAATTGCAACCGCCCACGCCTGAGTCAGGTCTTTACCCAGCGGGCCAAGGAACTCAACGTGATATTTGGTCATTTTGGTGCCTTCCGGCAGTTTTTTCTTCACGTTATCAGAAACATGAAGCACCTGCTCAAACTCGTAGCAGTGCGGGCAGTAGAACGAGAAGAACTCCAGCACCTGCGGCTCGCCAGCAACAGGCTTGTCCAGCGTGATGTACTGCTTGCCGTCGGTAAACTGCGCAGCAGATGCGCTAAATGCCAGAATCATACCAGCCAGCGCCAGCCAAATTTTTTTCATGATTAACTCTCTCCTGGGTGTGTCCAATTAATACATCGGCGTTAATTGCAAAGGTGGTTCCTGCAAAACTTTAACCTGCTCGGTAAATGCGGATATCTGGTTGCGCCAGTAATCCTCCCCGGTAAGCCAGGGGAAATTTCGGGGAAACGCCGGGTCTTCCCAACGCCTGATTAGCCACGCGAGATAATAAACAAAACGCATCGCACGTAAAGGCTCTATCAAGGCAATTTCGTCTGAATTAAAGGGGCTAAATTCTTCATAAGCTTCAATTATGGTCTCAAGCTGCATGCGCTGCTCGGCTTTATCACCGTTGAGCAACATCCACAGATCCTGAACCGCTGGGCCCATACGGGCATCGTCGAGATCGACAAATAGCGGGCCGTCGCGCCAGAGAATATTCCCGGCGTGGCAGTCACCGTGCAGACGCAGCGTCGTAATATCCTCTCGCCAGCTGGCTTTTACGGCATCAATAAGCTTATCGGTCGCCGCGAGGAAATTATCCTTTAACGCCTTCGGAATTAGCGTCGACGTTTCGAATATATGTCGCGGCTCGATGAGATATTCCTGAACACCAATGGTCGGACGGGCCATAAACGGTGTTTTACGTCCCGTCTGATGAATACGCCCCAGATAGCGAGCGACCCATTCCATCTGATCGATATTATCCGCCTCAAACTGTCTTCCACCCAGGCTCGGAAATACCGCGTAGTAAAACCCTTGATGGGTCAACAGCGTTTGGTTATTGAATGCGAGCGGTGCGGCAACGGGAACATCATCATTCAGGAGATCGTGGGCAAACTGATGCTCTTCCTGAATTTGTTCTGCGGACCAGCGCTGCGGGCGGTAAAACTTTACGACAAAGCGCTGGCGCTCTTCGTCCTGAAACTGATAGACGCGGTTTTCGTAGCTATTTAAAGGGGTTAACCCGGAATCCACCCGAATACCCTGCTCGAACAGCGCATCCATAATGGTATCCGGGTGTAATGTCTGGAAAGTAAAAGCCTGGTCGTTCATCCGATCATCCGGAAATTATACGAATGATTCAGGATATCATCTTGTGGCGATTTCGGTGGCTCCGCTTACAAGCTTTTACTCTTTAATTACGCCTCTGGCGCGCAGCAGTGCGGTTTTAAAATCTTCCTCATAGTCTTTCTGAATACCAGGAATAACAGCATCTTTAGCTGAGTCGCGCATTTTAAGGTGGTAGATCAGGATGTCGTCAGAAAGGTCTGCCAGTTCGCCATCAAAACCTGACTCTTTGGCCAGTTTCTGTAAAAATTGCATCAGATTCAGCTCTGGCTCTTTCTGCCATGCCGGCTGGAGGAGTTCAATGACTTCATTTAGACGTTTACATTTCATGGTAGTGCTCCTTTCATTTAGAGAGACACGTTAGCAGGGTCAATCCCACAATAAAAGAGGCGATATTCGTGAATCAACGCCAGGAAATCATCGGGGTCGTTCTGGCCGGTGGCAGAGCAACGCGAATGGGCGGAAAAGATAAGGGGCTTCAGCTCCTGAACGACAAACCGTTATGGCAGCATGTTGCTGATACGCTTGCAGATCGGGTCTCGTCGATGGCAATCAGCGCTAACCGGCATCTCGACATCTACCAGCGCAGTGGATATCCGGTTTATCAGGATAACCAGCTCGATTACCCCGGTCCGCTGGCGGGAATGCTTTCCGTTATGCAGCAGTCGCGGGGCGAGTGGTTTCTCTTTTGTTCGTGCGATACGCCCTGTATCCCGTCTTGTCTGGTTGAACGTCTGGTGCAGCGGCGCGGTGATGCTCCCGTCGTATGGGTACACGACGGCGAGCGCGATCATCCAACTATCGCTTTAATGAACCGCTCGTTAACGGCTGCGCTGGAAGCTTACCTGGCCGCAGGAGAACGGCGGGTAATGGTATTTATGCGCCAGGCCGGTGGGCATTCCGTTGACTTCAGCGACATGAAATCTGCGTTTGTGAACGTGAACACCACGGAAGATTTGCAGATGATGCAGGAGAAGAAATGATACCCGTTTTAGCGATCTCAGCCTGGAGTGGTACCGGAAAAACCACGCTGCTAAAAAAACTGATACCAGCACTTTGCGCCAAAGGCATTCGTCCCGGATTGATTAAGCACACGCACCATAACATGGATGTCGATAAGCCGGGGAAAGACAGCTATGAGCTACGCAAGGCTGGCGCTGCGCAAACGATGGTGGCGAGTAATCAGCGCTGGGCATTGATGACAGAAACCCCGGATGAAGCGCCGCTGGATCTCGCTTATCTGGTCAGTCGAATGGATCATTCCAGGCTGGATCTGGTGCTGGTTGAGGGGTTTAAGCATGAGGCCGTGCCTAAGATCCTGCTGTTCAGAAGCGGTGCCGGACATGATGTCAGCGAATTAACGCTTGATGAGCACGTGATTGCAGTGGCGAGTGATGCTGCTTTGCCTCTGGAAGTACCGGTTCTGGATTTAAATAATGTGGATGAGATTGCGGAGTTTATTGTGAGGTGGGGTGCGGTCTGACGCCCGCTTTCACAGGGGAGGAGGAAAACCCCAAAACGCAAAAAGGCCATCCTTCCGGATGGCCTTTTCACTTATTTGATGCCTGGCAGTTCCCTACTCTCACATGGGGAGACCCCACACTACCATCGGCGCTACGGCGTTTCACTTCTGAGTTCGGCATGGGGTCAGGTGGGACCACCGCGCTAAAGCCGCCAGGCAAATTCTGTTAATCTGTATCAGGCTGAAAATTCTGTCTCTTCGCCAAAACATCTTCGGCGTTGTAAGGTTAAGCCTCACGGTTCATTAGTATCGGTTAGCTCAACGCATCGCTGCGCTTACACACCCGACCTATCAACGTCGTCGTCTTCAACGTTCCTTCAGGAGACTTAAAGTCTCAGGGAGAACTCATCTCGGGGCAAGTTTCGTGCTTAGATGCTTTCAGCACTTATCTCTTCCGCATTTAGCTACC
>NZ_JADBRP010000012.1:0-119541 GCF_014930695.1 Enterobacter cloacae complex sp. P40C2 | reverse complement strand
CATAAAGTGAACGGAATTACCTCTACAGCCATATGTTCCCCCTCACCCCAGCCCTCTCCCTCAAGGGAGAGGGGGGCCTCCGTGCAGGCATTGTTTTGTGGGGAACCCTCAGCCCTTCGGGAGAGGGGCGGGGTGAGGGGATCAGGCAGCACGGTTTAATGGTAAACAGGCAACAGGTTAAAACTCGACAGCACGTGTACCAGGGCATTGCCAACGCCAAACACCAGAATCAGCGCAATCATCGGCTTGCCGCCCCAGACGCGGAACGTCGGGCTGCCGAAGCGTTTACGTGATTTACGTGCCAGCAGCGCCGGCACAATCGCCGCCCAGATGGTTGCCGCCAGTCCCGCATAGCCGATGGCATACAGGAAGCCGTTCGGCCACAGCAGGCCGCCCACAACCGGCGGCAGGAAGGTCAGTAGCGCGGTTTTGAAGCGGCCCGCCGCTGAGTCATCGAAGCCAAACAGGTCCGCCAGATAGTCAAACAGGCCCAGCGTCACGCCGAGGAAAGAGCTCGCCACGGCAAAGTTGGAGAAGATGACCAGCAGCAGATCCAGGCTGCGGCTGTTCAGCACGCCGCTCAGCGCCTGAACCAGCACGTCGATATTACCACCCTTCTGCGCAATGCCGATAAATTCCGGACGCGGGATATTGCCCATCGTCCCGAGCAGCCAAATCACGTACAGCCCCAGCGCCAGCAGCGTGCCGTAAACCAGGCATTTCACAATGGTGCGCGGATCTTTGCCGTAGTACTTCATCAGGCTCGGCACGTTACCGTGGTAGCCGAACGACGCCAGGCAGAACGGCAGGGTCATCATCAGGTACGGCGTGTAGGAGGTGTTCACTTCCGCGACGTTAAACAGGGTGGCGGGCGTGACGTGCCCGAGCAGGCTGCCGAAGGTCAGGAAGAAGGTAATGACCTTTGCGCCCAGCACGATTGCCGTCATGCGGCTCACCGCTTTGGTACTCATCCAGACGATAAACGCCACGCCCAGCGCAAAGCACAATCCTGCCAGACGCGCGGGCACGTTCAGCGACATCTCCGCGAAGGTATGATGCAGAATCGAGCCGCTCGCCGAAATGTACGCATAGGTCAGGATGTACAGCACAAACGCAATGGAGAGACCGTTCACCAGGTTCCAGCCTTTGCCCAGCAGATCCCTGGTGATGGTGTCGAAGCTGGAGCCAATGCGGTAGTTGAGGTTGGCTTCAAGGATCATCAGCCCGGAATGCAGCATACAGAACCAGGTGAAGACCAGCGCCGCCAGCGACCAGAAGAACCACGCACCGGACATAACCACAGGCAGGGAGAACATCCCGGCACCAATAATGGTTCCGCCGATGATCACCACGCCGCCAAGCAGCGAAGGTGACGTTTGGGTGGTGGTTAGTGTCGCCATACAGCCTTATCTCCAGTCAAAAATGTGGTTTGCATTTTAATGCGATGCACTGTACCAGTACAAGAGTACAAAAGGAATAAAAAAAGCCCCGATAGCGACTATCGGGGCTGTATATTTTACTTTACGTCAGAAGCGAAAGGCTTACGCGTCACCGAAACGACGACGGCTGGCGCCTTCTTCACGGCGTGGGCCACGGTTTTCACGACGCTCGCCGGAGAAACGACGAGGTTCGCCAGTGCGACCTTCGCTGCGACCGCCTTCACGACGTTCGCCACCGAAACCGCGACCGCCGCCACGACGTTCGCCGCCGCGGTCAGGACGTGGCTGTGCATCGCCCAGCAGCTGCATGTTCATCGGCTTGTTCAGGATGCGGGTGCGGGTGAAGTGTTGCAGTACTTCGCCCGGCATACCTTTCGGCAGCTCGATGGTAGAGTGCGAGCCAAACAGCTTGATGTTACCGATGTAACGGCTGCTGATGTCGCCTTCGTTAGCGATCGCGCCAACGATGTGACGAACTTCAACACCATCATCACGGCCCACTTCAATGCGATACAGCTCCATTTCGCCAGCGTCACGACGCTCGCGACGTGGACGGTCTTCACCACCACGCTCTGGACGGTCACCGCGTGGACCACGATCGTTACGGTCGCCACGACGTTCGAAACGATCGTCACGGTCACGGAACTCACGCTTAGGACGCATCGGTGCATCTGGTGGCACGATCAGGCTACGTTCGCCCTGCGCCATTTTCAGCAGTGCTGCGGCCAGGGTTTCCATATCCAGCTCTTCGCCTTCAGCGGTTGGCTGAATTTGTGACAGCAGCGCACGGTACTGATCCAGATCGCTGCTTTCCAGCTGCTGCTGTACTTTCGCGGCGAATTTTTCCAGACGGCGTTTGCCCAGCAGTTCTGCGTTTGGCAGCTCAGCTTCTGGAATAGTCAGCTTCATGGTGCGTTCGATGTTACGCAGCAGACGACGCTCGCGGTTCTCAACGAACAGCAGCGCGCGGCCCGCACGACCTGCACGACCGGTACGGCCGATACGGTGAACGTAAGACTCGGAGTCCATCGGGATGTCGTAGTTTACTACCAGGCTGATACGCTCAACGTCCAGACCACGTGCTGCCACGTCGGTTGCAATCAGGATATCCAGACGACCGTCTTTCAGACGCTCAAGCGTCTGCTCGCGCAGCGCCTGGTTCATGTCGCCGTTCAGCGCTGCGCTGTTGTAGCCGCTACGCTCCAGCGCTTCAGCCACTTCCAGGGTCGCGTTTTTGGTACGTACGAAGATAATCGCCGCATCAAAATCTTCCGCTTCCAGGAAACGCACCAGCGCTTCGTTTTTACGCATGCCGTATACAGACCAGTAGCTCTGGCTGATGTCCGGGCGAGTGGTCACGCTGGACTGAATACGCACTTCCTGCGGCTCTTTCATGAAGCGGCGGGTAATGCGACGGATCGCTTCTGGCATGGTTGCAGAGAACAGAGCGGTCTGATGCCCTTCCGGGATCTGCGCCATGATGGTTTCAACGTCTTCGATGAAGCCCATACGCAGCATTTCATCTGCTTCATCCAGTACCAGGCCGCTCAGCTTAGAGAGGTCCAGGGTACCGCGCTTCAGGTGATCCAGCAGACGGCCCGGCGTACCGACAACAATCTGTGGGCCCTGGCGCAGGGCGCGTAACTGCACGTCATAACGCTGGCCGCCGTACAGGGCTACCACGTTTACGCCGCGCATATGTTTAGAGAATTCCGTCATTGCTTCAGCAACCTGAACAGCCAGTTCACGGGTTGGAGCCAGGACGAGGATCTGCGGTGCACGCAGGTCCGGATCGATGTTGTTCAGCAGCGGCAGCGAGAATGCTGCAGTTTTACCGCTACCGGTCTGGGCCATGCCCAGCACGTCACGACCAGAAAGCAGGTGTGGGATACACTCAGCCTGGATCGGAGATGGTTTTTCGTAACCCAGATCGTTAAGGGCTTCAAGGATAGGAGCCTTCAGGCCCAGATCTGCAAAAGTGGTTTCGAATTCAGCCATGTAGTACAAGTGCCTCGATATTAATGGCGGCCAGTCTACTTAGCTCATCGTGAAAATGATTAGCAATTTTCATTGAAAAGTGTGAACCGGCTCAAATTAGGTGTATTGACGAACAACAACGCCCTCACCAGTGAAGGTGATGGCAATCAAAAGATTACGGGCTGATGTTTATGTCGTCAGCTATTGCTGGTCCGATTCTGCCAGGTCGTCTTGCTCCTGGCCCAAGAGCGATAATTCCAACAATGCATAACGGTGCTCAACGAAGTTATGTACGTTGTTAGCAACCGCTAATTTGAACAGTGCCGTAGCGCTGTCCATATCCCCCAGACTTAGGTAGTACTTACCTAAATAGAAGTTGGTTTCACTGAGATGCTCAGCGAGCGAGGTGTTATCCGTTGCGTCCGCCTTGAGGCGTTCCATCAGCGTTGCTTCGCTAATGTTGCCCAGGTAGAACTCGACAATGTTCCATCCCCACTGTTCCTTATCCGATTTTTCGAAGCGCTGTTGTAGTGCTTCTTTGGCCTGCTTCTCATCGAGCTTCTGCTCAACGATGTAAAGCCACAGGCTGCGGAAAGGATCATTAGGATCGTCTTGATAAAACGCCAGCAGATCATCTTGCGCTAACTTATCACGACCGCCGTAATACAATGCGATTCCGCGATTCAAGTGCGCGTAGTTGTAAGTTGGATCAAGCTCAAGTACAGAATCAAACGCTTCATAGGCAGCATCAAAATTGCCTGCCTGCGTTAAGTAAATGCCTAAGTAATTGAATACTTCAGGCATATCAGGTCGGATTGCCAGCGCTTGTGAAAAATCATTTCGCGCTAATGCCCTCAGACCGAGACTATCATACAACACTCCGCGCTCATATAAAAGCTGTGCGCGTTCGTCATCGGTTAAAGCCCGACTGGCAAGAATTTGTTCCATGCGTGCCAGAATCACTTCCTGCTGCAAAGTCGGTTGCAGTGGCACTGCGAGGACTTCGCTCTTACGCCAGGCAGAGTTGCTGCATCCTGCCAGCGTTAAAGCTGTCGCAACGAAACACCAGCGCAAAAAAGGCTTCATTTCCCACTCCCGAAGACAACTATTGGATGAACGTCCTGTCCCCCGGCGGCTTAACAAGGCGTCCTGCCTGATAATAAGCCCTCCGCTATCGCGGAGGGCAAACGGCAACCTTACTCGCCTTGCTGTTCAGCAGCCGGAGCTTCCGGTGCCGCAGCAGGCTGAGACTGCTCGGTTGCTTCTTTGATGCTCAGACGGATACGGCCCTGGCGATCGACTTCCAGAACTTTCACCGGTACTTCCTGACCCATCTGCAGGTAATCGGTCACTTTCTCAACGCGCTTGTCAGCGATCTGAGAGATGTGTACCAGACCTTCTTTACCGCCACCGATGGCAACGAACGCGCCAAAGTCAACGATACGGGTTACTTTACCCGCATAGATACGGCCCACTTCGATTTCTGCGGTGATCTCTTCGATGCGACGGATAGCGAATTTCGCCTTCTCGCCGTCGGTTGCTGCGATCTTCACAGTACCGTCATCTTCGATTTCAATGGTGGTGCCAGTTTCTTCGGTCAGCGCACGGATTACGGAACCGCCCTTACCGATAACATCCTTGATCTTGTCTGGATTGATCTTGATGGTGTGGATACGTGGTGCGAACTGAGAAATGTCGCCACGCGGCGCGTTAATCGCCTGTTCCATCACGCCCAGGATGTGCAGACGCGCACCTTTAGCCTGGTTCAGAGCAACCTGCATGATCTCTTTGGTGATACCTTCAATTTTGATATCCATCTGCAGGGCAGAGATACCGTCGCGGGAACCCGCCACTTTGAAGTCCATATCACCCAGGTGGTCTTCATCGCCCAGAATGTCAGACAGCACAACGTAGTTGTCGCCTTCTTTCACCAGCCCCATTGCGATACCCGCAACGGCGGCTTTGATTGGCACGCCTGCATCCATCAGCGCCAGAGAGGCACCACACACGGAAGCCATGGAAGAAGAACCGTTGGATTCGGTGATTTCAGACACAACACGTACGGTGTACGGGAATTTGTCTGCTTCTGGCATAACTGCCAGCACGCCGCGCTTCGCCAGACGACCGTGACCAATTTCACGACGCTTCGGTGAGCCAACCATACCGGTTTCGCCCACAGAGTACGGAGGGAAGTTGTAGTGGAACAGGAAGCTGTCAGTGCGCTCGCCCATCAGTTCGTCGATGATCTGTGCGTCACGTGCAGTACCCAGGGTCGCGGTAACCAGCGCCTGCGTTTCACCACGGGTGAACAGCGCAGAGCCGTGGGTACGTGGCAGAACGCCAGTACGCACGTCCAGGCCACGAATCATGTCTTTTTCACGGCCATCGATACGCGGCTCGCCTGCCAGCACGCGGCTACGAACAACGTTTTTCTCGATAGCGTGCAGGATTTCGCTCAGCTCGTTAGCGTCCAGCGCTTCATCTTCAGCAACCAGCGTCGCGATGGTTTCAGATTTAATCGCGTCAACCTGAGCGTAACGCTCCTGTTTGTCAGTGATGCGGTAAGCATCGCTCAGACGAGATTCTGCCAGTGCAGCAACGCGTGCGTTCAGCGCGTCGTTTACCGCTTCTGGCTGCCAGTCCCAGCGTGATTTACCGGCTTCTTTCACCAGGTCGTTGATGTTCTGGATAACAACCTGCTGCTGGTCGTGGCCAAATACCACAGCGCCCAGCATCTGGTCTTCGCTCAGCAGTTCCGCTTCAGATTCAACCATCAGAACCGCGGCTTCAGTACCGGCAACAACCAGGTCCAGCTTACTCTCTTTCAGCTCTTCCTGAGTTGGGTTCAGCACGTACTGGTCGTTGATGTAACCGACGCGGGCAGCACCGATTGGGCCATTGAATGGAATCCCAGACAGTGACAGGGCTGCGGATGCACCGATCATTGCTACGATGTCCGGGTTAACCTGTGGGTTAACGGAAACAACGGTCGCGATAACCTGCACTTCGTTTACGAAGCCTTCCGGGAACAGCGGACGAACCGGGCGGTCAATCAGACGCGCGATCAGGGTTTCGCCTTCGCTTGGACGGCCTTCACGACGGAAGAAGCCACCCGGGATTTTACCGGCAGCGTAGGTACGCTCCTGGTAGTTAACGGTCAGCGGGAAGAAGTCCTGACCTGGTTTAGCTTTTTTCTGGCCAACTACGGTAACGAATACAGCAGTGTCATCCATGCTTACCATAACGGCAGCAGTAGCCTGACGTGCCATCATGCCGGTTTCCAGCGTGACGGTATGCTGACCATACTGGAATTTACGAACGATCGGATTCAGCAAAATTCTGTCCTTTCTCAAATGATTGTCAGCACACCACAGGTGTGCTGACGATTTAACCCGACCTTCTTCGCATCCTCGCGACTAATGACAACCGACACCCCCATGGGTGAAGCCTCTCATTAGCCGCGCGAACCTCTGCAATGAAGATCATTTATAGCAACAATACAATAGTTTCCATTGAATTGCTGCCGTCTGGTTGAAAAAAGGGGCCATCAGGCCCCCTTTTCTGAAACTCGCAAGACTTAGCGACGCAGACCCAGACGCTCGATCAGCGCGGTGTAGCGTGCAACATCTTTACGCTTCAGGTAGTCGAGCAGTTTACGACGCTGAGAAACCATACGCAGCAGACCACGACGGCTGTGGTGATCTTTTTTGTGCTCTGCAAAGTGACCCTGCAGGTGGTTAATCTGTGCAGTCAGCAGTGCAACCTGAACTTCGGTAGAACCGCTGTCGTTAGTACCACGACCAAACTCAGAAACGATTTTAGCTTTAGCTTCAACGCTTAGAGACATTTTCAAACTCCAAAGTATAAAGAATGTAAGGATGCCGATCTCTAATTCAGCTATCCCATGTACGCCCCGCAGATTGTTAAACAATTTACCAGGCGTTAAGCGGCGATATTCTACTCGTCTCCCCTGCTTATCGCAAGGTGAGGCGTAATCACCGTCAAGCGTCGACCGGATATTCGACGACCAGACGACGCGGCGCCACGCGCCCTTCACCGTCCATTTCGCCCATACCGATAAACTTGCCTTCCTCACCTTCCGTCACGCGCACCAGGCCCTCAAGCGGTGCCCCCGCTGTGCGTACCGGGTTTCCGTTCTTAAAGTAAACGGACGATGTTAAAGGAAGATTAACAACAGGGAAGTCCGCCGCCGGGCTGTCCATTGGCATCAGCAGCGGATCCAGCAACTCTGCTGACGCGATTCCCTGCGCTTCTGCCTGTTCAACCAGCGCGCGCAGATGCTCAAGCGTCACCATGCGTTGGACCGGGTACGTGCTGACCGCCAGACGACGCAGATAGATCACGTGCGCGCCGCAGCCCAGCTTTTCGCCGAGGTCATCGATAATGGTACGAATGTAGGTCCCTTTCGAACAGTGGACCTCCAGCTCCAGCTCATCACCTTCATGGCGAATAAACAGTAGCTCATACACGGTAATCGGACGGGCTTCGCGCGGAACCTCAATACCCTGACGCGCATATTCGTAGAGCTTCTTGCCCTGGTACTTCAGTGCCGAATACATCGACGGCACCTGTAGCGTATCGCCACGGAAGCTTTCCAGCGCCGCATCAAGCTGCTCTGCGCTGAAGGTCATCGGACGCTCTTCCACCACCTGACCATCCGCATCGGAGGTATCCGTGCGCTGGCCAAGCCGGGCAATCACGCGGTAGCGCTTGTCTGAATCCAGCAGATACTGGGAAAACTTTGTCGCTTCACCCAGGCAAATCGGGAGCATGCCGGTAGCCAGCGGATCCAGCGCGCCGGTGTGGCCCGCGCGGTTGGCGTTATAAATACGCTTTACTTTTTGCAGCACGTCGTTGCTGGATGCACCCTGCGGTTTATCCAGCAGCAGCACGCCATGCACGTCACGACCGCGACGACGAGGACGACTCATCAGTCCTCCTTGCTGTCGTCCGCCGGGTTAACACGACGCTCATCGTCATGTTTCACCACGCTGGTCACCAGGTTGGACATGCGCATACCTTCGACCAGCGAGTTGTCGTAGAAGAAGGTCAGCTCCGGCACGATACGCAGGCGCATCGCTTTGCCAAGCAGAGAGCGGATGAAACCAGAGGCTTCCTGCAGCGCTTTAATACCGTTCTTAACCGCGTCTTCATCCTGGTCGTTCAGGAACGTCACGAACACCTTGGCGTACGCCAGGTCGCGGGACATTTCCACGCCAGACACGGTGGTCATCATACCCACGCGTGGATCTTTGATTTCACGTTGCAGAATGAGTGCGATCTCTTTCTGCATCTCCTGCGCGACGCGCTGAGGGCGACCAAATTCTTTCGCCATAATAAATTCTCCAGACAAAAAAGGGGCTAAAGCCCCTTTTAAAATTATTGCCGGGTGGCGCGAGGCGATCCCGGCTTACGTCAGTCAATCTTCCGTCGAAGAAGATTAAGCGATGGTACGCTGAATTTCGATGATCTCGAACACTTCGATCATATCGCCAACGCGAACGTCGTTGTAGTTCTTCACGCCGATACCACATTCCATGCCGTTACGGACTTCGTTAACGTCATCTTTGAAGCGGCGCAGGGATTCCAGCTCGCCTTCATAGATAACCACGTTGTCACGCAGTACGCGGATTGGGTTGTGACGCTTGATGGTCCCTTCGGTAACCATACAGCCCGCGATCGCACCGAATTTCGGTGATTTGAACACGTCACGTACTTCAGCCAGACCGATGATCTGCTGTTTCAGCTCAGGAGACAGCATGCCGCTCATCGCCGCTTTCACTTCGTCGATCAGGTTATAGATGACGGAGTAGTAACGCAGATCCAGGCTTTCAGCATCGATAACTTTACGCGCAGAAGCGTCAGCACGAACGTTGAAGCCAACCAGGATAGCGTTGGACGCTGCTGCCAGCGTGG
Source organism: Enterobacter cloacae complex sp. P40C2 (assembly GCF_014930695.1). Classification (NCBI taxonomy): domain Bacteria; kingdom Pseudomonadati; phylum Pseudomonadota; class Gammaproteobacteria; order Enterobacterales; family Enterobacteriaceae; genus Enterobacter; species Enterobacter cloacae complex sp. P40C2. The sequence continues at coordinate 110,188 of NZ_JADBRP010000012.1, read as the reverse complement.
CGTCGGTTTCGGTGATACCACCTACGCCAGAACCGATGATCTTCACTTTCACTTCGTCGGTAGACAGTTTCAGCAAGGAGTCGGAGATCGCTTCCACAGAACCCTGAACGTCCGCCTTCAGAACGATGTTTACTTCGTGAACTTCGCCTTCGGTCATGTTGGCGAACATGTTCTCGAGTTTAGATTTCTGCTGACGAGCCAGCTTAACTTCACGGAATTTACCCTGACGATACAGAGCCACTTCACGCGCTTTCTTCTCGTCACGAACGACGGTCACTTCGTCACCCGCAGCCGGCACGCCGGACAGACCAAGGATTTCCACTGGAATGGACGGACCGGCTTCCAGCACTTCCTGACCCAGTTCGTTACGCATCGCACGAACGCGACCGTATTCGAAACCACACAGAACGATGTCGCCCTTGTGCAGAGTACCTTCGCGAACCAGAACGGTTGCAACCGGACCACGACCTTTATCCAGGAAGGATTCGATCACCGCGCCGCTAGCCATACCTTTACGAACCGCTTTCAGCTCCAGAACTTCAGCCTGAAGCAGGATAGCGTTCAGCAGGTCGTCGATACCGGTACCCGCTTTTGCAGATACAGGGATGAACTGCGCTTCACCGCCCCACTCTTCCGGCATAACGCCGTACTGGGACAGTTCATTCTTCACGCGATCCATATCGGCTTCTGGCTTATCGATTTTGTTGACCGCAACAACCAGAGGCACCTGCGCCGCTTTCGCGTGCTGGATAGCTTCAATGGTCTGTGGCATCACGCCATCGTCAGCTGCAACAACCAGTACAACGATATCCGTTGCCTGAGCACCACGAGCACGCATTGAGGTAAACGCTGCGTGGCCCGGGGTATCCAGGAAGGTGATCATGCCGTTTTCAGTTTCTACGTGGTAAGCACCGATGTGCTGGGTAATACCACCCGCTTCGCCGGAGGCAACCTTAGTAGAACGAATGTAGTCAAGCAGAGAGGTTTTACCGTGGTCAACGTGACCCATGATGGTTACAACCGGTGCACGCGGTTCAGCCGCAGCGCCTGTGTCACGGTCGCTCATTACTGCTTCTTCCAGCTCGTTTTCACGACGCAGGATAACTTTGTGGCCCATCTCCTCGGCAACCAGCTGCGCGGTTTCCTGGTCGATGACCTGGTTGATGGTGGCCATTGCGCCCAGCTTCATCATCGCTTTGATGACCTGAGAGCCTTTCACCGCCATCTTGTTAGCCAGTTCGCCAACGGTGATGGTTTCGCCGATCACAACGTCACGGTTGACGGCCTGAGCTGGCTTCTGGAAGCCCTGCTGCAGAGCGGAACCTTTACGCTTACCGCCTTTACCACCGCGAACCGCTGCGCGTGCTTCTTCACGGTCAGCTTTAGATTCAGCGTGCTTATTACCTTTTTTCGCAGGACGCGCCGCTTTTGTACTGCGAGTACGTCCACGACCACCTTCAACTTCACGGTCGTTATCGTCTTCTGCCTGGCGCGCATGCTGAGAAGTGGTGACGTGATAATCGCTGTTGTCTTCAGTTGGTTCAGCGGTATTCACACCGTTTTTCTCGTTTTCTTCTGCCATGCGACGCGCTTCTTCGGCGACGCGGCGAGCTTCTTCTTCAAGCTTGCGGCGGGCTTCTTCTTCCGCTTTACGCTTCAGCTCGGCAGCTTCATTTTCACGGCGGGCTTTTTCAGCCTGGGCAGTTTTGGTCATTTCGTCGGTCTGTTGATTGCTCACTTTGTCTTTTTCCGCAGCGTCACGCTTCGCTTTTTCACCGGCGTCGCGTTTCGCTTTTTCTGCGGCCTCACGTTCAGCTTTTAATTCTGCTTCACGTTTGGCAGTGGCTTCTGCCTCACGCTGAGCTTGTTCTTCCGCTTCACGCTGTGCCTGCTCTTCCGCAGCAAGGCGTTCTGCCTCTTGCGGATCACGTTTTACAAAGGTGCGCGTCTTGCGGACTTCAATTTGTACCGATTTGCTTTTGCCACCGGTACCAGGGATGTTCAACGTGCTACGCGTTTTGCGCTGCAGCGTTAACTTGTCAGGCGTAGAGCCGTGTTCACGGTTCAGGTGCGCTAACAAGGTTTGTTTTTCTTGCGCGGTCACCGAGTCATCAGCGGCCTTCGGGATCCCTGCATCAGCAAATTGCTGTACCAGGCGGTCCACGGAGGTCTGAATCTCAGCAGCCAGCGATTTTACAGTTACATCAGTCATGCTGTTCCTTCCTGCTACAGTTTATTACGCTTCGTCGCCGAACCAGCAAATATTACGTGCGGCCATGATGAGTTCGCCGGCTTTCTCGTCGGTTAAACCTTCGATATCGGCCAGGTCATCAACGCCTTGCTCAGCGAGATCTTCCAGCGTACAAACACCACGGGCAGCCAGCTTGAACGCAATCGCACGATCAAGACCTTCCAGATTCAGCAGGTCATCAGCCGGCTTCTTATCGCCAAGGCTTTCTTCCTGAGCCAGTGCCAGGGTGGTCAGTGCGTTTTTAGCGCGTTCACGCAGGGCTTCAACGGTTGGTTCATCCAGACCGTCAATTTCCAGCAGCTCTTTCATTGGCACGTAGGCCAGTTCTTCCAGCGTAGAGAAACCTTCTTCAACCAGCACAGTGGCGAAGTCTTCGTCAATGTCCAGGTATTTGGTGAAGGTATCGATCGCCGCGTGGGCTTCAGCCTGATGCTTGGCCTGCAGGTCATCAACGGTCATCACGTTGAGTTCCCAGCCGCTCAGCTGTGACGCCAGACGTACGTTCTGGCCGTTACGGCCAATCGCCTGCGCCAGGTTGCCCGCTTCTACAGCGATATCCATGGTGTGTTTGTCTTCGTCAACCACGATAGACGCCACATCAGCCGGTGCCATTGCGTTGATCACGAACTGTGCCGGGTTGTCGTCCCACAGAACGATATCAATGCGCTCGCCGCCCAGTTCGGTAGAAACCGCCTGAACACGTGCACCACGCATACCGACGCAAGCACCGACCGGATCGATACGCTTATCGTTGGTTTTCACCGCAATTTTCGCACGGGAACCCGGATCGCGGGCCGCCGCTTTGATTTCGATAACTTCTTCGCCGATTTCCGGCACTTCAATACGGAACAGTTCAACCAGCATTTCTGGTTTAGAACGGGTCACGAACAGCTGTGCGCCACGCGCTTCAGGGCGTACGGCATACAGCACACCACGGATACGGTCGCCTGGGCGGAAGTTTTCACGCGGCAGCATGTCTTCGCGCAGGATCACGGCTTCTGCGTTCCCCGGCATCCCTTCGGATTTGATCTCCAGAGAGATGTTGTCGCGGTTCACTTTCTTCACCACGCCGGTGATGATTTCGCCTTCCTGATCGCGGAACTGATCGACAACCAGCGCGCGCTCGGCTTCGCGAACTTTCTGCACGATAACCTGCTTCGCGGTCTGGGTGGTGATACGGTCGAAGGTGACAGATTCAATCTGATCTTCAACGTAGTCACCCACGTTCAGACTTTCGTCTTCAAAACGTGCCGCTTCCAGGGTGATCTCTTTGGTCGGCTGGGTCACTTCTTCAACGATTACCCAACGACGGAATGTATCGAAGTCACCGCTTTTACGATCGATTTCTACGCGAACATCGATCTCTTGTTCGTATTTTTTCTTGGTTGCTGTAGCCAGTGCACTTTCCAGCGCTTCGAAAATCTTCTCACGCGGCAGTGATTTCTCGTTGGAGACGGCTTCAACAACAGCCAAAATTTCTTTGTTCATCGCGGGCTTTTCACCTCAATCCAGACTGTTAAAAGTGGGGAACCAGGTTCGCCTTCTGGATATTACTCAGCGCGAACACTTCATCTTTGCCTTCGACTGTAACCGTGATCATTTCACCATCAACGGCTTTGATAATTCCCTGCCATTTACGGCGGTTCTGTACGGCCATACGCAGAACGAGAGCCACTTCTTCACCGGTAAAGCGCACATAGTGCTCGGCCGTGAACATCGGGCGATCGAGGCCAGGTGAGGAAACTTCCAGGTTGTACGCAACGGTAATTGGGTCTTCAACGTCAAGAACCGCACTCACCTGGTGGCTAACATCAGCGCAATCATCAACATTGATGCCATCTTCACTATCAATATAGATGCGCAGCGTCGATGTGCGGCCGCGAACGAATTCGATGCCGACCAGTTCGTAGCCCAGTGCTTCGACCGGTGCAGTAATCATCTCTGTTAATTTTTGCTCTAATGTGGACAAGCCCACCCCCAAGACATAAAAAAAGGGCGTAAAGCCCAGTTATTCTGTAGTCAGATAACAAAAAACCCCGATAAATCGGGGCTTTAGATAACTGAACCCTATAGCCACAACTGTGGCCTGGAGCACTTTCCGAAAGAATTTTTTCAAATCCAGCTACGAAGGCTCTAAGTCTTCACAGTATATTTGAAAAAGAACTTTATGGGAAAGTGGTTGCGGGGGCCGGATTTGAACCGACGACCTTCGGGTTATGAGCCCGACGAGCTACCAGGCTGCTCCACCCCGCGCCTGAAACGTGGCAAATTCTACGCGTTTTGGACAGAATTTGCAAATAATGCTGGGATTTGGTACCGAAGACGGGACGTAAAATCGGCGTTCAGTATATTGATAGTTGACCCCACCTGTCAACCCAACATCTGCCAGGGCAATCAAAGGGAAATTTTGACAAAAAACGCACGCGTCTCTTTCGGTCATCGATAAAAGATGATTAAATGAATACTCACTTATTTTGCATAAACATGCATCGAGAGCGAAAGCGGTCTCTTATCAGTCAATCAAGCAGGGTTTTATTATATGACGACGATTCTCAAGCATCTCCCGGTAGGACAACGTATTGGCATCGCTTTTTCTGGCGGCCTGGATACCAGCGCTGCACTGCTGTGGATGCGCCAGAAGGGAGCGGTTCCTTATGCATATACAGCGAACCTGGGTCAGCCGGACGAGGAAGATTATGACGCGATCCCTCGTCGTGCCATGGAATATGGCGCAGAGAACGCACGTCTGATTGACTGCCGTAAGCAGTTGGTTGCAGAAGGTATCGCCGCTATCCAGTGCGGTGCATTCCATAACACGACCGGCGGCCTGACCTATTTCAACACCACCCCGCTGGGCCGGGCAGTCACCGGTACCATGCTGGTTGCCGCCATGAAAGAAGATGGCGTGAACATCTGGGGTGACGGTAGTACCTATAAAGGCAACGATATTGAACGCTTCTATCGTTATGGCCTGCTGACCAACGCCGAGCTGCAGATTTACAAGCCGTGGCTGGATACCGACTTCATCGACGAGCTGGGCGGCCGTCATGAAATGTCCGAGTTTATGATTGCCTGCGGTTTTGACTACAAGATGTCCGTTGAGAAAGCCTATTCAACCGACTCCAACATGCTGGGCGCAACGCACGAAGCGAAAGATCTGGAATTCCTGAACTCCAGCGTAAAAATTGTTAACCCGATCATGGGCGTGAAGTTCTGGGACGAGAGCGTGAAGATCCCGGCAGAAGAAGTGACCGTGCGTTTCGAACGCGGTCATCCGGTTGCCCTGAACGGCAAAACCTTCTCTGACGATGTTGAGCTGATGCTTGAAGCAAACCGCATCGGCGGTCGTCACGGTCTGGGTATGAGCGATCAAATTGAAAACCGTATCATCGAAGCGAAAAGCCGTGGCATTTACGAAGCTCCGGGGATGGCGCTGCTGCACATCGCTTATGAGCGTCTGCTGACCGGCATTCACAACGAAGACACCATTGAACAGTATCACTCTCACGGTCGTCAGCTGGGCAAACTGCTGTATCAGGGCCGCTGGTTCGATCCGCAGGCGCTGATGCTGCGTGATGCCCTGCAGCGCTGGGTGGCCAGCGCGATTACCGGCGAAGTGACGCTGGAACTGCGTCGCGGTAACGATTACTCCATCCTGAATACCGTGTCTGACAACCTGACCTATAAAGCAGAGCGTCTTACCATGGAGAAAGGTGATTCTGTATTCTCCCCGGACGATCGTATTGGTCAGCTGACCATGCGTAACCTGGACATCACCGATACCCGTGAGAAGCTGTTCAACTACGTTGAGAACGGACTGCTCTCTGCAAGCTCGGGTAACGGTCTGCCGCAGGTTGAGAACCTGGAACACAGCGATAAGAAGTAACGCTCACCAGAAATGCAGAAGGCGCCTGATGGCGCCTTTTTTATTGGGGCTTGCACAGGTCCGGTAAGCGCGGCGCCAGCAGGTGGACGAGTACAAGACACGATCTACAGACGAAAAAAAAGACGTCTTGCGACGTCTTTCTTCTGGAATATTGGTACCGAGGATGGGACTCGAACCCACAAGCCCGTTAGGGCACTACCACCTCAAGGTAGCGTGTCTACCAATTCCACCACCTCGGTACGGAATACTTACTGCGGGATATCGCTGGTCGGCTTAGCCGGTGCAGCTGGCTGAGTCTGCTCAGTTTTCGCTGGCGCGCTCAGGTTTTCCCACTCGCTTCCTTTACTGGTCTTGTTGCTATTGATATTGCCCAGCACCAGACTGATGATGAAGAACAGCGTAGCCAGAATCGCCGTTGTGCGGGTCATGAAGTTCGCAGAACCACTTGAACCGAACAGCGTACCGGAAGCGCCTGCTCCGAAGGAGGCTCCCATATCAGCGCCTTTACCTTGCTGCAGCATAATCAGCGCTACGAGAGCGATGGCTACAATAAGGAAAATAACTAAAAGAGCTTCGTACATAATCAACCTGTTCCTTGCGGATTTGCCGCATACCAATGCTTCGACCAATTAGCAGGATTTTGTTTCCCACTGAAGCGGGTGTGAATACTAACCAAAGCGAATCACCTTCGCAAGGGCATTTTCGACGCATTGTATCAACTGCGGAAAAAAACAGCAAAAAGCCATTTATTGCTTAAAACGAAGGCGGCAAACGCCGCCTTTTTAAACACTTACTCTGAAAAATTATGCAGCTTTAACGGCGTCCGCAATGCGGTGAGCAAATTCAGTCACCTGCGCTTCGTCTTCACCTTCCACCATCACGCGGATCAGCGGTTCAGTACCGGACTTACGCAGCAGAACACGACCACGGTTACCGAGGGCAGCCTCAACGTCTGCCATCACTGCTTTGACGTTATCATTTTCCAGCGGATCGCCTTTACCCGCGGTGAAACGCACGTTCACCAGGATCTGCGGGAACATTTTCATGCCGCTGCAAAGGTCGTGCAGGCTCATATGGTTACGCGCCATCGCGGCAACAACCTGAAGCGCCGCCACAATGCCGTCGCCGGTGGTGGTTTTGTCGAGCAGGATCACGTGACCGGAGTTTTCCGCGCCGATACGCCAGCCTTTTTCCTGGAGTTTTTCCAGCACGTAGCGGTCGCCCACTTTCGCGCGCACGAACGGGATCCCCAGCTGCTTCAGCGCCAGCTCCAGGCCCATGTTGCTCATCAGCGTGCCAACCGCACCGCCGCGCAGCTGACCCTGACGCAGGCCTTCACGGGCAATAATGTAGAGGATCTGATCGCCATCGACCTTGTTGCCTTCGTGGTCAACCATGATCACGCGGTCACCGTCGCCGTCCAGGGCAATACCCAGATCGGCTTTTTCGGCCAGCACGCGCGCCTGCAGGGCACGAACGTCGGTTGCCCCGACTTCTTCGTTAATGTTCAGGCCATCCGGCTCGCAGCCGATGGTAATCACTTTTGCGCCCAGCTCGCGGAAAACGTTCGGCGCAATGTGATAAGTCGCACCGTTTGCACAGTCCACGACAATTTTAAGGTCGGCCAGGCTCAGTTCGTTCGGGAAGGTGCCTTTGCAAAACTCGATGTAGCGGCCCGCAGCATCAACAATGCGATTGGCTTTACCCAGCTCAGCGGAGTCAACGCAGGTGATCTCTTTTTCCATTTCCGCTTCAATCGCCTCTTCCACATCATCCGGCAGCTTGGTGCCGTCGATGGAGAAGAATTTGATACCGTTGTCGTAGAACGGGTTATGAGAAGCCGAAATAACGATACCGGCCTCGGCACGGAAGGCGCGGGTCAGATACGCAACAGCAGGGGTAGGCATTGGCCCCGTAAAGGAAGCTGAAAGCCCCGCCGCTGCCAGCCCGGCTTCCAGCGCAGACTCCAGCATATAGCCTGAAATACGGGTATCTTTACCAATAATGATTTTACGGGAGCCATGACGCGCCAGTACTTTACCTGCTGCCCAGCCCAGTTTCAGGACAAAATCAGGTGTGATTGGCGCGTCGCCTACGCGCCCGCGGATGCCATCGGTGCCAAAATATTTACGATTACTCATAGCGTTTATTTCCCTTCGCTGCCAGTGTGGCTTCCACCACGCGCATGGCCTCTACTGTTTCTTTTACGTCATGGACACGAATTATATGCGCGCCCTGCATTGCGGCTATCACCGCGCAGGCCAGACTGCCGCTCAGGCGTTCGCCCGGCCCGACATTCAACAACTGCCCAATCATCGATTTTCTCGACATCCCTACCAGCAGCGGCAGGCCGAACTGATGAAACTCTGACAGGCGCGCAAGCAACGCGTAATTGTGAGAGAGATTTTTACCGAAACCGAAGCCCGGGTCGAGTAGCAATTTCTCTTTTGCGATACCCGCACGCTCACAGCGTGCGATGTGTTCAGTAAAGAAGCGGCTGACGTCGGCAAACACATCTTCATATTTTGGCGCTTCCTGCATCGTCTTAGGCTGTCCCTGCATATGCATCAGACACACCGGCAGCCCGGTTTCCGCAGCGGCTTCGAGAGCGCCAGGCTCGGTCAGCGAACGAATATCATTGATAATGTGAGCGCCCACTCTCGCAACTTCGCGGATCACCTCAGGCTTGGAGGTATCTACCGAGATCCACACTTCGAAGCGCTGAGCGATAGCTTCTACCACCGGCACCACGCGCGCCAGCTCCTCTTCCACCGAAACATCCGCCGCGCCAGGACGCGTTGATTCACCGCCAACGTCAATGATGGTGGCCCCCGCGTTGATCATCAAATTCGCGTGCTTAACCGCGTCGATGAGCGAGTTGTGCGTGCCGCCGTCAGAGAAGGAATCAGGCGTGACGTTCAGGATCCCCATCACATGGGGATGTGAAAGGTCGAGATGCGAGTCCTGGGCGAATAGTTTCATGACGAAATCCCTGGTATAGATATGGTTTAACAGATAAGAAAAACCCCGGAGCAAGCTCCAGGGTTTGAGGTACAGACAAACGCTTCAACAGTCGTGCTTACTTGTCGCCCAACTGCTCTGACATGGTGTTACCCGGGTTCGGCGTACGCGGTTCATCGACCGGACGCGGCGCACGCGGGGTGCCATTGTTGTCAGAATTGTTGGAAGCACCTGGGTCTTCCCAGCCTGCTGGCGGACGCACTTCGCGGCGAGCCATCAGGTCGTCAATCTGCGGTGCATCGATGGTCTCATATTTCATGAGCGCATCTTTCATCGAGTGCAGGATGTCCATATTGTCGTTCAGGATCTGACGAGCGCGAGCGTAGTTACGTTCAATCAGCGCTTTCACTTCCTGGTCGATGATACGAGCCGTCTCATCGGACATATGCTTCGCTTTCGCCACGGAACGGCCCAGGAATACTTCACCCTCTTCCTCTGCATACAGCAGCGGACCGAGTTTGTCGGAGAAGCCCCACTGCGTCACCATGTTACGCGCCAGGTTCGTCGCCACCTTAATGTCGTTCGACGCACCGGTGGAAACATGTTCCGCACCGTAGATAATCTCTTCTGCCAGACGACCGCCGTACAGGGTTGAAATCTGGCTTTCCAGCTTCTGACGGCTGGCGCTGATCGCGTCGCCTTCAGGCAGGAAGAAGGTCACACCCAGCGCACGACCACGTGGAATAATCGTTACCTTGTGTACCGGATCGTGTTCCGGCACCAGGCGACCGATAATGGCGTGGCCTGCTTCGTGGTATGCCGTGGACTCTTTCTGCGCTTCCGTCATCACCATGGAGCGACGTTCCGCACCCATCATGATTTTGTCTTTCGCTTTCTCGAATTCCACCATTGATACCACACGCTTGTTGCCGCGAGCGGCGAACAGTGCGGCTTCGTTGACCAGGTTAGCCAGATCGGCACCGGAGAAGCCCGGCGTACCACGCGCAATGATTGCCGCGTCGATGTCTGGCGCCAGCGGTACACGACGCATGTGCACTTTCAGAATCTGTTCACGACCACGAACGTCCGGCAGACCGACCACAACCTGACGGTCGAAACGGCCTGGACGCAGCAGCGCAGGGTCGAGTACGTCCGGACGGTTAGTTGCCGCGATAACGATAATACCTTCGTTACCTTCGAAGCCGTCCATCTCAACCAGCATCTGGTTCAGGGTCTGCTCACGTTCATCGTGACCACCGCCCAGGCCTGCGCCACGCTGGCGGCCCACGGCGTCGATTTCATCGATAAAGATGATGCACGGCGCTGCCTTCTTGGCCTGTTCGAACATGTCACGCACACGAGATGCACCGACACCGACAAACATTTCAACGAAGTCAGAACCTGAAATAGTAAAGAACGGCACCTTCGCTTCACCCGCGATGGCTTTCGCCAGCAGGGTTTTACCGGTACCCGGAGGGCCAACCATCAGCACGCCTTTCGGGATCTTACCGCCCAGCTTCTGGAAACGGCTCGGCTCGCGCAGGTATTCAACCAGCTCACCTACCTCTTCTTTTGCTTCGTCACAGCCTGCAACGTCAGCAAAGGTGGTCTTGATCTGATCTTCCGTCAGCATACGCGCCTTGCTCTTACCGAACGACATGGCACCTTTGCCACCGCCGCCCTGCATCTGGCGCATAAAGAAGATCCAGACGCCGATAAGAAGCAGCATCGGGAACCAGGAAATGAAGATAGAAGCCAACAGGCTTGGTTCTTCTGGCGGCTCGCCTACCACTTTGACGTTTTTGGTCAGAAGGTTATCAAGCAGCTTAGGATCGTTCACCGGGATGTAAGTCGTGTAACGGTTACTATCTTTCTTGGTAACGTTGATCTCACGTCCGTTGATACGCGCTTCGCGAACCTGGTCCTGATTGACCTCCTGCAGGAAGGTAGAATAATCCACCTTGCGGCCATTCGACTCGCTGGGCCCAAAGCTCTGGAATACTGACATCAGCACAACGGCAATGACCAGCCAGAGTATTAGGTTTTTCGCCATGTCACTCAAGGGATTAACCTCATATTACAACTGTGTTAAAAACAGCGTCAGGATACTCTATATCCAGTTTCATTCAAACTTTCGCCTGAAATCTACCGGTTATCATTTTCGCCCGGTCGCTACAATATACACTTCTCGGGAACGGGCCCGGGAAGAGTCCGGCTTACGAACTTTGACCTTCGCAAACAGGGAGCGAATTTCCTTAAGATACTCCTCGAAACCTTCGCCCTGAAACACCTTCACAACAAAACTACCACCAGGCGCTAGTACATCACGACACATTTCTAACGCTAGCTCCACCAGATACATGGCGCGGGGGATATCCACCGCCGGTGTTCCGCACATATTTGGTGCCATATCCGACATGACAACCTGGACCTTACTGTCACCTACACGATCAAGTAACGCTTTAAGCACTAATTCATCACGAAAGTCGCCCTGAAGGAAGTCGACACCGACAATGGGATCCATTGGTAAAAGATCGCATGCGATGATTCGGCCCGTTCCGCCGATCTGCGTTACCGCATACTGGGACCATCCGCCAGGTGCCGCACCGAGGTCGACCACGGTCATTCCCGGTTTAAAAAGTTTGTCACTTTGCTGTATTTCATCAAGTTTAAACCAGGCGCGGGAACGCAACCCTTTTTTCTGCGCCTGTTGAACATATTTATCGCTAAAGTGTTCCTGAAGCCAGCGGCTGGAACTGGCAGAACGCTTTTTACCTGTCATTTAACATTTCCGTCCTGGTTCATCGTTGCTTGCCTGTGACGTAAATTTCTACGCAGCTATTTGGCGATATAAGGGAGATGGCGGTAGAATGAACCGTTTTCAATCCCAACGTAAGCAAAAATATACGATGAATCTGAGTACTAAACAAAAACAGCACCTTAAAGGTCTGGCACATCCGCTCAAGCCTGTAGTGATGCTTGGCAACAATGGTTTGACCGAAGGGGTGCTTGCCGAGATTGAACAAGCGCTGGAACACCACGAGCTGATCAAGGTGAAAATCGCCTCTGAAGACAGAGACACTAAAAACCTGATCGTGGAAGCCATCGTGCGCGAAACCGGCGCCTGTAATGTACAGGTCATCGGTAAAACGCTGGTGCTCTATCGCCCATCTAAAGAGCGTAAAATCTCGCTGCCACGCTAAGGATATCCTGAATCGAACACATTTTGTGTGTGAAACGAGGGATTTCTTTCAGCAGGCGAGCAAAATGCCATGCTCCTTGAGTTGATAAAAGGCCGCTATGCGGCCTTTTTCTTTTCTTTACAATGTATCAACATCTTAGTAGAGAAGCGAATTACAGGTATTCTACCTTAATAATTTCGTATTCCACTTCACCGCCGGGCGTGCGGATGGTGACCACATCGTCCTGTTCTTTGCCAATCAGGCCGCGAGCAATCGGTGAATTCACTGAAATCAGATTCTGTTTGAAGTCTGCTTCATCATCCCCCACGATGCGATAGGTCTGCTCTTCGTCGTTATCGAGATTCAGGACGCTAACGGTAGAACCAAAGATCACGCGGCCATTGTTTGGCATTTTAGTGATATCGATTACCTGTGCATTGGACAGTTTCGCTTCGATATCCTTAATGCGCCCTTCACAGAAACCCTGCTGCTCACGCGCCGCGTGGTATTCAGCATTTTCTTTCAGGTCGCCATGTTCACGCGCTTCCGCGATAGCGGCGATGATTTCAGGGCGACGTACGGACTTCAGAAAATCCAGCTCTTCGCGCAGTTTTTCGGCACCACGTAAGGTCATCGGAATAGCTTGCATTTGTTATACCTCTTAAACATTCCTGTTGGGAGCAGTGTTCCCTGCTCCAGCCCACCTGAACAGGCCAGAAGCAAAAAGAAAACCGACCCGGGAGCAACGCCCCAGGTCAGCAGCAATTTTTCAATTTGATACGTATTTTACCGCGAAGTTCACTATGGGTCATCGTTTACTTTACGGTGCCATGCACCGTAGTATGACGGTTTGTTTTCGGGTTGTTAGCGCGAGATTATGCGATTTTCCAGTTTTATCATCGGATTGACTACCAGTATAACGTTCACCGTTCAGGCCGCGAATGTTGATGAGTACATTAATCAGCTGCCCGCTGGCGCGAACCTTGCCCTGATGGTGCAGAAGGTTGGCGCGCAGGCTCCCGCAATTGACTATCACAGTCAACAGATGGCGCTGCCTGCCAGTACCCAGAAGGTGATCACCGCCCTCGCCGCCCTGCTCCAGCTCGGGCCTGACTTCCGTTTTACCACCACCCTTGAAACCAAAGGTAACGTCGAGGACGGTGAACTGAAAGGCGATCTTATCGCCCGTTTTGGTGGCGATCCCACCTTTAAGCGCCAGGATGTCCGCAACATGGTGGCGGCGCTGAAAAAATCCGGCGTGACAAAAATCGATGGCAACGTGCTGATCGACACCTCTATTTTCGCCAGCCACGATAAAGCGCCGGGCTGGCCGTGGAACGACATGACGCAGTGCTTTAGCGCCCCGCCAGCCGCCGCGATCGTCGACCGTAACTGCTTCTCCGTCTCGCTTTACAGTGCGCCAAAACCGAACGATTTAGCCTTCATCCGCGTTGCGTCCTACTATCCGGTCACGATGTTTAGCCAGGTTCGTACGCTGGCGAAAGGCTCACCGGAGGCACAGTATTGCGAGCTGGACGTGGTACCGGGCGATCTTAACCGCTATACGCTAACGGGATGCCTTTCCCAGCGCGCTGACCCCCTGCCGCTGGCCTTCGCCATTCAGGACGGCGCAGGGTATGCCGGCGCGATTTTCAAAGACGAACTCAAGCAGGCGGGTATAACCTACACCGGAACGCTGCTGCGCCAGACGCAGGTGAACGAGCCGGGTACGGTGATCGCCAGCAAGCAGTCCGCGCCACTGCATGATTTGCTTAAGATTATGCTGAAAAAGTCGGATAACATGATTGCCGACACGGTGTTCCGCATGATTGGACACGCACGCTTTGGCGTGCCGGGTACCTGGCGTGCGGGTTCTGATGCCGTGCGCCAGATCCTGCGCCAGCAGGCGGGTATCGATCTGGGCAATACGATCGCCGTCGATGGGTCCGGCTTATCGCGCCATAACCTGATTTCTCCGGCCACCATGATGCAGGTGCTGCAGTACATTGCGCAGCACGACGCTGAGCTAAACTTTATTACGATGCTGCCGCTTGCGGGGCACGATGGCTCCCTTCAGTATCGCGCGGGGCTTCACGCCGCGGGCGTGGATGGCAAAGTGTCAGCCAAAACCGGCTCTCTGCAAGGGGTTTACAACCTTGCTGGTTTTATCACGACAGCCAGCGGGCAACGCATGGCATTTGTGCAGTATCTTTCCGGCTATGCCGTCGAACCGGCCGACCAGCGCAATCGTCGTATTCCACTGGTACGCTTCGAAAGCAGGCTCTATAAGGATATCTACCAGAATAACTAGCGATGAAACTACTCATAGTTGAAGACGATCTGTTATTGCAGGAAGGGTTAGCGCTGGCGCTGGGGAATGAAGGCTACGCCCTGGATTGTGCCGCCACGGCTGCTGAAGCGGATGCCCTGATCCAGAGCGGCGAATACAGCCTGGTGATCCTGGATTTGGGCCTGCCGGATAAAGACGGGGCGACGCTGCTGAGCCAGTGGCGTCGTCGCGGAGTGGATAACCCCGTACTGATCCTCACGGCCCGCGATGCCATAGAGGACAGAATCAACGGGCTGGATTCTGGCGCTGACGATTATCTGGTAAAACCCTTTGCCCTTGCCGAGCTACAGGCCCGCGTGCGGGCGCTGATCCGCCGCTATCAGGGTCACAGTGACAACCTGCTTACGGACGGGGATATTACCCTTAATCTGCAAACCCAGCAGGTGCTGCGCCAGTCCCAGCCGGTGGAAGTGACGCCAAAAGAGTTTGCCCTGCTTACGCGCCTGATCATGCGCAGCGGGCAGACGGTGCACCGTGAAACGCTGCAGCAGGACATTTACTCCTGGCAGGACGATCCGGGATCAAACACGCTTGAAGTCCATATCCATAATCTGCGGCGCAAGCTCGGTAAAGATCGCATTAAAACCGTCCGCGGCGTGGGCTACCGTCTGGAGAGCCAGAAATGAACAGTATGCGCCGGCGGTTGATGGTGTTGCTGGCGGTTATTCTGTTATTTTTCCAGTTGATTAGCGTGATCTGGCTGTGGCATGAGAGCCGCGAGCAAATCGGTTTTCTGGTAAACGAAACGTTGTCCGCGAAATCGCGCAACAACCATGTCGAAAAAGAGATCCGCGAAGCCATTGCCTCCCTGCTGGTTCCTTCTCTGGTGATGGTCGGTTTTACCCTCTTCTTCTCATTCTGGGCGGTAACCTGGATCACCCGCCCCCTCAATAAGCTGCGGGCCAGCCTTGCGAACCGCTCGGCGGATAATCTCACTCCCCTGCCGATGTATTCCGACATGGAAGAGATTGGCGCGGTGACGACCTCGCTGAACCAGCTTCTCGCCCGACTGGATCATACTATTCAACAGGAGCGCCTGTTTACCGCCGACGCGGCGCACGAGCTGCGAACGCCGCTTGCGGGTATCAGGCTCCATCTTGAACTGATGGCTCAGTCCGGATCGCCGCAGGCCGCCCCGCTGGTAAGCCGCATCGATCAGCTTATGCATACGGTGGAACAGCTGCTGATGCTGGCGCGTGCCGGACAGGCGATGGCAAGCGGTCACTACGAAACCGTTAACTGGACGGAGACGATCATTGCACCGCTCGGCCTGGAGCATGAAGCCAGAGAGCATACGGTGATATGGCCTGCTCACAGCCCGCTGACGGTACAGGGCGATGCCGTCCTGCTGCGTCTGATGTTAAGGAATCTGCTGGAGAACGCCGCCCGCTACAGTCCGGCAGGGACGACGATTGAAGTGACGTTAGCAGAGACGGAGGACGGTACCCGGGTCAGCGTTATAGACCAGGGTCCGGGTATTGACGATGCGCACCGACAGTCGATCACCGAACCTTTCCGACGCCTCGATCAGCGCTACGGTGGCAGCGGCCTTGGGCTGAGCATCGTACAGCGCATCGTGCAGCTCCATCATGGCCGTTTAACGCTGGAGAACGGCGCCGAGGGCGGCCTAATCGCCAGCTGCTGGCTACCCGCGAAGATAGGATAAAAAAAAGCCCCGTTAAGGGGCTTTATGCGGGATTTAGTGCTTGTAGATGAACTCGACGCCTTCTTCGTCGTCTTCATCCCAGTCGTCGTCCCAGTCTTCATCATCTTCTTCCGCTTCCAGCTCTTCGAGCTGCTGGCGGTGGTAGTCATCCCACATGAATTCGACTTTTTCAGGCTGTTTCGCTTCTTCCGCCTGAACCACCGGGTTTTCGATGATAAAGGTCATCACATCCCAGCAGAGATCCTTCACGCCAACCTGGCTCGCGGCAGAGATCAGATAGTACTTATCTTCCCAGCCCATCGCTTCAGCGATCGCTTTAGCTTTCGCTTCGGCTTCCGCTTTGTCCATCAGGTCGATCTTGTTGAAGACCAGCCAGCGTGGTTTATCCGCCAGCTTCTCACTGTATTTTTCCAGCTCGCCGATGATGATCCGGGCATTTTCAACCGGATCGGAGCCGTCGATTGGATCGATATCAATGAGGTGCAGCAGGACGCGGCAGCGCTCAAGGTGCTTCAGGAAGCGAATACCCAGGCCAGCGCCTTCTGCTGCGCCTTCAATCAGACCCGGGATGTCAGCCACCACGAAGCTCTTCTCGTTATCCATACGGACAACGCCGAGGCTCGGCACCAGCGTCGTAAACGGATAGTCCGCCACTTTTGGTTTCGCAGCAGAGACAGCGCGGATAAACGTCGACTTACCGGCATTTGGCATACCCAGCATGCCCACGTCAGCCAGCAGCATCAGTTCCAGCTGCAGATCGCGTTTATCGCCCGGGGTACCCATTGTCTTTTGACGCGGGGTACGGTTAACGGAGGATTTGAAACGGCTGTTGCCCAGACCGTGCCATCCCCCTTTTGCAACCATCAGACGCTGACCGTGTTTGGTCATATCACCCATGGTTTCGCCCGTGCCCTGGTCGATCACACGCGTACCCACCGGCACTTTGATCGTCACGTCTTTACCGCGTTTACCGGTACAGTCGCGGCTCTGGCCGTTCTGGCCACGCTCGGCGCGGAAAGATTTTTCGAAACGGTAGTCGATCAGCGTGTTGAGGTTCTCATCCGCCTCCAGCCACACGTCACCACCGTCTCCGCCGTCACCGCCGTCAGGGCCGCCACGAGGAATATATTTTTCACGGCGGAAGCTTACACAACCGTTACCGCCATCACCTGCCACGACCAGAATCGTCGCTTCATCAACAAACTTCATTTTACTCTCCGTAACTCATTCGCCTGAGCGGGGACCGCTTCATTTTTGCGCCAACGTCCCCAGAGACGATGACCAATGGCGGAATACATCGCGCCCGCAACCACGACAAACGCACCGAGATAGCCCAACAGGTTGAGCATCGGCTTGACGAAGACATCGGGCCAGGCCATTGATAACAAATCTGAAAATAACAGCGTAAACAGCGGGGTAAGCGTGATTAAGGCGCTCACCTGTGCTGCCTGCCAGCGCGCCATTGCTTCGGCCAGCGCGCCATAACCGACCAGCGTGTTAAGCCCACAAAAAATGAGACACGCCAGCTGCCAGTCGCTGAGCTGGGCGATAACACCCGGCTTCGCTAACGGCAATAATGCCAGTGTACACAAAGTGTACAGCAAAAAGAGGATCTGCTGTGAGGCAAGACGGCGCAATAACACTTTTTGCGCGACGCCATAACTCACCCAGACCGTTGCTGCACCCACCCCAAAAATCACACCCCAGGTGTAATCCGTCAGGCGGGTGAATATCTCGATCAGGCTGGTGTTAAAGAACATCACCAGACCGCAAAGCAGCATGCTTGCCCCGATAATCTGCGTCCCGCGCATCTTCTCCTTGAGGATGAATACGCTGGCGACCATCATGCCGACCGGTGAAAGCTGACCAATCACCTGTGACGCCGTGGGGCTAAGATATTGCAGGGAAGAGCTGAACAGGATGAAGTTACCGAACAGACCGCCCGTCGCGATAGCCAGTAACACCAGCCAGCGCGGCTTACGGAAGATGCGCAGCGGTGGCAGCTTACCTTTGACAGCCAGAATGGCGCCCAGGCCGATGCTTGCCATCAGGAAGCGATAAAACACCACCGTAGGCGGCTCCATCACTTCCAGTACCTGCTTCATTGCGATTGGCAGCGCACCCCAGCACATTGCGGTGGTGAGCGCCAAAAGAATACCAATGCCGGCCTGCTGCTTCATGCCCGTTTTCCCTACAGAAAATTTTCCGGGTTTCCAATGTAAAAAGCCCCGCAACACGTTGCGGGGCTTTAATCCGTTACCGGACCGAGAAAACCTTACTCAGCAACGATGCTGATGTATTTACGGTTGTTCGGGCCTTTAACTTCAAATTTCACTTTACCGTCTGCTTTAGCAAACAGAGTGTGGTCACGACCGCAACCTACGTTGGTACCCGCGTGGAACTTGGTGCCACGCTGACGAACGATGATGCTACCCGCCAGAACGGATTCGCCACCGAAACGCTTAACGCCCAGGCGTTTAGCTTCTGAATCGCGACCGTTACGTGTGGAGCCGCCAGCCTTTTTATGTGCCATTTAAATCTCTCCTCAGGTCTTAGGCGCTGATGCCAGTAATTTTCACATCAGTGAACCACTGACGGTGGCCCTGCTGCTTACGATAGTGTTTACGACGACGAAACTTAACGATTTTAACTTTCTCGCCACGACCGTGAGCAACAACTTCAGCTTTGATAACGCCGCCATCAACGAAAGGAACGCCGATTTTGACTTCTTCACCGTTTGCGATCATCAGAACTTCAGCGAACTCAACAGATTCGCCAGTTGCGATGTCCAGCTTTTCCAGGCGAACGGTCTGACCTTCGCTTACTCGGTGTTGTTTACCACCACTTTGGAAAACCGCGTACATATAAACTCCGCTTCCGCGCACATCCTCGTATGATTCAGAGTGCGCTATAAATATTCACAATAGGGCGCGAATATTACGCAAAACGCGAGCCTTTGACAAGTGCTAGCATCAATACATGAAGAAAAAAAACACAACACGTACGGTAACGTTTATCTGCGCCGTTTTTTCAGTACAATCAGCAATACTATTTATAAACCGAAACCCTTTGTGAACCCATATCGTGTGGGATAAACAGGATAAAAAGCCCGGCTTTTGCGATGAATTTAGAAAAAATCAATGAGTTAACCGCGCAAGATATGGCGGGTGTAAATGCAGCAATCCTGGAGCAACTCAACTCTGACGTTCAGCTGATCAATCAGTTGGGCTATTACATCGTCAGCGGCGGCGGCAAACGCATTCGTCCGATGATTGCCATTCTGGCCGCTCGCGCGGTTGGCTATCAGGGAAATGCTCACGTCACGATCGCAGCGCTGATCGAATTTATCCACACCGCCACCCTGCTTCACGACGATGTTGTGGATGAGTCGGATATGCGCCGCGGTAAAGCCACCGCCAACGCGGCGTTTGGCAATGCGGCAAGCGTCCTGGTGGGGGATTTTATCTATACCCGCGCCTTCCAGATGATGACCAGCCTGGGCTCGCTGAAGGTGCTGGAAGTGATGTCAGAGGCCGTCAACGTTATTGCTGAGGGTGAAGTCCTGCAGCTGATGAACGTCAACGACCCGGACATCACCGAAGAAAACTACATGCGCGTGATTTACAGCAAAACCGCGCGCCTGTTTGAAGCGGCCGCGCAGTGCTCTGGCATTCTGGCAGGCTGTAGCGAAGCGGAGGAAAAAGGCCTTCAGGACTACGGCCGTTACCTCGGCACGGCGTTCCAACTGATCGATGATCTGCTGGACTACAGCGCAGACGGCGAAACGCTCGGCAAAAACGTCGGTGATGACCTGAACGAAGGCAAACCAACGCTGCCGCTGCTCCACGCCATGCGCAATGGCACGCCGGAACAGGCGCAGATGATCCGTGAAGCAATCGAGCAGGGAAATGGTCGCCATCTTCTGGAACCAGTACTGGAAACAATGGCAATCTGCGGCTCGCTGGAATGGACGCGTCAGCGTGCTGAAGAAGAAGCGGATAAAGCCATCGCCGCGATTCAGGTGATCCCTGACAGCCCGTGGCGTGATGCGCTTATAGGCCTTGCTCACATCGCCGTTCAGCGCGATCGTTAATTCCTCCCTCCTCTCCCTGCGCCCCGCAGGGAGATTTTAGTATGCTCCAGTAAATTCCATATTCGTGTAAATTCATCCGGTTACAGGCCGCATGCATAAAGCCGTGCCTTATTCTGAATATTGCTTCTCGTAACATGAACTTTTTAAATCGCATGTTCGAAGTGGGTATAGTAATGCTGTCTTTTCACACGAAAAGGCGTGGACGATAACGAACACAAGGACAGCATTATGGATACAAAATTCATCGACTGGCATTCTGCTGACATTATTGCGGCGCTGCGTAAAAAAGGGACATCGCTGGCTGCCGAATCACGTCGTAATGGGTTGAGCTCGTCGACGCTGGCAAACGCGCTGACCCGCCCATGGCCAAAGGGGGAGCTGATTATCGCAACGGCGCTGGAAACGCATCCGTGGATAATCTGGCCGTCACGCTACCACGATCCCGTTACCCATGAATTTATCGACAGAACGCGCATGATGCGCCAGAGCAAAGTGAAGAAAGCACATCAGGACTGATGCACCCGGACTGACAGGAACAGCAATCCCCCGGCCTGGTCTGGCAGGGGGGTGCCGGAAAGATTACTCGCCCTTCACACGCTCGATATTTGCACCCAGCGCGCGCAGTTTATCTTCGATACGCTCGTAACCACGATCGATGTGGTAGATACGATCGACAACGGTAGTGCCTTCCGCAATGCAGCCTGCCAGTACCAGACTCGCAGACGCGCGCAGATCGGTCGCCATGACCTGCGCACCGGACAGTTTTTCAACGCCGTGACAGATTACCGTGTTGCTTTCGATTTCAGCATGCGCACCCATACGGATCAGTTCCGGTACGTGCATGAAACGGTTTTCGAAGATGGTTTCCGTGATAAAGCCCGTGCCTTCAGCCACCAGGTTCAGCAGGGTAAACTGCGCCTGCATGTCCGTCGGGAATGCCGGGTGTGGCGCAGTGCGCACATTAACGGCTTTAGGGCGCTGGCCATGCATGTCCAGGCTGATCCAGTCTTCACCGATTTCAATATCCGCACCTGCATCGCGCAGCTTCGCCAGCACCGCATCCAGGGTATCAGGCTGGGCGTTGCGGCAGACAATTTTACCGCCAGAAATAGCCGCGGCCACCAGGAAGGTACCGGTTTCGATACGGTCTGGCAGTACGCGATACACGCCGCCACCCAGACGCTCAACGCCTTCGATGGTAATGCGGTCAGTACCCTGTCCGCTAATTTTCGCACCCAGCGCCACCAGGAAGTTCGCGGTATCAACGATTTCCGGCTCGCGAGCGGCGTTTTCGATGATGGTGGTGCCTTCCGCCAGCGTAGCAGCCGACATGATGGTGACTGTTGCGCCCACGCTCACCTTGTCCATGACGATGTGCGCGCCTTTCAGACGGCCATTCACGGACGCCTTAACGTAACCCTCTTCCAGCTTGATCTCTGCGCCCAGCTTTTCCAGGCCGAAGATGTGCAGATCGACCGGACGCGCGCCGATGGCACAACCGCCCGGCAGTGAAACCTGTCCCTGACCGAAACGTGCCACCAGCGGGCCAAGCGCCCAGATGGATGCGCGCATGGTTTTCACCAGCTCATACGGTGCTGAGAAGTTGTTCACGTTGCTGGCATCGATCCAGACGGAACCGTTACGCTCCACTTTGGTGCCCAACTGGCCGAGCAACTTCATGGTCGTGTCGATATCTTTCAGCTTCGGTACGTTCTGGATCTCTACCGGCTCTTCTGCGAGCAGCGCAGCGAAAAGAATGGGCAGCGCGGCGTTTTTAGCGCCAGAAATTGTGACTTCGCCCTGGAGACGCGTTGGTCCCTGTACACGAAATTTATCCATCGTTTGCTCTCTTATAAATTCAACCGTGCTGCGGGCGTTTCGCCCTCAGCTCAAAAACCGTTTAGTTTGCGATCGCGAGCCCACTCCTGTGGGGTGAACGCTTTAATCGACAGGGCGTGGATGCGGTTATCCGCAATATATTCCATCAGCGGCGCGTACACAGCCTGCTGTTTCTTCACGCGACTCATTCCGTCGAACATCTCACCCACAGCAATAACCTGGAAGTGACTGCCATCGCCAGAGACGTGGGCTTCCTGAAGGGAGAGTGCATTCATCAGCACAGTCTGGATTTCATTATTTTCCATGGGGTCTACATCATCTGATAGTGAAAACAAGCCCAACATCTTAGAGCAAAGTGACGCGGTCTTAAACAAGCAAAAAGCCCCGACGAGTAAACTGACGGGGCTTTCGGAAGTAACGTACTGAAAAAGTTAGCGAGGTAATACGTCCTCAGGCAAATTGTAAAGCTTTGCAAGGGTAACGACGTTATCGCTTACCCCCGCCAGGGTAACGTTGCTCCCCTGCTTCTTACCCGTGGCAACCAGGTGCGCCAGCAGGGCAATACCGGCGGTATCCACCCGCGTGACGCCATGTAAGTCAATCCGCGTCACGCCCTGCATCGCGTTATGGCGAGCCTCCCACAGCGGGTTAAGCAGATCCTGATCCAGCTCCCCCGTCAGCGCCAGCGTCTCGCCGTCACGCGCCCAGCTAAGTTGCTGCGACATTACTTCTTCTCGTCCAGCGTAATTTTCTGACGAGAGATAGACTGAAGCTGTGCAGTCAGGCCATCAATGCCTTTGGTGCGCAGCAGATCGCTCCACTCGTTCTGTTTAGTGGTGATCATGCTGACGCCTTCGGCGATCATGTCGTACGCCTGCCAGTTCCCGGTCTGGCTGTTCTTACGCCACTGGAAGTCCAGACGAACCGGTGGGCGGCCGTTTGGATCGACGATCGTCACGCGGATAGGAATGATGGTGGCATCGCCCAGCGGCTGTTCAGGGGCAATCTGATAGGTCTGGCCGTGGTACATCGCCAGCGCCTGGCCGTAAGCCTGCTTCAGGTATTCACGGAACGCGGCAAAGTAAGCCTCACGCTGCGCCGGGGTCGCATCTTTGTAGTAACGGCCCAGCACCAGCGCGCCCGCATATTTGATCTGCACGTACGGCAGCAGCTCCTGGTCTACCACATCGCGCAGATAGTCAGGGTTAGAGCGGATTTTAGGCTGTTCATTTTTAAGACGATCGAAGGTTTTCTTCGCGGCCTCATTCATCAGTTTGTACGGATTGCTCTGATCCGCAGCGTGCGCCGCGGTAAGAGGGGCAATGACCAGCATGGCAACCATTAACAGTCGTTTAAACATGGACTTCTCCTGAAATTAATTCGTCGCGCCTGGCGTCGGTTCGACGTTGGTGTGGTCTTCACTCTGCGCAGGGGCATCGTCAGACTTTTTATCATCCCCTTTACTGTTGTAAAGGAACTGACCAATCATATCTTCCAGCACCATCGCTGACTTGGTATCCTGGATTACGCTACCGTCTTTAAGGATAGTCGTTCCCAGCTCAGGATCTTCAAAACCAACGTTAAGGGCCAGATATTGCTCCCCCAGCAGGCCGGAAGTGCGGATGGAAAGCGAGCTGGTGTCCGGAATGTGGTTGTAGCGCTCTTCAATATCCATCGCGACGCGCGGCAGATAGGTTTTCTCATCCAGCGTAATGTCTGAGACCCGGCCGATAACGACGCCACCAATACGAACCGGTGAGCGCGCCTTCAGGCCGCCGATGTTATCGAAGGTCGCGTAGATGCGGTACGTCGGCTCGGTGCGGACAGAGGTAATGTCCGCCGCACGCAGGCAGATAAACAGCGCGGCCAGCAGCGCCAGAAGCAGAAACACGCCGACCCAAATTTCATTTTTTCTCGTTTGCATGAACTCAATTCCCAAACATCAGTGCGGTGAGCACAAAATCCAGACCCAAAACGGCCAGCGACGAATGTACGACAGTACGTGTCGTTGCACGGCTAATGCCCGCCGACGTTGGAATGGCATCATAACCGTTAAACAACGCAATCCAGGTAACCGTCACAGCGAAAACCACGCTCTTGATCAGACAGTTAATCAGGTCCATCCGCAGGTCGATGGCGTCCTGCATGGCAGACCAGAAGAATCCGGCGTCAATCCCTTTCCAGTTAACGCCAACCAGCGCGCCTCCCCAGATACCTACCGCCACAAAGAGGATAGTCAGTAACGGTAAGGAGATTACCCCGGCCCAGAAGCGCGGTGAGATGACCCGGCGCAGCGGATCGACCGCCATCATCTCCATGCTGGAGAGCTGCTCGGTTGCGCGCATCAGGCCGATTTCCGCCGTCAGCGCCGACCCGGCACGTCCGGCGAACAGCAGCGCGGCCACGACCGGCCCAAGCTCACGCAGCAGCGAGAGCGCCACCAGCATGCCAAGGCTGGTTTCCGCGCTGTAGGTAGTCAGCACCAGATACCCCTGCAACCCCAGCACCATGCCGATAAACAGGCCCGACACGATGATGATAAGCATCGACAAAACGCCGACGTTATAAAGCTGCCGCACCAGCAACGGCGCGTGCTTGCGGAACTCCGGCTTGCCCACCAGCGCGTTGAACAACATTAATCCGGCACGCCCGAACGTACTGATGGTTTTTAGACCACGGTGTCCAAGACCAGCCAACGCATTTAACAGCATGAGTGGCTTAACTCCCTATTCCCAGTAAATCGTCATGATAGTCACCCGCCGGATAGCGGAAAGGCACAGGCCCGTCCGCGATGCCGTCCAGGAACTGCCGCACGCGCGGATCGCCATTCTCCTGCAACGCCTGGGCGCTGCCGTGGGCGACGATCTTTTTATCAGCCACAATGTAGGCGTAATCAGCAATGCTCAGCACTTCCGGCACGTCGTGAGAAACCACCACGCAGGTGACGCCAAGGGCGCTGTTCAGCTCTGAAATTAACTTCACCAGCACGCCCATGGTGATAGGGTCCTGCCCGACGAACGGTTCGTCGAACATGATGAGATCGGGTTCCAGTGCAATAGCGCGCGCCAGCGCGGCGCGGCGCGCCATCCCACCCGAGAGTTCAGACGGCATAAGCTTCGCAGCGCCCCGCAGCCCCACGGCTTCAAGCTTCATCATCACCGTGCTTTGCAGCAGCGCAGGCGGAAGATGGGTGTGCTCGCGCAATGGATAGGCCACGTTGTCAAAAACGTTCATGTCAGTGAACAGCGCGCCCGACTGAAAGAGCATGCTCATCCGTTTGCGAACCGTGTAGAGGCGCGAGCGAGACATCTCCGGGACGTTTTCGCCGTCGAAGAGGATTTCGCCGCTATCGGGGGGGATTTGCCCACCGATAAGACGCAGCAACGTCGTTTTACCGATCCCTGACGGCCCCATGATGGCGGTGATTTTACCACGCGGCACGGTCAGCGAAATATCATCAAATATTAACCGGTTGCCGCGAGAAAAACTGACGCCCCGGACATCGACTATATTCGCCATCGTTTGGCTCATTTATGGTTCCTTTCTTACCTTGCTTCACGGCTGGCATGAAGCGTAAATCAGCCCTAAACCCCGCATTTTTACAGAATATTCGCTATTGGGGTTAGCTAAAGCTGGCATTTGTTTTACTTTTCCGGCGCATAAAGTCAAAATTAGGAATTCGTTACGTCTCAGACTTCATCTGGCGCCAATATTCGTGCGCAGTGGACCAGCGAGTATACCTGAAGAAAGGACTTTTGATGCTTTTAGCAACAGCACTGTTAATAATTGGTTTACTGTTGGTGGTCTACAGTGCTGACCGTTTGGTCTTTGCCGCATCAATTCTCTGTCGACTCATCGGCATGCCGCCCATCATTATTGGGATGACGGTGGTTAGTGTAGGCACTTCGCTTCCTGAAATCATCGTTTCTGTTTCAGCATCGCTGCATGGCCAGGTCGACCTCGCTATCGGTACCGCGATTGGCTCTAACATCGTCAATATATTACTGATTTTAGGCTTAGCCGCATTACTCCATCCATTTCGCGTGCATTCTGATGTTTTGCGCCGCGAATTGCCGCTAATGTTGGTCGTCAGTCTGCTGGCAGGCTGCGTGCTTTACGACGGGGTACTGAGCGTCGGAGACGGTATATTCCTTCTCGCCCTGGCCGGGATCTGGTTACTTTATAGCGTTAAAATCGCTCGCCTGGCGGAAAAACAGGGCAACGATAGCCTCACGCGTGAGCATCTCGCCGAGCTGCCCCGGGAGGGCACCTTACCCGTCGCCCTGCTGTGGCTGGGCGTCGCGCTGATCATCATGCCGATGGCCACGCGGATGGTCGTCGATAACGCGACGGTGCTGGCGAACGCGTTTGCAATGAGCGAACTGACAATCGGTCTGACGGTGATTGCCATCGGCACCAGCCTGCCCGAGCTGGCCACCGCCATCGCCGGAGCGCGTAAAGGGGAAGATGATATCGCCATCGGCAATATTATCGGCTCGAATATTTTCAATATCGCGATCGTGACGGGGCTGCCGGCGCTAATCTCGCCGGGGCCGTTTAACCCGATGGTCTTCACGCGCGATTACGGTGTGATGCTGCTGGTCAGCGTAATTTTCGCCCTGCTCTGCTGGCGGCGAAAAGAGCAGATTGGCAAGGGCGCAGGCGCGCTGCTGACGGGTGGATTTATCGTATGGATGGCGATGCTGTACTGGCTCTCGCCTCTTCTCTCTGGGTAAACGGAAACGCATTATGTCGCAAATAGAATTGCAGCCGGGTTTTGACTTTCAGAAAGCAGGCAAAGACGTTCTGGAGATTGAACGTGAAGGTCTGGCGCAGTTAGATCAGTACATTAATCAGGATTTTAGTCTGGCCTGTGAGAAGATGTTCTACTGTGCCGGTAAAGTCGTGGTGATGGGGATGGGTAAGTCCGGCCATATTGGGCGCAAGATGGCGGCGACGTTTGCCAGTACCGGCACCTCGTCATTCTTCGTGCACCCGGGTGAGGCGGCGCACGGTGATCTGGGCATGGTTACGCCGCAGGACGTGGTTATCGCCCTGTCCAACTCCGGGGAATCGAATGAAATCCTGGCGCTAATCCCGGTGCTCAAGCGCCTCCAGGTGCCGCTAATTTGCATGACCAGCCGTCCGGAAAGCAGCATGGCCCGCGCGGCGGATATCCACCTTTGCGTGAAGGTGCCTAAAGAGGCGTGTCCGCTGGGGCTGGCGCCTACCTCCAGTACGACCGCCGCGCTGGTGATGGGCGATGCCCTTGCCGTTGCGCTGCTGGAAGCCCGGGGCTTCACGCCAGAAGATTTCGCCCTTTCTCACCCTGGCGGCGCGCTCGGGCGCAAACTGCTGCTGCGGGTTAACGATATTATGCACACCGGCGATGAAATCCCGCACGTCAGCAAAGAGGCCTCTCTGCGCGATGCGTTACTGGAGATCACCCGTAAAAATCTGGGCATGACGGTAATCTGCGACGATCTGATGAAGATTCAGGGCATCTTCACCGACGGTGACCTGCGCCGGGTGTTCGATATGGGAGTGGATGTCCGCACGCTGGGCATCGCTGATGTGATGACGCCTGGCGGGATCCGCGTCCGTCCGGGCACGCTGGCGGTAGATGTGCTGAACCTGATGCAGTCCCGCCATATTACCTCAGTGATGGTTGCCGATGGCGACCAACTGCTGGGTGTGGTACATATGCATGATCTGCTGCGCGCAGGCGTAGTGTAATGAAGGATAAGACAATGAGTAATGCGGGTGCATCCCTTGCAACCTGTTATGGCCCGGTGAGCGCCCACATGATGGCAAAGGCGGAAAATATCCGTCTGCTGATCCTCGATGTGGACGGCGTGCTCTCCGACGGTCTGATTTATATGGGCAATAACGGCGAAGAGCTGAAAGCCTTTAACGTTCGTGACGGTTACGGTATCCGCTGTGCGCTCACCTCCGGCATTGACGTGGCGATCATCACCGGACGGAAGGCTAAACTGGTAGAGGATCGGTGTGAAACGCTGGGCATTACTCATCTCTATCAGGGGCAATCTGATAAGATGGTTGCCTTCCGGGACCTGCTGGGAAAACTGGCCATTGCGCCAGAAAATGTGGCGTACGTCGGGGATGATTTGATCGACTGGCCGGTAATGGCGGAGGTCGGTCTGAGCATCGCGGTGGCTGACGCGCACCCGTTGCTGATCCCGCGTGCTGATTATGTTACCCATATTCAGGGTGGCCGTGGTGCCGTCCGTGAAGTCTGCGATCTGCTTCTGCTGGCGCAGGGCAAGCTTGATGAGGCGAAAGGGCAATCGATATGAGTAAAACCAGACGTTGGGTTATCATTCTGCTTTCGCTTGCCGTCCTGATACTGATTGGCGTGAACCTCGCCGACCGCGATGATGCGCAAACGGACGTGGTCAACACGAGTGACCCTACCTACAAAAGCGATCACAGCGATACCGTGGTCTATAGCCCCGAAGGCGCGCTGAACTATCGCCTGATTGCTCAGCATGTAGAATATTTTTCAGATGACGGCACCTCGTGGTTTACCCAGCCGGTCCTGACCACCTTTGATACGGACAAAGTGCCGACGTGGTCAATCAAGTCTGACCGGGCAAAACTGACGAATGACCGTATGCTCTATCTGTATGGTCACGTTGAAGTCAACGCCCTGACTGCGGACGCTCAGTTGCGCAAAATTACGACGGATAACGCCCAGATCAACCTGGTCACCCAGGATGTCACGTCGCAGGATTTAGTCACCCTGTATGGCACAACATTTAATTCCAGCGGTCTAAAAATGCGCGGGAACTTACGCAGCAAAAACGCCGAGCTGATTGAAAAGGTTAGAACCTCCTATGAAATTCAAAACAAACAAACTCAGCCTTAAAGTTGTTATCGCCAGCGCGCTGCTGGCGGCCAGTCTTCCCGCGCTTGCTGTGACTGGCGATACCGAACAGCCGATTCATATTGAATCTGATACGCAGTCTCTGGATATGCAGGGTAACGTCGTCACCTTCACCGGCAACGTCGTTGTGACTCAGGGCACCATTAAAATCAATGCCGACAAAGTTGTCGTGACCCGTCCGGGCGGCGAGCAGGGCAAAGAAATTATTGATGGCTATGGTAATCCGGCCACCTTCTACCAGATGCAGGATAACGGCAAGCCGGTAAAGGGCCATGCCTCGCATATGCACTATGAACTGGCGAAGGATCTGGTCATCCTTACCGGTAATGCTTACCTGGAACAGCTGGACAGCAATATCAAAGGCGACAAGATCACCTATCTGGTGAAAGAGCAGAAAATGCAGGCCTCCAGCGAGAAAGGCAAACGCGTCACCACCGTGCTTGTTCCTTCGCAGTTGCAGGACAAAAACAACGGTCAGGCTCCGGCACAGAAAAAGAGTAACTAATTCGCTATGGCAACATTAACTGCAAAAAACCTCGCGAAAGCGTATAAGGGCCGCCGCGTCGTCGAAGATGTCAGTCTGACCGTCAACTCCGGCGAAATTGTGGGTTTGCTTGGCCCTAACGGTGCGGGCAAGACCACCACCTTCTACATGGTGGTAGGCATTGTTCCGCGTGACGCCGGCAACATCATCATCGATGATGAAGACATCAGCCTGCTGCCGCTGCATGCCCGCGCGCGCCGCGGCATCGGCTATCTTCCGCAGGAAGCATCCATTTTCCGCCGCTTAAGCGTCTTCGATAACCTGATGGCCGTGTTGCAGATCCGTGACGATCTGACCAACGAGCAGCGTACTGACCGTGCGAACGAGCTGATGGAAGAGTTCCATATCGAACACCTGCGCGACAGCCTTGGTCAGGCGCTGTCTGGCGGTGAACGCCGTCGCGTCGAGATTGCGCGCGCACTGGCAGCAAACCCGAAATTCATCCTGCTGGATGAACCTTTTGCGGGCGTTGACCCCATCTCCGTTATTGATATCAAACGCATCATTGAGCATCTGCGCGACAGCGGGCTTGGCGTACTGATCACGGACCACAACGTTCGTGAAACGCTGGCCGTCTGTGAACGCGCCTACATCGTGAGCCAGGGCCATCTGATTGCCCACGGTACGCCGCAGCAAATCCTCGAAGATGAGCATGTTAAGCGCGTGTACCTTGGGGAAGACTTCAGACTCTGATAGGGTAGAGGTTAAATCACGCCGAACCGGAGAAAAACGCGCTGAACATGAAGCAAGGTTTGCAATTAAGGCTCAGCCAGCAACTGGCAATGACGCCGCAGCTACAGCAGGCGATCCGTCTGTTGCAGTTGTCCACGTTAGAACTCCAGCAGGAGCTCCAGCAAGCGCTGGACAGCAATCCGCTGCTGGAGCAAACCGATCTTCATGACGAGGTAGATACCCAGCAAACGCAGGACACTGAAACGCTCGATACCGTCGACGCGCTCGAACAAAAAGAGATGCCGGACGAGCTGCCGCTGGACGCCAGCTGGGATGAAATCTACACCGCAGGCACTCCTTCCGGTACGCGTGCAGACTATCAGGACGATGAACTTCCGGTCTATCAGGGCGAAACCACCCAGTCACTTCAGGACTACCTGATGTGGCAGGTAGAGCTGACCCCTTTCTCCGATACCGATCGCGCGATTGCCACCTCGATTGTCGATGCCGTTGACGACACGGGCTATTTGACCGTGACGCTGGACGACATTCTGGAAAGCATCGGCGACGACGAGATTGAACTGGAAGAGATCGAAGCCGTTCTGAAACGCGTTCAGCGTTTCGACCCGATTGGCGTCGCCGCAAAAGATCTGCGCGACTGCCTTCTGATCCAGCTCTCGCAGTTTGCCAAAGAGACGCCGTGGATTGACGAAGCGCGGCTCATTATCAGCGATCATCTGGATCTGCTGGCGAATCACGACTTCCGCACGCTGATGCGCGTCACGCGCCTGAAAGAAGAGGTGCTGAAGGAAGCGGTGAACCTGATCCAGTCGCTCGATCCGCGTCCGGGGCAGTCGATTCAGACCAGCGAGCCAGAGTATGTCATTCCTGATGTGCTGGTGAGAAAACACAACGGCCGCTGGGTCGTTGAACTGAACTCCGACAGTATTCCTCGCCTGCAAATCAACCAGCAGTACGCCTCCATGTGCACCAGCGCGCGTAACGATGCCGATAATCAGTACATCCGCAGCAACCTGCAGGAAGCACGCTGGCTGATCAAAAGTCTGGAGAGCCGTAACGACACGCTGCTGCGCGTCAGCCGCTGTATTGTTGAACAACAGCAGGCCTTCTTTGAACAGGGCGAAGAGTTTATGAAACCGATGGTGCTGGCAGACATTGCCCAGGCCGTCGAGATGCATGAATCAACCATTTCCCGCGTGACCACGCAAAAGTATCTGCACAGTCCACGCGGCATTTTTGAGCTTAAGTATTTCTTCTCCAGCCACGTAAGTACCGAAGGCGGCGGCGAAGCCTCGTCAACGGCCATTCGCGCACTGGTGAAGAAGTTGATCGCCGCGGAGAACCCCGCGAAGCCACTAAGTGACAGTAAGTTAACCACCATGCTGTCCGATCAGGGTATCATGGTGGCACGTCGTACTGTCGCGAAGTATCGAGAGTCTTTATCCATTCCGCCGTCTAACCAGCGTAAACAACTGGTTTGACACAACCGATAAGGAAGACACTATGCAGCTCAATATCACCGGACACAACGTCGAGATTACTGAGGCTTTACGCGATTCTGTGAACGCGAAGTTCGCGAAACTTGAGCAGTATTTCGAGAGAATCAATCAGGTCTACGTTGTGTTGAAAGTGGAGAAAGTGACTCATATCTCGGATGCGACCCTGCACGTCAACGGAGGGGAACTCCATGCCAGTGCGGAAGGGCAAGACATGTACGCGGCTATCGACGGCTTGATTGATAAGCTTGCGCGACAGCTCAATAAACATAAAGATAAACTGAAACAACACTAATTGTCCGGGCAGTTAACGGGTGCAGGACGGCCTGTTGTGAAACACAACAGGCCATTTGTACGGTTAGCGCTTAGGTGAAATTATGATAAACAACGATTCCGCTCTTCAACTGAGCAACGTCCTTAACCAGGAATGTACCCGCAGTGGCGTTCACTGCCAGAGCAAAAAACGTGCGCTGGAAATTATCAGTGAACTGGCCGCAAAACAGCTGGGTCTGCCGCCGCAGATCGTGTTTGAAGCCATTCTGACCCGTGAAAAAATGGGCAGTACCGGCATCGGCAACGGCATTGCGATCCCGCATGGCAAGCTGGAAGAAGATACGCTGCGTGCCGTGGGCGTGTTTGTGCAACTGGAAACGCCGATTGCCTTCGACGCTATCGATAACCAGCCTGTCGATCTGCTCTTCGCGCTGCTGGTTCCTGCCGATCAGACCAAAACCCACCTGCATACGCTGTCGCTGGTTGCTAAACGTCTGGCGGATAAAACCATTTGTCGCCGTCTGCGCTCCGCGCAAAGTGATGAGGAGCTCTATCAAATTATCACTGAAGCAGAAGGCAATCAGGATGAGGCATAATCGGGAGATGGCTTTCAGAACTGCTGCCCTGAGGAGAAACGGAATATGGTGCTGATGATCGTCAGCGGTCGTTCGGGGTCCGGAAAGTCAGTGGCCCTGCGCGCGCTGGAAGACATGGGTTTTTACTGCGTAGATAACCTACCGGTAGTGTTGTTACCTGACCTGGCGCGAACGCTTGCGGACAGGCAAATCTCTGCCGCCGTCAGTATCGACGTTCGTAACATGCCGGAATCACCGGAGATCTTCGAGCAGGCGATGAACAACCTGCCAGATTATTTCTCGCCTCAGCTACTGTTCCTCGATGCTGACCGCAATACGTTGATCCGCCGCTATAGCGATACGCGTCGCTTGCACCCGCTTTCGAGTAAAAATCTGTCGCTGGAAAGCGCCATTGATAAAGAGAGCGACCTGCTGGAGCCGCTGCGCTCCCGCGCCGATTTGATTGTCGACACCTCTGAAATGTCCGTCCATGAACTGGCGGAAATGCTGCGTACCCGTTTACTCGGCAAGCGCGAGCGCGAACTGACGATGGTGTTTGAATCCTTCGGCTTTAAGCACGGTATTCCTATCGATGCGGATTACGTTTTCGACGTGCGTTTCCTGCCGAACCCGCACTGGGATCCAAAACTGCGTCCTATGACCGGTCTGGATAAACCCGTGGCGGCGTTCCTTGACCGACACACAGAAGTACACAATTTTATCTACCAGACGCGAAGCTACCTTGAGCTATGGTTACCTATGCTGGAAACAAACAATCGCAGCTACCTGACGGTGGCGATTGGCTGTACCGGCGGTAAACATCGTTCGGTGTACATTGCCGAACAGCTGGCCGATTACTTCCGCTCGCGCGGGAAGAACGTCCAGTCCCGTCATCGCACGCTGGAAAAACGTAAAACATGACCGTAAAACAGACCGTCGAAATCACCAATAAGCTGGGCATGCACGCGCGCCCGGCGATGAAGCTTTTTGAGCTGATGCAGGGTTTTGATGCTGAAGTCCTGCTGCGCAACGACGAAGGAACCGAGGCAGAAGCCAACAGCGTGATTGCGCTGCTGATGCTGGATTCTGCCAAAGGTCGTCAGATTGAAGTTGAAGCCACCGGCCCGCAGGAAGAAGAGGCGCTGGCGGCGGTGATTGCGCTGTTTAATGCCGGGTTTGACGAAGACTAACGTCTGCTTTGCTGGCGGGTAGCACAGCGCTTACCCGCCCTACATCAACGCCTTTCTCTCCATAAAGCCTTGCCCACCTAGCTGCTGCATCTGGCGCATGATCCACGCCTGGCGGCTACGCACGTAGCCTGACGGCGCGCTGGCTTTAAAACGGATAGGGTTCGGCAGAACGGCGGCAAGCAGCGCCGCTTCGGACATCGTCAGCCTGCTGGCGGGCTTGCCGAAATAGCGCTGCGACGCGGCTTCGACCCCAAACACGCCGTCGCCAAACTCCGCGATATTCAGATAGACGGTCAGGATCCGTTTTTTGCTCCATACCGACTCAATCCCCAGCGTCAGCCCGGCCTCCAGCCCTTTTCTCACCCAGCTGCGACCGTCCCATAAGAACAGGTTTTTTGCCGTCTGCTGGGAAAGCGTCGACGCGCCGCGTACGCGATTCTCATGGCGCTCGTTATGATCCAGCGCCTTTTCGATGGCCGCCACGTCAAAGCCCCAGTGTTCCGGGAACTTCTGGTCCTCTGCGGCAATGACCGCCAGCCCCATCCACGGCGAGATCGCATCCATGCTCACCCAGTCTGAATGGGCAACGTAGCCGAAATCACCAGAGAGCCAGGCACTCACCTGACGCTCCGCCATCACGGCGGAAAACGGGACGGGCACGAAGCTGAACAGCACAATGCCTCCGCCCCAGAAAACCGCCAGGACCAGCACTATCCGCAACAGAAGCCGTTTTAACCACCCGGCGGGGGTAAATTTACGGCTCATTCGGTAAGAACCAGCACTCTGTCCACCAGCTTTTCAATGCCCGTGGCAGCCTCGGCGATGGTCTGCGCCAGCATATACGCCGGCGTGGTGATGATTTTGTTATCCTCATCCACCACGATGTCGTCTACCGGGCAAGGCACGTGTTCACCGCCCATATCCTCGATAACCTCAGCGGTATCGATGTCGGTTCCGATCGTCAGCCGCAGCGGGAAATCAAAAATTTTCGGCAGCATGGCCGGGGCGATGCAGATAAAGCCCTGCGGCTTACCTGCCGCATGCATCGCCTGCGAAAGCGCTTTCAGATCGGGATCGATCTGACAGGCCGCGCCCTCCGCTGCAAAGGTGCTCAGGTTTTTTGCCGCGCCAAAGCCGCCCGGCACGATGAGGGCATCGAGTTCAGCGGCATTGGCCTGCGCCAGCGGATGAACGTCGCCGCGCACAATGCGCGCCGCTTCAGTCAGCACGTTACGGCTTTCTGCCATCGGCTCGCCGGTAAGATGATTAATCACGTCTGCCTGAGCTTTATCCGGCGCGAAGCAGATAACGTTAGCCTCACGGCGGGATAAGGCCAGCAGCGTTAATACGGCCTCATGTATCTCTGACCCGTCGTAAACACCACATCCGCTCAGCACGACACCAATCTTTTTCATTCTGTCGATCCTTCTATGCAACCCGCTGAAGCACATTAAAAATTCTGATTAAAACGCTATGCTTCACACATTTCACTGATTCATGTAACAAACTGTTTAAGATTTGCTATCTTATCTGCGTGCGGCCTCAAATTTCAGGCGGCGCCCATGCGAAAACCACCCATAAAAATCAGGCGCAGCCACGATTTCCCTGGTGTTGGCGCAGTATTCGCGCACCCCGGTATAGCCGGGGTCATTTTTTTCTGGACTCGACCCAGGCTTTCAGCACCGCCACATCGTTTTGCCACTCCTGCTTCATCTCCTCAACCCAATCACCGACGTTATCTTCCCAGGCAGGTAAATCAGGCGACTGGATCTGCTGGCCCAGCTGCTGAAGATGGCGTAACCCGACGGAACCGGCGGCGCCTTTGATTTTATGCCCCTCTTCTACGATGCCCTTCTGGTCACGCGCCGTCAGGTTTGACTCCAGTACGTTCAGATAGCCCGGCATCATTTTCTCGAACACGGCAAGGCCATCGGTGATCAGTTTTGGTCCCACCAGATCGATATACTGCTCCAGCATGGCGGTATCCAGTATCGTTTGGGCTTTGGCGCTATCAACTGACGTCATGGTGCTCTCCTCTTCATCACAGGTATCCCAGAACTTCTTGATCATCGCCGTCAGGGCAGGTACCGCCAGCGGCTTGCTGAGCACATCGTCCATGCCGGCATCGAGGTACTCTTTTTTATCTTTCAGCACGTTCGCGGTCAGCGCCACCAGCGGCGGCAGCTCGTCAGGGGCATATTTGCGCGTCAGCTCACGGGAGATATCCAGCCCGGTCATGTCCGGAAGCTGAATATCGAGCAGCACCAGGTCGTACTCGCCCGGCGTGAACATCTCCAGCGCGGCTTTGCCGGTCATCGCCACATCCACGCTGTTGCCGAGTTTTTCCAGCACCGACCGCGCGACGATAACGTTCAGCTCAATATCTTCCACCAGCAGAACGTGCAGGGCTGGCAGCGGCATATCGTCGTTCTCAAAGGTATCTTCCACCTCTTCAGCTACGGCAGGTGCATGCACGGTAAGCGTAAAGGTTGAGCCTTTACCCGGCTGGCTGGTAACGGTGATATCCCCGCCCATACTTTTCGCCAGCCGTTTAGACACCGCCAGGCCAATACCCGTGCCCGTCGCCGGCTTACCGCCGTGGCTGTCTTTGACCTGATAGTACATGGCGAAGATCTTATCCTGCTCCTCCTGAGGAATGCCGATACCCGAATCCTCAACTTCAAAGTGCAGCATGTCCCCTTCGTCATAGCGAATGCGCACCGCAACCTGCCCCTTCTGGGTAAACTTCACGGCGTTACTGATGAGGTTCCACAAGATCTGGCGCAGACGCGTGCCGTCCGTCACCACCTTATGCGGCAGCGGCAGCGTGGGCTCCATCACGAAGCTCAGCCCTTTTTGCTGAGCCTGCAAGCCTGACAGGTTCTCCAGATCCGCGAGGAAGCCGGTAAAATCAACAGGCTGGTTATCGAGCTGAACTTTACGGCGCTCCATCTTATCCATGTCGATAATATCATTGAAGATATTCCCCAGCGTAACCGCTGAAACGTGGATCGTTTTAAGGTATTTTTCCTGCTCGCTGGTCAGATCGGTATCCAGCAGGATCCGGCTCAGCCCCACAATGCCGTTAAGCGGCGTGCGCAGCTCGTGGCTGATGGTAGAGATGAAGGTGGTCTTGTCACGGCTGGCGCGCTCCAGCGCGTCCTGGTAGCGCTTACGCTCGGTGATATCGCGGCCAAAGCCCATCAGGCCATGACGCTTGCCGACGCGGTCGTAATAAGGCACTTTGCGGATCTCAAAGCAGGCCTTGCGTCCATCGGGATAATCCAGCCACTGCTCGTAGGTCAGCGAGACGTTATGACGGAACACCTTTTCATCCGTCTCCATCACTTTTGCCGCCGCCTCTTCGGAATAGACGTCCTGAGGCTTCAGGTGGATCAGCTGCTTTTCGCTTTTTCCGGTCAACAGTTCCATAGCCCGGTTACAGCCGGAGAACTCTTTATCTTCATTACGATAGAAAACCAGATCCGGAGAGGCATCCAGGAACGAGCGCAGGAAAGAGGACTGCTGTTCAAGCTGGATCTGCGTGACTTCGCGCTCTTTCATCTCAATTTTGAGCTGCTCCAGCGTGGCCTGACGCTCGGCTTCGGCCTTCTCACGATCTGAGATTTCCTGATTCAGCTGGGCAATGTTGTCCTTGAGCTGGACGTTGAGCTTGAGATCGCGCTCGCGCATCTCCTCCAGCTTTTCCACCAGCCTCGACAGGCGCTGTCGGGATTCTTCCAGTTGCTCGACCACCACGGAGAGGAAGTAGACCGCCCAGGGCGTGATCAGCAGGCCAAAGAAGATAGAGCGGATCACGTCGATACTCTCGACCTGACCATGCAGGACCATGGTCACGGCCATCTGTACCACTATCGCCAGAACCACCAGCGCCAGCGCCAGCAGCATGGAAAAACGCACCAGCCCGAGCTTCATCATCAGGTCTACGTAGTACTGGGCCAGCATTCGAATTTGCTTCATAGAGGATCCCTTCACGACTTTATCGCTCAATAATACTCAAATTCAGAGCGAGGCGTTGCAGGTTGTGAGAAAAAGTGCGGGGTGAAACAGGAGATTAGCCTCGCCCCCGGGGTGCCGGGAGCGAGGAAAATAAAATATCAGGAACGTTTAAGCAGCATCCAGAGGCTGATCAGGAAGAAGCTGGCGCTCGGCAGCAGCGCACCGATAATCGGCGGAATGCCATACACCAGCGTCAGCGGGCCAAAAATCTGATCGAGGACGTAGAAGACGAAGCCGAAGCTGATACCGGTTACCACGCGTACGCCCATCGGCACGCTACGCAGTGGACCAAAGATGAACGACAGCGCCATCAGCATCATTACCGCAACGGACAGCGGCTGGAAGATTTTGCTCCACATGTTGAGCTGGTAACGCCCCGCATCCTGCCCGCTGGATTTCAGATACTTCACGTAGTTATGCAGACCGCTGATGGAGAGCGCATCCGGGTCAAGCGCCACGACGCCAAGTTTGTCCGGGGTCAGGTTGGTTTTCCAGGTGCCGCTCACCGTCTGCGAGCCGGTGATCTGTTTCGGGTCGGTCAGGTTAGACTCATCAACCTGCGATAAACGCCACAGCTTGTTATTCGCATCAAATTTGGCAGAGGCGGCATAGCGCACGGACTGTAAACGACGCTGGTCGTTAAAGGCATAAATACTCACGCCGCCCAGCTCGTCATCCCCTTTCACGCGTTCGATATAAACGAAGTTCTGGCCATCTTTGGCCCATAACCCCTGCTGCGTGGAAAGCAGTGAACCACCGTACATGGCCTGAGCGCGGTAGTTACGCGCCATCTGTTCGCCCTGCGGCGCAACCCATTCGCCAATCGCCATGGTCAGCAGCACCAGCGGGATCGCGGTTTTCATCACCGACAGCGCTACCTGCATACGGGTAAAGCCCGACGCCTGCATCACCACCAGTTCGCTACGCTGTGCCAGCATGCCCAGCCCCAGCAGCGCACCCAGCAGGGCCGCCATCGGGAAGAAGATCTGCACATCTTTTGGTACGCTGAGCAGGGTATACATTCCGGCGCCCAGCGCGTCGTAGCTGCCCTGCCCGGCTTTTTTCAGCTGATCGACAAATTTGATAATGCCGGAGAGCGACACCAGCATGAACAGCGTCATCATGATGGTGGTAAAAATGGTTTTACCGATATAGCGGTCAAGTACGCCAAACGCCTGCATTAGATGGCTCCTTTACGCGTAAACCGGGCACGAATACGACGCACAGGCACCGTGTCCCATAAGTTGAGTCCTACTGCCAGCAGCAGATACAAACCATTCACGACCCAGGTCCAGATCATCGGGTCGATTTTGCCTTTCCCGCCGTTAGACTTGATCGAGGTTTGCAGCAGGAAGAACACCAGATACAGCAGCATCGCCGGCAGCATGGACAGCACGCGGCCCTGGCGCGGGTTGACTACGCTCAGCGGCACGACCATCAGCGCCATCATAAATACTGTGAATACCAGCGTAATACGCCAGTGCAGCTCGGCACGCGCACGATCGGTATTGGTGTTAAACAAGGTGCGCATATCCATCTGCTCGGTGTCCGTAGGATCGAGCGCAACGGCCTGGTGACCGATAATAGCCTGGTAGTTCTGGAAATCCGTAATGCGGAAGTCACGCAGCATTGCCGTGCCTTCGAAACGCGTTCCTTTGTTTAGCGTGACAACCTGAGAGCCATCTTTACGCTGCGCCAGCTGGCCGGAATCCGCTACCACCACGGAAGGGCGAGCGTTGCCTTTCGGGCGCAACTGAGCAAGAAATACATCGTTAAAGCGGCTGCCATCAACGCTTTCGATAAACAGAACAGAGTTACCGTCGGTCGCCTGCTGGAACTGGCCCTGCGCAAGCGCCGCCATGCCGGGGTTAGCTTTCGCTTCTGCCAGCACTTCATCCTGATGACGGGAAGAGGTCGGCCCTGCCCACATCACGTTGACGGCAGCAACGATGCCCGTAAACAGCGCAAGCACCATGGCGGCTTTCACCAGTACGGCTTTACTGAGGCCGCAGGCGTGCATCACGGTGATTTCACTTTCGGTATAGAGCTTACCCAGCGTCATCAGCAAACCGAGGAACAGGCTTAACGGCAGGATCAGCTGCGCCATTTCCGGCACGCCAAGCCCGAGCAGGGAAAGCACCAGATTCGTTGGGATTTCGCCATCGACCGCCGCGCCGAGGATCCTGACCAGCTTCTGACAGAAAAAGATCAGAAGGAGGATAAAGAGGATCGCCAGTTGGCTCTTCAGCGTCTCCCGAACCAGATATCTTATGATTATCACTTTAAATACGCCCGTTAAAACTCGTCTTATGCAGGAATTTAGCTTGTTTCATGGCTTAAACGTCATTTATTCTCTTGAGTCGTCGAAATCATCGCTAAGATTAAAAAACCCGGCGGATTCGCGCTTCATGACATTTTTTGACGTGTCGAAACCGTAGTAACGTAAGATTAACACGAAGTCACCACAACGGCGGACATGAGTTACGAAAGGTTTCAATTCTATCCGTAGCCGCCGCCGTTGTCTTTAAGATTCAGGAGCGTAGTGCATGGAGTTCAGTGTAAAAAGCGGTAGCCCGGAGAAACAGCGGAGTGCCTGCATCGTTGTGGGCGTCTTCGAACCACGCCGACTCTCCCCGATCGCCGAGCAACTCGATAAAATCAGCGACGGCTATATCAGCGCCCTGCTGCGCCGTGGCGAACTGGAAGGCAAACCAGGGCAAACCCTGTTGCTACACCATGTTCCGAACGTCCTGTCCGAGCGTATTCTGCTGATTGGCTGCGGTAAAGAACGTGAGCTTGATGAGCGCCAGTACAAGCAGGTTATTCAGAAAACGATTAATACACTGAATGATACTGGTTCGATGGAAGCCGTCTGCTTCCTGACCGAGCTGCACGTTAAGGGCCGCAACACGTACTGGAAAGTGCGCCAGGCTGTCGAAACCGCAAAAGAGAGCCTCTACAGCTTCGATCAGTTGAAGACCACCAAAAGCGAGCCGCGTCGCCCGCTGCGCAAGATGGTCTTTAACGTGCCAACCCGTCGCGAGCTGACCAGCGGCGAGCGCGCCATTCAGCACGGCCTGGCGATTGCTGCCGGTATTAAAGCTGCGAAAGATCTCGGCAATATGCCGCCAAACATCTGTAACGCCGCCTATCTGGCGTCTCAGGCGCGCCAGCTGGCTGACTCCTACAGCAAAAACGTCATCACCCGCGTTATCGGCGAACAGCAGATGAAAGAGCTGGGGATGCACTCTTATCTGGCGGTCGGTAACGGCTCTCAGAACGAATCCCTGATGTCGGTCATCGAGTACAAAGGGAATCCGTCTGAAGATGCGCGTCCGATCGTACTCGTCGGTAAAGGCCTGACCTTCGACTCCGGCGGTATCTCTATCAAGCCTTCTGAGGGCATGGATGAGATGAAATACGACATGTGCGGCGCGGCGGCGGTATACGGCGTCATGCGCATGGTTGCAGAGCTTCAGCTGCCAATCAACGTGGTCGGCGTGCTGGCAGGCTGCGAAAACATGCCTGGCGGGCGCGCTTATCGTCCGGGCGACGTGCTGACCACCATGTCAGGCCAGACCGTCGAGGTGCTTAACACCGACGCCGAAGGCCGCCTGGTGCTGTGCGACGTGCTAACCTACGTTGAGCGCTTCGACCCTGAAGCGGTAATCGACGTTGCCACCCTGACCGGTGCCTGCGTGATTGCGCTGGGCCACCACATCACCGGCCTGATGTCGAACCACAATCCGCTGGCGCACGAGCTTATCGGCGCGTCTGAACAGGCTGGAGACCGCGCGTGGCGCCTGCCGCTGGGCGATGAGTTCCAGGAACAGCTGGAGTCTAACTTCGCGGACATGGCGAACATCGGCGGTCGCCCTGGCGGGGCCATCACCGCAGGCTGCTTCCTGGCGCGCTTCACCCGTAAATACAACTGGGCGCACCTGGACATCGCCGGCACCGCATGGCGCTCTGGTAAAGCCAAGGGCGCGACCGGTCGTCCGGTTGCGCTGCTCTCGCAGTTCCTGTTGAACCGTGCGGGTTTTAACGGCGACGAGTAACACGGTACGGCAGTAAACCGTAGGCCGGGTAAGGCGCAGCCGCCGCCCGGCTTAAGCATTTAAAATGAGCACAAGAAGCCCCACATATGAAGAATGCAACGTTCTACCTTCTGGACAACGACACCCATCAGGACGGCCTCAGCGCCGTAGAACAGCTGGTGTGTGAAATTGCCGCAGAACGTTGGCGCGCGGGTAAACGCGTGTTGATTGCCTGTGAAGATGAGCAGCAGGCGATTCGCCTTGATGAAGCGCTATGGGCGCGCCCGTTGGAGAGTTTTGTTCCGCATAACCTGTCGGGCGAAGGTCCGCGCGGCGGAGCGCCGGTTGAAATCGCCTGGCCGCAAAAGCGCAACAGCAGCGCGCGCGACATTCTCATTAGCCTGCGCACAGACTTTGCAGATTTTGCCACCGCTTTCACAGAAGTGGTAGACTTTGTCCCTTACGAAGAAACTTTGAAACAGCTGGCGCGCGAACGCTATAAAGCGTACCGCCTGGCCGGTTTTAACCTGAATACGGCAACCTGGAAATAATGGAAAAGACATATAACCCACGCGATATCGAACAGCCGCTTTACGAGCACTGGGAACAGCAGGGCTATTTCAAGCCTAACGGCGACGAAAGCAAAGAGTCCTTCTGCATCATGATCCCGCCGCCGAACGTCACCGGCAGTTTGCATATGGGGCATGCTTTCCAGCAGACCATCATGGACACCATGATCCGCTACCAGCGCATGCAGGGCAAAAACACCCTGTGGCAGGCGGGGACCGACCACGCGGGTATCGCAACCCAGATGGTGGTTGAGCGTAAAATTGCCGCTGAAGAAGGTAAAACCCGCCACGACTACGGTCGCGACGCGTTCATCGATAAAATCTGGCAGTGGAAAGCGGAATCCGGCGGCACCATTACCCGTCAGATGCGCCGCCTTGGCAACTCCGTGGACTGGGAGCGCGAGCGCTTCACCATGGACGAAGGCCTTTCCAATGCCGTGAAAGAAGTTTTTGTCCGTCTGTACAAAGAAGACCTGATTTACCGCGGCAAGCGCCTGGTAAACTGGGACCCGAAACTGCGCACCGCGATCTCTGACCTGGAAGTGGAAAACCGCGAGTCTAAAGGCTCCATGTGGCACATCCGCTATCCGCTGGCCGACGGCGCAAAAACCGCAGACGGTAAAGATTACCTGGTCGTCGCGACCACTCGTCCGGAAACCCTGCTGGGCGATACCGGCGTGGCCGTCAACCCGGAAGATCCGCGTTATAAAGATCTGATCGGCAAATTTGTGGTGCTGCCGCTGGTAAACCGCCGTATTCCGATTGTGGGCGACGAACACGCCGACATGGAAAAAGGCACCGGCTGCGTGAAAATCACCCCGGCGCACGACTTCAACGACTATGAAGTGGGTCGCCGCCACGCCCTGCCGATGATCAACATTCTGACCTTCGACGGCGATATCCGTGAAAGCGCAGAAGTGTACGACACCAAAGGCAACGAATCCGACGTTTACTCAAGCGACATTCCGGCTGAGTTCCAGAAGCTGGAGCGCTTTGCCGCGCGTAAAGCCATCGTGGCCGCCGTTGACGCGCTCGGCCTGCTCGAAGAGATCAAACCTCACGATCTGACCGTGCCGTACGGCGACCGTGGCGGCGTGGTGATCGAGCCGATGCTGACTGACCAGTGGTACGTACGTGCCGACGTGCTGGCAAAACCGGCCGTGGAAGCGGTTGAGAACGGCAGCATTCAGTTCGTGCCGAAGCAGTACGAAAACATGTACTTCTCCTGGATGCGCGATATTCAGGACTGGTGTATCTCCCGTCAGCTGTGGTGGGGTCACCGTATCCCGGCATGGTACGACAACGAAGGCAACGTTTACGTTGGCCGCAGTGAAAACGAAGTGCGTCAGGAAAATAACCTGAGTGCCGACGTGGCGCTGCGTCAGGACGAAGACGTGCTGGATACCTGGTTCTCCTCCGCGCTGTGGACCTTCTCAACCCTCGGCTGGCCAGAGAACACCGACGCGCTGCGTCAGTTCCACCCAACCAGCGTAATGGTGTCCGGCTTCGACATCATCTTCTTCTGGATCGCCCGCATGATCATGATGACCATGCACTTCATTAAAGACGAAGACGGTAAACCGCAGGTTCCGTTCCACACCGTCTACATGACCGGTCTGATCCGTGACGATGAAGGCCAGAAGATGTCCAAATCCAAGGGTAACGTTATTGACCCGCTGGATATGGTTGACGGTATCTCTCTGGAAGATCTGCTGGAAAAACGTACCGGCAACATGATGCAGCCGCAGCTGGCTGATAAAATCCGCAAGCGCACCGAGAAGCAGTTCCCGAACGGTATTGAGGCTCACGGTACCGACGCCCTGCGCTTCACCCTGGCGGCGCTGGCCTCCACCGGCCGCGACATTAACTGGGACATGAAGCGTCTGGAAGGTTACCGTAACTTCTGTAACAAGCTGTGGAACGCCAGCCGCTTCGTGCTGATGAACACTGAAGATCAGGACTGCGGCTTTAACGGCGGCGAAATGACGCTGTCTCTGGCAGACCGCTGGATCCTGGCGGAATTTAACCAGACGGTGAAAGCGTTCCGCGACGCGCTGGACAGCTACCGCTTCGACATCGCGGCGGGCATCCTGTACGAATTCACCTGGAACCAGTTCTGTGACTGGTATCTGGAGCTGGCGAAGCCGGTGATGAACGGCGGTTCTGAAGCAGAGCTGCGCGGCACGCGCAACACGCTGATTACCGTTCTGGAAGGTCTGCTGCGCCTGGCGCATCCGGTCATTCCATTCATCACCGAAACCATCTGGCAGCGCGTGAAGGTGATCGCCGGCATCAACGCCGATACCATCATGCTACAGCCGTTCCCGGAATTCGATGCGGCGAAAGTCGACGAAGCCGCGTCAGCGGACACCGAGTGGCTGAA
Organism: Enterobacter cloacae complex sp. P40C2; assembly: GCF_014930695.1. Classification (NCBI taxonomy): domain Bacteria; kingdom Pseudomonadati; phylum Pseudomonadota; class Gammaproteobacteria; order Enterobacterales; family Enterobacteriaceae; genus Enterobacter; species Enterobacter cloacae complex sp. P40C2. Next base: position 65,273 of record NZ_JADBRP010000012.1, on the reverse strand, counting down.
ACAGGCAATCGTTGCGGTACGTAACATCCGTGCTGAAATGAACATCGCGCCAGGTAAACCGCTTGAGCTGCTGCTGCGCGGCTGCAGCGAGGCTGCCGTTCGTCGGGTAAACGAGAACGACACCTTCCTGAAAACCATGGCGCGTCTGGAAAGCATCACCGTGCTGCCTGCGGATGACAAAGGTCCGGTTTCCGTAACCAAAATCATCGACGGCGCCGAGCTGCTGATCCCGATGGCAGGCCTCATCGACAAAGACGCTGAGCTGGCTCGCCTGGCGAAAGAAGTGGCGAAAGTCGATGTAGAAATTGGCAAAATCGAAAGCAAGCTGGCGAACGAAGGCTTTGTGGCCCGCGCGCCGGAAGCGGTCATCGCCAAAGAGCGTGAGCGCCTGGTTGCCTTCGCCGATGCGAAAACCAAACTGATCGAGCAGCAGGCCGTGATCGCGGCCCTGTAATGCTTTACCCCTTACGCTTCAGGGCGTAAGGGGTTTTCTTCCTGAAAACTCCTCGCTTGCACTCCCCTTCCTGCGGTGCTATTAACAGCAGCTGTGTGTCAATTTTTGTCATGAGTAATGCTATGAGCGTGATTACCCCCGTCGCGACGACAATGCGTCGGATCGCTGTGCAAGACAACCCGTCAATCGCCGCCGTTATCCGCACGGTCTCTGCCGAATATGGCCTGACCGCAGACAAAGGCTATACCGTAGCCGATCCTAATCTGGACGAACTTTTCCAGCTTTATAGCCAGCCAGGCCATGCTTACTGGGTCATCGAGCAGGACGGCCGGGTGGTGGGCGGCGGCGGCATCGCGCCACTGCTTTGCAGCGAGCCGGATATCTGTGAACTACAGAAAATGTATTTCCTGCCGACGATACGCGGCCAAGGCCTGGCGAAAAAGCTGGCGCTGGTTGCCCTGGAACAGGCGCGCTCGCAGGGCTTTAAACGCTGTTACCTCGAAACCACCGCCTTCCTTAAAGAGGCCATTGGCCTGTATGAACGTCTCGGCTTTGAGCATATCGATGCGCCGCTGGGCTGCACTGGCCACGTCGACTGCGAAGTCAGAATGCTGAAAAGTCTGTAAATTTTGTTCCTGCCCTCTTCTGTTAAGCGGCTGTAAACTGAATGCTCTACACTCACAGTTCACACCAAAACAGGGGAAACGCGATGTCGAAGATAAAAAGCTACGCCGCACCGCAGGCGGGTGCAGAGCTTGAGCTGTACGAATATGATGCGGGCGAACTAAAAGCGGAAGACGTCGAGGTACAGGTTGATTACTGCGGGATCTGCCACTCCGATCTCTCCATGATCGACAACGAATGGGGCTTCTCCAGCTATCCGCTGGTTGCCGGTCACGAAGTCATTGGCCGCGTTGCAGCGCTCGGTAGCGCCGCGCAGGACAAAGGGCTGAAGGTTGGCCAGCGCGTGGGCATTGGCTGGACGGCACGCAGCTGCGGCCACTGCGACGCCTGTATCAGCGGTAATCAGGTTAACTGCACGGAAGGCGCTGTTCCTACCATTCTGAACAAGGGCGGCTTTGCCGATAAGCTGCGCGCCGACTGGCAATGGGTTATCCCGCTGCCGGAGAGCATCGATATTGAATCCGCCGGCCCGCTGCTGTGTGGCGGTATTACCGTCTTTAAACCGCTGCTGATGCACCACGTCACCGCCACCAGCCGCGTAGGCGTGATTGGTATTGGCGGACTGGGCCATATCGCCATCAAGCTGCTGCATGCGATGGGCTGTGAAGTTACTGCGTTCAGCTCTAACCCGGCGAAAGAGCAAGAAGTGCTGGCGATGGGCGCGGATAAAGTGGTGAACAGCCGCGATCCTGACGCGCTGAACGCGCTGGCGGGACAGTTCGATCTGATCATCAACACCGTGAACGTCGATCTTAACTGGCAGCCGTACTTTGAAGCGCTGGCCTATGGCGGTAACTTCCACACCGTAGGTGCGGTGATGAAGCCGCTGCCGGTTCCGGCATTTACCCTGATCGGCGGCGATCGCAGCGTATCCGGCTCTGCAACCGGTACGCCATACGAACTGCGCAAGCTGATGAAGTTTGCCGGACGCACTAAAGTGGCGCCAACCACCGAGCTGTATCCCATGTCAAAAATCAATGAAGCCATCCAGCACGTGCGTGACGGTAAAGCCCGTTACCGCGTGGTGTTGAAAGCGGATTTTTAATCTGACGGTGCTGGGGTATGTGCGGCCTGGAGCCCTCGCCCCAACCCTCTCCCTGTGGGAGAGGGTGCAAACACTAAAAACGGTAACGGCTGTTACCGTTTTGCTTCCACCATGGCCTTAAACACCTCTGCCACCGCAACCGCCCCCGGGTCCATCACGCCGTCCAGATTCTCTTTGTTCACATACGACGAGCGCCCCGCACCGGCTTTCTCCATTTTCGCCGTTGACTCCGCCCCCTGCTGCGCCGCCTGCGCTGCTGCCTGAACATCGCCTTTCTGCAACGCCTCAAGCGCTGGCTGCAGCGCGTCGATCAGCGTGCGATCGCCGAGATCTGCCCCGCCATACTGCTTCATTTGCGCCAGCCCGCTCAGCAGCGCATCCGCAAGCGATTGTCCGTCATGAAGCTTTTGCCCGGCCGCCGTGAAGAAGATCGACATTAATACGCCGCTCGATCCGCCCATTACGGTTGCCAGCCGCTCGCCCACCAGCAGGAGTAACGTCGATACCTCGTTAAGAGGAAAGGCGTTCTCCTCAAGACGCTGCGCAATATCCCGCGCGCCTTGCGCAAAGGTAGAGCCGGTATCGCCATCGCCGACCTTCGCATCCAGCGCATTCAGGCGGTTTTCCAGCTGGCTCAGCGTCTTCGTCACCGCGGAAACGTATGCCCGCACCTGCGGATTGTCCGACGGGGCGTATTCCACGCGGTCGTGGATGGCGCTATGCGGGACGGTTCGCAGCGGCGCAAACGCGACGGGTTTCTGCCAGCCCAGCGTTTCTACCTCGGAGCGGATCGCCTTTTCGAAGTAATCGTTAAGCTTCAGCAGCGTCAGCGAAAAGCCTTTCATATCCAGCGCGCTGACCAGCGGCGCGGGGCCAATCAGCCACGCAATCTCGTCTTTCAGCGCCGAGTGCGCCAGCTCTTTGGTCAGCAAAGCCATCTCCAGCGCCGACACGCCGCCGAGGTTATTGATCAGTACCGCAAAGCGCCCCGTTCCCGCCTGGGCCTTCAGCGGCGTGATTAACGTGTCGATAATCGCCCTGCTGTTCTGCGTATCCACCACGGATGCCCCAGGCTCGCCGTGAATGCCCAGCCCCAGCTCCACATGGCCCTGTTTGATCCTTCCTTCTTCTTCATCGCTACCCGGCAGGTTGCAGGTTTGCATCGCCACCCCCAGGCTCCAGAGGTTATCGCAGGCCTGTTGCGCAATATCCCGCACTTCGCTTAACGATTTCCCCTGCTCTGCCGCGTACCCGGCAATCTTGTGCACCAGCGCGGTTCCCGCGATGCCGCGCGGCTGCTTGTTGTCCGGCAGGGCGATGTCATCCGCCACGATAACCATCTCCACTTTCAGGCCATAGCGTTTGGCTTTTTCAGCGGCCAGACCAAAGTTAAGACGGTCGCCGGTATAGTTTTTCACGATCAGCAGGCAGCCACGGTCGCCCGTGACCGCAACGATGGCGTTCAGCACCGCATCCACGCTCGGAGAGGCGAACAGATCGCCACACACTGCCGCCGTAAGCATCCCTTTACCGACGAATCCCGCATGTGCCGGTTCGTGACCGGAACCACCGCCGGAGATGACCGCTACGCGGCTTTTATCCCAGTCGCCGCGCGCCACTACGCGGATGGCCGGATCGATTTCAAGTTTGACGAGATTACCGTGCGGCGCGGAGAGGAGTATGCCTTCAATGGCATCGTTGACAAGCTGTTTGCGGTCGTTAAAAAAGAATCTGGACATAGTTTCCCAAAAATTTGTTTACCGTATGCAAAAGCATAGTCCGCACTGGATAATGCGCCGCAAAGTAAGGAATTTACGCAGACATTTCGCCGTCAGGTTGCCTATACTCCACCCAGGACTACGAGAGGACGTGCATCATGAGTACACCATTGTTAATCGCCAGGACGCTGGAAAAAGAGCTGTTTTTACTGCCCGCAATGGCAAACCGTCATGGCCTGATCACAGGCGCAACCGGGACGGGGAAAACCGTCACCCTGCAAAAGCTGGCGGAGTCATTGTCGGAGACTGGCGTACCGGTCTTTATGGCTGACGTGAAGGGCGATTTAACCGGGGTGGCTCAGGCGGGTACGGCGTCGGAAAAACTGCTCGAACGCCTGAAAAACATCGGCGTCACGGACTGGACGCCGCACGGCAATCCGGTAGTGCTATGGGATATCTTTGGTGAAAAAGGTCACCCGGTGCGCGCCACCGTCTCCGATCTCGGTCCGCTGCTGCTGGCCCGTCTCCTGAACCTCAACGACGTGCAGTCCGGCGTGCTGAATATTATCTTCCGCATTGCCGATGACCAGGGTCTGCTGCTGCTCGATTTCAAAGACCTGCGGGCCATTACCCAGTATATCGGCGATAACGCTAAATCGTTCCAGAACCAGTACGGCAATATCAGCAGCGCCTCAGTCGGCGCCATTCAGCGTGGGTTACTGACGCTGGAGCAGCAGGGTGCCGAGCACTTCTTCGGCGAGCCCATGCTGGACATCAAAGACTGGATGCGCACCGACAGCAGCGGCAAAGGCATCATCAATATCCTGAGGGCAGAGAAGCTCTACCAAATGCCGAAGCTTTACGCTGCCAGCCTGCTGTGGATGCTCTCCGAGCTCTATGAGCAACTGCCTGAGGCAGGCGATCTTGAGAAGCCAAAGCTGGTGTTCTTCTTTGACGAAGCGCACCTGCTGTTCAACGATGCGCCGCAGGTGTTGCTGGACAAAATTGAGCAGGTTATTCGCCTGATCCGTTCCAAAGGCGTCGGTGTCTGGTTTGTGTCGCAAAACCCGTCCGATATTCCTGACAACGTGCTGGGACAGCTGGGTAACCGAGTGCAGCACGCCCTGCGCGCCTATACTCCCAAAGATCAGAAAGCCGTCAAAGCCGCCGCTCAAACCATGCGCGCCAATCCGGCGTTTGATACCGAAGCCGAGATTCAGGCGCTGGGCACCGGTGAAGCGTTGGTTTCCTTCCTGGACGCGAAGGGCAGCCCAACCGTTGTGGAACGTGCGATGGTGATAGCACCCTGTTCACGCATGGGCCCGGTCACTGATGACGAACGCAACGGCCTGATTAACCACTCCCCCGTTTACGGAAAGTATGAAGACGAGGTGGATCGCGAGTCCGCGTTTGAGATGCTGCAAAAAGGGGTGCAGGCAACTACAGATGCCCAGGATGCTCCCGCGGCCAAAGGGCAGTCTGTCGCCGTGGATGACGGCATTCTCGGCGGGCTAAAAGACATTCTGTTTGGCACCACCGGACCGCGCGGCGGCAAGCGCGATGGCGTGGTGCAAACCATGGCGAAGAGCGCAGCGCGGCAGGTCACGAATCAGATTGTGCGCGGCATGCTGGGAAGCCTGTTAGGCGGCCGTCGACGGTAGACGAGGAACCCACGGCCTTCCCAGCGCCGACCCCTGCACGCCGTGCTCATGCAGATAGCGGTCGATCTCTACCATTCCCGTCCAGCGGTTCTCGCACCAGAGCGGTGCCAGCAGCGTTGGGCGGCGCGCGCTGGCTGAGAGTCGGTGGTAAACAATCTCCGGCGGCGTGTGGCGAATCATCTCCCCCGCCGTCGCGGTATAGTCGTCGAGCTCAATGCCGCTTAAGCGCCCCGCTTCCCACGCTTTCGCCATTGTGCTGCCCTTCACGATATGCAGCGGATGCAGCTTGATACCGTCCACGCCTGTCTCAACGACTTTTTCCAGCGTCTCAAGGCCGTGCTGCTGCCCTTCGCCGGGCAAGCCGACTATCAGATGCGAGCAGACTTTTAGCCCACGCGCGCGGGCGAGGCGCGTGGTGCGCTGGTAGCAGGCAAAATCATGGCCGCGATTAATACGGTGCAGGGTTTTGTCGTGCGCGCTCTGCAGGCCCAGCTCCAGCCAAATCTCGTAGCCCTGCTCTTTATACTCGCTGAGTAAATCCAGCACCGCGTCGGGCACGCAGTCCGGGCGCGTACCGACGCACAGCCCGACAATGTTCGCCTGAGCAACCGCCTGCTGATACATCGAACGCAGCACCTGCACTTCCGCCCATGTGCTGGTATAGGCCTGGAAATAGGCCAGATACCGCTTTGCACGGTTTACAAGGCTGGCCTGATGCGCGAGCTGCTCCGCGATGGATTTATGCTGCTGGGCCTCGTCCGCAAACGAGGCCACGTTGCAGAACGTACAGCCGCCACGTCCGATGGTGCCATCGCGGTTCGGACAGCTAAAGCCGCCGTGCAGCGTCAGCTTATGAACCTTTTGCCCATAGCGCTGCAAAAGATCCCCACCAAACATATTGACTAATTTCTGTAACTGCATAATCTGATAGACCGTCCCGAAGAAAGGGGACAAGCCTGCCATTTTTAGCCTCCGTCGGCGATGACCTGGATCAATCGCCCTGGACGGCCTTTATCTATATGAATAAATAATCACGATAACCGAGATTTAATTCACCCAGCACGTAATTACTTTTCCTTATGTTCTGATTGTTTTTTTCATTTATAGCGCCAACACTCAAAAACAGTGATTTTATGCGGGTCCGAACAGATCACCAGCGTATTATTCTGCTATAAATCAGCATTTCAGCACGCTGCATCGATAATACCGCTTTCATACAGTGAGTCAGATCACACTCTTCAGTCGCTTCCCAACGCTTTCAGCGCTTGTAAAAATAGTTAAATATCTTTTTAAATCAATAGTATAAATACTCTTTAGCACAATTTTGTATAAATAAGATTGCCATTTGACCTGTGTACCAATTCCCGATAAGTTGGAAATCCGCTGGAAGCTTTCTGGATGAGCGGCCTGCTCATCATATTTATGCAGTAATTGAGATTCCCTCTGAAGCAAGTCCTCAAACTTGTTTACCTGCGCGAAAGGATGAAAAAGAGGGCGAATGCGAGGTCCGCGTATGAAACGCCAGCCCCGTCGCCACGCTCTTTCTGTGCCTGTGCGCCACGGTTACGTTCAGTGGGAAGCCCGACGAGCCTGGGGAGGTTCACTGATATGTTGTACGATAAATCCCTTGAGAAGGATAACTGTGGTTTCGGCCTGATCGCCCACATAGAAGGCGAACCTAGCCACAAGGTGGTGCGTACCGCTATTCACGCACTGGCCCGTATGCAGCACCGTGGCGCCATCCTTGCCGATGGTAAAACCGGCGACGGTTGCGGCCTGCTGCTGCAAAAACCCGATCGTTTCTTCCGCATCGTGGCGGAAGAGCGCGGCTGGCGTTTAGCCAAAAACTACGCTGTCGGCATGCTGTTCCTGAATCAGGATCCTGAAAAAGCGGCCGCCTCACGCCGCATCGTCGAAGAAGAACTTCAGCGTGAAACCCTGTCCATTGTCGGCTGGCGCGATGTGCCAACTAACGAAGGGGTACTCGGTGAAATCGCCCTCTCCTCGCTGCCTCGTATTGAACAGATTTTTGTTAACGCGCCTGCGGGCTGGCGTCCGCGTGATATGGAACGCCGTCTGTTCATCGCCCGCCGCCGCATTGAAAAACGTCTTCAGGACGATAAAGAGTTCTACGTCTGTAGCCTCTCGAACCTGGTGAACATCTATAAAGGTCTGTGTATGCCGGCCGATCTGCCGCGCTTCTACCTGGACCTGGCGGACCTGCGTCTGGAATCGGCCATTTGCCTGTTCCACCAGCGCTTCTCCACCAACACCGTACCTCGCTGGCCGCTGGCTCAGCCGTTCCGCTATCTGGCGCACAACGGCGAAATCAACACCATCACCGGTAACCGCCAGTGGGCCCGTGCCCGTACCTATAAGTTCCAGACCCCGCTGATCCCGGACCTGCACGATGCCGCGCCGTTCGTGAACGAAACCGGCTCTGACTCCAGCTCCATGGATAACATGCTGGAGCTGCTGCTGGCAGGCGGGATGGACATCGTGCGCGCGATGCGTCTGCTGGTGCCACCGGCCTGGCAGAATAACCCGGACATGGATCCGGAGCTGCGCGCGTTCTTCGACTTTAACTCCATGCACATGGAGCCGTGGGACGGTCCGGCGGGCATCGTCATGTCCGACGGTCGCTTCGCGGCCTGTAACCTGGACCGTAACGGCCTGCGCCCGGCGCGCTACGTGATCACCAAAGATAAGCTCATTACCTGCGCCTCTGAAGTGGGGATCTGGGATTATCAGCCTGACGAAGTAGTTGAGAAAGGCCGCGTCGGTCCGGGCGAGCTGATGGTTATCGATACCCGCGGCGGCCGTATTCTGCACTCTGCGGAAACCGATAACGATCTGAAAAGCCGTCATCCATACAAAGAGTGGATGGCGAAGAACGTGCGTCGCCTGGTGCCGTTTGAAGATCTGCCGGACGAAGAGGTGGGCAGCCGTGAAATGGACGACGATACGCTTGCGAGCTTCCAGAAGCAGTTCAACTACAGCGCGGAAGAGCTGGACTCGGTTATCCGCGTTCTGGGTGAAAACGGCCAGGAAGCGGTCGGCTCCATGGGTGACGATACCCCGTTTGCCGTGCTTTCAAGCCAGCCGCGTATTATTTACGACTACTTCCGCCAGCAGTTTGCGCAGGTAACCAACCCGCCGATCGATCCGCTGCGTGAAGCCCACGTCATGTCGCTGGCCACCAGCATCGGCCGCGAAATGAACGTCTTCTGCGAAGCCGAAGGCCAGGCGCACCGTCTGACCTTTAAGTCGCCGATCCTGCTTTACTCTGACTTCAAACAGCTCACCACCATGACCGAGGAGCACTACCGTGCCGATACGCTCGACATTACGTTCGACGTGACCGAAACCAGCCTCGAAGAGACGGTAAACGCGCTGTGCGACAAAGCCGAACAGATGGTACGTAACGGTACCGTTCTGCTGGTGCTGTCCGATCGCAATATCGCAAAAAATCGTCTGCCGGTGCCTGCGCCAATGGCGGTAGGCGCTATCCAGACGCGTCTGGTGGATAAGAGCCTGCGCTGCGACGCCAACATTATCGTGGAAACCGCGAGCGCCCGAGATCCGCACCACTTTGCCGTGCTGTTAGGCTTTGGCGCCACGGCGATCTACCCGTACCTGGCCTACGAAACGCTGGCCCGCCTGGTGGATACCCGCGCCATCGACAAAGATTACCGCGCGGTGATGCTGAACTACCGTAACGGCATCAACAAAGGCCTGTACAAGATCATGTCCAAAATGGGCATCTCGACCATCGCCTCCTACCGCTGCTCGAAGCTTTTTGAAGCGGTGGGTCTGCATGACGATGTGGCCAACCTCTGCTTCCAGGGCGTGATCAGCCGTATCGGCGGCGCCGGTTTTGCTGACTTCCAGCAGGATCTGGTGAACCTGTCTAAACGCGCCTGGCTGGCACGTAAGCCGCTGGATCAGGGCGGTCTGCTGAAATACGTTCACGGCGGCGAGTATCACGCCTACAACCCGGACGTGGTGCGCACGCTGCAGCAGGCGGTGCAGAGCGGCGAATACAGCGATTATCAGCAGTACGCTGAGCTGGTAAACAACCGTCCGGCGGCGACGCTGCGCGATCTCATTGCCCTGAACCCGGGTGACGAGGCTGTCAGCATCGACGACGTTGAGCCTGCCTCTGAGCTGTTTAAACGCTTCGATACCGCGGCGATGTCAATCGGCGCCCTGAGCCCGGAAGCCCACGAAGCGCTGGCGGAAGCCATGAACAGCATCGGCGGCAACTCGAACTCCGGCGAAGGTGGCGAAGATCCGGCGCGCTACGGCACCAACAAAGTGTCGCGTATCAAGCAGGTGGCATCCGGTCGCTTTGGCGTAACGCCTGCGTACCTGGTTAACGCCGACGTCATTCAGATTAAAGTCGCTCAGGGTGCTAAACCGGGCGAAGGCGGCCAGCTGCCGGGTGATAAAGTCACCCCGTACATCGCCAAACTGCGCTACTCGGTACCGGGAGTGACGCTGATCTCCCCGCCGCCGCACCACGATATTTACTCTATCGAGGATCTGGCGCAGCTGATTTTCGACCTGAAGCAGGTCAACCCGAAAGCGATGATCTCCGTGAAGCTGGTTTCCGAGCCGGGCGTCGGCACCATTGCGACCGGCGTAGCAAAAGCCTATGCGGATCTGATCACCATTGCTGGCTACGACGGTGGTACCGGCGCAAGCCCGCTCTCTTCCGTGAAATACGCGGGTTGCCCGTGGGAGCTTGGTCTGGTGGAAACCCAGCAGGCGCTGGTCGCTAACGGCCTGCGTCACAAGATCCGTCTGCAGGTGGACGGCGGCCTGAAAACCGGCCTCGACATCATCAAGGCAGCGATTCTGGGCGCGGAAAGCTTCGGCTTCGGTACCGGCCCGATGGTCGCGCTCGGCTGTAAATACCTGCGTATTTGCCACCTGAACAACTGCGCAACCGGTGTTGCAACCCAGGACGAGAAGCTGCGTAAGAACCACTATCACGGCCTGCCGTTCAAGGTGACCAACTACTTTGACTTCATCGCCCGTGAAACCCGCGAGCTGATGGCGCAGCTGGGCGTGAAGCGTCTGGTGGATCTGATTGGCCGTACCGACCTGCTAAAAGAGCTGGAAGGCTTCACGGCGAAGCAGCAGAAGCTTGAGCTGAGCAAGCTGCTGGAAACCGCGCAGCCGCACCCAGGCAAAGCGGTCTACTGCACCGAGAAAAACCCGCCGTTCGACAACGGCGTGCTGAACGCGCAGCTGCTGCAGCAGGCGAAGCCGTATGTTGATGAGAAGCAGAGCAAAACGTTCTGGTTTGATATCCGCAATACCGACCGCTCCGTGGGCGCATCGCTCTCCGGCTACATCGCGCAAACGCACGGCGATCAGGGGCTGGCAGCGGATCCGATCACCGCGCACTTCAGCGGTACGGCGGGTCAGAGCTTCGGCGTGTGGAACGCCGGCGGCGTTGAGCTTATCCTTACCGGCGATGCCAACGACTACGTCGGGAAAGGCATGGCGGGTGGTCTGCTGGCGGTGCGTCCTCCGGTCGGTTCGGCATTCCGCAGTCATGAGGCCAGCATCATCGGTAACACCTGCCTTTACGGCGCGACCGGCGGTCGTCTGTTTGCCGCGGGCCGTGCGGGTGAGCGTTTTGCGGTGCGTAACTCCGGTGCTATCACCGTGGTGGAAGGCATTGGCGATAACGGCTGTGAATACATGACGGGCGGAATTGTGTGCGTCCTGGGTAAAACCGGCGTGAACTTCGGCGCTGGCATGACGGGCGGTTTTGCTTACGTCCTGGATGAAGACGGCGAGTTCCGCAAACGCGTGAACCCGGAGCTGGTGGAAGTGCTGGACGTTGATACGCTGGCCATCCACGAAGAACACCTGCGCGGCTTAATTACCGAACACGTGCAGCATACCGGTTCTTCGCGCGGCGAAGAGATCCTGGCTAACTGGCCGGCGTTCTCTGCGAAATTCGCGCTGGTTAAGCCGAAGTCCAGCGATGTTAAAGCCCTGTTGGGTCACCGTAGTCGTAGCGCAGCAGAGCTGCGCGTGCAGGCGCAGTAAGGAATTCAGATGAGCCAGAACGTATACCAGTTTATCGACCTGCAGCGTGTTGATCCGCCAAAGAAACCGCTGAAGATCCGTAAAATTGAATTTGTAGAAATCTACGAGCCGTTTTCAGAAGGCCAGGCCAAAGCGCAGGCAGACCGCTGCCTGTCCTGCGGTAACCCTTACTGTGAATGGAAATGTCCGGTACATAACTACATCCCGAACTGGCTGAAGCTGGCTAACGAAGGACGTATTTTTGAAGCCGCCGAGCTCTCTCACCAGACTAATACCCTGCCGGAAGTGTGCGGCCGCGTGTGTCCGCAGGACCGTCTGTGCGAGGGTTCCTGTACGCTGAACGACGAGTTTGGCGCGGTGACCATCGGTAATATTGAGCGCTATATCAACGATAAAGCGTTTGAGATGGGCTGGCGCCCGGATATGACCGGCGTGCGTCAAACCGACAAGCGTGTGGCGATTATCGGTGCAGGCCCTGCTGGCCTGGCCTGCGCGGACGTCCTGACCCGTAACGGCGTGAAGGCGGTGGTCTTTGACCGTCATCCGGAGATCGGCGGTCTGCTGACCTTCGGTATCCCGGCCTTCAAGCTGGAGAAAGAGGTGATGACCCGCCGCCGTGAAATCTTTACCGGCATGGGCATCGAGTTCAAGCTGAACGTGGAAGTGGGCCGCGACGTGCAGCTCGACGATCTGCTGAAGGATTACGACGCCGTGTTCCTCGGCGTGGGCACCTATCAGTCGATGCGCGGTGGTCTGGAAAACGAAGAGGCACCAGGCGTGTATGATGCCCTGCCGTTCCTTATCGCCAACACTAAGCAAATCATGGGCTACGGCGAAACTGCCGACGAGCCGTTCGTCAGCATGGAAGGCAAACGCGTGGTGGTGCTGGGCGGCGGTGATACCGCAATGGACTGCGTGCGTACCTCCATTCGTCAGAATGCGGCACACGTGATCTGCGCCTATCGTCGTGACGAAGAGAATATGCCGGGCTCTAAACGCGAAGTGAAGAACGCGCGTGAAGAGGGCGTCGAGTTCCAGTTCAACATCCAGCCTCTTGGTATTGAAGTGAATGCTAACGGCAAAGTAAGCGGCGTGAAGATGGCGCGTACCGAGATGGGCGCGCCGGATGCAAAAGGCCGTCGTCGCGCGGAGATCGTCGCAGGCTCCGAACATGTGATCCCGGCCGATGCGGTGGTAATGGCGTTCGGTTTCCGTCCTCACAGCATGGAGTGGCTGGCGAAGCACAGCGTTGAGCTGGATTCACAGGGCCGCATTATTGCGCCAGAAGGCAGCGACAATGCGTTCCAGACCAGCAATCCAAAAATCTTCGCCGGTGGTGATATCGTTCGCGGATCTGACCTTGTGGTAACGGCGATTGCCGAAGGTCGTAAAGCGGCTGACGGTATACTGAACTACCTGGAAGTGTAATAAAAAAGCCCGGTGATAAACCGGGCTTTTTTTGGATTATTTCTTAAGAAGCTGCCACGCCAGGTCAGTCTCAAGCGCGGTTTGATCCGCAATATGGCTAAACGCGCTGTCATTCAGCACCGGGAAAATGGTTACGGTAAAATTCATTTGCTGACCAACGGGAACCTGACCGTTTTCAACCGCCACGACGGCCTCGTTATTGCGGATAAACAGTGATGATCCACTATCATTATCCGGCGTAAAGTTCACCTGATCCGTTGTTTTCCCTACGCTGTAGCTTTTACCATCAAGCGTCAGGTTGCTGACTTTAATCGCCACACCGCCGTTCTGACCGAACTGAAAACGCCCTTTCTGGCCAGAAGCCCCCTGCAACAGGGTCGCCATCTGCTGCTTTTCCGGGCAATAAACGCTGACGTTAATGTCTTTTTCCGGCATTTTGTTCCAGCTTTGCTGACTGGAAATGATGTTGTTACGCCGCATCTGATGGTAATCCACAATCTGCTGAGAGAGCGTTAACTGGCACTCTTCAGCATAAGAAAGCCCTGGTAAAGCAAGCAGCAATAGCGCAGCCAGACGTTGAAGGTTCATCGACATACTCCGTTCACTTCCTCATAAAACGCGTCTTCGTCATGCTTTTCAGGAAGTGCGAACTCAAGCCTGCACAGACGTTGGTTGTCATCATTAATGGCATACAGTGCAGCGACCCGGTCGGCATCGTTCAGGAAGACATGCCCGTCATCAACGACCGTCACTATGTAGTTATCTTTGTCATCCACTACGGACAGCCCCTTCGTCAGCGGCTTACCGTCCGCCTGTTTGATGCGTAACATCACGCGGCGGCTGTTCAGTACCCTGAAGCTCACTTCGCTTACCGAACCATGTGCAGCAGCAATATATTTGGTACCGTTTGCCAGGGTCATGCTTTGCGGTAACTTGTTCGCATCCACTTCGATGCGCGAGTTACGCCACTCCGTCAAACCAGGAATAACAGCCTGGCCCCAGCGGTCGGTCCAGACGGTACCCTGCGGCGTGGTAATTTCTACACCCGCTTTCGGCTCGCTCAGTCTGGCAATCGCGAAGGTATCCTTGATGGAATACGGTGAGAAGGTGACGCCGTTTTTATGCATCGCAATGCCGCCGGACAGGGTAGCATTGTAGTTACGCTGGTTATCACCGCTGGTTCCCCCACCTACGCTCAGCTGGGTGTAATGCAGGTTGGTATTGATGTTACCGTTAAAACTGTTTTCCTTTGTTTCCTGGTCACGATCGGCAGAAATATAGTAGTTGGTGTCACTACCCAGCGAGCCGCTGTTTGCCAGGCCGTAGCTGGTGCTGTCGCCCTGCTTGCGCATGTAGGAGCTCAGGCTCTGCGAACCGCCTAACGGAATGCTGAGGTTGATGTAGAGCAGATCGTCGTCCTGGTCATCATCGGTGCTGCCCACTGCGCTTTGCCAGTTCACGTTGATCGAAGCGTATTTGAAGGTTTTCCCCCATGTAAGCAGTAAATAGCGAGAATCCTCTCCCTCTCCTGCCGCCTGGTTGTAGCTCAAACCAGCACTAAAAGCCCCGGCAAGCTGAGTAGACCAACGCACGTTGCCCGAATAACTGTTGTCGTAACCCTCGTAATCATCGTCCATCGCATCCGCCAGTTCGCGGTAATCACCGCTGTAGTGCGCCACGCTGGCAGACAGGCCGACGTTCTCGGTCAGCGAGTAATCGCTCTGTAATTCGTTTTTGATACCGTTATCGCTGTCGCCAAAGTGCGCCTTGCTGGCGGCCATGCTGGTGGAGACGTTCCAGCCATCGGTGACCATAAACTCCGTGCGCGCCCCTGCCGCCTGGTAATCCTCCGCCACCACGCCGGAGGCAAGGAGGTTCATCCATGGGAAAATTCGCCAGCCATCGGATACGTTGAACACCAGCGGATCGCTGTAGTCGCTATCAATGCCGCGTACCTGGCCTGCCGAAACGGTCAGCCCGTTTGGTCTTGACAGGTTTCGCGCTTTTACGGATGCGGCTGGAACAATGTAGTGGTTGCTCGAACCGTCAGACTCGACGACGGTGACGTCCAGATCGACGTTATTGCGCACCATGGGCACATCATCAAGGGTAAACGGTCCCGCTGGCACCAGGGTGTTAAAGATAAGCCGCCCATTCTGGCGAACCTCTACGCGCGCCTGGGAGGTACGGGCAATACCGGATACGCTCACCCCGGTACTGTCTTTCTGTAAACCGCTGGTCGGCATTAACTGCACACCCGTGATGGGAATGCCGCTTAGCACATCGGACATGGCGTTAACTTCCCCCACCTGCATGGTCAGGCGCTGGGGAACAAATACGTGTTCGGCGTAAGTGTAAATACTCTCTGCGTTTCGGTTGCCGTCATCGTCCGTCAGGATATAGCGGCTGCGCAGAGACCAGTCCATCGCGTTGAATCCCGCCTCCAGGCTTGCCTGTGAGTAACGGTTACTGCTGCCATCGCTGCCGCTGTAGTCGCTTTTGGTGCTGAATAACGAGTAGTTAAGCATGCCTGCCGTGCCGCCATGCTGGAAGTTTTTCACATCAGCGCTCAGGCTGTTAAGCGCTTCCGGTGGCAGATAAAGCTCGACCGTCTCCTGGTTTGGCAAAGGGTTAATCACCGCCTGAGCATAATCGCTGCGAAGATCGTGGCAGGTTTCGTTTGCCTTTATGGGAACCGGCATGAGGCCAGCGAATTCCAGGAAGTCGTTATCAACGCACATCGTACCGTCTTCACTGAAGCGTACGGCTGCCGTTCCGCGATTGTTGCCGTTCACTTTGACCGAAACGGAGTGCGTCCCCGGTAAAAAGCGTGGGGCTTCAGCAAAGTAGCGGTTCAGATCGATACCCAGCCCACGGGATTTGAGGATATCGGTATCAAACGTTACCTCCCTCGCGTGGAGGGAGGGGGCATCAAGAAGCATCAGAGGTATTGCGCTATAAATCACAGCGCGCACAAAAAGTGCAAGTTGGCTTTTTTTACGCACTGCCATAATCCTTTATTTATTCAGATCCGCAATAAAACTGGGGACTTCAACGCCATAGCGGCTGGCAGGGAAAAATTTCACTTTGTTATTGCCGCTAACGGATTTACCCATCGAAACCGTCATGGTTTCGCCAGGTAAAATGTAGGTTTTAGCCAGCACGCCGCTGATACCCGATGGTTGCAGCACCACGTTCTGGGCCAGGCGTACAACATACTTACTCGGGTTTTTTACCGTGACGGAGGTACCGGAGGCGGTCCAGTCGAGGAACTTCCAGGCATCGGTCACCACTGCCAGCTTCGCCGGGCGAATCAGCACGGGAAGGTCCTGACGAATATTGATGCCAATTTTCACTTTGTTGTCATCGCTCTTCGGCGGGATACCTTCAAAGGTCACACGCTTGTAGTGCTCAACGTCTAGCGGTTTGCTGGTTTGCAGGATGAAGCGCAATTGCTGAGTCTGACCGGGCTCGAGTCGCACCACGGGCTGAGTGGTGACGAGTTTGAGGCCCTTGTCATCTGGCAGATCCACCACGTCGGTGTACAGCAGCGAAGGATGGCTGTCGGTATTTTTAACGTTGATGGTGCCGCTGTGGGTCGCTTCATCAATAACCAGCAGACTGGTTTCTGGAACCATGCCTGCGGCGTGTGCAGCAAACTGTGCAGTGAATAAGGCGGCTACGGCGAGCGTTTTAAATAAAACATTTTTAGAGCATGTCATAGGTATATTCCTTGAAAGCACTACTTAACACTCCGTGTTTATGGCGCTTCTTTATGAGAGAAAAAGCTTTCCCTCTGCATTAAATTTAACTCACTTTAAATTCGAAAGGATTAGAGATATTTAAGGCTAATCGTTAGCTGGCCATCCAGTCGGGTATCATCGGTAATGGCAAGCATTGCGGTATTTTGAATAGCCAGAGACGTTACCAGCGGAAATGTTGCTGTCTGAAAAGCGAGCGGGTCAACAGTTCCTGATAATGCGACGGTAATATTGCGATTATTTTCGCCCTGGCTGGAGCCGTCAGTACTTTTAGCCCAGGTTGATGAACCATTCTGCTGATATATGGGATCCACCGATTTGCCGTCTGCAGTAATGCTGTTCACCTTCATGAACATGGCATAAGAGCCAATGTTTACCGTGCCCGCTTTTCCGACACCGTATGTCTGGTTAGTTGCACTCTGCGCGCCTCCCGTGAATGTCCCGGCAGACACGGTTAAACCCGCGTTAGAATCGGCTCGATCGTCTATCATATTCCAGGCAACTTTTGTTGCTGCCGTGCAGGTAATAGTGAGATCGATATTCCTTTGGCCAAGCTGGTTTACGGTTGTAGATGACAATTCACCTAAGCGGATGTTGCCGTAGTCCACCACACCGCCATTGCTAAATTCGGGGGTACAGGCCGGGCTCGTCAGCGTACCTTTGATTTTCAGTATCGCGGTTTCAGAGGCAAACGTCGAATTTACGCAAAGGAAGAATGTTGCTGCCAATAGAATCTTTTTCATGAGTTAATCCTTAACTTATGAGATATAGCCAATACAATATCGACGTAAACCATCCCTGCCTGTCGTTATCATCCCCTATGCAGAAAGCATGCCGCGATAATATAGAAATCTTAAATACATGCAATTTAGGTTTATTAATTATTCTTTTTAGATTTACTCAAACAATAGGTAGGATATATAAAAAAGCACACTCAAGCTCTTTATAGCCCATTTTTATTCATAATATTTATTGATTAAGCGAGCTTATAAAGATTACATTTTTATTCCATCACCTCTCTTATATGGAATAATGCATTGCATTGTCTTAATTTTCAACAAACCTATACATGATAAAAATATTCTCCCAACGGGTAACGAACGGTCTTTATCCATAAAAAAATCCAGCCGACTAACGAGGGCTGGATTTTATAAGGGATGAGTCGTTATTTTACCACTCTGAGAGCAGGACGCCCCCCGCGTGGCGGCGGATCGTCATCCGGATCGTTATCATCCTGCGTATCGGGTTTGTCACCGTCAATAACGGACATCACCGTGTCGCTTTCGCGCGCCTCGGCTGCATCGTCATCGTTCAGGCTGGCAACGTCTTCATCGTACGCCGCTTCCGGCTCAAACATGGTGCCTGCACCGTTTTCACGGGCGTAGATAGCCAGTACCGCGGCCAGCGGTACGGAAACCTGACGCGGCACGCCGCCGAAACGCGCGTTAAAGCGCACTTCGTCGTTTGCCAGCTCGAGGTTACCGACGGCGCGTGGCGCAATATTCAGTACAATTTGTCCGTCGCGTGCGTATTCCATTGGAACCAGCACGCCCGGCAACGTCACATCCACAACCAGGTGCGGCGTGAGCTGGTTATCCAGCAGCCATTCATAGAAGGCGCGCAGCAGATACGGACGGCGTGGTGAAAGTTGTGACATTTCCACAGTCATTAGCCTCGGCCGAGACGCATTTCACGTTCCGGTTCAGTTAAGGATGCCAGGAAAGAGTCGCGTTCAAATACGCGAGTCATATAGCCTTTCAGCTCTTTCGCGCCAGGGCCGCTGAACTCAACGCCCAGGGTTGGCAGACGCCACAGCAACGGTGCCAGGTAGCAGTCTACCAGGCTGAACTCATCGCTCAGGAAGAACGGCTTTTGACCAAATACCGGCGCAATCGCCAGCAGCTCTTCACGCAGCTGTTTACGTGCAGCATCCGCTTCTGAAGAGGAACCGTTAACGATAACGTTCATCAGCGTGTACCAGTCTTTCTCGATACGCTGCATGTACAGGCGGCTTTCACCACGCGCAACAGGATAAACAGGCATCAGCGGCGGATGCGGGAAACGCTCATCCAGGTATTCCATAATGATACGGGATTCCCACAGGGTCAGCTCGCGATCCACCAGCGTCGGTACGCTTTGGCTCGGGTTGAGATCGATCAGATCCTGAGGCGGGTTATCCTTTTCCACATGCTCGATCTCAAAACTGACACCCTTCTCGGCCAGCACGATACGAACCTGATGGCTATAAATGTCAGTAGGACCAGAAAACAGCGTCATTACCGAACGTTTGTTGGCAGCGACAGCCATGAAAACCTCCAGGTATATTCAGAATTTTTACTGCTACCAGCCCAACGGGCCAGCCAGATGAAGTATCGCCCATCCCAGAGAAGACACATTGTTCAAGAATCGAACAAAAATCGAGTATTCACCGATATTTGGGCAGAAAATTGGATGATAGTTTACCAGATTTTGATGGCTTTGTGGTGAGGGGATGCCGGAAATGTGGAAAAAGAGAAGATATATGAAATGTTACTGTGGATAACCTGAGCATTATCCATAAAAAAACCCGCCGAAGCGGGTTTTTCGCCAATCGTTCTGCGTGAGCAGAAGGGATTAACGTTTGGAGAACTGTGGACGACGACGTGCTTTACGCAGACCCACTTTCTTACGTTCAACCTGACGAGCGTCACGAGTAACGAAGCCAGCTTTACGCAGTTCAGAACGCAGGGATTCGTCGTACTCCATCAGAGCGCGGGTGATACCGTGACGGATCGCACCTGCCTGACCGGAGATACCACCACCTTTAACGGTGATGTACAGATCCAGTTTTTCTACCATATCAACCAGTTCCAGCGGCTGGCGAACTACCATGCGGGCAGTTTCGCGACCGAAGTACTGTTCCAGAGAACGCTGGTTAATTACGATTTTACCACTGCCCGGTTTAATGAAAACGCGAGCTGCGGAACTTTTGCGGCGACCAGTGCCGTAGTATTGATTTTCAGCCATTGCCTATAATCCCGATTAGATGTCAAGAACTTGCGGTTGCTGTGCCGCGTGGTTGTGCTCGTTGCCTGCGTAAACTTTCAGTTTACGGAACATAGCACGACCCAGCGGGCCTTTTGGCAGCATGCCTTTAACCGCGATTTCAATCACACGCTCAGGACGGCGAGCAATCATCTCTTCAAAGGTCGCTTCTTTGATACCACCGATGTGGCCGGTGTGGTGGTAGTACATTTTGTCAGTACGCTTGTTGCCGGTAACAGCAACTTTGTCAGCGTTCAGAACGATGATGTAATCACCGGTATCAACGTGCGGAGTGTATTCCGCTTTATGCTTACCGCGCAGGCGACGAGCCAGTTCAGTAGCCAGACGGCCCAGAGTTTTACCGGTCGCGTCAACAACATACCAGTCGCGCTGTACGGTTTCTGGTTTAGCTGTAAAAGTTTTCATTAAAAGCTTACCCAAATAATAAGTTACACGTTGGTGAACACCCAAACGTTTAGTCAGTTGAGGTTCACACGACAAAGTCCGGCAAACCTACCCCTTCGAATAGCACATGCCGACACATAGAAAGTTTCGGGAAAAAAACCTTCTCGTAACGTGGGGTCGCAAGATTATAGAGAAGTTGAGGTCAAAGATCGACCCTTAAATGTGATTTGGAATGGGTTTTTCGGGGGGCAAGTTTGTGCGGTCTGGAGCCCTCACCCCCAGCCCCTCTCCCACAGGGAGAAGAGGGCATTTACGGCATATGTTCAAGCTTCAGGTATTCCTCGCTTTGCATCTCCTGCAAACGCGACAGGCAGCGCTGGAACTCAAACTTCAGGCGCTCGCCCCGGTAGATCGCATATAAAGGCGCCTCGGCGCTGACCACCAGCTTGACGTGGCGTTCGTAAAATTCATCCACCAGCGCGATGAAGCGGCGCGCTTCGCTCTCCATCAGCGGCGTCATCACCGGCACATCCAGCAGCATGACGGTATGGAACAGCCGCGAAAGCGCGATGTAGTCATGCTGGCTGCGTGCATCCACGCACAGCGTGGCAAAAGAGACGGCCAGCGTCTGGTTCTCGACGCCCAGCGTCGGCAACGGACGATGGTTAATTTCCAGCTCCGGCGCGTTATCCCGCTTTTCGCCCGCCAGCGCCAGCCACAGTTTTTCCATCTCCCGGGTCGTGTCGTCGTTCAACGGCGAAAGCCACAGGTGCGCCTGCGTCAGCGTGCGCAGACGATAATCGACACCGGCATCGACATTCATAATGTCGCAGTGCTGCTTGATGGCATCAATGGCGGGTAGAAAACGCGCCCGCTGGAGGCCGTTGCGGTACAGTTCATCCGGCGGGATATTGGAGGTCGCCACCAGGGTGATCCCGCGCGCAAACAGCGCTTTCATGAGTCCCCCCAGCAACATGGCATCCGTAATATCGGAAACAAAAAACTCGTCAAAACAGAGCACGTCCGTTTCAGCCTTGAAGCGGTCCGCTACGATTTCCAGCGGATCGGTTTCGCCCTGCAGCGCCGTCAGCTCCTCATGGACCCGCAGCATAAAACGGTGAAAGTGCAGACGCTGCTTACGCGAGCCGGGCAGGCTCTGGTAGAACATATCCATCAGCCAGGTTTTACCGCGCCCTACGCCGCCCCACATATATAAGCCGCGAACCGGTGCGTTTACCTGCGGCTCTTTTTTGCCCAGCAAACGGCCGAGTGCCGCCTTCAGCCCGCTGCTCTGCACCGCATCGCCGGGTTTAGCCTGAAGTTCATGGTAAATAGTGTCCAGGCGGTTAACCGCCTCACGCTGGACATCATCCGGCTGATGCGTGCCCTCACTCAGGGCCAGTTGGTAACGCGATGACGGGGACAGGTTTTGCATGATGTTATTGTTATTCCTTTAGTTAAACCTCATCAGCGGTCGTGGCTGATGAAAAAAAGGCCGTTCTACACTACGCGATGATACGTCAGGATTCCACTTCTGCGGAA
The DNA here is from genome assembly GCF_014930695.1 of Enterobacter cloacae complex sp. P40C2. Lineage (NCBI taxonomy): Bacteria > Pseudomonadati > Pseudomonadota > Gammaproteobacteria > Enterobacterales > Enterobacteriaceae > Enterobacter > Enterobacter cloacae complex sp. P40C2. The sequence goes on along the minus strand of NZ_JADBRP010000012.1, from coordinate 43,482 downwards.
ATAGCGGTTATAGTGGCATAATCAGGCACAGGCAGGAGCCGAGCCAACACCCTACGGAACAACAAGACAACGGGAGAAGTTCATGACCTGGGAATATGCGCTAATCGGTTTAGTCGTCGGCATCATTATCGGTGCCGTGGCCATGCGTTTCGGTAACCGCAAATTGCGTCAGCAGCAGTCACTGCAATACGAACTGGAAAAGAACAAAGCCGAACTGGAAGAATACCGCGAAGAGCTGGTCAGCCACTTTGCCCGTAGCGCCGAGCTGCTGGACAACATGGCGACAGATTATCGCCAGCTCTACCAGCACATGGCAAAAAGCTCCAGCAGCCTGCTGCCGGAAATGACCGCGGAAAGCAACCCCTTCCGCAATCGCCTGGCGGATTCAGAAGCCGGTAACGATCAGGCACCGGTGCAGATGCCACGCGACTATTCTGACGGCGCGTCCGGCCTGCTGCGCGGTGGCGTAAAACGCGATTAATCGCACAAGCTGAATAAATTTAACGGGCGCACCTTATGCGCCCGTCCTTTCTTCCCGTCCCCAGCTATTATTTAGTCAAACACCTCATTGTTCAGCGGTTGAAAATTCAATAACATCAAGATGTTTTTGGGGCCGTTCTTTTTCATTCCAGGATACGAGAGTCAGCATCGATGAAGAAAAAAAACCAGCTGTTGAGCGCCTTAGCGTTAAGTGTCGGGTTATCTCTCTCGGCGTCCTTCCCTGCCGGTGCGGCACTGCCTTCGCAGGTGCCGGGACAAAACGCTATCCCAAGCCTCGCGCCAATGCTTGAAAAAGTTCTGCCTGCGGTGGTCAGCGTTCAGGTGGAAGGGACGGCACGCCAAAGCCAGCGCATCCCCGAGGAGCTAAAGAAATACTTTGGCGATGACGCGCCCGATCAGCAGGCAACGCCGTTTGAAGGCCTGGGTTCAGGGGTGATTATCGACGCGGCCAAGGGCTATATCCTCACCAATAATCATGTGATCAGCCAGGCCGACAAAATCAGCGTCCAGCTGAATGACGGCCGGGAGTTCGACGCAAAACTGATCGGCGGCGACGATCAGAGCGATATCGCCCTGTTGCAGGTGCAAAAGCCCAGCAACCTGACCCAAATCGCTATCGCCGATTCCGATAAGCTGCGCGTCGGTGATTTTGCCGTCGCGGTCGGCAACCCGTTCGGCCTGGGCCAGACCGCCACCTCCGGGATTGTCTCCGCGCTGGGGCGCAGCGGCCTGAATCTGGAAGGGCTGGAAAACTTTATCCAGACCGATGCCTCCATCAACCGGGGCAACTCCGGCGGCGCGCTGCTTAACCTGAACGGCGAACTGATCGGCATTAATACCGCCATCCTTGCCCCTGGCGGCGGCAGCGTCGGGATTGGCTTTGCCATCCCGAGCAACATGGCCAAAACGCTGTCGCAACAGCTGATTCAGTTTGGCGAGGTTAAGCGCGGACTGCTGGGCATCAAAGGCATGGAGATGAGCGCAGATATCGCCAAAGCCTTTAACATTAACGTCCAGCGCGGGGCGTTTGTCAGCGAAGTACTGCCAAATTCCGGTTCGGCGAAAGCGGGCGTGAAATCCGGAGACGTCATTGTCAGCCTGAACGATAAGCCGCTGAGCAGCTTCGCGGAGCTGCGATCGCGTATTGCCACCACGGAGCCTGGCGCTAAGGTGAAGCTGGGCCTGATCCGCGAGGGCAAACCGCTGACCGTGGAAGTGACGCTGGATAAGAGCACCTCCTCTTCCGCCAGCGCGGAACAGATATCCCCGGCGCTACAGGGCGCAACGCTGAGCGACGGCCAGCTTAAGAACGGGACAAAAGGCATTTCCGTCACGGCCGTTGAGAAGAGTAGCCCGGCCGCGCAGGCGGGGTTACACCAGGACGACGTGATCGTTGGCGTGAACCGCACCCGCGTGCAGTCCATCGCCGAAATGCGCAAAGTGCTGGAGAGTAAGCCGGCGGTCATTGCCCTGCAAATTATCCGCGGCAACGACACCCTCTACATTTTACTGCGTTAACCATTTGCGACTCCGGGCATCGCCGCCGCGTGTGATGTCCGGATAACTCATGTTATGCTGCAAACCGTTCCTTTATTAACGACACACGCATCATGCTTTTAAAGCTCTTTCGTTCAATTGTCATTGGTCTGATCGTTGCCGGTCTGCTGTTAGTGGCTATGCCGTCTTTACGCCAGTTCAACAAACTGTCGGCTCCCCAGTTCGACAGCGCGGATGAAACGCCTGCAACCTACAATCAGGCGGTACGCCGTGCCGCCCCCGCCGTGGTTAACGTCTATAACCGCGGGCTTAACAGTTCCGCTCATAACCAGCTGGAAATTCGCACGCTCGGGTCCGGGGTGATCATGGATGACCGGGGTTACATCATTACCAACAAGCACGTGATCAACGATGCCGACCAGATCATTGTCGCCCTGCAGGACGGTCGCGTGTTTGAAGCCCTGCTGGTGGGGTCGGACAGCCTGACCGATCTGGCGGTGCTGAAAATCAACGCTACGGGCGGTCTGCCCACTATCCCGATCAACCGCAAACGAACCCCGCACATTGGTGACGTGGTGCTGGCGATTGGTAACCCGTATAACCTGGGCCAGACCATCACTCAGGGGATTATCAGCGCAACCGGCCGAATCGGCCTGAACCCGTCAGGGCGACAGAACTTCCTGCAAACCGATGCCTCAATCAACCACGGTAACTCCGGCGGCGCGCTGGTGAACTCGCTGGGCGAACTGATGGGCATTAACACCCTTTCCTTCGACAAGAGCAACGATGGTGAAACACCGGAAGGGATTGGCTTTGCCATTCCGTTCCAGCTGGCGACCAAAATTATGGACAAGCTGATCCGCGATGGCCGCGTGATCCGTGGCTACATTGGTATCGGCGGGCGTGAAATCGCGCCGTTGCATACGCAGGGCGGTGGTATCGATCAGATCCAGGGGATTGTGGTTAACGAAGTCGCGCCTGGCGGCCCGGCGGCCAATGCGGGCATTCAGGTGAACGACGTCATCCTTTCCGTCAACGGTACGCCAGCGGTCTCTGCGCTTGAAACGATGGACCAGGTGGCTGAAATTCGACCGGGCTCTATCATCCCCGTCGAAGTTATGCGTAATGACAAGAAGCTGACGATTCAGGTCACCATTCAGGAATACCCGGCCACTAACTGACGGGCATAAAAAAACGGAGCGTAGCGCTCCGTTTTTTTTACCGGGACAAAATCACTTGTTAACGAATTCTTCGCCCAGGGTGATATCTTTTTTCAGCGTATCCAGCATGCCTTCCATCGCGTTTTGCTCAAACGCGCTCAGCGTGCCGATAGACTTACGCTCTTCAACGCCGTTTTTACCCAGCAGCAGCGGCTGAGAGAAGAAGCGCGCGTGCTCGCCGTCGCCTTCTACGTAAGCGCATTCAACCACGTTTTTCTCGCCCTGCAGCGCGCGAACCAGAGACAGGCCGAAACGCGCCGCCGCCTGGCCCATAGACAGGGTTGCAGAACCGCCACCCGCCTTCGCTTCCACCACTTCGGTGCCCGCGTTCTGAATACGTTTGGTCAGATCGGCCACTTCCTGCTCGGTGAAGCTCACGCCCGGGATCTGCGACAGCAGAGGCAGGATGGTCACACCAGAGTGTCCGCCGATAACCGGCACTTCCACTTCCGTTGGCTGCTTGCCTTTCAGCTCAGCCACGAAGGTGTTGGAACGGATGATATCCAGCGTAGTCACGCCGAACAGTTTGTTCTTATCGTAAACACCCGCTTTCTTCAGCACTTCCGCAGCGATGGCAACGGTGGTGTTCACCGGGTTGGTGATGATACCAATGCACGCTTTCGGGCAGGTTTCAGCGATCTGCTGAACCAGGTTTTTCACGATGCCCGCGTTGACGTTGAACAGGTCTGAACGATCCATACCTGGTTTACGCGCAACGCCAGCGGAGATCAGCACGACGTCGGCACCCTGCAGCGCAGGACGCGCATCTTCACCGGAGAAGCCTTTGATTTTCACAGCTGTCGGGATGTGGCTCAGGTCAACCGCCACGCCAGGGGTTACCGGAGCAATATCGTACAGGGAGAGTTCTGAGCCTGAAGGCAGTTGGGTTTTCAGTAGTAGGGCAAGCGCCTGGCCGATACCACCAGCAGCGCCGAGGACTGCAACTTTCATCCTAAACTCCTTATTATGGTTAACTTTAAGTATCTGTAACTCCGTTGCGGCGACCATAATTCAGCAAGTCATTAATTACAATTTTCGTAGCTAAAGAATTTGAGGTCGCGCGTCTTTCGCCTTCACCTGAATACTATCGGGCTGCGGGCAGCAACGAATTAAGAGGGGGTTACAATACACCCTGCCACACCACCAAAACAACATCATTTTGATAACATTTAATTTACTTTTAAGCTTATTTGCGCGGCGTGACCCAGGCATGTTTTCCGATAACGAAATCTGATAAAATCACTCCCTTTCATAACATTATTTCAGCCTACCCGCTGGCAGATTGTTTGCATAAAAATTCATCCACATGCATAATAATGTTGTTTCTACCGTCATATTCCGGGTGACTTATGCGAAGCTCGTCTAAGCAAGAAGAATTAGTAAGGGCGTTTAAAGCGCTACTTAAAGAAGAGAAATTCAGTTCTCAGGGAGAAATTGTTCAGGCGTTGCAGGAACAAGGCTTCGACAACATCAACCAGTCGAAAGTCTCCCGCATGTTAACCAAGTTTGGTGCGGTGCGTACGCGTAACGCTAAAATGGAAATGGTCTATTGCCTGCCTGCTGAACTTGGCGTGCCGACCACCTCCAGCCCGCTGAAGAACCTGGTTCTCGACATCGACTATAACGATGCGGTGGTGGTAATCCATACCAGCCCCGGTGCCGCACAGCTGATTGCCCGCCTGCTGGACTCGCTGGGTAAAGCTGAGGGGATCCTCGGCACCATCGCCGGTGACGACACCATCTTCACCACACCAGCTAACGGTTTCTCTGTTAAAGACCTCTACGAGGCTATTCTGGTTCTGTTCGAACAGGAACTGTAATTGCCCGCCCCGCAGCATTCGGCTGCGGGGATAATGCTGCCGCTGCCTCGTTTCACCCTGCTTTCCTCTACCTATTACTTTTGCATTTAGTGCTTTTTACCGTTTGTTAACATTCACCCAGTGAATAATCTGCCGCTAAATCGCACAAAAAATCAAATTCTCATATCCTCTTGATTTTCATTATAAAACGCAGCTTTTACTGCGCGATAGCCCCCTTTTTTATGCAATACGGTTATTAAAACCAACTTTTTTAACGCGTAATAACAAGCGCAACCATTAGGCTGGTATTAATTTTTTGTGTGATTAGTGTATACTTGATTTTGTGATGAGGGTCACAGAACAAAGACCCCAGTAAAATAATTGACGAGGTAAATAATCATGAAAATCAAAACCACTGTTGCTGCCCTGAGCGTACTTTCTGTCCTGTCATTCGGTGCCTTCGCAGCCGACACTATTAACGCCGAGCAGGCACAATCCCGTCAGGCTATCGGGACGGTTTCTGTCGGTGCCATCGGTACTTCTCCGATGGACATGCACGAAATGCTGAACAAAAAAGCGGAAGAACAGGGTGCGTCAGCCTATCGCATCATCGAAGCGCGCAGCGGCGACCACTGGCACGCTACCGCAGAACTGTACAAGTAAACCCTCGTCGTATCTCATCATACGACTTGCCCCTGGCCTCCCGGTCAGGGGCTTTTTTATGGGTGACGCACATTGAAGCGTAGCTGCCCTTCCAGCTCCTCTTCCGCTTCATCAAATAACAAAATCAAGGCACCGAAGCGTCTGCGCTGTTTTTCAGGCAGATGGGTGAACTCGATTTCCAGCGGTAGCGGCAGCCGATCGCCGGTAACCACATCCCACAGCATATCCAGATTGCTCACGCTGTCCCGCTCCAGGTCGAACGCCCGAATAAACTCGCGATAGAAGTCTTCCTGACTGTCGATTTCATCAAAATCAAAGGTATAAATTTTCATTGCCAGCCACCCGGTACAGGCGGGCGGCAGATGCCGCCCTGTTTATTATAATCCCCCGATATGCAGGGTTTTAACTTCGAGAAACTCCTCCAGCCCCAGCACGGAACCCTCACGGCCCAGCCCGGACTCTTTTACTCCCCCAAACGGTCCCAGCTCGGTCGATACCGCGCATTCGTTAATGCCGATCATGCCGCTCTCAATCGCCTGCGACACGCGGAACACGCGCGACAGATTCTGGGTATAGAAGTAGGCCGCCAGCCCGTATGGCGTATTGTTGGCGCGCATGACCACCTCATCTTCCGAGGTGAAGCGGAAGCAGGCGGCTACGGGACCAAAGGTCTCCTCTTCTGCCAGCTTCATCCCTTCATGACAGTCGCCGAGCACGGTTGGCATCCAGAAGTTACCGCCAAGCTCGTGCGGCTTACCGCCAGCCAGCACGGTGGCGCCCTTCGCTACCGCATCCTCGACGTGCTCACGTACCTTATCGACAGCCGAAGGTTCAATCAGCGGGCCGACAACGACTCCCTCCTCCAGGCCGTTACCGACCTTCAGCGCCTTCACCGCGTCGGCAAGCTGATTCACAAACCTGTCGTAGACCGTTTCCTGAATATAGAAGCGGTTTACGCTGACGCAGACCTGCCCGGCGTTACGGAACTTATTGGCAATCGCGCCCTTAACGGCGGCATCAATATCCGCATCCTCGAAAACGATGTAGGGCGCGTTGCCGCCCAGCTCCATCGACACTTTTTTCATCGTTTCCGCGGCGTTGCGCACCAGCGTTTTCCCGACGGCGGTTGAGCCGGTGAAGGAGATTTTGCGCACGTCGCGGCTGGCCATAATGGCGTCGCTGATTTCTGAGGTACTTCCCGCGACCGCGTTGAGCACACCATCCGGCACGCCGGCCTGCTTCGCCAGCGTCAGCAGCGCAAAGGCGCTCAGCGGCGTGTTGTTTGCTGGCTTAATGACGCCGGTACACCCTGCCGCTAGCGCCGGACCGAGCTTGCGGGTGAGCATAGCCATCGGGAAATTCCATGGCGTGATGGCAGCTACCACGCCGACGGGTTCACGGGTTGCCAGAATACGGGAGCCGGGCTTAACCGGAGGGATGATTTCACCGTTGGCGCGCTTGGCCTGCTCGGCAAACCACTGAATGAAGCTGGCGGCATATTCTACTTCGCCCTCAGCCTCTTTCAGCGGCTTACCCTGCTCGGTGGTCATCAGCCGTCCGAGCCAGCTTTTGTTCTCAATAATCAGTTCATACCAGCGGTAGAGGATCGCAGAGCGCTCTTTTGCCGTTTTTGCGCGCCATGCGGGAAAGGCTTTGGTCGCGGCCGCAATGGCCTCTTCGGTTTCGGCTTTCCCCGCTTTCGCCACCCTGGCGATTGTCTCGCCCGTGGCGGGGTTCAGCACGTCAAACGTGGTGTCGAGGGTTTTCCAGATACCGTTAACCAGATACCCGTTCTGAAAAAGAATACTGTCCTGAAGAGCCTGGGTTGTCATGTGTCCTCCCTTCCTGAATGTTTGAACCTGCAGGAATAAGTATAGCCACAAAAAAACCGACGCTTTTGGCGTCGGTTTTCTCTTCATCAGCTGTCCGTCAGCGCATTCTGGTAGCGGTGGAGCATAAATACCAGCCGCTCTACCGGCTCGGTGACCTGCGGCGGGGCTTCCCAGATCCGCAGCTTCTCCTGGTAAACGTCCAGCTCCTCCAGCAGCTGCCTAAAGTAGCGGCGACGCTTGTCATCGCTGGATGCAGAAATCACGTGGTCCGCCGTGCGCCGAAGCTGGCGGTGGAAGGCGGATAAATCGTCGTTGATCGGCACCGGCGCGTTTCGCAGACGCTGGTGCGCAATAATCATGGTCAACGCCAGGCGGAACCTCGCAATATCGCCCGGGAATTTGTTCAGCAGCAGGAAAAGCTGCTGATAGAGCGCTGGCAGGTGGTTCTCCTTGCGCCGAGCGGTATTGGTGGTCAGGGAAGAGACGGCCGCCGACACGAACTGATTCAGCAGCACGCGCCCTGTCCGCGCCCGGGAGTTATCCCGCACCAGCAGGATCACCATCATCGCCAGGAAACAGCCCACCAGCTGGCCCAATGCGCTGTCCAGGAACTGGCTGAAATGGAAGGTCATCGGGTTATCCAGCACGATGATGTTAATGGTGCTCGCCAGCGCCCCCAGCGATCCCAGGCGGCGCTTCTGAACCTCTATGCCAATAAAGAACGCCATTACCGCCAGGCTGATACAGAGTAAAAGCATGCTTTGCTGCGTCGAGGGGATAATCACCAGGAAGTAGAGCGCGCCAATGGGTAACGCAGCAATGGTGCCGTACAGAAAATCGATGGCGACCATGCGCGGATTGGGCAGACGCATCGCCAGGGCGGTAACGACGGCAATCATCACCATCGCACCGCTACCGGACGTCCAGCCGGTCCACAGCCAGAACAACGTGCCGAGTATGCAGGCCAGGGTGGTACGCCAGAAGTTGACCATCGCATGATGGCGCTCGGCGGATTCCGGCTTGATCACCACTTCGCCCTGTAACACTTCTTCTTCCGCCGCACTGATTTTGGTGTTGCCCGTCACGCCGCGCTTCAGAAGCAGATAGCGCGTCGCCGCGCCGACCCAGGTATAAATGGTCACCGGGGTATCGCGCTCCCCTGTCCAGGCGATAACCCGACGCATGCGCTTAAGCTGTCGGTGCACGTCCTGCACCGTCTCTACCGGCTCGTCAAACAGCTCGCGGAAGGTATCCGTTACCGCTTCAGGACGAGTGTTCTGAATCAGGTAGGTTTCGCACGCCTGGGTGATCAGCGTTAACGACACGGTATTGATCGCTTTCAGACGACGGTTTGCCCGATCCCAGCGGGAAGACTCCATATTGAGATTACTGCGCATCCCTTCCAGCGCCTGCGTACGGCGCACCAGGCCGCTCCAGGCTTTGTCGACCTCTTCGCTGTCGCCATGCTTAATGCACAGCTGCATGAGCTGGTACTGGGCAACGATGAGCGCATCCAGTTCCCGATCGACTTCCTGCTTGATGGATCGCGGAGAGAAAAGCAGATCCGCAACTATCGCGCAGACGATGCCGATGACAATTTCGCTGCAACGCTCCACGGCGAACTGCGGGGCGAGCAGCGGTTCGGTCTGAATAGTGATGATGATAATCAGCGCGGTATACCCGGCCAGACCCCAGGCGTAGGAGTTCTCAACCTTCACCAGAGAAGAGACCCAGGTACAGAAACCGGCCCAGATACAGCACACGATAAGCATCAGCAGCGGGGTGCGGATCATCAGTATGATTATGGTCAGCGCGGCGATACAGCCGATAAAGGTCCCGATAATGCGCAGCATCCCGCGATAGCGGATTGCCCCGGAGTAGGGTTCACCGCCGGCAGCAAAGGCGGGACCGGCGGCGACAATCGCGGCGGTCAGAACGGCCCAGCGCGGCGTTTCAAGCTGGAAGTGGAAGCCAACAAACAGCGCCAGCACAATGGCGCATGCCAGCTTCACGGCGAAGCGGATGTGCTGGCTGGCGATGGAAAAAATGCCCATACCGATTAACCAAACTCGCGCAGGCGATGGGCGATTTGACGGAAGAGCGAATCCTGGCTGGCATCACGGTCTTTTTCACCGGTGATCACCACCGTCGCGGTGGTGCCTGCGGGCCAGAGGTTACTCTGCTGCTCATCCAGACGAATGCGTACCGGCACGCGCTGCGCCAGGCGCACCCACTCAAGGTTGGAGTCTACGGTCGCCATCCCTTTCGCATCATTGGAGCTGCTGGCGTTAGTTACCCCCGCTGCAATGCTGTCCACGATCCCTTTCAGAACCCGGTTGCTGCCGAGCGGCGTGATTTCGGCGCGATAGCCCGGACGTACGCCTTCCAGCTTGGTCTCTTCCATATAGGCGAGGACGTAGAAGGAGTTCTGTTTCACCAGCGCCACGGCGGTTGAGCCGCGCGTGATAAACTCGCCCGCATAGACGTTAAGGTTGGTCACCCAGCCATCGGACGGGGCGCGGATAACGGTACGCTCCAGATCGAGCTTCGCCAGATCGCGCGTCGCCTGGGCTTTTGCCAGCTGGTGCAGCACGGTTTGCAGAACGTTGTTGGACTGGTCAATCTCTTCTCGGGACATGGCCTGGATGCCCAGCCTGTTACGGCGCCCTGCTTCACGGCGTTTTTCCGAGGCCAGCGCGTTGTAATACGCCACATCCGCTTCTGCTTCTTCGAGGGCTTTTTGATAGCGCGGCTGGTCGATGGTGAACAGCACCTGATCTTTTTTTACCAGCTGGTTATCGTGGACGTTGACGGCCGTAATAAGCCCGGCGACATCTGGCGCGATGGCGACCACTTCGGCGCTAAAACGCGCATCGCGCGTCCACGGTGACTCGGTGTAATAGACCCAGGCGCGAAAAATAGCGATGAACGCCAGGATGACCAGCGCCATAGTGATGGCGGTGCGGGAGATTTTTCTTGTTAGCGTTTTCACATCAACCTCAGACAAACATGCGCGATATTAAGTAGAACAGGCAGCAATACAGCGCGGTATTAAACAATGCAGGGTGCCAGACGAAATCATAAATCCCGGTGGGGACCAGCACCTTGCGCACCAGCCAGAAGATCGCCAGTGATAAAAGAAGCTCGAAAAATATCGGTGGGAACGACAAACCGAACACCACGATAACGGGAAACAGACTCATGTTGACCTTGATTAGAGAGAGTGCAGGCTACTGGATTGTTAAGCACGCGCCGCCGCAGGAGAGCAGGAAATGCCGGGCGAAAGTGGCGCAGCCGTTATGTAATTAATAGTATATTAACGTAACTGTTATGCTGTTATCTATCATATGTGATCTAAATCACTTTTAAGTAAGAGTGAATAATGGAACGTCTAAAACGCATGTCGGTGTTTGCCAAAGTGGTTGAACAAGGCTCTTTTACCGCCGCAGCTCGTCAGCTACAAATGAGCGTCTCATCCATTAGCCAGACGGTGTCAAAACTGGAAGATGAACTCCAGGTAAAGCTGCTTAACCGCAGCACCCGCAGCATCGGGCTGACGGAGGCCGGTAAGATTTACTACCAGGGCTGCCGCCGGATGCTGCATGAAGTGCAGGATGTACACGAACAGCTCTATGCTTTTAACAACACGCCGATCGGCACGCTGCGCATTGGGTGTTCTTCAACTATGGCACAAAATGTTCTCGCTGCCATGACGGCGGAAATGCTGAAAGAGTATCCCGGCTTAAGCGTCAATCTGGTGACGGGCATTCCGGCACCGGACCTGATTGCCGATGGATTAGACGTGGTGATCCGCGTTGGCGCCCTGCAGGACTCAAGCCTGTTCTCGCGTCGCCTGGGCAGCATGCCGATGGTGGTCTGCGCCTCGAAAAGCTATCTGGCGCAGTATGGCGTGCCGGAAAAACCCGCCGATCTCGGCAACCATTCATGGCTGGAATACAGCGTGCGCCCGGACAATGAGTTTGAACTGATCGCACCGGAAGGGCTTTCCACCAAACTGCTGCCGGAAGGCCGGTTCGTCACTAACGATCCGATGACCATCTCGCGCTGGCTGGTTGCCGGCGCCGGGATCGCCTACGTGCCGCTGATGTGGGTGATCAACGAGATCAACTCCGGCGAGCTGGAGATCCTGTTCCCCCGGTACCAGTCCGATCCGCGTCCGGTTTATGCGCTCTATACCGAAAAGGACAAGCTGCCGCTGAAGGTGCAGGTCTGTATTAACTATCTGACGGACTATTTTGTGGAAGTGGCGGAGCTGTTTCAGGGCATGCGGGGAAGAAGGAAAGAGTAGGCCTTCCCCCTCATCCCGGCCCTCTCCCAAAGGGGCGATGGCGAAAAGACCGCACGGAGCAGTCCCCTTTCCCCGTTGGGCAGAGGGTCAGGGTGAGGGGAAAATGAAAAATTACGCCGTGCCGCCCACCGTCAGGTTATCGACCTTCAGGGTTGGCTGGCCCACGCCTACCGGCAGGCTCTGACCTTCTTTGCCACAGACGCCCACGCCGTTATCCAGCTTCAGATCGTTACCGACCATGGAGATCTGCTGCATTGCTTCAATCCCGGATCCGATCAGCGTCGCCCCTTTTACCGCTTTGGTCACTTTGCCTTTCTCAATCAGATACGCTTCTGAAGTCGAGAAGACAAATTTGCCGGAGGTGATATCCACCTGCCCGCCGCCAAAGTTTGGCGCGAAGATGCCGTAATCAACGGATTCGATAATCTCCTGCGGCGTGGATTTGCCCGGCAGCATGTAGGTATTAGTCATGCGCGGCATCGGCAGGTGCGCGTAAGATTCACGACGACCGTTGCCCGTTGGCGCAACGCCCATCAGACGCGCGTTGAGCTTGTCCTGCATGTAACCCTTCAGCACGCCGTTCTCGATCAGCACGTTGTACTGGCCCGGCGTACCTTCGTCGTCGATAGAAATCGAGCCGCGACGGTCGAGCATGGTGCCATCATCCACCACGGTACACAGCTCGGAGGAGACAAGCTGCCCCATCTGGCCGCTGAATACCGACGTACCGCGACGGTTGAAATCGCCTTCCAGACCGTGCCCAACCGCTTCGTGCAGCAGCACGCCCGGCCAGCCAGCGCCCAGCACCACCGGTAGCGTACCGGCGGGGGCTGCCACGGCAGACAGGTTAACCAGCGCCATGCGCACGGCCTCTTTTGCCCACGCATCCGCGCGCGCTTCGCCGTCAACATCGCCCAGGAACCAGTCATAGCCGAAACGTCCGCCGCCACCGCTTGAGCCGCGCTCGCGCTTGCCGTCGTCTTCTACCTGAACGCTGATGGAGAGACGGACCAGCGGACGCACGTCGGCGGCCAGCGTACCGTCTGTCGCCGCCACCAGAATCAGCTCATAGACACCGCTCAGGCTGGCAGACACTTCCTGCACCCGTTTATCCGCTGCACGGGCCACTTTGTCCACGCGGCGCAGGATGTCCAGCTTCTCTTCGCGGCTCATGCTTTGCAGCGGATCGATGCTGGTATAGAGCGCAGAATGCTGTACTTCACCCAGGGTTTTTACGCGACCGTCGCCGGTATCGCGCACAATGGTTCGCGCGGCCTGCGCGCTCTGCTCAAGTGCGGCCAGGCTAATCTGGTCAGCATAGGCAAAACCGGTTTTCTCGCCGCTGACGGCGCGTACGCCGACGCCCTGGTCAATGTTGTAAGAGCCATCTTTAATGATGCTGTCTTCTAAAACCCAGGATTCGTGATAGCTCGACTGGAAATAGAGATCGCCGTAGTCGAGACGGCGTTCGGTCAGTTGACCAAGAATGGAGAACAGGTCCTGATGGCTCAGGCCGTTCGCTGCGAGCAAATGTTCACTTACCAGGTTCAGACTCATCGTATTGCTACTCGTTCGTTGCCGCCCGTGGCGGTATAAAGATCGTATTTATTGAGAGTGAGGCAATTACCTGCCCACGTCAAATCATTGCTGTGCTTCTTTGCGCGGCTGGCGCAGCACTTCATTAATCTGCGGTTTATCGATTGGGCCCGTAATGCGGTAGCGCAGAATCGAGACTTTGCTCCATAGCGGCCCCAGCACTTTGCTGGCGGCAAATACCGCTGCACCGATAATCGGGTTGACCACGAAAGCCGTCGCCACGCCCACGGTGGCTGAAATTTCCGGGGCGACGACCGCTTCCATATCCAGCTCACGACGCACGAGGTTCACCGACCCTTTCATGGCGATATCCGCTTCCAGGCCGTCCACCAGCGTATCGTCGGTATGCATAACGCCATCCTTGATCCAGGCCGTTGAGCGAATGGAGTCATAATAGAAACCCTCGTTAAAGGTGTCGCTAAAATCGAAGCGCAGCTTGCGCAGCAGCGCGTCAAAGCTCAGCAGGCGCAATATCTGCCCCGCATGACCGGTGCTGACATCGGCTATTTCACCCTTACCAAAGCGGGTTCTGAGAATACCGTTGAGCGAGGCCTCATCCGGCGTCCACGGCGCGGCGCGCCAGTGCAGATCGTAATTCACATCGAAGGACGATCCGCGAAGCGGCGTGCTGATACCGAAGAAGTTAGCCGCGGCATCGAGCTTGTTCCCTTTAATATCCCCTTTCAGCGAGGTGCGCTGTTCACCCGGTTTATTTACCCATTCGCCTGCGGCGGTAAGGCGTCCAAAGCCAGTATCCACCAGCCCACCGGAGAGGCTCAGCGTATGGCCCTTAATAGCAAAATCACCGTCGATACGGCCATATTTTTGCCCCCACAGCCAGCACTCCGCGCAGCGAAGCTGGAGATCGGGCCAGCCGCTGAAATCCACGCGCGCGGAGCCACTCAGCGGCGAGGCAGTCGTCGGCTGGGCGTTAGCTGCCGCAAAGGTCGGGTTGTAATAGAGATAGCGAATTGCCGCCTGCCACGGGGCGTTATCGCGCATCGTCAACGTGCCGTTAATTTCCCGCCCCTTCGCCTCCACGCGCGAGCCGTTAGCCACAGGCCGGGAAACAATGCTCAGGTTATTCCACTGCTGCCCCCCCAGCGTCAAAGCCGGCGTGCGCAAGGTGATGGCCTGCGGGAACTGCGCCGTTTGATCGACGTTTTGTCCTACCCCTTTCTGGAACAGCGCCAGCCACTGCGCGCCGTCCAGCGGCGGGAGGTTCAGTTCAACCCCCGCCTGCTCCGGCAGCGGCGGCAGGGTTCGGCTGTCCGTCGTCCAGATCGCCCTGTCCAGCGTCAGCTTGCGGCTGAGCAGCCAGCGGCTGTTAAAGTGGTTCGTTCCGCCAGCGTTACCGGTTAAATCAAAGCTGTTGAGGTTACCCGCAACGTTAACGTTAACAGGCAGTGGTTCACCGCTTTTCTTATTCAGCGGCGCGGGAAGCTGGCTGCTGAGATTTTTCAGGTCGCCAGTGATATCGACGCTGTAGCGCGCCCCGGCGTGATAAGGCAGGTCGATGGCGACCTTGCCATTCCATGACACCGCACCGTCCACCGCGTTCTCAATCGGCTTCGGCAGAACATTCATGCGTGACGGCTGCCAGTTCGCGTCCATATTTACCGCCACCTGATAGGCTTTATCGCCCTCGGTAGTGGAGAAATCGATATTGACGGGTTGATTAAACCAGGTCGCTTTCAGCGGCTCGCTTTTCAGATTGCCGTTAACAAAGCTGAACTGTCCGCTGAGGTTCTTCAGGGTACTGTCCAGCGGCTTGATATAGAGGCTGTTGTTGTTAAGGCGTACGTCGCCTTTGGCGGTAGTCATCTCGCCGTCGAGGGGAATATCCAGATGTAAGCGAGCATTCACATCGCCATCTAACTGTAGCTGCTGAAGGGTAGCTGCCAGGGAGTCATTCAGCGGCGTTTCCTCAAAGTACGGACCAACCGCTTTACCCGGCCCCTGAATATCCGCATCAATCAGCAATTTCTCTTTGGAGTAATCCGGGATATTCGCCGTCAGGTTGCTGGCGGTCACGCCGCCCAGCGCAACGCTGTCGGTCTTCATCCACAGGCCGTCATTCAGGAAGTTGAGTTCGATATCCAGATTTTTCAGCGCGGGCCAGCCCGGCTGGAAGGCATAGGTGGCGTTGCGCAGCGGCACCAGCACCTGGAACTGCCCTTCGTTATGTTTGTACGGGAACAGGTGCGGATTACCGCCGTAGACCAGCGTGGCGTTATCAGCCTGACCGCCCTGAATGGCGCCGCTGAGGTAGTCCACCAGCGCCTTGCCCATCAGGTTTTCCGGGAAGTAGCGCCACGCCTGCGAACCATCATCCGTGCTGATGCCCGCCAGAATACCCAGCCACGGCTCATCGCCTTCAGGCTGTAGATAACGGAAGTTTCCGCGCGCATGTACCGCTTTGGCTTTTACATCGATGTCGCGGCCATCCAGCTGAAAACCGTTGCCATTCTTCAGCCAGTTGAGCGTAGCGTTGCCTTTTTCGATTTCCAGCGGTGCTCGAAAGACCGTTTCGTACGGCATGTTGGCGTCATGCATTTCTGCCGTCAGCCTGCCGTTCTCCACGCTACCTTCCAGCTTGCCGCTGAAGTGTTCAGCACCCGGCAGCAGTTTCCACTGGTTCCACGCGAGGTTTTTCCATGACGCCTGGAAGCGTGTCTTTTCCGTAGCCTGTAGCGGAATATCCAGCGCCAGCCGGTTTATCTGCCCGCTCGGCTGCGTCGCCAGCCAGATTTCGCCCAGCTCCGGAGAGAGTTTTGCCGCCATTGAACGCAGCCCTTCGATCGCCGTCAGATCCAGGTTACTGGCGCGGATACGCAGCTCGTCGCTGCGTTTACTGCTTATCCCGCCCACGTCCTGCTCCGGCATCCACGCCAGCGTCAGCGCGCCGCGCGGCCAGGGTTTGTTATCCATGGATATGCGCGTGTCGGGAATAGCGAACTGCCAGCCGCCTTTTTCCTGGGTAACGTGCGCGGTGAGGTTATCGACGGAAAGCTGATGCTGACGGCGTTCCCCTTTCCAGCTCGCGCCCCCCTGCTTCAGCCAGATATCTCCGCTGGCGAACGCGCCGTTTGTCAGCGTCATCCAGCCTTCGAGGCTGAAGCGCGCGGTTTCGAGCTGCATGTTTTGCTGCAGCCATTCCCCCAGCCACGGCTTCACATCCACGTCGTCCGCCTGTAGCCAGACCCTGCCGTTGTTCAGCAGGCCGTTGTCGTCGCGCAGATCCATCCGCACCTGCATAACGCCGTGCTGCCCGTTCAGGCTGGAGAGATTCACCTGTCCCTCGGCGCGGTGGCGATCTTTCCCGTTAAGCCATGTCAGCTGCGGGATAGCCAGCTCAGCGCGCTGCCCGGAAAGGGTAATAAAGCTCACTTCGCTGTCGCGTAGATCGAAGTGATCGAACTGACGCAGGAAGAGATCGCTGATACGGTTAGCTTCCAGCCCCTGATTGCCGTCACCGCTTCGCAGCGGCGTGTTGGTTATTAGCTGTAGCTGCCAGAAGGTGAGATCGCGAAACTGCCAGCGCATATGCAGCAGGCTTTGCCAGACGTCCAGCGCCAGGGTGACGCGTTTGATTTTAAGATGGCCGCCATCTTTCAGGCCGGCACTGATATCCCGCGCATCGAGCGTCGGGCCGAAGTTCTGCCAGCTTGCTTCGATGTGGCTGACGTCCACCGGCATCCCGGTGGCGGATTCGATTTTGGCCAGGATCTGCGGACGCCAGCTGTCCAGGTGCGGTAAGGCGAGACGCAGCCCGCTCACGAGCAACGCGACAATCACGACCAGCGTTGCCCCTGTAAGCAGTAAAATCCCCGGCAATCGCCTCACGCGTCTCTCCTTGTCAGCCTTTATTCTCGCAGCGAAAACTGCGCTTACATCATTACGACGTCAAACTGCTCCTGGTTATAGAGCGGCTCAATTTGCACTTTTACCTGTTTGCCGACAAAGATTTCCACTTCCGCCAGCGCGTGCGACTCTTCCCCTTTCAGGGCCTCCGCCACAGCAGGGGAAGCATAGACCAGAAAACGGTCCGAGTCGTAGGCGTGATGAACCCGCACAATCTCACGCATGATTTCGTAGCAGACCGTCTCCACCGTCTTTACCGTTCCGCGTCCATGGCAGGTTGGACACTCATTGCAGAGCACATGTTCCACGCTTTCACGGGTCCGTTTCCGGGTCATTTCCACCAGACCCAGCTGCGAGAAGCCGTTGATGCTGGTTTTCACGCGATCTTTACTCAGCGCCTGCTCCAGCGAGTGCAGCACGCGACGGCGGTGATCTTCATTATTCATATCGATAAAGTCGATGATGATAATGCCGCCCAGATTGCGCAGGCGAAGCTGGCGCGCAATGGCCTGCGTCGCTTCGATGTTGGTGTTGAAGATGGTGTCATCAAGGTTGCGATGGCCGACAAACGCGCCGGTATTGATATCAACGGTGGTCATCGCTTCGGTCTGGTCGATGATCAGGTAACCGCCCGATTTCAGCTCCACCTTACGCTCCAGCGCGCGCTGAATTTCGTTTTCAACATCATACAGGTCAAATATCGGCTGGCGGCCCGTGTAATGCTCCAGCAGGCCCGGCATTTCCGGGATGTATTCGGCGGTGAACTCCAGCAAGGCTTCGTACGTCAGGCGGGAGTCCACGCGGATGCGGTCAAGCTGGGCGTCGGCAAAGTCACGCAATACGCGCTGGGCGAGCGCCAGCTCACCGTAAAGCCGATAGCGGGTCTGGTTGCGTTTTTTACGCTCCATCACCTTGGTCCAGACGCGCTTCAGGTAGGCCGCGTCAGAGGCCAGATCGTCCTCGCTGATCCCTTCGGCCGCGGTACGGATAATAAAGCCGCCCTGCTCGTCGCAGTAGGCGCTAACCACCTTTTTCAGGCGCTCGCGCTCGCTTTCGCTTTCGATACGCTGGGAGACGCCAACGTGCGACGCGCCCGGCATAAACACCAGGTAGCGTGAAGGCAGGCTGATGTCGGTGGTCAGACGCGCGCCTTTGGTGCCCAGCGGATCTTTCACTACCTGCACCATCAGATCCTGGCCCTGACGCACCAGCTCAGAGATGTCGCGCACGGCAAACTGCTTTTGCTCTTCGCCTGCCACGCATTCGGTATGCGGCATGATATCGGAGGCATGTAAAAACGCCGCCTTATCGAGCCCAATATCTACAAAAGCCGCCTGCATACCCGGTAGTACACGACTGACACGACCTTTGTAGATATTGCCTACGATTCCGCGCCGCGCTTCACGCTCAATATGGATTTCCTGAAGAATGCCACCATCAATGTAGGCCACACGGGTTTCCGATGGCGTTACGTTTACCAACAATTCAGCCGTCATAATTATCCCTTCCCTCACGCAGTGAGTTAAAATTGCTCAGCAACTCATACGTTTCCACCAGCGGTAAGCCGACTACGGCGTGATAGCTGCCATTTATCTTCCTGACAAAACAGCCACCCAACCCTTGAATACCGTATGCACCTGCTTTATCCATAGGTTCACCGCTGGCGATATAGCCGGCGATCTCCTCGTCGGTGAGGACTCTGAACGTCACTTCCGTAATCACCAGGCAATCCAGCACGTGCTGGCTATCCGCCAGCGCCACCGCCGTCATCACCTGATGCGTTTGTCCGGACATTTTGCGCAGCATCCGCGCCGCGTGGGCCGCGTCGCGGGGTTTCTCAAGCACTTCACCATTAAGAATAACGATGGTGTCTGCACCCAGCACCGGCAGGTCACGCGGCACACAGGCAACGCCCGCCTGCGCTTTCTCGCGCGCCAGACGGGAAACGTACTGCTGAGCGCTTTCGCCCTCAGCGCGTTTTTCTTCAATACCGGTAACGATGCGTTCGAAGGACACGCCCAACTGCGCGAGCAGTTCCTGGCGACGCGGAGAACCGGAGGCAAGATACAGAGACGTCATAGAAACCTTTTATTGCACGGCAAACTGCTGGCGGATTTTACGCATCAGCAGGAACAGCCACGGCCAGAGCACACCGTTTACTACACTACTCCAGAACACTTCCGGTCGGAAAGAGACGTTGATCACTAAAAACTCTGCCCAGAAAACAACGATATCCGCAGCGAGCGACAACAACATCACCACCAGCGCCTGTTGCCAGAGCGCAAGGTTACGAAAGAGCTGGAATTTGAGTGCAACAAGATACGCGATAATGCTCATGGATAAGGCGCGCACGCCAAGCGTAGAGCCGCTGATCAGATCCAGTATGGCACCCATCACAAAACCTGTGCCGACATTTACGCGATGCGGCAGGGCAAGGATCCAGTAGAGCAAAATGAGCAATACCCAGTTTGGCCGGAAAACGAGGATGTCGTCCGGCCAGGGCATGATTTGCAGCAGCAGTGCAACGAGAAATGAGAGCCAGATTACCCAGCGCCCCTGGCTACGATAACTTGCCACTACTGCCCTCCACCCGAGACTTGCGGCGGTGGCGGCGCATCCGGCAGCGGCTGCGTTAAGCCTGTCGCCGGAGCCGGTACGGGCGCAGGTGGCCCCATCGCGTCAGGCGCAGGCAGCACCTGCGGCATCATCTGCATCAGGCGCTCGTTCGCCACGCGATGCACGTCTTCCGGCGTCATCGGGTTAGCGCCGTTTCGATCGGCACCCCACAGCAGCAGCAGGTAGCGCAGTCGCTGCAGTCCGGCCGTTGGACGCGCCTGAATAACGGTGTAGGCACGCTGAGTATCGAGCTTCACGGAAGAGACAACCGCAACCGGGTAACCTTCAGGGAAACGGCCGCCCAGCCCGGATGTCACCAGCACGTCGCCCACGCGGATGTCCGTGTTGGCGGGCAGATGTTCCAGCTGCAGATCGTCCGTACAGCCGTTACCGGCGGCAATCACGCGGATGTCGTTACGCAGCACCTGAATCGGCAGCGCATGGGTGGCATCACAAATCAGCAGCACGCGGCTGGTCAGTTTGGCTACCGCCACGACCTGGCCCACAACGCCTTTATCGCTGATAACGGGCTGACCTTCGTATACGCCGTTCACGCTGCCTTTATCAATCACCACCTGATCGCTGTACGGATCGTTAACGGTGGAGATCACCTGGGTGACCATTTTCTGTTCATCCTGGCGCAGCGGCGAGCCAAGCAGTTCACGCAGACGCGCGTTTTCCTGCTTATATTGCCCCAGCATCAGCAGTTCGCTGTTTTTCAGCAGCAGTTCCTGGCGTAAGGCACGGTTTTCGAGTTCGAGCTGGTCACGCGATGAGAGCGTTTGCGACACGGAGTCGAGCAGTTCACGGGGACCATTTGATATAAAGTAGAAAGGACTGACGGCGGTATCCATGTACGTTCGGATCTGGCTGAACGTACCGAGGCGGCTATCGGCAATAATGACCCCGAGCGCCACCAGAACCGCCAGGATCAGGCGAAACTGTAGCGACGGGCCACGGCTAAAAATTGGCTTCATAGGCTATGCGTATTCTCGCGTCAGAGAGAAAGGGTAGCAAATTGCTACCCTCTCACACCCGACTACTCTTCGCTAAACAAGTCGCCGCCGTGCATGTCGATCATTTCCAGCGCCTTGCCACCACCACGGGCGACGCAAGTCAGTGGATCTTCTGCAACTACGACAGGAATACCTGTCTCTTCCATTAACAGGCGGTCGAGGTTACGCAGCAGCGCACCACCACCAGTCAGAACCATACCGCGCTCGGAGATATCGGAGGCCAGTTCTGGCGGGCACTGTTCCAGCGCAACCATCACCGCACTCACGATGCCGGTCAGCGGCTCCTGCAGCGCTTCCAGGATTTCGTTGGAATTCAGGGTAAAGCCGCGTGGAACGCCTTCTGCCAGATTACGGCCGCGAACTTCGATCTCGCGCACTTCGTCACCCGGGTAAGCAGAACCGATTTCATGCTTGATACGCTCTGCGGTTGCTTCACCGATCAGAGAGCCGTAGTTACGGCGAACGTAATTGATGATGGCTTCGTCGAAACGGTCACCGCCGATACGCACGGAAGAGGAGTACACCACGCCGTTCAGGGAGATAACGGCCACCTCAGTGGTACCGCCACCGATATCCACCACCATAGAACCGGTTGCTTCAGAAACCGGCAGGCCCGCGCCAATTGCCGCCGCCATCGGTTCTTCAATCAGGAACACTTCACGTGCACCAGCGCCCTGCGCGGATTCACGGATTGCGCGGCGTTCTACCTGCGTTGCGCCAACGGGCACACACACCAGCACTCGCGGGCTTGGGCGCATGAAGCTATTGCTGTGAACCTGCTTGATGAAGTGCTGAAGCATTTTTTCAGTCACGAAGAAGTCAGCAATAACACCGTCTTTCATTGGGCGGATCGCGGCGATGTTGCCCGGAGTACGGCCCAGCATCTGCTTCGCATCATGACCGACTGCGGCCACGCTTTTTGGCGAGCCGGCACGATCCTGACGAATGGCCACAACGGAAGGCTCATTCAATACGATGCCTTGTCCTTTAACATAAATAAGGGTATTCGCGGTACCCAGGTCAATGGACAGGTCATTGGAAAACATGCCACGAAATTTTTTCAACATACTAAGGGATAATCCTGAAAGCTGGGGCGGAAAACAAAATCCGCTTACTTTACCAACCACACGCAGCAGCGACAAGGCGCAAAAATCGTCTGCTACGGTGAAAATTAGTGCAGCACGTTTCCTTTGTTACAAATTCATCCCCTGAATCCCTCAGGGCTGAGTAAACAGCAGCGTCCCTCACTTTCACTTGTAACCCACTAAAGGTCGTTCACTGGCTTTTATGCTCGTCGTACTCAAAGCTACAGGCGCGATATTCTACGTGAAAACAAAGTAAACGGCAGGTCAAACAGAGTATCTTTGCAAATATTTTTTCACGTTGGTGTCAAGCGGCTGAGAGGCGGCAAAAAAATCCCCCTGACCGCCCGCCACGCCGCGCTCTTTCAACATCTGCCATTCACTGCGTGAACGTACGCCTGTGGCAAATACCTGCGTTTGCGTTCCTTTGCACGCTTCCACCAGGCTCTGTACCAGCAGCTGGTTTTCCGTGCGTTTTTCAATCGTTCTGACCAGACCAGGATGCAGCTTCAATAATTCAACATCCAGCTCCTTGATCCAGCTGGTGCTCACCAGCGTCAGACCCGCCTGCGTGACCGCCACGCGAGCCCCCAGCGCATTGATTAATCGCACCACCGGGCGCAACCGGCTGATGTGTTGACCAACATCTGCCTCTGCAAGTTCAAAAATAATGCGTTTACGCTGCGATTTTTCGCACTGCATTAACGTATCGCGCAGCCAGCGCTGGAAACGCGGGCGAATCAGCGACTCGACGGTCACCTGTAAAGCCAGATTTTCCTCAGGCCAGTACGATAAAAACGGGATGAGGCGGGAGATTTGCTGACGGTCATACTCTTCAGATAAGCCAAATTGCAGCACCATCGGCAGATACTCAGCGGAAATAACCTCCTCCGCCCCATCAAAAATACGGCACATCAGCTCGCGGTGATGAACGTGACCATTTCTCATGACCGCCGGTTTCTGGTAAATGCGCGGTCCACCGCGGCTCAGCATTTGCTCGATCAGCGTTCGCCAGCGCACGTTACCGCGCCCTTTTTCCGGCAGCGTATCGTCATAGACCGCCCAGCCGTTCGCCCCCTGCAATACGGCGTTACGCGTGGCCGCTTCCGCATGCTCCATGACCTGCTCCGTCGACTGGCCGCCGCGCCATGCGCAGATGCCCATATGCACCATGTCGTCTCGGTCGAGCATTTTGCTCTGCGGCAGCGCATCGACGGCCTTCAGAAGCTGGCTGGCGATACTTTCAGACTCTTTTAACGTGCGGTGAGGCAGTAAGACGGCGAAATCGCTGCGGTGATAGCGTGCCAGTAACGCCCCGGGGTAGCGCATGATAAAGGTCGACAGCAGGTTAATCAGCGTGAAGAGATTCTCCTCCGCCACGCGCTGTCCCCACGTATCGCGCAGGAGGTCGAAATCGGGCAGGCGAATCATCATCACCACGCCATGCGTGCCCACCTTTTCAGGGTCATCAAGAAGCGTAGCCAGCTGATTATCAAAGAAGAGACGGTTGTTGAGGCCCGTTTTGTTATCCTGCGCGGCGTAGGAGCGGATCAGCGTGTCCATACGGCTACGCTGATCGCTGGCAAACTGGATTTCTGAGAGCAGCACGTCCAGCGCGCTGCTGGTACGTGACGGCCATTCATATACCGACCCCCGCACCTGCGGACCGCGTTCACCATTGAGTATCCGAACGGAGCGTGTCTCCAGCAGTTCCTGACCGGAAAGCTGGCGACGCTGCCAGCGAACGGCGAGGAAAATCAGCAGTACGATAAAGGCAACGGCGATGGTTAGCGGTGCGGTGGTCATGAGCGAGCGCAGATAGTTGCTCATCGGATCCTGATAGGTCATATGAATCGACATTCCAGGATGCTTGAGGGAGTGCACCGTTACGTCCCGATACTGATCTACCGTGCCGGCTGGCCGATAGCTGCCCTGCCGGGTATGGCTAAATACGGTCTGCTTCCCCTGCTTAATGTCGATTTTGACGATATCTACCGGCACCATTAACTCATCCAGCTCGCGCGAAAGCGCCGGGAAGGACGTCGTAATGAGGCGGGTATCAATAACCGATGCTACCGATTCAACCCGGTTTACCAGCTTGTCCTGAATGGCGTTATAAAAACTCAGAGAGCAGCCAATTAGCGTGACAAATATGGTCAGCCCTGTCAGCAAGGTGATAAAAGCTGAGAACTTCGTCGTTAATCGCATCCTTGAGATTACTCCGTGGGTTGAAAGGGGTAGCAAGTGAGCGCTAACTTGCATTTCAAATGCGGCATACTACCAAACCTGAGGTATCTGGCAATTTATTGCGTTAAATCGGCACTGAGTTTCATTGAGCGAGTATAGTCTTCGGAACATATTTTCCCATTACTAAACCTGGTGAGGACCCCCTATGCAGGCTTTGATCTTAGAACAGCAGGACGGCAAAACCGTTGCCTCGGTACAAGCTATCGAGGAGAGCCGCCTGCCGGAAGGCGACGTGACCGTTGATATCGACTGGTCCAGCCTGAACTATAAGGACGCGCTGGCCATCACGGGAAAAGGTAAAATCATCCGAAATTTCCCGATGGTGCCGGGCATCGATTTTGCGGGCCGCGTGCACGCGAGTGAAGATCCACGTTTTCATGCCGGGCAGGAGGTATTGCTCACCGGCTGGGGCGTGGGCGAAAACCACTGGGGCGGGCTGGCGGCACGGGCTCGCGTGAAGGGCGACTGGCTGGTACCCATGCCGAAAGGTATGGACGGCCGCAAAGCGATGATCGTCGGCACGGCTGGCTTTACCGCCATGCTCTGCGTGATGGCGCTGGAAGAGGCGGGTATCCGCCCTGAATCCGGCGAAATTGTTGTGACCGGCGCCAGCGGCGGCGTGGGCAGCACGGCCGTCACGCTTCTTCACAAGCTGGGATATCAGGTCGCCGCCGTCTCTGGCCGCGAAAGCACCCACGACTATCTGCGCCAGCTGGGCGCAAGCCGCATCCTCGGCCGCAACGAGTTTGCCGAAACGCGCCCGCTGGAAAAGCAGGTTTGGGCGGGAGCGGTTGATACCGTCGGTGACAAAGTCCTGGCGAAGGTGCTGGCACAGATGAACTATGGCGGCTGCGTGGCAGCCTGTGGGCTGGCGGGCGGCTTTGCTCTGCCGACAACGGTAATGCCATTTATCCTGCGTAACGTGCGTCTTCAGGGCGTCGATTCGGTTATGACCCCAGCCGAGCGGCGTGCGGAAGCCTGGGAGCGTCTGGCGCAGGATCTGCCGGCCTCGTTCTACGATCGGAGCGCCACCGAGATTACCCTGAGCCAGGCGCCGGAGTTCGCGAATAAAATCATGGACAACCAGTTCCACGGCCGCGCGCTGGTCAAAATTGCCTAATCTTCAAATTTTCGTGACATATTCGCGCTAAACCGCCTCCTCCGTCATGCTTAGAAAAACGCCTGACGGAGGATGCCATGAAAACCCGAAAACTGACGGAAGCCGACGTAACGTCTGAATCTGTCTTTATGCTACAGCGCCGCCAGATCCTGAAAATGCTTGGCATCAGCGCTACCGCCCTGACGCTTACGCCTGCGGCCCACGCCGACCTGCTCGACTGGTTTAAGGGCAACGATCGTCCGAAAGCGCCCTCCGGCGCACCGCTCGACTTCACCAAACCCGCCCGGTGGCAAAATAAGCTGACGCTGACGCCGGAAGATAAGGTCACCGGCTATAACAACTTTTATGAATTTGGCCTCGATAAGGCCGATCCGGCCGCCAACGCGGGCAGCATGAAAACCGATCCGTGGACCCTCAAAATTGACGGCGAGGTGGCAAAGCCGCTGACCCTCGACCATCACGACCTCACCACACGCTTTCCCCTCGAAGAACGCATTTACCGTATGCGCTGCGTGGAGGCCTGGTCAATGGTGGTGCCCTGGGTCGGCTTCCCTTTGCATAAACTGCTGGCGCTGGTTGAGCCCACCAGCAATGCGAAATATGTCTCCTTCCAGACGCGCTACGCCCCGGACGAGATGCCGGGCCAGAAGGATCGGTTTATCGGCGGCGGGCTGGAATATCCCTATGTGGAAGGGCTACGTCTCGACGAAGCCATGCATCCGCTAACGCTGTTAACCGTAGGGGTTTACGGTAAAGCCCTGCCGCCGCAAAACGGGGCCCCCATTCGCTTAACCGTACCGTGGAAATACGGTTTCAAAGGCATTAAGTCGATCGTCAGCATCAAGCTCACCCGCGAACGCCCGCCAACCACGTGGAACCTGGCGGCGCCCAACGAGTACGGTTTTTTTGCCAACGTTAATCCGCACGTTGACCATCCGCGCTGGTCGCAGGCGACGGAGCGTTTTATCGGTTCCGGCGGCGCGCTGGACGTTAAGCGCCAGCCAACCCTGCTGTTTAACGGCTATGCGGATGACGTCGCGTCGCTTTACCGTGGGCTGAATTTACGGGAGAACTTCTAGGTGCGTTTGACTGCAAAACAGATAACCTGGCTGAAAGTGCTCCTGCACCTGGCGGGGTTGCTGCCCTTTCTCTGGCTCTTTTGGGCAGCCAGTCAGGGGCAGTTCAGTGCCGATCCGGCAAAAGATATCCAGCATTTTACGGGTCGGATGGCTCTGAAATTTTTGCTGGCATCCTTGCTCGTCTCGCCGCTGGCGCGTTACGCTAAACAGCCATTATTGATACGCACTCGCCGGTTACTGGGGCTATGGTGTTTTGCCTGGGCGACGCTGCACCTTACCAGCTATGCGCTGCTGGAACTGGGCATTAATAATCTGGCACTGTTAGGCAGCGAGCTGATTACGCGCCCGTATCTGACGCTGGGCGTTGTCAGCTGGCTGGTTTTACTGGCGCTGGCGCTGACCTCAACGCAATATGCGCAGCGAAAGCTGGGCAGGCGCTGGCAGCTTTTGCATAATTTCGTCTATCTTGTCGCGATCCTCGCCCCCATTCATTACCTGTGGTCGGTGAAGATTTTATCACCTCAACCGGTCATCTACGCCCTGCTGTCCCTGGCCCTTTTAGCGTGGCGTTACAAGAAGTTCCGCCAGTGGCTGCGATAGTTCGCGAAACTGTGCGTTTTCCCGCAGATTATTTATCAACCGCGAATCTTTTTCGGATAGCGGTTGATAATCTTCCCTGATAAGACCAGTATTTAGCTGCCAAATGCTACGAAATCGTTATAATGTGCGACTTTGGTTTTCCTGAATGAATTTTAGGAAAGTCATCAGGTGACTTTCGCGTTTCGAAGGTATATTTTGGTTTTTACCCGAGAATCGCAGGAGATAGCGACACAATGGCGGAGAAATTCCGAATCTTAGTTTTGAACGGACCGAACCTGAACATGCTCGGCACCCGTGAGCCAGAGAAGTATGGCACGCTAACATTAGGCGAAATTGTTAACCGTCTGGATACGGAAGCAGGATCGCTGAATGTGGATTTGGACCATTTTCAGTCAAATGCGGAGTACGCAATCATCGACCGTATTCATCAGGCTAAAGACACTGTGGACTATATCCTGATCAATCCGGCCGCGTTTACGCACACCAGTGTAGCTATTCGCGACGCACTGCTCGCGGTGAGTATCCCGTTTATCGAGATCCACCTGAGTAACGTGCACGCCCGAGAGCCGTTCCGCCACCATTCTTACCTGTCGGATATCGCCGCTGGCGTTATCTGTGGGCTGGGTGCAGACGGCTATTCATACGCTTTACAGACAGCGGTAAAACGCTTGTCACAATCACACTAAACAAGAGTACGGAACCCACTCATGGATATTCGTAAGATTAAAAAACTGATCGAGCTGGTTGAAGAATCAGGCATCTCCGAACTGGAAATTTCTGAAGGCGAAGAGTCTGTACGCATCAGTCGTGCAGCCCCAGCCGCTAGCTTCCCGGTAATGCAGCAAGCCTATGCTGCGCCAGTGCAACAGCCTGCGCTCTCCGCAGCCGTCGCACCAGCAGCAGAAGCGGCACCTGCGGCTGCAGCAGAAATCAGTGGTCACATCGTACGTTCCCCAATGGTTGGTACTTTCTACCGCACCCCGAGCCCGGACGCGAAAGCGTTCATCGAAGTGGGTCAGAAAGTCAACGTAGGCGATACCCTGTGCATCGTTGAAGCCATGAAAATGATGAACCAGATCGAAGCAGACAAATCAGGTACTGTGAAAGCGATCCTGGTCGAAAGTGGTCAGCCGGTAGAATTTGACGAGCCGCTGGTCGTCATCGAGTAACGAGGCGAACATGCTGGATAAAATTGTTATCGCCAACCGTGGCGAGATTGCACTGCGTATTCTTCGTGCCTGTAAAGAACTGGGCATCAAGACCGTGGCCGTGCACTCAAGCGCGGATCGCGATTTAAAACACGTATTGCTGGCGGATGAGACGGTCTGTATTGGCCCGGCTCCGTCCGTAAAAAGCTATCTGAACATCCCGGCGATCATCAGCGCCGCCGAAATTACTGGCGCGGTCGCGATTCACCCGGGTTATGGTTTCCTCTCAGAGAACGCTAACTTTGCCGAGCAGGTTGAACGTTCTGGCTTTATCTTCATCGGCCCGAAAGCCGACACTATTCGCCTGATGGGTGACAAAGTGTCTGCAATCACCGCAATGAAAAAAGCCGGTGTTCCAACCGTACCAGGTTCTGACGGCCCTCTGACCGACGATATGGATGCTAACCGTGCCCATGCTAAACGCATTGGCTATCCGGTGATCATCAAAGCGTCCGGCGGCGGCGGCGGTCGCGGTATGCGCGTAGTGCGCAGCGATGCTGAACTGGCGCAGTCCATCTCCATGACCAAAGCGGAAGCGAAAGCGGCTTTCAGCAATGACATGGTGTACATGGAAAAATACCTGGAAAACCCACGCCACATCGAAATTCAGGTGCTGGCTGACGGTCAGGGTAACGCGATCTATCTGGCAGAACGTGACTGCTCCATGCAGCGCCGTCACCAGAAAGTCGTCGAAGAAGCGCCAGCGCCGGGCATTACCCCGGAACTGCGTCGCTACATCGGCGAGCGTTGCGCCAAAGCGTGTGTTGATATCGGCTATCGCGGGGCGGGTACCTTTGAGTTCCTGTTCGAAAACGGTGAGTTCTACTTCATTGAGATGAACACCCGTATTCAGGTTGAACACCCGGTTACCGAAATGATCACCGGCGTTGACCTGATCAAAGAACAGCTGCGTATCGCGGCCGGCCAGCCTCTGTCCATCAAACAGGAAGAAGTTGTGGTGAAAGGCCATGCGGTTGAATGCCGTATCAACGCCGAAGATCCGAATACCTTCCTGCCAAGCCCGGGTAAAATCACGCGTTTCCACGCGCCGGGTGGCTTTGGCGTGCGCTGGGAGTCCCATATCTACGCCGGTTACACCGTACCGCCGTACTATGACTCAATGATCGGTAAGCTTATCTGCTACGGCGAAAACCGTGACGTGGCAATCGCCCGCATGAAAAACGCCCTGCAGGAGCTGATCATCGACGGTATTAAAACCAACGTCGATCTTCAGATGCGCATTATGAGCGACGAGCACTTCCAGAATGGTGGGACTAACATCCACTACCTGGAGAAAAAACTGGGTCTGAACGAGAAGTAAGAGACCTGTGTTGCTAAAAGGCCGGATAATCCGGCCTTTTTTATTTCTGGGGATCGCCAGGCCCCATCATGTACAATCCCCGCTTTCTTCATCCACAAGGGACAAAAAATGGACAAACGTTTTGTTCAGGCCCATAAAGAAGCGCGCTGGGCGCTGTGGCTGACCCTTCTCTATCTTGCTGCATGGTTAGTAACTGCTTACTTACCTGATTCCGCTATCGGCATAACCGGCCTCCCGCACTGGTTCGAAATGGCCTGCCTGCTGCTGCCGCTGGTGTTTATCGTGCTGTGCTGGGCGATGGTGAAATTCATCTATCGCGATATTTCACTGGAGGACGATGATGCAGCTTGAAGTCATTCTGCCCCTTATCACTTACCTGTTCCTGGTGTTTGGCCTGTCGGTTTATGCGATGCGTAAACGCTCGACCGGCACCTTCCTGAACGAGTATTTTCTCGGCAGCCGCTCGATGGGTGGCGTGGTGCTGGCCATGACGCTAACCGCCACCTACATCAGCGCCAGCTCGTTTATCGGTGGCCCCGGAGCCGCCTATAAGTACGGTCTGGGCTGGGTACTGCTGGCAATGATCCAGCTTCCCGCCATCTGGCTCTCTCTTGGCATACTGGGTAAAAAGTTTGCCATTCTGGCGCGCCGCTACAATGCCGTGACGCTGAACGATATGCTGTTTGCCCGCTATCAGAGCCGCTTGCTGGTATGGCTGGCAAGCCTGAGCCTGCTGGTGGCTTTTATTGGGGCAATGACGGTGCAGTTTATCGGCGGCGCGCGTCTGCTGGAGACGGCGGCCGGGATCCCCTACGAGACGGGCCTGATTATCTTCGGCGTCAGCATCGCGTTGTATACCGCGTTTGGCGGGTTCCGCGCCAGCGTTCTGAACGACACTATGCAGGGAATGGTCATGCTCATTGGCACCATCGTTCTGCTGGTGGGCATCGTTCATGCCGCAGGTGGCCTGAGCCATGCGGTTGAAACCCTGGAAGCGATCGACCCGAAACTGGTCTCGCCGCAGGGGGCGGATGATATCCTCTCCCCAACCTTTATGACCTCGTTCTGGGTGCTGGTGTGCTTTGGGGTTATTGGCCTGCCGCACACCGCCGTGCGCTGCATCTCTTATAAAGACAGCAAAGCCGTGCACCGGGGGATTATTATCGGAACGATTGTGGTGGCGATCCTGATGTTTGGCATGCACCTGGCGGGCGCGCTGGGGCGAGCGGTGATCCCTGACCTTACCGTACCGGATCTGGTCATTCCGACGCTGATGGTGAAAGTGCTTCCGCCGTTTGCCGCCGGGATTTTCCTGGCCGCGCCGATGGCCGCTATTATGTCGACAATCAACGCTCAGCTGCTGCAAAGTTCCGCTACGATCATTAAAGATCTCTATCTTAACCTGCGCCCTGAGCAGGTCGAGAATGAGCGACGTCTGAAGCGGATGTCGGCCGTCATTACGCTGGCGCTCGGGGCGCTGCTGCTGCTCGCCGCGTGGCGTCCACCGGAGATGATCATCTGGCTGAACCTGCTCGCCTTTGGCGGGCTGGAAGCCGTATTCCTGTGGCCGCTGGTGCTGGGCCTGTACTGGGAGCGAGCGAATGCCGCGGGCGCGTTGAGCGGCATGATCGTCGGGGGCGTTCTGTATGCCGTTCTCGCCACGCTTAACGTGCAGTACCTGGGCTTCCATCCCATTGTGCCTTCGTTACTGTTAAGTTTACTGGCGTTTGTGGTGGGAAACCGTTTCGGTCGCCCGCTTCCGCAAACTGTCCTGATTTCTACTGATAAATAAAGAGTTTTGCCATGCCGTGGATCCAATTAAAACTGAACACAACCGGCGCCAACGCCGAAGAACTGAGTGATGCGCTGATGGAGGCCGGTTCGGTCTCTATCACCTTCCAGGACACGCATGACACGCCGGTCTTTGAGCCGCTGCCGGGTGAAACACGCCTGTGGGGCGATACCGACGTTATCGGCCTGTTTGATGCAGAAACCGACATGAAAGAGGTGGTGGCGATACTGGAAAACCATCCGCTGCTGGGCGCAGGCTTCGCGCATAAAATCGAACAGCTCGAAGACAAAGACTGGGAGCGCGAGTGGATGGATAACTTCCATCCGATGCAGTTTGGCAAGCGCCTGTGGATCTGCCCAAGCTGGCGCGACGTTCCCGATGAAAACGCAGTCAACGTGATGCTGGATCCGGGTCTGGCGTTCGGAACCGGTACTCACCCGACCACGTCCCTGTGCCTGCAATGGCTGGATGGCCTGGATCTGGAAGGCAAAACCGTGATCGACTTCGGTTGCGGATCCGGGATCCTCGCTATCGCGGCGCTGAAGCTGGGAGCCGCAAAAGCCATCGGGATCGACATCGATCCGCAGGCCATTCAGGCCAGCCGCGATAACGCCGAACGTAACGGCGTTTCCGATCGCCTTGAGCTGTACCTCCCCGACGCGCAGCCAGAAGCCATGAAAGCCGATGTGGTGGTCGCCAACATCCTTGCTGGCCCGCTACGCGAGCTGGCGCCGTTAATCAGCGTACTGCCGGTTGAGGGCGGCCTGCTGGGGCTTTCCGGTATCCTTGCCAGCCAGGCAGAAAGCGTCTGCGAAGCCTACGCGGATCGCTTTACCCTCGACCCGGTGGTCGAGAAAGAAGAGTGGTGCCGCATTACCGGTCGTAAAAAATAAGCGTCTGGCGTGGTCCTCTGACCACGCCTTTCCCCTACGATTTTTCTCCCGCCCTCGTCTCTTCCCCGATAAAATACCCCTACAAATCATGGCGGAATCCATCGATTTGAATAATAAAATTCACAGGAAGAATACGATGAAACACATTGCAGGCAAGGCAGCGCTGCTGGCGCTGAGCATGATCCCGGCTTCGGCTTACGCATCACACTGGAGCTATCAGGGGGAAGCCGCACCGGAGCACTGGGGCGAGCTGGACGAGGCGTACAGAACGTGTAAAAGCGGAATGTACCAGTCGCCCATAAACATCGATACCACCACAAAAGGCCACATTGCTCCGCTGGAAACGCGCTACATCGACGGCCCAATCACCCTGACGAACAACGGCCATACTATCCAGGCAAGTGAAAAGGCGGACACGCGGGATAGCATCACGCTTGATAAGCAGACCTGGACGTTACAGCAGTTTCATTTCCACGCGCCATCCGAAAACACGGTGCACGGAAAAAAATACGCAATGGAAATGCATCTGGTGCACAAAAATGCCAACGGCGAACTGGCGGTCGTTGCCGTTATGTTCGATCGGGGTGCCGCAAATCCCGAGCTGGATAAGCTCTGGGGCGTGATGCCGGGACAGGCTGACCAGAATGTCACGATTAAGCCACACCTTGATATGAATAAATTACTCCCTGCGGATAAAACCTACTGGCGCTTCAGCGGCTCTCTGACCACGCCACCCTGCTCAGAAGGGGTTACGTGGCTGGTGCTCAAACACCCGCTGACCGTTTCAGCCGAACAGCTGCAAAAATTCACCCATACCCTGCATCATGAAAACAGCCGACCGGTGCAGCCGCTTCATGGCCGGGTGGTTGTTGAATAAGTCGATTTTTCGCCCTGATATCCTGTGCTGAAATGCGACGTAGATCGCAAAGAAGCACCATAATCTGCTGCATATAGCAGCAGATTATCCCGGACAAGAGGTTCATTTATTCAGAAATGATGAGAAGTTACGGGAAATTGTAAGCGCCTATAAAATATTCATTTATTCATAACACAATGATTTAAATAGCGAATAATCCTATCCGAAAAGTTTGACTGGCGATTCCTTGATCTACAACAGAGGATTGTTCAAAGTTTGGCCTTTCATCTCGTGCAAAAAATGCGTAATATACGCCGCCTTGCAGTCACAGTATGGTCATTTCTTAACTCATGCGCATCGGACACCACCAGCTCAGAAATCGCCTGATTGCAGCCCCAATGGCAGGTATTACCGACCGGCCGTTCAGGACGCTGTGTTACGAGATGGGAGCAGGTCTGACCGTTTCCGAGATGATGTCGTCTAACCCGCAGGTTTGGGAAAGCGATAAGTCCCGCCTTCGGATGGTGCACGTTGATGAGCCAGGTATCCGCACCGTGCAAATTGCCGGAAGCGTGCCTGAAGAGATGGCAGATGCCGCGCGTATTAACGTGGAAAGTGGCGCCCAGATTATTGATATCAATATGGGTTGCCCGGCCAAAAAGGTGAATCGCAAGCTTGCAGGTTCAGCCCTTCTGCAATACCCCGATCAGGTGAAGTCAATCCTGACGGCGGTTGTCAGCGCAGTGGACGTTCCTGTTACGTTGAAGATTCGCACGGGTTGGTCGCCGGAACACCGTAACTGTGTAGAGATTGCCCAACTGGCCGAAGACTGTGGCATTCAGGCCCTGACCATTCATGGACGCACTCGCGCCTGTTTGTTCAACGGAGAAGCTGAATACGACAGCATTCGGGCAGTTAAGCAGAAAGTTTCCATTCCGATTATCGCGAATGGCGACATTACTGACCCGCTTAAAGCCAGAGCTGTGCTCGACTATACGGGAGCTGATGCTCTGATGATAGGACGTGCCGCTCAGGGAAGACCCTGGATCTTTCGGGAAATCCAGCATTATCTGGACACTGGGGAGCTGCTTGCCCCGCTGCCTCTGGCAGAGGTAAAGCGCTTGCTTTGTTCGCATGTTCGGGAACTGCACGACCACTACGGTCAGGCAAAAGGGTACCGAATTGCGCGTAAACACGTATCCTGGTATCTCCAGGAGCACGCTCCAGATGACCAGTTTCGGCGCACATTCAACGCCATTGAGGATGCCAGCGAACAGCTGGAGGCGTTGGAGGCATACTTCGAAAATCTTGCGTAATGAAATAAAGAGCTGACAGAACTATGTTCGAACAACGCGTAAATTCTGACGTACTGACCGTTTCTACCGTTAACTCTCAGGATCAGGTAACTCAAAAGCCCCTGCGTGACTCGGTTAAACAGGCACTGAAGAACTATTTTGCTCAACTGAACGGTCAGGATGTTAATGACCTGTATGAGCTGGTACTGGCTGAAGTTGAACAGCCACTGTTGGACATGGTGATGCAATACACCCGTGGTAATCAAACCCGCGCTGCCCTGATGATGGGCATCAACCGTGGTACCCTGCGTAAGAAACTGAAAAAATACGGCATGAACTAATTTCGATTAGCTAACTGCTTGTTTAAAAAGGCGCTACTCGGCATGGGGAAGCGCCTTTTTTATCGCCCGGATCCGTAAGCGTCAACGCTTTGTAAACCTTCTCTTTCCCCACTTTTCAACGTCCGCTTTTCGTGTATATTTCCACCACCTGAAAGCTCTCTTTTCCCGGAATGACGCATGATTCGTAAATACTGGTGGCTGGTCGTTTTTGCTGTCTCTGTTTTCATTTTCGATGCGCTGCTCATGCAGTGGATTGAGTTGATGAGCACCGAAACCGATAAATGTCGCAATATGAACTCCGTGAATCCGCTCAAACTGGTGAACTGCTCAGAGCTGGAATAATTTCTCTACCGGGATAGAAACCTGTTTACACCCAATAAAAACAGTGGTTTAAATCACTTTTCGTCATTTCCTGACGATGATAATGTCTGTGCCCTTTCCGACCGCTCATGCTTAACGTCCCTCAGCGAGTGAACAGACCATGCTGGTTAGCCAATACAACCAAATCCTTGTAGCCATCTCCTTTGTGGTCGCCATACTTGCTGCCTATACCGCCCTGAATATGGCGGCGCGCGTCGCCGGAAGCCGGGGAATGGCTGCACGCGTCTGGCTGGCGGGTGGCGGTGTTTCGATGGGTATTGGCGTGTGGGCAATGCACTTCATCGGCATGCTGGCGATGGACCTGTCCATGAGCATGAGCTACAGCGTCGCCCTGACCGTGTTCTCAATGGTTATCGCCATCTGCTCGTCAATGTTCGCCCTGTGGCTCGTCAGCTGCGAGCAGCTGCGTTTACGTCGGCTGCTTCCCGGCGCAGCCGTGATGGGAACGGGTATTGTCGCTATGCACTACACCGGCATGGCGGCACTGAACGTTACGCCGGATATTATCTGGGATAAAACATGGGTAGCCATATCCGTGGTTATTGCCCTGGCGGCGTCACTGGCCGCACTGTGGCTGACGTTCCGTTTACGGCATGAAGCCGCGCGAATGGCATTGATGCGGCTGGGGGCGGCAATCGCCATGGGGATCGCCATCGCCGGTATGCATTATGCCGGCATGAAGGCCGCACAATTTCCGATGTCAACGGTGGTTCACCATCACGGCATTAACGGTAGCTGGCTGGCGGTACTGGTGAGCGTGGTCGCGCTCGCGATTCTGGGGATCGCTTTACTGGTGTCGATGTTCGATGCCCGCCTTCAGGCTCGTACTTCGCTGCTGGCCTCTTCACTGGCAGAAGCTAACCGTGAACTCGCGCAGCTGGCGTTACATGACACGCTGACGCGCTTGCCCAATCGAGTCCTGCTGGAGGATCGGCTCGATCAGGCCATCAGCAAGGCCGATCGTGAGGGAAACCATTTCGCGCTGATGTTTATGGATCTGGATGGCTTTAAAAACGTTAACGATGCCTACGGTCATGACGTCGGCGACAAGCTTCTGGTCGCGGTGACGCAGCGTCTGCTTTTGCAGCTAAAGGGCCAGTACACGCTGGCGCGTATTGGCGGGGATGAATTCGTTCTGCTGGCCGAAACCAGCAGCCCGGACGATGCGGCCTCGCTGGCCAATTCGCTGGTGCGCGTCATCGACAGCCCGTTCCATCTCGATCCTTACGAACTGATGGTCACGCTGAGCATTGGCATCGTGCTTTATCCGCACGATGGCAAAACCGATCGTGAACTGATGTTTAACGCCGATGCTGCGATGTATCACACGAAGCATATGGGCCGCAACGGCTATCACTTTTTCCAGCCGTCGATGAATACGCTGGCGCAGACGCATCTTCAGCTGATGAATGACCTGTGGCAGGCCATCGCCCGTAACGAGTTGCGTCTGCTCTATCAGCCAAAATTCCACGCTCCTGCCGGGCCGGTTCTCGGATTTGAAGCCTTGTTACGCTGGCAGCACCCAAAACAGGGCTTACTGTCTCCCGACCTGTTTCTGCCGTTGGCGGAAAAAACCGGGCTAATTATTCCGATGGGCAACTGGGTTATCGACGAGGCCTGCCGCCAGCTGCGTGAATGGCATCTTCAGGGTCATACGGACTGGTCAATGGCGGTGAATCTTTCAACGCTGCAGTTCGAACAGCCGTCGCTGGTGAAAACGGTCCTCGACTGTCTGGCGCGCCATAAGGTTCCGCCCGACATGCTCATTCTGGAAGTGACCGAGACCACCGCGATGAGCAATCCGGACGAAAGCGTTCGCCTCCTGACGGCGCTGACGGATGCCGGCGTCAAAGCGTCGATAGATGATTTTGGAACGGGCTACTCAAGCCTTCTCTATCTTAAGCGTCTCCCCGCCTGTGAGCTGAAAATCGACCGCGCTTTCGTCAAAGAGTTAAGTGGAGAGAGCGAAGATGCGACGATTGTCTCGGCGATTGTCGCCCTGGCAAAAACGCTTAACCTGAAGGTTGTAGCGGAAGGGGTTGAAACCGAGGCGCAGCAGCAATTTCTGACACAGCTGGGGTGTAATACGCTTCAGGGTTATCTGCTGGGTAAACCGATTACCGCGCAAGCCATTGAGGAACAGTGCCGGCATGGCGACATGTCGCCACCCCGGATGCCGTCATGAGGCTGTATCGTAACGCATCGGCGGCACCCGCGTAATATGCAGCGTCGCCAGAATATGATCCACCAGCGCCGGCGCCTGTTTGTACAGATTAAAACTGTTGCTGTTCATTAACCAGTTTTTGATTATCCCACTAAAAAAGCCGTGAAAAACAATCAGCGTGAGATCGATATTTATCTCTGAGGAGATTGCGTTCCCCGCAATGCATTGCTCCAGCCTCGTACGAAGAAAATCGTCGTTTATCCCAATGCGCCTGCGTATTTCATATTCTGAAATCATATCGCCATGAAATTCACACTTATGATACAGGATTTGTAAAAGAGCGCACTGTCGAGGCTCCCGCGCAATATATTGTAGCGTAACGATGAACTGTTCACGCAGCTTTAACAGCGGATCGTCCCCTTCCGACAGTAACAGCCTGTCGCGAATAACCTCGCGCAGCGGTAACTGTTGCTCCCAGATTGCGTTAAATATTTCTGATTTACTGGAAAAATGCCAGTAAACCGCCCCACGAGTCAGGCGCGCAGCATCGGCAATGTCCGTCAGCGTAGTGTTAGCCACGCCGCGCGCCGCAAACAGCCCGATAGCGGCTTCAATCAGCTGTTGACGGGTCTTTTGAGCCTCTTCTTTCTTTTTACGCGCCATACTCTGCTACTCATTACTCATGCGGTTAATACATCATCAAACCAAAATAAATGGACCGTATAAGCTAAAGTATTCACCATCGTCCGTATCGAGTTTGCACAAAAAAGGTCAGTCTCTTTAATTTATAATTCTGGCAAATGAATTGAACGCATTAAATTCATAAGGCATATAAATGTAGCCAGCAAAAATAATTTTGACGGCTATCCTGGCAGAAATATAGCGTTGAATGCACGCAAACAGATGCCGCGCGTACTTTTCGATGCCTTTCTCAGCACGTATAAATTAAAAAACATTAATTACCCTCATTATTATACGCCACTACATTTTATTTTTGCCTCACGCCCTTTTACCGATTCACGGCCAGTATCGGCTTAAGGGTGGTTTAAGGAACAGTAATGACGAATTATTTCAGCCGCTTACCCTTATCCGGTTTAATTGTCTGCGCCGCGCTGCTCGCCGGGTGCGATGGACAAGAAAATCCACAGCAGCATCGCCAGGCTCCTCAGGTCAGTGTTCATATTGTTAAAAGCGCGCCACTGGCGGTAACCACCGAATTGCCGGGCAGAACGGACGCGTTTCGCGTTGCGGAGGTTCGTCCTCAGGTTAGTGGTATCATTCTGCACCGTAATTTTACCGAAGGCAGCGATGTCAAAGCGGGTGAATCCCTTTATCAAATCGATCCTGCTACCTATCAGGCAGCCTATGACAGCGCAAAAGGTGAGCTGGTAAAAGCGCAGGCGGCGGCAAACATTGCCCATCTGACGGTAAAACGCTACGTCCCGCTGGTCGGTACGCAGTACGTGAGCAAGCAGGAATACGATCGGGCGGTAGCAACCGCCCGGCAGGCGGATGCGAGCGTCGTTGCCGCAAAGGCTGGCGTTGAAAGCGCGCGGATCAACCTTGCCTATACGAAAGTCTCCTCGCCAATCAACGGACGTATTGGCAAATCCAGCGTCACCGAAGGGGCGCTGGTTACTAACGGCCAGTCAACGGCGCTGGCAACGGTTCAGCAGCTCGATCCCATTTATGTCGATGTGACGCAATCCAGCAGCGATTTTATGCGTCTGAAGCAGACAAGCCTGCAAAAGGGGGACGCCAGCAGCGTCGAGTTGCTGATGGAAAACGGCCAGCCTTATCCGCTGAAAGGAACCCTACAGTTCTCGGATGTCACGGTAGATGAAAGCACCGGCTCCATTACCCTTCGCGCCATCTTTCCGAACCCGCAGCATATGCTGTTACCGGGTATGTTTGTCCGTGCGCGCATTGATGAAGGTACGCAGCCGAACGCCATTCTTGTTCCGCAGCAGGGCGTAACCCGTACACCGCGCGGAGATGCAACCGTCCTTGTGGTAAACGATAAAAACCAGGTGGAGTCTCGCACTGTTGTTGCACCGCAGGCCATTGGCGATCGCTGGCTGGTGACGGAGGGGCTGAAAAACGGCGACCGCGTCATTACCAGCGGCCTGCAAAAAGTTCGCCCGGGCGTCACCGTTGTGGCTATTCCTGATACCGCCGCCACACCGGCCAGTTAAGGGATAACGACATGGCTACTTTCTTTATTCAACGGCCTGTTTTCGCCTGGGTACTCGCCATCATTCTGATGATTGCGGGCGGGCTGGCCATCTTACAGCTGCCTGTCGCGCAATATCCCACTATTGCCCCCCCGGCAGTTGCCGTGACGGCCACCTATCCTGGCGCTGATGCCCAGACGGTTCAGGACACCGTGACGCAGGTTATCGAACAGAACATGAACGGCATCGATAATCTGATGTACATGTCATCTACCAGCGACTCTGCCGGTAACGTCACCATTACTCTGACATTCGAATCGGGTACGGATCCTGATATTGCGCAGGTGCAGGTTCAGAACAAGCTTCAGCTCGCCATGCCGCTTCTGCCGCAAGAAGTGCAGCAACAGGGGATCGGCGTGGAAAAATCCAGCAGCAGCTTCCTGCTGGTGGCTGGTTTCGTTTCGGATAATAAAAGCCTCACTCAGGACGATATCTCCGACTATGTTGCCTCTAACGTAAAAGATGCAATTAGCCGTACTTCCGGGGTTGGCGACGTGCAGCTTTTCGGTGCGCAGTATGCAATGCGCATCTGGCTGGACAGCAACGCGATGAATAAATACCAGCTGACGCCGCTGGATATCATTAACCAGCTGAAAACGCAGAACGATCAGATTGCTGCGGGCCAGCTGGGGGGAACGCCGTCTGTACCTGGACAGCAACTCAACGCCTCAATTATTGCTCAAACGCGCCTGAAATCGCCGGAAGAGTTTGGCCGGGTCACGCTGAAGGTGAACCAGGACGGCTCAATGGTCCACCTGAAAGATGTGGCCCGCATCGAGCTGGGTGGCGAAAACTACAACATGGTCACCAAAATTAACGGTCAGGCCGCAACGGGACTGGGGATCAAGCTGGCAACGGGTGCAAACGCGCTGGATACCGCTGCCGCCATCAAGAGCAAACTGGCGCAATTACAGCCTTTCTTCCCTCAGGGTCTGAAGGTTGTCTATCCATACGACACTACTCCCTTCGTGAAGATTTCAATTCATGAAGTGGTGAAGACGCTGTTTGAAGCGATCGTTCTCGTGTTCCTGGTGATGTACCTGTTCCTGCAAAATCTGCGGGCGACCCTGATTCCGACAATTGCCGTGCCGGTGGTGTTACTTGGCACTTTTGCGGTACTGGCTGCGTTCGGCTTCTCCATTAACACGCTGACGATGTTCGGGATGGTACTGGCGATAGGCCTGCTGGTCGATGATGCCATCGTAGTGGTCGAGAACGTTGAGCGCGTCATGGTTGAAGACGGGCTGCCGCCAAAAGAGGCGACGCAGAAGTCGATGGAGCAGATCCAGGGCGCTCTGGTGGGCATAGCCATGGTGCTTTCGGCGGTGTTTATACCGATGGCGTTTTTTGGTGGTTCAACCGGGGCTATCTATCGCCAGTTTTCACTCACTATCGTCTCCGCAATGGCTTTGTCGGTACTGGTGGCATTGATTTTAACCCCTGCCCTTTGTGCAACGCTGCTCAAACCCATATCCAGCGAGCATCATGAAAAGAAAGGTGGGTTCTTCGGCTGGTTTAACGCGCTTTTTGATAAGAGCGTGGAGCACTACAGCAACAGCGTGAGCGGCATATTACGTAAAACCGGGCGCTATCTGCTGGTGTACGTCATCATAGTCGGCGGCATGGCGGTACTGTTCCTGCGCTTACCTACCTCCTTCCTGCCGGAAGAGGATCAGGGGGTGTTTATGACGATGGTTCAGTTACCGGCAGGTGCGACGCAGATGCGTACCCAGCAGGTGCTCGACCAGGTTCAGGACTACTATCTGACGAAAGAGAAAGCGAACGTCGAATCGGTCTTTACCGTAAACGGGTTTAGCTTCAGCGGTCAGGGCCAGAACTCCGGTATCGCGTTTGTCAGTCTGAAGCCGTGGGAAGAACGTCCGGGCCATGAAAACGGCGTTGGAGCCATCGTCAGCCGCGCGACGAAAGCGTTTAGCCAGATTAAAGATGGCCTTGTATTTCCGTTTAACCTGCCCGCTATTATTGAACTGGGCACCGCAACTGGCTTCGATTTCGAACTGATCGATCAGGCAAACCTGGGGCATACACAGCTAACGCAGGCGCGTAACCAGCTGCTTGGCCTGGTGAGGGAACATCCTGAATTACTGGTCCGCGTTCGCCCTAACGGCCTGGAAGATACGCCACAGTTCAAGCTGGATGTCGACCAGGAGAAGGCACAGGCGCTGGGGGTGAGCGTGTCTGACGTCAATCAGACGATTTCAACCGCGCTGGGTGGCACCTATGTAAACGACTTTATCGATCACGGACGTGTGAAAAAAGTCTACGTTCAGGCTGATGCACCCTTCCGCATGTTGCCTGGAGACATTAACGGCCTGTATGTGCGTAGCGCTAACGGCGAAATGGTGCCGTTCTCCGCCTTCAGCAGCTCTCACTGGATTTACGGTTCACCGCGTCTGGAGCGCTACAACGGTATGCCATCTATGGAGATCCTCGGTGAGTCAGCGCCAGGTAAAAGTACCGGTGAGGCGATGGCAATGATGGAAAGCCTCGCGTCGAAATTGCCTGCGGGCATCGGCTACGACTGGACGGGGATGTCATACCAGGAACGTCTCTCCGGTAATCAGGCTCCGGCACTGTACGCCATTTCACTGATTGTGGTGTTCCTGTGTCTGGCAGCGCTCTATGAAAGCTGGTCAATTCCATTCTCGGTTATGCTGGTTGTGCCCCTGGGGGTAATTGGTGCGCTTCTGGCGGCCTCCATGCGCGGCCTTAACAATGACGTTTACTTCCAGGTTGGGCTGCTCACGACAATTGGCTTATCCGCCAAGAACGCCATTTTGATCGTGGAGTTCGCCAAAGATCTGATGGATAAAGAGGGTAAAGGGATTATTGAAGCTACTCTGGAAGCCTCGCGGATGCGTCTGCGGCCTATCCTGATGACTTCTCTCGCATTTATCCTTGGCGTTATGCCGCTGGTAATCAGTAGTGGTGCAGGTAGCGGTGCACAAAATGCCGTCGGGACGGGCGTTATGGGAGGAATGTTGTCAGCAACGTTGCTGGCTATATTCTTCGTTCCTGTTTTCTTTGTAGTAGTCCGAAGACGGTTTACAAAGCACAGGGATTAAGAAGTGATAAAGGCACCTCGGGTGCCTTTTTTATTCCATTGTTTTCTGGAAATAAAAAAACCGCCTCTCCACATTTCCTCCATTAATAATGTCCATCCTTCTTTTTTCTCCATGATTTTTACAATTCACACAAATTGAGATTATTCCCCGTGCTGCACGGGATTGTTGCGGTGGTAAAATATCAACCAGTTCGTTAATTGCCGCATCGGCTTTATAGCGAATAAGCGATTATTTTGAGGTAACATCATGAAAAGATTCATTTCCGTTGCACTTCTCGCTGCGCTACTTGCTGGATGCGCGCACGACTCTCCATGTGTACCGGTATACGACGATCAGGGCCGACTGGTTCACACCAATACCTGTATGAAGGGCACCACCCAGGATAACTGGGAAACCGCAGGTGCGATTGCCGGAGGCGCCGCTGCAATAGCAGGTCTGACGCTGGGTATTGTCGCTTTGACCAAATAAATCAGCCTTTAAAAGCGCGGCACCGTCCGCGCTTTTATTTTTTCTGATGTATTCGTTTTCTGTATTTCGTCAGGGCTTTTCTGATATCAACGCTATTCTTTAGCCTATATTATTTTCCGCCACTTCCCTTATTCTCACGCCTGGATATTCAGTTCACCGGGCGCTGACGTGCAGCATTTTATCTCTGCAATACAGGCTGATTAAAAGGCTTTAATACACCCGCACAGTATTAACATTGCGGGTAAATAGAGGAAGAAGAGGTTGATTAACGGAAGCTATAACGCAAAAAGGCCATCCTTTCGGATGGCCTTTCTACTTGTTTGATGTCTGGCAGTTCCCTACTCTCACATGGGGAGACCCCACACTACCATCGGCGCTACGGCGTTTCACTTCTGAGTTCGG
>NZ_JADBRP010000011.1:0-180649 GCF_014930695.1 Enterobacter cloacae complex sp. P40C2 | reverse complement strand
ATTTAACCAAATCAGCTGGGGAGGCACCAGCTGAGGCTGGTTATTGTCCGGCATATCCTCCTGCCAGCGATATAGGGGAGGATTAAGCCTTGGCCGAGCCTCGCTCTGGCCCTGAAAAACTGTGTCCTGTGACATTATCTTGTCCTTAGCACTGGCGATTAACTCGTCTTGTCAGATACTTCGCTACAGGCGCGGAGAGCAGAAAGTTCCCTGTCCGGCGCAGTGGTGGATTCACGTTCCATTTCTGCAGGCCATTTATCCGCTTTACGCGGACACCAGAAATCAGGGCGGCCTTTATTTTTGGGCTCTGCGGGCACTGGCTCGCCTTTCATATACAGGCACAGATAGCTCCAGAGCTGCTGCAGCTGAGCAGGAGAGCCGCTGGCAATCTGGAAGCGTTCCACCACATTCAGCGTTCCTGGCTGGCAGACAGATGCAAACAGCTGAAAACCTTCGGTATAGCGGTCGCTGGAAAAACGCATCTCGCCGTGAATATCTGCCCAGTGATAGGCTTTGACGGTGGCTGGCCATTTGGCCCAGGGATTCCACCATTTTCTTTTATAATCGAAGGTATAGATTTTTTGGCGCTTACTATTCAAACGAATAGGTTGATCTCGCGCAGCAAAAAAATAACATTTAAAAAACATCACCGTAAGAGATATAAGTATAAAATCACCAATAATGGATGTGGTAATAATATTTATATCCTGTTCAAGCCCAAGCATAGACAGAGTCAACAAAAAATAAAACAATAAAACCAACAAAGACAATATAGCGCCAAATAGCATCCCCCCCCAGACAACCCCTTCGTAGCGTGGAATTTCCATCCAGATACTATTTTTAGTATTTAACCAAATCAGCTGGGGAGGCACCAGCTGAGGCTGGTTTTTGTCCGGCATATCCTCCTGCCAGCGGTATATTGGAGGATTAAGCCCTGGCCGAGCCTCGCTCTGGCCCTGAAAAATTGCGTCCTGAGACATTATCTTGTCCTTAGCACTGGCGATTAACTCGTCTTGTCAGATAGTTCGCTACAGGCGCGGAGAGCAGAAAGTTCACTGTCCGGCGCAGTAGTGGATTCACGTTCCATTTCTGCAGGCCATTTATCCGCTTTACGCGGGCACCAGAAATCAGGGCGGCCTTTATTCACCGCCTCATCCGGCACGGGCTCGTCTTTCATATACAGGCACAGACAGCTCCAGAGCTGCTGCAGCTGAGCAGGAGTGCCGCTGGCAATCTGGAAG
The DNA here is from genome assembly GCF_014930695.1 of Enterobacter cloacae complex sp. P40C2. Taxonomy (NCBI): domain Bacteria; kingdom Pseudomonadati; phylum Pseudomonadota; class Gammaproteobacteria; order Enterobacterales; family Enterobacteriaceae; genus Enterobacter; species Enterobacter cloacae complex sp. P40C2. The sequence goes on along the minus strand of NZ_JADBRP010000011.1, from coordinate 179,408 downwards.
CGTTCCGTCACGTTCAGCGTTCCTGGCTGACAGACGGAAGCAAACAGCTGAAAACCCCCGGTATAGCGATCGCTGGAAAACCGCATCTCGCCGTGAATATCGGGCCAGTGATAGGTTTTGACAGTGGCTGGCCATCTGGCCCAGGGATTCCACCATTTTCTTTTATAATCGAAGGTATAGATTTTTTGACGTTTTCTGTTTAAGCGAATGGGTTGATCTCGTGGTATATAAAAACTCATCCGAATATAAGTCAACATCAGTGCAAATGAAATAAATGAAGCCAACGTTAATAAAACCAATGAAAACACATCACTTCCAAATAAAAAACAGAAAAACATGACAATAGTAAAAAATTGAATCACTATGCCAAAAACCATCCCCCCCCACATAATCGCTTCATAGCGCGGAATTTCCATCCAGATAGTATTTTTTGTATTTAACCAAATCAGCTGGGGAGGCACCAGCTGAGGCTGGTTGTTCTCCGGCATATCCTCCTGCCAGCGATATATGGGAGGGTTAAGCCTTGGCTGAGTTTCACTCTGGCCCTGAAAAATTGCGTCCTGAGACATTATCTTGTCCTTAGCACTGGCGATTATCTCGTCTTATCAGATAGTTCGCTACAGGCGCGGGGAGCAGAAAGTTCACTTTCCGGCGCAGTGGTGGATTCACGTTCCATTTCTGCAGGCCATTTATCCGCTTTACGCGGACACCAGAAATCAGGGCGGCCTTTATTCACCGCCTCATCCGGCACCGGCTCACCTTGCATATACAGGCACAGACAGCTCCAGAGCTGCTGCAGCTGAGCAGGAGAGCCGCTGGCAATCTGGAAGCGTTCCGTCACGTTCAGCGTTCCTGGCTGACAGACGGAAGCAAACAACTGGAAACCTCCGGTATAACGGTCGCTGGAAAAACGCATCTCGCCGTGAATATCTGCCCAGTGATAGGCTTTGACAGTGGTTGGCCATCTGGCCCAGGGATTCCACCATTTTCTTTTATAATTGAAAGTATAAATCGCCTGTCGTTGCTTGTTCAGTCGTATAGGCTGATCGCGCGGGATTGCAAAATATAATTTATAAAATAAAAAAACAAATGAGCCTAACATCACATAATAAAACAGCATAATAACAAATGTAACATACTCGAAGTCATCAATTAACATTGAGATGGAATCGATGAAAATAAAAACAAAAACAACGGAAAAGAAAAAAATCATGAATAAAGCTCCTTCCCACATCACACTTTCATAACGTGGAATTTCCATCCAGATACTATTTTTAGTATTTAACCAAATCAGCTGGGGAGGCACTAGCTGAGGCTGGTTATTCTCTGGCATATCCTCCTGCCAGCGATATATGGGAGGATTAAGCTTTGGCTGAACTTCACTTTGCTCCTGAAAAAAAGCGTCTTGTGACATCGTTTTATCCTTAATTGCCTTAAGCGCTGGTTGTTATCTGCAGATTTTCTTCCGGTTTGTGCTTATCTGGCCAGTAGGTCACGTTGAGCTCCACATTGCTGAATTTCATGCGGTTAAAAGCAAACTCGCCCTGTAGCAGTAACCCATTTGTCTCCCAGCTTTCTTTCATGACTGAATCAGCAGACAAGGTGGCCGATCCCATTCCCATCGGGGTGATATCAAAACTCTGCTTAGCCGCAGTTTCCACGTTTATCACCTTCCCTGAAGACGCCGACTGAGCCAGTAACTGGCTGCCCCCGCTTCCTTTGGCAGACAGTTCGATCAGCCAGTCCGAGCCCAACTTGCTGCACCCCGGCAGCTTCACCTGCACGGCAATCAGCCCCGTCCCGGCAGAATTGAGCACCACTTCGGCCATTCTTTGACGTCGGATTTGTGCAGAGACGCCGCTGGCAATGGTATAGTACGCTGTCATCGCGGCCTGAAGATCCGTAAGACTGTTAGCATCCCAGTGTTTTTCATGTTCGGCTCGCTGGAGGCCGAAACAGGTATTACTGAGCCAAACTTCAAGCGGGGAACGAACTTCATCAGCCGCCATGGTTGCCAATACAGCACCTAAAATGGCCAGCCCTATACAGATACCGATGGGACCAAACAAAGCAAAATCACCTGCAATGCCAGCAAAAATGCTGGCCCCTCCAGCAGAAATTGTAAAAAAGCTAGCGCCAAAATATAGGTTTTTAGCAGTTGAATCACCATTTTTCCCTGCGTCTTGAGCACTCGTATACATCCCAATCCCATCCACAATCGACGCCACTCCCCCTATCACCCCGGCAACCCGGATTAGCGGATGGGCGTAGATTTCAGCACCACGCACTTTCATATTGGGCTTGACGTCCCAGGGATTGGTGCCCCAGCGGGCGATCATATGACCAAACCCGACCATTTCTACCGCCGAAGCCGTCACCATCAGCGCGCTGGAGGCCAGCTTCATTTCCGCCTGCGCATCCCCCGGCACAGCCTCCTTCAGCGCTTTAAGGTTGGCGTCCAGGGCACTTTTCTGCAGACCCAGCATAGCGGCCCCCAACACCAGACCCAGGCCGCTGCTGCTGAATACCCGTCGCGAAAGCTGGTACTGCTGACGGGCTATCTTCAGCGTATCCCCCAGCGTCATACTCATGCTACCCGTTGTAAGAGAAGCGTCTACGGCATCCTGCGCGAGGATCAGGTTCGGGAATCCGGAAAGATGGCTACCGTCTTTCAGCATCGTGCCTTTACTCAGGGCCGCCGAACTGGAACCCGCCTTGCGTGCTGCCTGCTTATAGACCGGTGATTCAATATCTTTCAGTAAGGATGCATAGCGTACGTGAATTTTTCGCTCAAGTATGACGGGATCAGTTACCTGCAGCCAGGTACCGGCATGGGAGGTCGTGATGCCTCCCCGCATGGTCCCCCAAACGGGACGACCGTGCCCATCCAGCTGCTTAAGCATGATATTCTGAAATTCACGAACGGTAATTTCACCCGAAAAAATAGTAACAGCAGGTTCACCTTCTGCAGCATAGGCCATTGCCTGAAGCACCCGCTCAAATCCTGCGTTCGCTTTGGCGGAAATCTTCTCACCAATCATGCTGAATGCGCCGTTCATCGACATCGTCAGGCTGCTTACGGGCTGGCTGAAGTTGATGCTGTCCACAAAGTCACAGACTTCCTGACTGTTCAGCAGGGTCTTCATATTGGTGTAGTTTGCTGAACCGTTGTAGACCGCCGCGATTAGCCCAGACTGTTTGCCAAGGAGAGACAAAAATGGCGGACTGTCCGGACTTTCCACCCAGTCATGCCAGGCCGATTTGTCCTTATCCATTCCTACCATCGCCCCCTGCAAACTGGCGGCCAGCATGTTAAGCTGAGCCGCCCAGCTGATTACACTGGTTACCGGGGAATAGTCCTGTTTGATCACCGTCAGCCATAAAGCCGAGTGATACCAGGCATCTAAATCCTTCGCCACCGCCGTAATTTTTTGCTGATAGCCGTCCACCACGGCTTTAAATTCCCGGGCAAATTTAGCGCGGTTGGGTTCGCTGTAATATTTCTGCATCCTCTCCAGAGTAGAACGTTTGGTGGCGGCTACCATATCTTCACGGCTGAAGGTTATTCCCTGATCGAAGGGGGAATCAGTAAAAGGCGGGATCGTGACAGGCTTAATGCTTTTATCCGCATCCACCTGCTTTGTCATCAGTTCCTGAATTGACAAAATCGTGTCGGAAATGGTGCCCTGATGAAGATTCGCGGGTTTAGAACGATATTTCGCCAGCGCATCCACCACATCCAGGCGGGCGTGATTAAGTTCCTGAACTATCCCGATGGCATCATCCAGCACAATGGCATGCACTGCACCGTACAGCTCCTGTAACTCCGCGACCTTATTACCCAGCGCCGTCTGCTTCCTGATATCCCTTCGGGGATAAAAACCATACGCGCCATCGGGCTGCCCTTCTTTTCCGACAATACCCGGAAATTTTTCTGTCGCAAACTCCAGCACGTTCTTTGTCAGAGTTGAGAGCGTGGGGTCAAGCTCCAGGCTGCGCCCTGCACCTTCAATTGTCACTGTTTTCCCATCAGCAATAGTCACTTGCGTAAAACGCGGTGCCGAAGCACCGGCTTGTTTATATTTCGCCAGCACTTCACGGGGCCACGGGTCATTGCTGAAGGCCACGGCTGCATGAGTATGCTTCGGATCGATATTGATAAAGCTGCTGCGGATATCATGATTCTGCTGCAGGCAGGCGGCACTCAGAGGTTCCACTTTCCCTCCTTCCGGCATTTCCTTCGCATTGAACATGCGCAAAAAGCCCTGCGGGGTGACCTGGTAGGCATACCAGACCTGTTTATCTGCCAGAACATACACATAACCCTCGCGCAGTGTACGCAGGGCGTATTTGAACTCGCCCCCCTTAAGCTCTATGTCCTGGTGAGGGACGGCAGGATGCCAGCCGGTATTTACCAGAGAAGCCGGGACTGCAGCCACACGTAGCGGGTATATCGCAACTCCTTTACGCTCACACGACTTACAGCCTGAAGGTATGGATGCTGCCTGCTGAATTGCCGCTGCGTTTTTATTTACCTGTGCTTTCATATCCATTATCAAATTCCTTTCTCAGTCGCGTCATGCCTGACGCAGCTCCTGCCAGACAAAGTCCGGGAGGGTCTGAAGCAGTTGGGTAAAGTGCAGTGCCTGGTTTTCCGCGGCTTTCTGCAGTCGGGCCTGTACGACTGCATGTGTAGTGATAGCAACGGGCAAGGTCAGGGCATTGAGCGCCAGGCATAGCCGGTCACTGAGATGATGCAGCCCCGATTTATCAGCGGCAAACCAGGCATCAGCCGCAAGACGCACAGCCTCTGGAGGTAAAGCGTCATTTGATTCATGCCAGGCAGACAGCAAACGCCAGATATTACGGACTTCAGCTTGTGCGTGTTCAGCTCCCCAGTTCAGAATCCAGGTATTACCACTGGGTTTACTACTCAGTGTCCTCAGTTCACCCGTACAGGACATCCAGTGCCACTGAGTCGTTGCGGCAAGCAGACCTGCCAGCAACTCAGGGTCAGCAGTCGCCTGCAACAGTTCAAGACGCAGGGGTTCGAACGCAGGGATACTGACGCCCGGTTTGATGCGTTTGCACAAATCAGCCAGCCAGACAGTCATTTCATCAGGCGAAAGTGCTGAACTCAACCAGCCGCAGACATAGCGCTTCTCGTACAGTGCTTCTGCGAATGAATAGGTTTCAGTGCTTCGGACCAGCGCTTCATCCAGAGACCCGCCCGGAGAAGCAAGCAACAGCAGAATCGGACAATGCTCCGGCGACCAGGCCAAATCCGGACGCAATATCCTGCGCAGGGCATCGCTACCGTGGCTATACCTGAGCATGTCTGCGTGCAGAGGATCCCAGCTCGCCACCTTTTTTAGCGGATCAAGCACCAGGTAGCGGTATTCATTCTGCCTGGCATTCAGGGCACCAGTTAAGTTAGTGAGGGTATCCATCAGAGTGCACTCTCCACACAGCTGGCCGCCGGTGGCAGTTCAGGTTGTGCCGGGCTGAAGATCTGTGATGCCAAATGGTTCAGGCTGGCTGATTTGGCATTCACATCACCAGGCGTCAGAATATTGACGCCAGACGGGTCGATGACAACAGCGGTTTTACCGCAACATAAAGTCATTTTCTTGCTTGCCTGAATCACCACCTCATCGTCTTTGCTGGTGATGGTCATGCTTTTCAGGGACGTCAGCATCATTGCATCCCCTTGCGCCTGAATATCAACCTTGCCCTTATTGGCATACATCTTGATACCCAGCGTTTTAGCAAACAGGCTGATGATCTCGCCTGCCGCAACGGTGAATTTTTTGAAGACGCTAAAGTCACTGTTCTCGCCGGAGGTCTGAATAAAGTTCTGTCCGCTGCTGATTTGAATACTTTGCGGTGATACCTGAGCTATCCCGTCCGGGGCGCTCATCAGCAACGCGGACTGCTGCAGATCTTTGAGAGAGGATTCCAGCAATGTTTTTTGCGCCTGGATCTGCGCGAGTTCAGCCTGTGCAGTGGCTACAGCATCGCTCAGTGATTTCGCTAACTGCTGCGCCTGATTGAGTGTCCCCAGCGCCGCATCCATCGCAAGAACCTGTCCCTGACCTTTGATTTGTGCATCTGCGGTGATGAAAATACCCTGCTGTGCACGAATGGCGCCCCAGCTGTCGGTTCTGAGTTCAAAGCCTTCCCCCCGCTGTTGTTTTTCTCTGTCAACCAGGTGGCCGAGATTCAGCTGACTCTTGCCGCCGTACTCCGTACTGACCTTGATATGCTCTTTCCCGCGCTCGTCGTCGAGGCGGATTTTGTTGTTTGCCGGGGTGCGCAGGACGTTACGTTTGTAGTTGCGGATGGTGACGTGGTCACCGTGCGCCGAGTCGTGCAGCACGCCGGCGATGTACGGCCGGTCCGGGTTGCCGTCCTCAAAGCCAATCGCCACTTCGGTACCCGCCAGCAGCGGCAGGTGCAGGCCGTACGTGTCGCCGGCATACGGGCGGGACTGACGGACCCACAGGCTCTCGAATCCGGTCTCCCAGTTGTCCCGGTCGAACAGCATGTTGACGCGGTAACGACCATCCTTATCGATATGCCCGTAGGTGTCATTTTCAGTGGTACTGGTGACGCGGGCCGGTAAGGTGCCGGCCATCACCGGGCGGCTGCCTGGCGCCGGGCGGAAACAAAAATCGGTGCTGTCCGGGATACCGTCAAACCTGACGCCAAAGTCCGCGTCACGCCGGGCATGGCTGTGCATCGCCGTGATGACCACGCCCTGCGCAAACACATCTGCCACTTCGTACCCGCCGGTGACTTTCAGTACCTGACCCGGAGAGAGCGTCGGGCAGCTGGTGATGGCCCTTGTCTTCGTCTGTCCATTCAGGTAACGCTCGTGACGAATGCGGGCGTAAAACGCCCCGGACTCCGGCACCGGGTTGCGGTCATGGGACGTTCCCGCCGTCAGGTAGTTATCGGCCCAGTGATAGGCATCACCGTACGTGGTGGTATCCCCGCCGGTCGCGTCCACCCGGGCGTTCATGTCCTCCGTGGCCTGACGGTAGTTGTAGTCGCGGGTGCTGACCGCCTTCTGGACCACGTTATGATGGCTCTCCATCTCCCACACCGAGTCCACACCCTGCGAATGCTGCCCGGACGGCGGCACCGACGGCAGCGTCAGGCCTTTCTCATACCCCTTCTGGCTGTCGTAAAACTCCACCACGTCGATGTTCAGACGCGTGTCGGTGGTGAAGCGGAACCAGATGCCGACCTCACCCAGCAGGCGGGTGATAAAGTGCAGGTCGTTCTCACCGAACTGCATCACCTGCTCACGGCGTGGATACTCTCGGGTGAGCGAAAACAGGAAATCCTGGCCGCGCATGCCGTGGCGCTCGCGCAGGATTTTCTCCACAATCTGCGGAACGGACATGTCCTGGTAAATGGCGTTCTGGTGCGAGCGGTCAAGCAGTGCCAGACGCGGCTCAAGCGTCACCGCGTAGCGGGTTTCATCTTTTGAGGTGCCCAGGCGCTCAAGGCCGCTCACCATCCCCTGTATCACCCGCACCGGCTGCTGCACCTTAATGCCATACCCCTGGTCAACCGGAGCCTGCAGCGTCAGGGAAGCCGCTTTCATCAGCATTATCTCTTTGCTGATGGCATGGTCCGCGCTGGTGAACTCAATACGGTAGCGGAAGGGTTTGCTCAGGGCTTCATCGCCCTCAAACGCCAGCACATCAAGCCCTGCGTCACAGCCTTTCACCGAAAGCAGGTGATGGCTGTGGCTGAATCTCAGCGGGGGATTACTGCTCATGCGTGCACTCCTTCTGTACAGTCAATCTCCAGTCCGATCCCCACCTCCTCACTCCAGTTCAGGGTCAGGTGCTGTGGCTTTTGCCCCGCCGCCATATGCGTCAGCAGCTGCTGGCTCAGCACCGGTAAAATCTGCTGGTTCAGCAGGCTGTCGATATTGCGCGCCCCGGTATCCGGCAGCAGGCAGGCGGCGGTCAGCGCGTCGTACAGGCTCTCATCAATGGTCGTGCGGATACCGTAGTGACGGGCAAGGCGCTGTGAGACTTTATCCAGCTTCATCGCCACGATGGTGCGCATGGCGGCCTCACTGAGCGGGCGGTAGAGCACCGTCTGGAAACGCGCCAGCAGCGCAGGCTGGAAGTGGTCGCGAAGCAGCGGACGGACAAGCTCGTGCAGGCCGGCCTCTGTCGCCTCCGGCTGTTCGTCCAGCATCTGCATGATGTGGTCGCCGCCCAGGTTGGAGGTCATCAGAATTACCGTATTACGGAAGTCGATTTCACGCCCCTCGCCGTCGCGCATAAAGCCCCGGTCAAACACCTGGTAGAACAGGTTCATCACGTCCCGGTGGGCCTTTTCCACTTCGTCCAGCAGCACCACGCTGTACGGGCGCTTGCGCACCGCTTCGGTGAGAATACCGCCCTGGCCGTAGCCGACGTAGCCCGGCGGGGAACCCTTCAGCTGCGACACGGTGTGCGGCTCCTGGTATTCAGAGAGGTTGATGGTAATCAGCGACTTTTCGCCGCCATAGAGCGCATCGGCGAGCGTGAGCGCAGTTTCGGTTTTCCCCGTCCCGCTCGGCCCCGCCAGCAGGAAGACGCCCTGCGGCCCGTTCTCCGGCGTCAGGCCGGCTCTGGACGCGCGCAGGCGCTGTGCGATGGCGCTCAGCGCCGCATCCTGGCCCACCACGCGTTTACCGAGGTGCTCTTCGAGGCGTAACAGCTCCGTCTGCTCGTTCTTCATTAATGACGAGAGCGGCACGCCCGTCCAGTCGGCAATCACGGTGGCGACGGTACGCGCATCCACGTCCAGCCCCAGCAGCGGGTTGCCCTGCTGAGCTTCACTCAGTTGCTGTTGCAGGTCTGAAATCTCCGCCTGACGGGAGATATCTGCGCGGCAGGCCACCAGCGCTTCCGTGAGTTTCAGCTCCTGGCCGTACTGCGCTTCCCGTTCGTCGAGCTCCAGAATAATGCGGACCTCGTCCTGTTCGATAGCCGCCAGCCGCTCACCGTGGGTGAGGTTACCCACCGCGATATCCTCCAGCAGCGCCTGCTTTTCCATCGCCAGGGCCGTGAGCTGCGCCTTCATCCGGGTCAGCGGCTCCGGCACGGTGTCGAGGCTCATGCGCACGCGGGCCGACGCGGTATCCAGCAGGTCAACCGCCTTGTCCGGCAGCTGGCGGCCGGTCAGGTAACGCCGGGAAAGGGTCACCGCCGCCCTGACCGCCTCATCGGTAATGTGCACCCCGTGGTGCTGCGCGTAGCGGGATTTCAGGCCCCGCAGCATCAGGCAGGCGGTGTCGTCGTCCGGCTCGTCCACCTTCACCATCTGGAAGCGCCGCTCCAGCGCGGCGTCGCGCTCAAAGTACTGCTTGTATTCGCTCCAGGTGGTGGCGGCGATGGTCCGCAGTTCACCGCGGGCGAGCGCGGGCTTCAGCAGGTTGGCCGCATCGGCGCCCCCCGCCTGGTTGCCCGCCCCGATAATGGTGTGGGCCTCGTCGATGAACAGCAGCACCGGGGACGGAGACTGCTGCACCGCATCAATGACGTTTTTCAGGCGCTGCTCAAACTCACCCTTCACGCCCGCCCCCGCCTGCAGCAGACCGAGGTCCAGCGTGCGCAGGCTCACCGCTTTCAGGGACTCCGGCACGTTCCCTTCGGCGATGCGCAGCGCCAGCCCTTCCACCAGGGCGGTTTTCCCCACGCCCGGCTCGCCGACCAGAATCGGGTTGTTCTTGCGACGCCGCGAGAGAATATCCACCATCTGGCGGATTTCATTGTCGCGGCCGAACACCGGGTCGATTTTGCCCTCACGCGCGTTAGCGGTGACGTCAAGGGTGAACTTGTCCAGCGCGTTCTGCAGGGCCGGATTCAGTTCGCCCTCTTTCACCTCACCGCCGGACAGCGGCACGCTGCCGCCCTGCGCCAGCTCCTCTTCCTGCTGTACCTCTTCGCGCTCGTCTGACTGCGCATCCAGCAGCGGTCGCAGACGCTCAAGCTGGCTCTGCCCCAGCGTCAGCAGCGGCCATAAGCCGTCGCAGCGCACCAGGCTCTGCCGGTCCACCAGCGCCATCAGCAGGTGAATGCTGCGGACCTGCGCTTCGCCGGCCAGCGAGGCGCGCAGCCACGCGTCCTGCATCAGGGTCTGAGTGCTGTCCGAAAGCTGCGGGCGGCCGCGCACTGAACGGGGCAGCTTCTCCAGAAAATTCAGCAAATCCTGCCATATCCCGTCCATATCCCATTCATAACGGCGGGCCAGCACGGTGAGATCGCCCTCGCCCTGCTCCAGCAGCTTCAGCAGCCAGTGCTCGGGCAGGATTTCCGCATGGGCGCGGGTCTGGCACAGGGAGGCTGCGCCTTCCATCGCGCGGGCGCAGTAGGGGTTCAGACGACGTAACAGGCTGGCTGGATTTTCCATGAGACTCTCTCTTTATCAGTTCCGGACACGCTACCGCCCGTCGCTTTTCCTTTCATTCAGGAACCCAAAGCGCATAAGGTCGGGCAGGCAGACTGTGTTTTTCTTTGCTGAACGTCCGCGGTTACAGGCGTTCAGCAAAAACGGCGGACGGGAAAACCCGCCCGCACGAGACTCAGGCGGTGGCGCGTTCGTTCCAGGAATCGGAATGAATGATGTTGCCGTCCTTGTAGGTCCAGGTGATTTTTTCGTAGCGCAGCTCAATCTGCTCCAGATGGTTGTGCTTCTCGAAAGACGGGTCCTTGATGTCATGCATCACCGGATTCACCTTCACCACCTTCACGTTCTCAAGCTTCGTGTTGAAGTACTCCACTTCCTGGCCGGCATCGTTGATTTTGTACCACTTGAATTCCGCAGATTTCAGGGTCTGGCCGGTGGTCACCGCCTTGTACAGGTACGGGCTGGAGGAATCGATTTCCTTGGTGAACAGGAACGGCGTGTGGATACGGGTGCCGGTCAGCTTGCCGGTGTTGTTGTCGGTCGGGATGTACAGGTTGTGTTCCTGAGCGACAACCTCGATGCTGCCTTCACGATCCTGAACGTCCACGGACCCTTTGATGTCCGCGCCGCCGTCGTCCTTCAGCCACAGATAAACAGGAATTGCCATGTTAATTACTCCATTTCATTTTTTGAAACGCCATCATCCTGCGATGGCGCGGGGGTGTTGCCCGGCAGCTGGCAGGCGTTCGCCTGCGGCACCAGACTGATTTCGACACGGCGGTTCAGCGCCCGGCCTTCCGGCGTGTCGTTGGTGGCGACAGGACGGCTCTCGCCGTAGCCCTGCACCGCAAAGCAGCTCTCCGGCACGTCGCCGGTGTCGCGCATCCAGTTGCGCACAGACGCCGCACGCTTAAGCGACAGCACCTGGTTGGACTGGCCATCCCCCGTGCTGTCGGTATGACCCGCTATCACAATCAGCCAGCCGGGCTTCGCCTTAATTCCCACCAGCGAATTCACCAGCAGCTTCACCGAGCCGGGTTTCAGCGCCCATTTGCCGGTATCGAACAGCGACATGCTGTCGAGGCGGATGATTTTCGGTGCAACTTTTTCTACAGGCTTCGTTGGAGGAGGTGGTGGTACATACGAGCGGATCGCTTCCAGCACCGGTATTCGCAGACGTACCCCCCGATAAAGCCCCAGGCCCAGCCGGGCCGGTACACCATTGCGTGCGTACTCATCCAGCATCGCCGCATCCTCGCGCAGCACCTGTACGGCGCTGGCTTTAGGACCGTAATCATCCATGGCGATGCTGTTGTAACGGACAATATCGAAGCTCACGCGTTGCAGCAGCTGGCGGTTGTTCCAGCCACTGCTGAGCAGTGCAGCAATGGCCGCCAGCGTGAAAATCCCGAGCGCACAACGCCAGGTTCGCTCACGCGGCGTCAGGCCCCGCCCCTCCGGCAGTAATGGCAAAATAAAATCCGGGAACAGGGAGATGACCGTACTGTCCGTTCCCACCGGCTGCCAGCCAGACACCTGCTGCATCGCGGTGTGACGGGAAAGCCACGTTGTCCAGGCCGATGTGGCCAGGCTTCCGGCCAGGATCGGCCCCATTCCCCACAGCACAGCAACAGGTGCAATGACCGGCACATCGGGGTTCTCATCCATAAAGACGGCCTGGACATGCTGACGGAACCAGTTCATCAGACTGTTCATCAGCACCTGCTGCTGCACCGCAGGCGTTCCGCCGGTGGTAACCCACTCAACAACAGAACCCGGGGCTGAAGATTCACGCCAGACCCTCACCCCTTCTCCCGGGAAAACCGCCTGCCAGAACATGTCATTCGTCATCGCGCTGCCGACCTGACCATTCAGCACCAGCGGCACAGAGTGACCGGTTGCTTTACGCAGCTGGCTGATGTGCCAGCGCAGGGTCAGCAGTCGACTGGTCAGGGCTTCGCTGTCAGGGTGCTGCTGCGGGCAGACGCTGACCATCACCGACAGCTGACGTCCCCAGTCAGGACGTAACCACAGTATCTGACGGGCGGCCTGTGCCAGATCGTGATGATCCTCCACGCGGATCCAGCACCCCTGCGTGACAGTGAGTACCGGTGACGAATGCGGCCAGGCCAGAGGCAGATCCCCACAAACCAGCACTACGGGCTGACGGTAAGTGGCGTCAGGCAGGTCCTCCAGGCGCAGGGTGACATCATGCTGTTCACGGCGACTGGCGACAGTCCGGAACGCCAGAATAACCCCCAGCACCACCAGCAGAATGAGCACAGAAACCCACCTGGATACCGGCAGAAAGTTCAGGCAGACCACGGCACTCAGCAGGACGGCCCACAACGCCAGCCCGCGCTGTTGTGCAGGACTCATTTCACGGCCCCCGGCAACAGGGTTAGCAGCAACTGATCCAGCCAGCGATCCAGCCCCCACCAGAGTGCAGCGACCACTATCACGCTCAGACCAATACGTACGGGCCATGACGCCAGCCAGCCGCCCATGATTCCCCGCCCGGTATGGCTTTCCGCCAGTACGGGATGAGACTGTGGGTAGCTGAACGACGTGACATGTTCATTGAGTGCGTTGACCAGTTTCTGGCGATCCGGGTCATTCAGTGAGCGGTAACTGCCGAGAAAACCCAGCATCATGACCCGCTGGAAGCAGGTCACGACAGCATGGTCAGGCGCCGGTTCACGCAGCACATCGCGCATCCGATCGCACAGCGTGTCGCCGGCATCCATGGTGCCGAGGAAGTGCCCCTGCAGGGGAATGTCATACCACTGCACGCAGGCGTCATCTTCCACACCACGACCTTTCACCGCCTCATCGAGCAGGGCGCACTGTGCGGTAAGAATATGCTGGCAGCTGGCTTCATCGAGTTCGCTCGCTTTCAGCTCACGCTGCACACGTTCGACATCCGCAATGCAGCGCTCCCACAGCGTGCGCCCTTCGCCCTCCTGAAACGTCGGGCCGTGACGCAGGCTGATCGCCTGCAGCCAGGTATCCTGCAGCAGGGCATCAATATCAATGGATGCGGCAGAGCCGCGTTTACGCTCACTCATGTTCTCAGCACCGCAAAGAGTTCAAGTTCAGGCTCACCGAGCATGCCCGGAACGTAAAACATGCAGGTGCCGCCCTGGAGCATTTCAGTGGCCTGAGGATGAGAGACATCAAGACTGAAATACTGATTTTCCAGACGTAACGGAATGGCTGCCGGTACATGGCGCAGCGGGGTCAGAGGCACGCCCACCCGCGATGAATTGACGATACTTCTGACATGATCGGGGCTGCCGACCTTGCACTGGCGCGGGAACTGCTCCTGCAGCTGTGCCACCGGCACCGGTGAACGCACGGAAAGATAGTAATCCGCCCCTTCACGCAGACGCGGGTCATGCAGACGGGCCTGCCAGAAGTGCAGCCGGGTATCGTGCTCAAGCTCTATCGCCACTACCCGCGACGGCAGGCTGGCTTCCAGCAGGTCACCCAGTAAATCAAACAGCGGCGGGAATACGTTATTCAGCTGTTCATGCTGCCAGACCGGGATCGCACTCACCTGATGCTCCAGCGAGAAGGTCAGCAGGCTGCCCGCCAGGCGTGCCAGCTCCGGATACAGACGCTCCGGCGGGCTTTGCGGATGGCGCAGAAACTGTCCGAGCACAGGTTCTGCGCTGTTCAGGGCATTGAGCAGCCAGAACAGGGAAACATCCGCCACGGCAAAATCCGCCATCCGCTCGTTACTCTCCCGGCGCATGGCCATCAGCCGGCTCAGACGTACGCGTAGCTGGTTCATAAGCTGTTCCAGCTGGGTCATCAGCCAGCGGCTGCCCTGCAGAGCCAGCAGTGGCGGAAGAAACGTCTCATCCAGTAACCATGCCCCCTGCGAATCCTGCTGCAGGCGGGCAACCGGGCAGGTCAGATAATCGCTGTTGTCCTGACGGGCAAACCGCAGCGTCAGTTCAGGTTTCATCACCGCAATCTGGCGGGTGTCGTCCCCAAAAGCGTTGCGGATATCCCGCCAGCGCTGGCGATAGCGAACAGGGCGCTCGGCCACCTCATCGGGTTTCAGGCAGTTGCCGCCATTCGCCCGCAGCAACGGTATGGCCAGCACTACCACCGTATCCTGTGATTCACCCTCAAGCGCCAGCACCGGTGGCAGATCGTCAGCATTATTCGTGTCGATAAGCGTCCCGTCAGGGTAACGAACGTGCAGATGACGGGCCTGCAGGCGGCCCAGCTTTAGTACTTCCGGTTCGAAAGTCGCATCAATCACTCCCCAGGGTTGGGACAGGCCTAACCGGGCGATGCATTCCGCAGACCAGGCCGCATACGCGGCCTGTTGCTGGAAGTGCTGGGGAGATACCATCACGCCCCTTCCCCATAACGGCTGTTCCGTTTTCATTGGCTTCCTGCCTTAACTTATGATTTCGCTTTCGGCATCTGAGAAACCAGCGACAGGTTCACGTCCATGCCTTCCACCTGGAAGTGCGGCACCGCAAACAGCTTCATGCGGAAGAAGCCCGGGTTGTCCTCGATATCTTCCACCACCACTTTTGCGTCGCGCAGCGGATGGGATGCCTGAAGTTCGTCACCCGGATCGGTCATTTCAGTCACCAGACTGCGTACCCACGTATTGAGTTCCAGCTCCAGCAGACGTCTGTCTTTGGTGGTGCCGATGTTCTCGCGCTGAATAAGCTTCAGGTAGTGCGCAATACGCGACAGCAGGAAGATGTACGGCAGACGGGCGTTGATGCGGCTGTTGGCGGTGGCATCGGCGGTGTCGTACAGCGTCGGTTTCTGCGCCGAGTTCGCCGAGAAGAAGCAGGCGTAGTCGCGGTTCTTGTAGTACGACAACGGTATAAAGCCGAGGTTAGCGAATTCAAACTCGCGAGTTTCCGGGATCATCACCTCTGACGGGATCTTCACCTGGTTGCCGGTACCCAGATCGTAAAGGTGGATCGGCAGATCTTTCACCGCCCCGCCCGCCTGCGGGCCACGAATTTGCACGCACCAGCCGTTGCTGATGAAGCTCTTCACCATATTGGAAGCGAAAGCAAACGACGCGCTGGTCCACAGGTATTTTTCGTGGTCCGGGCCTTTCACCTGCTCAACGTAGTTGAAGCTGCGCACCGGCACGGTGTCCGGACCGTAAGGCAGACGCCCCAGCACGCGCGGCATCACCAGGCCGATATAACGGGCATCGTCGGTATCGCGGAAGGATTTCCACTTGATGTACTCTGCGCGGTCGAAGTAGTTGCCGATGTCCTTAATCGCGGCCACCTCTTCCATGGAGTCCTTCATAAAGAAGGCCGGGCCGACGGCACCGATAAATGGCATATGCGCGGCAGCGGACACTTTCGAGATATTACGCAGCAGCGCCACGTCCTGCGGGCTGGCATCGAACTCATAGGCGGAAATGACTGAACCAATCGGCTCGCCGCCCGGGGTGTCGTATTCAGCGGTATAGGTGTGCCAGTACAGGCCGCTCTGGATAAGTTCCGGTGCATCCTCAAAGTCCTGGCGCAGGTCGTCTTTGGAGACATCCAGAATTTCGGTTTTCACGTTCTGGCGGTAGTCGGTGTTGTCCACCAGCTGCTTCAGGCCGCGCCAAAGTGATTCCACTTTCTGAAATTCTTCGTGATGCATCACCGCATCCAGCTGGCGGCTAATCTGGAAATCCAGCTCTGCGATATGGTGGTCAATCAGCGACTTGTCGAGTTTTTCCACCTGTTGTCCGGACTTGCGGATGCAGTCCATAAACACCTGCATCGCGGCCGTCAGGCGCTCGCCTGCCGGAGCGTCAGACAACGCGGCATCGTCGAGGAAGTCGTTAATATCACCCAGGCTCGACGCCGGGGACAGGTTGATTTTTTCAAACAGGGAGGCATAAACGCTCTCTTTTTCAAGTACGGTGGTCTGCCCCTGCGCGGAGGCGGTTTCAGTATTTACAGACATCAGCATATTCCCGGTTAATCCATTAATAATGCAGCCGCTTATTTCGGGGCCAGTGCACTCATTTCGTCACGTAATTCCTGAGACAGCGCCGGATCCTTAAGGATTTTCTCAAGCTCTTTTCTGAAAGTGGCGTTATCAAGGAGGTTGGATTTGAGGTCGCGTAATAAATTACGCATCGCCAGCATAGCGCGGAGCTGCGGTATCTGACGGGCTACATGCTCCGGTTCGAAGTCTTTAATATCGGAGAAGCTCAGCTTCACCTGTTCTTCGGAGCCATCCCCCGCAAGGGTATTCTCAACATTCAGATTGATTTCCGGGTTAAATTCCGAAAGTACGCTATTGAAATTATTTTTGTTGATGTTTATTTTTTTCCTTTCAGATAAAGGACGATTTTCTTTACCATTACTGAAATCCCCCACGGTGAGGAGTTTAAGCGGCAGTTCAACTTTCTTCTGCGCGCCGCCCGTGTGCAGAGCCAGCTTGAGATTTATGCGTGCCCTGGGCACCTCATTCTGAAATGAATCGGCCATAGCAGTCCCTTTCTTTTAAAGAAATAAATGATAGTTTTGTGAGGATTTTTACAGAGCCATCTTAGAACATAAACTCTAATGAAATCAACTTGCCAGCCCTGTACTTTTCTTTAAAGTAATTCTTAAGCAATTTAATAATAATCTTATCATTCATAAATGAAATGAATATATCGCACAAAGTAATCTTTGACTGTGAATTTGTCATAAACAGGAAGGCATGACGCCGCGTGCAGGAATGTCGGGGCTATCATTGAATATTGCTCAGTTCCGCCTGAATAAATCTTTCGCGTTTTCATTCAGCAGTTTTCTGATTCTTAAATACATCAATAAATAATTACTTGAAAAGGTAACCTGTCCAGCATCGGACTAAAACGGATCTGAACACACCGTCATTTTCCCGTTATATAAAACGTCAATAAATGACCGTAATAAAAGTTGAACAACGCTAATAATAAGGCGACCAAAGATATTCATGTGGAATATGAATGCCGACCTGTAACATAAAAAGCTTCATCAATAGTAACAAGCCTGTTAATAAGATGAAATCAGGCTTCGGGCGCTAATGCGATTACAGCTATCGTAATCGCACCGCGCCCTGCTCTTTCGATTCTAGTGCTTTTCAATGTACATAGTACGACTGTACGCCACGTCCTCTGGGTTATTTATTGGATATCCTTTGACCCAGGGCTTAATGAGGCGGCCATTGGTGTATTGATAAATCGGAGCAATAGGTGCCTTTTCTGTCAGGATCTTCTCCGCCATATTGTAGTCGGCATTACGCGCTTTTTCAGTGGTTTCAAGCGTCGCCTGATTAATAATCTTGTCGTACGCCGGATCGTTGAAGCGCGAGATATTCCCGCTATGGGAGGAGGTGAGCAGCGACAGGAAAGTCGACGGCTCGTTGTAGTCCCCTACCCATGACGCACGGATGACGTCAAAATTCCCGGTGTTACGGCTGTCGATGTAGGTTTTCCACTCCTGATTCTGCAACTTGACGTCAACGCCCAGGTTTTTTTTCCACATAGATGCAACCGCAATCGCAATTTTTTGATGATTTTCGGACGTGTTGTAGAGCAGCGTTAATTTTAACGGGCGCTGCGGGCCATAGCCTGCTGCCTGCAATAACGTTTTCGCCTGAGCATTCAGCTCCTGTTGCGACATCTGCTCAAATGGCGAGGTTTCCGGCGTGAAACCGGCAGTCACATCGGGAGTGAAGTGCCAGGCCGGCTTCTCGCCAGTTCCCAGCACTTTTTCCGCCATGATCCGCCGGTCGATAGTCATGCTGAGCGCCAGACGCACGCGGGCATCAGCGGTTGGGCCTTTTTGCGTGTTAAACGCGTAGTAGTAGGTACCCAGCTGCGGCGGCGTGTATACCTGCCCAGGGATATCCTTAAGCAGCTTCTGATACATGTTTTTTGGGAACGATTCGGTTATATCAATATCGCCCGCCAGATAACGTTTCGTTGCTGATGACTCCTGATTGATCGGCACGAAAGTCACTTTCTGAAGCACCGTTTTGGCGTTATCCCAGTAATGAGGATTCGGCTCAACCACCAGTTTTTCATTAACCACACGATCTTTCAGCACATACGCACCATTACCGACGAGCGCGCCTGGACGTGTCCACTCTTTACCGCTTTCGACGTTGGCCTTTTGGACAGGATAGAACGCAAAATTAGCCGTAAGATTGCTGAACCACGGCAGGGGCTTGTCGAGCTGAACGCGCAGCGTTTTCGCATCGACCGCCGTTACGCCAAGGGTGTCTGGTGCAGCTTTGCCATCGATTATGGCCTGAGCGTTGTTAATTCCAGCCAGCGCCGCAAACCAGGCGAAAGGTGAGGTCGTTTTCGGGTCAACCAGACGACGCCAGCTGTAAACAAAATCCTGCGCCGTCACCGGGCTACCGTCAGACCACTTCGCGTTGTCTCGCAGGGTAAACGTCCAGATCCGGTTATCATTGCTTTGCCAGCGCGTCGCTACTCCCGGCACCAGCTCCCCTTTTTCATTTTGATTCACCAGCCCTTCATAAAGGTCGCGGATCACCTGAATTTCCGGTAATCCCACCGCTTTTGCCGGATCGAGGGAAGCGGGTTCATCTTTGATATGTCGAACCAGCTCCTGTTTTTGCGCCAGAACCGTTCCCTGGGGAACATCCGCGGCATATGAAAGTGATGAGAGCCCGCACAGCCACAGCGCAGTACAAAGAAGCGAAACAGGATGCTTCATACGATCCCCTTAATGATTTCAGGTAACAGGCAGATGCGTAATTATTTGTTTCGAAACGGAGAAATGCAAATGCTTCCTCCTGAAAGTTGATGTCAGGCAAATTTCTACACGAAAGGAAACTATTTGATTAAGCGCGGGTTTTGCACAACACTGCCAGAAGCGACTTCATCATCAGGGTTTACTATGGCAACCACCCGACCACGAACGGAACGCGGCGCCTTTCCGCCCGGTACTGAACATTATGGCCGCTCCTTTTTAGGCGCTCCATTAATCTGGTTTCCGGCTCCCGAGGCCGATCGCAACAGCGGCTTGATTATTGCGGGGATGCATGGCGACGAAAATTCGTCCATCGTGACGCTCTCCTGCGCGCTGCGGACGCTGGCTCCCGACTTGCGGCGTCATCATGTGATTTTGACCGTTAACCCGGACGGCTGCCAGCTTGGGCTACGGGCGAATGCGCGGGGAGTTGACCTTAACAGGAACTTCCCGGCGGCAAACTGGCGCGCCGGTGAAACGGTGTACCGCTGGAACAGTTCGGCGCAGGAGCGGGATGTGGTCCTGCTTACGGGCGACAAGCCCGGCTCCGAACCCGAGACTCAGGCGTTATGCCAGCTTATTCATAAGATCCACCCGGCCTGGGTTGTCTCTTTCCACGATCCGCTCGCCTGTATTGAAGATCCTCGCCATACGGCGCTCGGGCAATGGCTCGCAGATGCGTTTGCCCTTCCTCTGGTGACCAGCGTCGGCTATGAAACTCCCGGATCGTTTGGCAGCTGGTGCGCCGACCTCGGCCTGCACTGTATCACCGCAGAGTTTCCGCCCATCTCCTCGGACGAAGCGAGCGAAAAATACCTGCGGGCAATGACGGACCTGCTGCGCTGGCAGCCTCAGAGGTGAAGCACGCCGGAGGTGAAATTCAGGGCGGGTGATACATCAACCGCGAGCCAGGTTGGGCCATCCAGATCGGCAAAACGCACGCTGTTCGCCAGCGGGAGCGCTGCGCCAATCGCCCTGGACGTGCAGAGCATACAGCCCAGCATTAAGGTAAATCCTTGCGCCTGCGCGTCCTTTGCCAGAGCAAGGGCTTCGGTTAATCCACCGGTTTTATCGAGCTTAATGTTCACCATCTCGTAGCGGCCCTTCAGGGCCGACAGGCTTTCGCGAGTATGGCAACTCTCATCAGCACATACCGGAAGCGGATGAATGAAATTTGCCAGCGCGGCATCATCTTCCGCGGGTAAAGGCTGCTCAAGCATCGCAACGCCCAGGTCGGCCAGCAGCTGACAGCGCGCTGCCAGCCCTTCGCTATGCCATGATTCGTTCGCGTCGACGATCAGGGTTGCCTCAGGCACCGCGGCGCGAATGGCGACCATGCGTTCGCTTATCATACGGTCGTCGAGCTTTACTTTTAACAACGTCGCGCCCGTGGCATACAGCGCCTGGGCGCTGGCCGCCATCTGCTCCGGTTCACCAATAACTACCGTTTGCGCGGTGACGATCGCGTCTGGAAGCGTAACGTTAAGAAGTGAAGGCAGCATTTTGCCCTGTTTCGCCGCCTCAAGGCTCCAGAGAGCACAGTCAATAGCATTGCGGGCTGCGCCAGCCGGTAAGCGCTGCTGGAGCGCTTCACGCGTAAGGCCGGTCTGAAGATCGGGCACAACCGTCATTATCTGCGCCATCACCGACGCCAGGCTTTCACCGTAGCGTGGATAGGGCGTACATTCCCCGACGCCCTTCACGCCGTCCTCTTCACATTCAACCACCACCACACGGGCCTCATTACGGCTGCCGCGCGAGATCACAAATGGGGTATGCAATGGCCAGGCTTCTTCATAGACCTTAACGCTTCTCATCACTGACTCCTTGCAGGCCGGTAAGGCGTAAAATTGGTTTGCCGTGCTAACTGCGGATGACATACACTAGCCACGACGTTAACTATTTGTAAACAGGAAGATATCCATGTCACAACTCGTTCATTTCCAGGGCAACCCGGTTGCTGTTGCAGGTTCCATTCCACAGTCCTGCAGCAAAGCACAGCCTTTCACTCTGGTTGCTAAAGATCTGTCTGACGTCACGTTGAGCCAGTTTGCCGGCAAACGCAAAGTCCTGAACATTTTCCCAAGCATCGACACCGGCGTCTGCGCCGCGTCCGTGCGTAAATTCAACCAGCTGGCGACCGAAATGGACAACACCGTGGTGCTGTGCATTTCTGCTGACCTGCCGTTTGCCCAGTCCCGCTTCTGCGGCGCTGAAGGCCTGAGCAACGTCATCACCCTTTCCACCCTGCGCAGCCCGGATTTCCTTGAGAAGTACGGTGTTGGCATTTCCGAAGGTGCGCTGAAAGGCCTGGCCGCGCGCGCGGTGCTGGTCATTGATGAAAACGACAACGTTGTTTTCAGCCAGCTGGTAAATGAAATCACCACCGAACCGGATTACACCGCGGCACTCGACGCCCTGAAAGCGTAATCGTAAAAAAGCCTCTGCAAAGAGGCTTTTTTATTTATTCTTCACCCTTCTTCTGACTCAATCCGTACTCGCGCAGTTTATTGGCAATCGCGGTATGCGACACCCCAAGGCGCTTAGCCAGCTTGCGGGTACTCGGATAGCTACGATAGAGCTGCGTCAATACCGAGCGCTCGAAACGGCTGGTGATATCGTCCAGCGAGCCTTCCATTGCCTCTTCGCCCACCGATACCGTTCCGGCATCGTAATCCGGCAACAAAATATCCTGCGGTCGCAGTTCATATCCTTCCAGCTGGGTCAACGCACGGTAGACCGCGTTTTTCAGCTGACGAATATTGCCCGGCCAGCCGTAGCGGGTCAGCACGGTGCCCAAATCGGCGGAGAGCTTCGGACGCGGAACGCCCTGCTCATCGGCAAAACGGGCCACGAACAGCTCCGTCAACGGCATGATGTCCTGCGGGCAATCGCGCAGCGGCGGAATATTAAGGGTCAGAACGTTCAGGCGATAGTATAGGTCTTCCCGGAAGACGCCCTTCTGAACCAGCTCCACCAGGTTTTTCTGGGTGGCGCATATCACGCGCACGTCAACGTGCACTTCATGATCTTCCCCTACGCGGCGGAAGGTGCCGTCATTCAGAAAACGCAGCAGCTTCGCCTGCATGCGTGGCGACATTTCGCCAATCTCGTCCAGCAGCACCGAGCCGCCGTTCGCCTGTTCAAAAAAGCCTTTTTTACCTTCCGGCGCATGGCCGAACAGTTCGCTTTCAACCGCGTCTTCCGGGATAGAAGCGCAGTTGAGCGCCAGATAGGGTTTTGCCGCACGCGGGCTGGCCAGATGCACGGCATGCGCCAGCAGATCTTTTCCCGTACCGGTATCGCCGGTGATAAGCAGCGGCGCGGTCAGATTTGCCAGCTTGCGCGCCTGCTCAACCACGTGACGCATCTTCGGGCTTACCGCAATGATCTGGCTGAAGGCACCGACATCCTGGCTTGAAAGATTCTGCAACTGGCGGCCCATGCGCACGGTGGAGCGCAGCATGATCACGGCTCCGGTCAGCACGCGCGCGTCGTTTTCCCCTTTCAGGTAGACCGGCGTGATCTCCATCAGGAAATTCTGTCCGTTGATCGCCACGTGTTCGCTGTGGGTGTTTTGCGGGCTACTCTCCAGCCAGCGCTGGAAATTAAAGCCAGGGATCAGCTGCGTGGCGTGGTGGCCGATGAGTTTTTCCTGGCTCTGCGCAAACAGCTGGCAGCTGGCCTGGTTGACGCGCTCGACTTTATTCTTCAGATCGAGGGACAGGAACGGCTCCGGCATCGCTTCCAGCAGCGCGCTCAGGGCCAGGTGTTCACGCTCGGACGGCATCCATGGAATGGTGCGTACATCCGTAACGCCAGCGATACGGCGGATTTCCGCCATCAGGCTGCTGAAGGTATTAAATTCAATTTCGGCAAAATTGAGGTAAATTCGCCCGACAGGGTCGATCTCAATGCCACGTAAATCAATGCTACGTAAAACAAGAAGATCGAGTAACTCGCGGGTCAGACCGAGACGGTCCTCACAAAAGACTTCCAGACGCATGGGAAATTCACCGTTTAAGCCATTAACAGTAAAATGATATGTCAGATCGCGGTGTTCGGGAAGGTGGCTGTCAACAAATATTGACAGCCAGCACGATTAGTAAACAAAACCTCACTGAGCAGGTTTTTTGTTAAGCGTATCCTTGAGCTGGCCAATCAGCTCGCGCCGGAAATCGCCTAACCGCGGCTTGTCGCCGTCAATCCAGGGTAAAGGGCGACAAACCTCCATCGCTTTGATTCCCAGGCGTGCCGTCAGCAGACCGGCACCTATCCCCTGCGCCGCTCGCGCGGACAGACGTGCCGCGAGATCCTGCGACATCCAGTCCATTCCTACCTCGCGCACCAGTTCGCTGGCCCCGGCGAAGGCGATATTCAGCAATACCAGCTTGAACAGGCGCAGCCGGCTGTAATAGCCAAGCTCAATGCCATACAGCCGGGCGATACGGTTGATCAGGCGCAGGTTGCGCCAGGCAATAAAGGCCATATCCACCATCGCCAGCGGGCTGACGGCAATCATCAGCGTGGATTCTGCGGCTGACCGGCTTATTTCACGCCGTGCCTGCGCATCCAGCACCGGCTGAACAATATGGGCATAGAGCGTGACAACTTCCCGATCGTTCTGCGTTTCGTGGATCGCCGCGTACCAGCGCTGAAGCGCCGGATGAGAATGATCTATTCCGGCCTGAGCCGCCAACTTTTCACAAAAAGCACGCCCTTTGCCCGTGCCGTGGCTGTGAAGAAGATCCCGCGCCTCATCACGTTCGTGGGCACGCTGTCGCAAACGCCAGAGCCGTCGCCACTCGGTGACCACTGACCCAACGCCCGCACCAACGATCAGTGCCCCGGCTGCACAGCCGCCCAGCGCCACCCAGTCCTGCGTCTGCCAGGCATTGATGCCCCACTGTACGCCCTGCCCGATTACGCTCGCACCGAAAAGGACCAGCCCGGCGCTGACCATCCTGCGCCACAGGCTGCGTTTCGGGCGCAGCGCCGCGTCAACGACCGCTTCCGCCTGCCCCTCTTCAACCAGCGGCTCTTCTGCCAGCACCGGCGCAAAATTGTCGGCCTGCGGGCCGCTGAAGGTGTGCGCCGTTTTGAACACCTCCTCCGGTGTCTGCTCAAGCTGGCCAGTAAAATCAATGCGTGGCTTTAACGGTTCCGTCATCGCAATTTATCTCCAATCAAAAACTCCAGCGCTGCATCCAGACGGATGTGCGGCAATGGCTGGTCAACGTTCATCACCTGCGGACGGAAGGCTTCAAATTGAAACCCCTGATTTTGCCAGAAGGCCTGGCCCGGCAGACGCGCCGGGACTTCCCCCGGATAGACCGTGAGCGGTTCACCATCGCTGAGGCGATTACCGCGTAATGCCGGGATTTTCTCGCCATTCACGTCGATCAGCCCACTCTGGGTGGCCTGTACGGACGCCAGCCCCAGGCAATCCATACCGATCCCTTCGAAAGCCGCATTCTGCCATGCATCCTGCACCAGCTGTTGCAGCAGGGAAACCATATTGGCGTGCTGATCGACCGTCACGTGATCGGCCTTTGTCGCGGCAAACAGCAGCTTGTCGATCACCGGAGAGAACAAGCGGCGAAACAGCGTTCGCTGGCCGTAATGAAAACTCTGCATCAGCTGCGTCAGCGCCAGTCGCATATCGTTGAACGCCTGCGGCCCGCTGTTGAGCGGTTGCAGGCAGTCCACCAGCACTATCTGACGGTCAAAACGTAAAAAGTGATTTTTATAAAAACCTTTAACGACTTTTTCACAGTAGTAATTGTACCTGTCCCGGAGCATGCCGGCGTTGGTGGTTTTGTCCGCCTGCGCCAGTTTCACTTCGCCAATGCCGTCAACGTCCGGCCATGGGAAAAACTGCAGCGCGGGGGCACCGGCTAAATCTCCCGGCAAAACAAACCGCCCCGGCTGGATAAAATGCAGCCCCTCCTGCTTGCACTGGTGCAGGTAGTCCGTCCAGGACTCGGCTATTGCTGCCAGACGGTTTTCATCCGCTGGCGCCAGCGGATCCAGCCCTTCGCAAAGTTGCCGCCATTTTGTCGACCAGTCCGCACGCTGCCCCTGCAACAGGCCGGTCATCTGTCGGGACCAGCTCAGGTAGTCCTGCGCCAGCATGGGTAAATCGAGCAGCCATTCGCCAGGATAATCCACAATTTCAAGATAGAGCGTGGACGTCTCTTTAAAATGGCGCATCAGCGATTCGTTAGAGCGAAAACGAAGCGCAAGACGAATCTCGCTCACGCCACGCGTCGGCGTAGGCCAGGCGGGTGGCTGCCCGTACAGCTGCGCCAGCCCTTCATCATAGGTGAAGCGGGGGATGCCAAAATCACGCTGCGGCACACGTTTCACGCCCAACAGCCGCTCCTCGCGCACCGCGCTAAGCAGCGGCAGCCGTGCCCCGGCATGCAGGTTCAAAAGCTGATTGACCATTGCCGTAATAAATGCGGTCTTACCGCTGCGGCTCAGCCCCGTCACGGCCAGACGCAGATGCCGATCAACGCCACGGTTCACCAGAGAATTGAATTCGTTTTTAAGTCGCTTCATCGCCATCCTTCATTGCCTGGAAGCCGGAAAAGAGTCACTTCAGAATACAATAAATTGGGGCAGATCGTTGATTATCAATTCTTAATTATTGCTATTGCCGTTTTCTCTCCAGTAAGATGGGCGCCATTGCTGTCCGTCTGGAGTGAGTAAGGTGTATGTCACCCACGATCTATGATATTGCACGCGTTGCTGGCGTTTCGAAATCAACCGTGTCGCGCGTTCTGAATAAACAAACGAATATATCTCCCGAGGCGCGTGAAAAAGTGTTGAAGGCGATAGAAGAATTAAATTATCAACCTAATAAACTTGCCCGCGCGCTTACCTCTTCTGGCTTTGACGCCATTATGGTTATTTCGACCCGCTCAACCAAAACTACCGCAGGCAATCCTTTTTTCTCTGACGTACTGCATGCCATCACGGCAAAAGCGGAAGAAGAAGGTTTTGACGTCATTTTACAAACCTCAAGAAGCAGTGAAGACGATCTACAAAAGTGCGTGGGTAAAATAAAGCAGAAGATGATCAAAGGGATCATCATGCTGAGCTCACCGGCTAACGAATCTTTTTTCGCCACGCTGGATGAATACGGAGTGCCGGTGGTCGTTATTGGTAAAGTGGAAGGTGATTATCAGAATATATACTCTGTCGATACGGACAATTTCCACGACAGCGCCATACTGACAGATTCTTTTATCAGGCATGGGCGAACGAAAATTGCCTGCCTGCATGCCCCGCTTGATTATCACGTTTCAATCGATCGTCTCGCGGGTTATAAATCCAGCCTTGAACAACAGGGATTTGCTATTAACCCGGACTGGGTTATTGATGGCGGATATACCCATGAAAGTGCACTTCAGGCGGCGTGTAAATTGCTCTCTTCTGGTAACCCGCCTGACGCGGTTTTTGCCACGGACAGCATGAAATTGCTGAGCCTCTATCGTGCCGCGGATGAGCTGAATCTGACGATCCCTGAACAGGTCGCCATAGCGGGATACAGCGACCCGATGCTGTCTCTCATTTTGACCCCTGCACCAGGAGGTTTTGATATTCCGACGAGAAAGCTGGGTGAAGAGAGCTGCGACCTGCTGTTCAGGTGCATTGCGGGTAAAGCTGCGCCACATAAGGTACTGGTCGAAACGCATTTTTCAGATGCGGCTTCGCTACGCTAAAAACCAGGGGCATCCGCCCCTGGTAACCGGTTATCAGAACGCGTAATTCACGCCGACACCCGCATAGTGGAAGCGATCGCTATCTCCTTCGTCGTGATTTTCCCATTCGTAGGCATATTCCAGCGTCATGGATACGCCATTTGCGAAGTCATAAGCATAGAGCAGCCCCAGGCGATTGAAGTCATGCCCTTCACGGGTTGGATCGTCCTGCCAGTCCCAGTTTGACCAGCGGTCAAGCCCAAGACGGGTATAAGGCGTCAGTGTCGTCTGACCTAATGAAACAGGCAGATACGCGCGAATTTCCTGCGTGGAAAATTCACCGTTATTACGTGAATTGTCCATATTAAAACCACGCTCTAAATAGTAATTAACCTTTGCAGAGACGGTTTCATTTATTGTCCAGGTAAAGCCGGTTTCCGTTTCGACACGGCTGTCAGAATAGCCGGTTTTTCCCAGGTCATTTGCAAACTGATACATGGCAAACCAACCGCCAAAACGCCAGTCATCGGTTAATTTCAGGTCCCAGTCCGGCTGAATTTTGTAGCGCTGCATATTGGCACTACCGTCTTTTGCCCCGTGCTCATCTTTAAAATGATATCCATAATTGCGGAAACCACCCGTAAGACCCAGCGTAAAATCATCGGTGCCAATGAAGCGATACCGTAATTCAAATTCCGGACGGTCAAAATAGGTACCGCGCGTCATGCTGCTGTAATCAACCGGACCTTCCTGATACATGGCAAGTGAAATGGTCCACGCATCGTACGTGGCGTTAAACCACACGGAAGGTTCATATAATCCATCTTTATCGTCGCCCTGTCCTTCGACGTTTTCAATTTCATACATGGCACCAATATTAAACTCCCAGCGTTTTGCTGTTTCTGTTGCTTGCGCGCAGCTAACCCCTGCGCACAGAACGAGCGCAGCACTTCTTAGTAGAGTACTCATTAAAATATTCCTTTATAATTAACTAACAAAAAACCGGAAACTTTCATTTCCGGCGAACACCTTTCTTATCTAATAGCTAATTCAGTATCAGCATCGAAGAAATGGCATTTATTCATATCGAACTGGATGCCGATATTATCTCCCGCAATGTAGTCATTTGCCGCCCCCGCGCGGACAACAAGTTCATGCCCGCCCACGGTGGCATACAGCATAAACTCCGCCCCGGTCAGTTCGGCGACGCTGACTTTTGCCGTGATCTCTCCCCCGCTGCTCTGCGGGGTGAGAATGTCTTCCGGACGGATGCCAAAGACGACCGCCTTACGCTGGTAGCCCTGCGCATTCAGCTCAGCCAGCTTGTCTTCAGGGATCTCCAGACGCAGCGTTTCCGTCACGAAATAGCGATCGTCGATTGCACCGCGAATAAAATTCATCGCAGGTGAGCCGATGAACCCTGCCACAAACATATTTGCCGGCTCGTTGTAAACCTGCTTCGGCGCACCTACCTGCTGAATGATGCCGTCTTTTAAGATCACGATACGGGTTGCCATGGTCATGGCTTCCGTCTGGTCGTGCGTCACGTAAATCATGGTGGTGTTAAGCTTCTGGTGCAGCTTGCTGATTTCGGCACGCATCTGCACACGAAGCTTGGCATCAAGGTTAGACAGCGGTTCGTCCATCAGGAATACCCCGGCTTCGCGTACGATAGCCCTGCCCAGCGCCACGCGCTGGCGCTGACCGCCGGACAAGGCGCCTGGTTTACGCTGGAGGTAGTCACGTAACCCGAGGATTTGTGCCGCCCAGCTGACGCGTTCTTCAATGACGGATGGCGCGATTTTTTGCATTTTCAGGCCAAACGCCATGTTGTCGTAGACCGTCATATGCGGATAAAGCGCGTAGTTCTGAAAAACCATGGCGATATCGCGGGACTTGGCAGGCACATCGTTCATGCACACCCCGTCAACGATCAGTTCACCCGCGCTGATCTCCTCAAGTCCGGCAATCATGCGCAACGTCGTGGATTTACCGCAGCCCGACGGACCGACAAAGACTATAAATTCTTTGTCTTCAATTTCGAGGTTGAAATCCTTTACCACGTGAACCTGGTTATCATAGATTTTCTGAATGTGTTTCAGAGACAGTTGAGCCATTATTAATTCCTTATCAATGCGCCCGGGATGCCCAGAACGCCGTGAGGCATTTCCAGGTCAGTTCCCGCGTTGAATGAAGTTGTAGTCCCGCATGGTTCAGGCCAGGCCCAATCCCGACCGACAGCATTCCTGCGGCGTTGATTGCCTCAACGCCTGCCGCGGCATCTTCGATACCGATGGCCTCTTCAGGACGTACGTTCAGCCCTGCACAGGCCGCGAGGAATATCTCCGGATCCGGCTTTGAGCGGCGGATCCGCGAGGCATCCGCGCAAAAATCGAACGCCTGATGAATGCCCAGCGCATGTAAGATCCCCGGGGCGTTGAGCGAAACTGACGCCAGCCCAATTTTGACCTTCGCCGCACGGATATCTGCCAGCACGTCGCGAATGCCCGGCAGCAGCGAATCCTGCGTCAGCGATGACAGCGACTGGACATAGAGCGCGTTTTTCTTTGCCGCAAGAGCCTCACGCTGCTCATCGCTGAACATCCCCGCTTTCCCCCCATGCTTCAGGATGCGCTGGAGGGAATCCATACGGCTAATCCCCTTCAGCTGTTCGTTAAACACCTCGTCGAAGGTGATGCCGATCTCCTGCGCTACGGCACGCCAGGCGAGAAAGTGAAGGTGTGCGGTATCGGTAATCACACCGTCCAAATCAAATACAACAGCGTTAAGCGTCATGGTGCCCCTCCGTGGTAGCGGTCCCATTAACGGATGCAAGAAAGTCCTTATAAGCGCAGACCTTCCGTCCCGTTATATCCAGCGTTTTGCCCCACAGGGTCAACCTGACAGGTGCAGTAGTTTCGATGGTTAACCGGCCATCTTCACAGGTGAAATGCACTGTGGCGTCCCGCCACCGCAGCGGGAAGGCAAGCCTGCTCCAGCGAGCGGGCAGCGTCGGCGCAAGGTGCAACTCCCCTTCGATGATTTGCAGGCCAGCAAACCCCTGAATGGCACCGGACCAGATCGCACCGGTAGCCGCGGCATGAATACCGTCATCGCTGCTGTGCGGATCGTCACCCAAATCGATAGCGATACCGTCGCGCCAGAAGGCATAGGCTCCTTCGGTGTCACCGCAGCGCGCGAGAACAATCCCGTGGATGGCTTTGCTCAGCGACGAATCATGGATGGTGCGTGGCTCATAGAAGGCCAGATTGGCGGCACATTGTTCCGGCGTAAACCGCTCCGGCAGCAGGTAGTTAAGCATCACAACATCGGCCTGCTTTAGGATCTGCATTTCATTGACTTCCGCGCGGGAGTAATCGAGCAGGATGGTCTGTTTACCCGCATTCGCTTTATAGCGGGTCAGGTCAATCGCCGGTTTTGCCATAAAGGTGTCATCCTGTGGGATAACCCCGTCTGCATTAGCCTCAGGCAGCCACAGGCGCGCCAGGAACCGTGCGGCATTATCCGTGAATCGCGCATCTTCCCGCCCAAACATCGACATAAACTGGCGCGCGCAGGCTACGTTGTGCCAGGCCAGATAGTTGGTGTAGGCGTTGTTGTTGACATGCTCGGTATATTCGTCAGGGCCGATCACGTCATGGATCTCAAGGCGACCATTCGTTTCCGTCGCGCGCCCCATCCAGAAGGAAGCGGTTTCCATCAGCAGCGTCAGGCCTTCATTACGCATAAAGGCATCATCGTGCGTCGCCTGCCAGTAAGCAACGACGGCCCAGGCAATATCCGCCACGATGTGGTGTTCAGCGAGCGCAGAAGCGACCTTCTGGCGTACCCCGGTGCGGATGTTGATTGCGGCAAACTCAGGCGTCTCCTCTTGTCCGCTGGCGGCGCTCTCCCACGGGAACAACGCCCCCGGCCAACCGTTACGGCGGGCTTTTTCACGGGCGCCTGAAAGGTTAAGCCAGCGATAGCGCAGCAGGTTGCGGGCAATCTGCGGGCGCGTAAACAGATGAAAAGGCAGCAGGAAAATCTCGGTATCCCAGAATACGTGCCCTTTGTACCCCTCGCCCGTCAGCCCTTTTGCGCCGATGCTGCTTCGTTCGCTGTGGGCTGGCGTCATTGTCGTCAGATGCCAGACGGCGTAATCCAGCGCCATCTGATCCTGATGTTCAGACGACTCAACCTCAACGCGACAGTCGAGCCAGACCCTTTCCCAGGCGCTGACGGAACGCTTGAGCAACGCTGCGTAACCCCTTTCTGCACACGCCTTTAACTCAGCCAGCGAATGGCGGGCAAACGAGTCTTGCGAAAGGGCTTTATCACTGCGGTGGGTAACCCAGACCAGCTTTTCAAAAGTTACGGTGTCACCTTCATTAACGGTCAGCGCGTGGTGCGCCATTACGCGTCGATTTTTGGCGGTAAAGCAGCTGTCGCTATTTTTAGACAGTCGGCAGCAGGCCGAAATCACCACGTCAGAAACGCGATTCTGCGTTTCATACACGCCCTGCATATAGTGCTCATCAAAAACTCTGACGGATATCTCATCCAGATGCTGCTTCCCGCTGTTGGTTTGGGTCGCGTCGATTCCGGTTTTCAGAACAACGCGGGAATCCGCATCAACTGGCGTGATGGAAAGCTGCATGGCGACCAGCGGCAGCTGGTCCAGCGAGACAAAGCGACGGCTTTCCAGGCGATAGCGTTTTCCCTCCGGCGAGCACCAGAGAACGCTGCGGCGCAGTTCCCCGCTGGCGAAGGCCAGTTCACGGTGCCAGTCAAGAATTTCGCCGGACAGCAGCGTAAAATTGATGCCGTCCAGTTCAATATTGATGCCTGTAATATCGGGCAGATTGACCAGCTCGTTCGTTTCATTGCGCCCCGCACGATGGTACAGGCCCGCCAGATACATGCCTCTGGTCTGCTGGGTGTAATCTTCTTCATGCGTGGCGCGAACGCCCATATAGCCGTTACCGCAGGCCATTATGGACGCGTACTTATTCAGGCTATGCGGGCAAAAGCCCGGGTCGGTTAATACAGACTGGATCAGCATAACGTCACGCTTTCCCCTGTTTCCGCCGCTTTATATAACGCTGCGACTAACTGCTGGATCACCAGCCCCTGTTCCGCATCGGCGATCATAACCGGCTCGCCCATCACGTGGCGCACAAAAGCATCCATACTGCGCAGATGACGCCGATCGTCGGCTTCTTCGCGCTGCGTTAGCGTCTGCAAAACACCGGCTTCGTCGTTGTAAATGTGTGCCGGGAACAGCGTTGCGCCTGCCTTATCACCACAGAATGAGATATTCATGATGGACTGCTCGCGAATATTAAGCGCGAAGGAGGTATCCAGACGCAGAACGCTGCCATTGCTGAACTCAATTGTCCCGAAAAGCGCATCTTCGACCGTGAACTGCGCGGGATCCCACTCACCGAACTGGCCGCTGTGTTTCTGGTTCCCAAGCTTCTGAAAGCTGTGCGCGGTTACCCGCTTCACGCTCGGGAAACCCAGCACGTACATTGCGGCATCCAGCATATGAATGCCGATATCGATCAGTGGCCCACCGCCCTGCAACGCTTTATTCGTAAAAACGCCCCATCCCGGTACGCCGCAGCGACGCAGCGCCTGCGCGGAGGTGAAATAAACTTCGCCCAGCGTGCCGTTAATAACCGCATTACGCAGCAGCTGGGTATCCAGGGCAAAGCGATGGTGAAAATCATATGCCAGGACTTTGCCCGCCTTGCGCGCGGCGATGCGCATCTGGTCGGCCTGCTGCGGCGTCATCGCCGGCGGCTTTTCACACATCACATGGCAGCCAGCCTCGAGAGCCGCCATCGCATGTTCGAAATGAAATCGGTTAGGCGAACAGACGCTCACCACATCCGGTTTTACAACCTGCAGCATCTCGTGCGCGTCCTGCCATGCCGATGGAATAGCATAACGGTCCGCGAACGCCTGTGCCTGCTCGAGGCGGCTGTCCATGACAGCCACCATCTGAACATCACTGCGCGAGGCGTAATACGAGGCATGCACTTTATCCGCGACCTGGCCGGCACCAATAATGGCGACGCGCAGAGGCGAAGGTGTAGAAGCACTCATCACGCTTGTCATCCTTAGCATTCACGCAAATAGGTGAGTGAATCCTGATAAACCTGAGCCGGATCGTCGGCACGAACGCGGCACTCATACACCACATATCCCTGATAGTTATCGGCACGCAGCCGATCGAACAGGCTGGCAAAATCGAGGCTGCCGCTGCCCGGCTGATAGCGATGATTATCCGCAATGTGTACATGACCCAGCAGATCGCGGTTGTTGTGCAGGGCATCGGTCAGCGAGTCTTCTTCAATGTTCATATGATAGAAATCGCCGATGATCTGCACGTGCTTCAGGTCGTTTTCTTCAATATAACGACGCGCGTCTGCCAGGGTGTTGATCATATGGTCCTGATAGCGGTTCAGCGGTTCAAGATAGACGGTGGTACCGGTGCGCGCGGCTACTTTATCCAGCCAGCGCAGGGAGGCACTTACGGCTTTCCGGTCACCGTCGAGGCTGCGCGGAGAGGTCATCGGCGGCAGGCGGAAGGTAAACATCCCCCAGGCAGCAGGCACGATAATGCCCTTCCCGCCCACTTCGGCCAGTGCTTCCAGAATGCGTTCAATCTGCTGTAGCCCGTTGAGACGGCGTTCTTCGATAAAATCACCAATCCAGCCATCGTATCCGCCGCATGCCGTCGTAACCGGCAGGCCAGTGGCTTTGATAGCCGCTTTCACCTCATCGAGGTTTTCAACCAGCAGGCGGCCATCAATTTCGTAGCCATCAAAACCCATCGCTTTGATGTACTCGAACTTTTCCAGGATATTGGTTGGGAAAAAGGCCTGGTTTTGTGTTGCGATTTTCATGGTTTGCTTTCCTTAGCTTAAAAAGTGACGCCCATTTTGATACTGAGTTCAGGATGCCGATCGACATACTTCATATAGCTTTCCGGGCTGGTGGTGAAGGTCACGACCGGATCGATCAGATCTTCACAATTGAGATAGCCGTTCATCAGCAGTTCCCAGCAGGTCTCTTCAATACGCTTGCGGCTCCAGCGTGGGTAATCCGGGTTGGGTTCGCTGCACGCGCGGGAAAATACAATTTTCGCGTTATTGAAGTGCGCCTCGCGTCCAAGGTTGAAGCCGGCCGCAAACGGCTTGGCGAAAGCCACGTAGGAGATGGTTCCGCCGTAGGCGAGTCCGCGCAGCGCAGACTGTAACGCGTCCGCAAAACCGCTGGTTTCAACGATCACGTCCGCGCCCTGCTTGCCGGTCAGTTTCTTAATTTCCAGACCGACATCGGTACCGATTGGGTTCAGGCAATGGTCCGCACCGTGACGACGAGCGATCTCACAGCGGTGTTCGATAGGATCAACGCCGATAACCACTGACGCACCAGCTTTTTTTGCCAGTTGAATCGCGATCTGGCCAATCGCGCCCAGGCCGACCACCACAACGAAATCCCCTACGCGGACGTTGGCATCACGCACGCCGCTCATGGCGAACTGTGCCGGATCGTAGCAAACGGCGTTTTTCCATGAGGCGCCCTGCGGCATTTTGCGCAGCTTATAGTTATTGACCGCATTGACGATGACCGTTTCCTGCAGCGGACCGTAGCAGCAGACGCTGTCGCCGATCTGGTATTCCGTGACCTCAGCACCACATTCGATAATGTCGCCGACGATCATGTTTCCCAGCTGGAACTTACCAAATTCGATACCGCGGGCTGCGCCCTCTTCACGTGGCGTAAACATCTGCCACTCGGCGTTGAATTCCTCATCGATAAACGGGCTTGCCGCGCGGAAATCCACCACTTCGGTACCGTGCTTCGGCGCGCCAAAACGGGCACGAATTTTTACTTCATGCGCTGCAACGGGACGATCTTCATATTCCACCAGCGCCGCTACACGAGGCGCTGTCGCAACTAGCTTTTTCATGACTCACTCCTTGTTAAAATCGGCCGCCTCAGCCCTTCACGCCGCCGGCGGTCAAACCACTTTTAATGAAACGTTCGGACAGGGCATACATAATGACGACCGGAAGTGCCGTCACCAGCGATGCCGCCATCATCCGACCCCAGATGTAATCTGGCGTACTGAAGAGCGTGTTCAGCCCTACCGGCAGCGTGAAGTTGTTGGCGCTGGACAGGAAAATAGAGGCGAACAGATAGTCATTCCACGCCACCATAAAGCAGTAGACAAAGACCGACACGAGACCGGAGATCGCCAGCGGCACGGTGATGCGGAAGATGATTTGCAGGCGGTTCAGGCCATCCATCATCGCGGCTTCTTCAATTTCGTCCGGGATGGTGTCGAAATAGCTGCGCAGCATAAATACCGCCGTCGGCAGCGTCTGGGTCACCATGGTGATGATTAGCGCCAGCTCGGTATCATAAATGCCGAGCGCGGTGATGATTTTGAACAGCGGCACCACCAGCAGGATCCCGGAGAACATATAAACGGTGTAAAAGCTGGCATTGATCGTCGTGCGTCCTTTAAAGCGCAGTTTGGACAACGCATAAGCGCCAAGCGTGCCGAGAAACACCGCAATGACCGATGAGGTCAGCGACACCACCATGCTGTTACGGAAGTAATCCACAAACGGGAAAATAAGTGGGTTAAAAATGTCGACGTAATGCTGTAGCGTCCACTCCTGCGGCAGAATGGTCGGATGCAGCGATATCGCCTCTTTCGCGCTCTTGAACGATGTCATCAGCATGACGAAAAACGGAAACAGCGTAATAATCAGAAATACCGCCAGCCCCAGATAAAAACCGATACGGCCCAGCACGCGTTTATTTGTTGCCATTGAGGTTTACCCTTTTTCTGGTCAGCAGAATGACGGCGAAGATGATCACAAACAGCACAACGGAAATGGCGGCTGCTTTACCCAGGTCATTGAAGGCAAATGCTGTTTTGTAGAGATACACGCCCAGAATATCGACCTTGGTCGTCAGCAGATAAACATCCGCAAACATGTAGAACATCCAGATGGTTCGCAGCGTGACCACCGTTGCCAGCACCGGCATGATGGCGGGCAGCGTAACGATACGAAAACGCTGCCAGGCGTTGGCTCCGTCCATCTCTGCCGCTTCGTACAACGATTTATCAATCGTCTGCAGAATCGCCAGGAATGAGATAAAGGCATACGGGAAGTAGCGCCAGATGGCGAACAGCACGACCAGCACAAAGCTGCTGCCCGGGTTGTCAAACCACAGCGGCGCCTGCTCATAAAGATGCAGCAGGTCAACGCCCAGATAGTTCACGATCCCGTAGCCGTTGTTGAACATGTATTTCCAGGCAAATACGAGCGATATAGACGGCGTCACGTAGGATAAAATCACCAGCGAACGCGCCGTTTTCCGCATCCGGAATTCCCGGTTAAAGAAGATCGCCACGGCCAGCCCCAGCCCGGTGCTGCCGATCACCACCAGCGCCGTGTACCAGAACGTCATCCACAGGGAGTGCCAGAAGGCAGCGTCGCCGAGAATGCGGACATAGTTATCCAGGCCGACGAACGCCGCATCAATACGCGGGTTCAGCGGCAAACGTAAAAAACTGATTTCAATGTTGGAAATCATTGGCCAGGCCACCAGGCCCCCCAGCAGAATCAGGCTGGGGGCCAACAGCAGCATGGCGAAAGGCATATCTGAACGACCAGAAAACAACGTCTTCATAATTCCCTTCGCAAAGCGCTCCTATCGTTGTGATATCAGGTCAGTCAGTTTTTTCTGGCTGTTGCTTAAGGTCTCATTGAGATCTTTTTGCCCCACCGTCACGTTATGCACCATGGAGCTGATAATGCCGGAGCCGGTAACGTCGCCCATGCGGGTAAAGTTTTTGTCGCCCACGGCACCAAACACCTGCACGTTCGGGAACTGCGCAATCAGTTCGTAAGGCAACTGGCCAAAGGCTTTGATCACGTCGTTGTTTTTCCAGCTCTCCGTGCCGACAACCAGCTTATTCACCGGCAGCGCCGCGCCCGGTGACATCATCACCCAGTCAGAGGCGTTCTGCGCCTGCTCCATCCAGGTGACGAATTTCTCGGCCGCCTGCGTTTCCTCTTCGGTCTGGCCGGTGGTGATGGTCAACGATGTGACCATCCCGTAAACGGCGGAAGATTTTTCCGTCGGGACGACAAATCCCAGGTTGGCCGGGGTGCCATCTTTGTAAACGGCAGGCAGGATATAGGTGGAATAAACGGCCATAGGCGCGGAACCATTCATGAAGGCATCTTTGATCTCCATGACATCGTTCGAACCGGGCATGGTGGTTGCCGCAAGTGCCTTATAGAACGCCAGGGCTTTCAACATTTCAGGGGTATCGATGTCAACGTTGCCGTTTGCATCAAAGACGTTGCCGCCGCCTGACAGGGCAAACTGGGAGAAAGCCTGCTCGGTCATAACGCTTTCCGCGGTAGGAAGCGCGATACCGTAATGTTTTTTGGCCGGATCATTGAGCGCCTGGCTGGCCTTCAGCAGCTGTTCCCAGTTGTGCGGCTCCTCGATACCCGCCGCCGCGAGGGCGTCTTTGTGATACCAGACGCCGGACAGCCACGCGCTAACAGGCACACCCGTCCATGCGCTGCCATCTTCGGTGCGAACAACGCGCAGGATACCGTCGTAGAAGGTCTCCTCGCCCACGGCTTTGATGGCCTGGCCAATCGCTTTACGATCCAGCAGTTGCTCTTTATCCATCACTTTGGCGTAGTCATGGCTGACCTCAATCACTTCCGGTAGCGCACCGGTACGGGCCAACGTAATAACCTTGGTGTTATAGGCATCTTCCTCAACGGGTACCTGCTTCACCGTAATAGAAGGGTTCTCTTTCTCGAATTTTTCGATCAGCTTCGTGATGACCGCCTGACGCTCCTGTTCTACCGACGAGTGCATGAACTCGATGGTGACCTGAGATGATTTGTCGTCCTTACAGCCCGATAACAGGGCGCACGAAACCAGTGCTGATAACAGCACAATTTTGGGCATTTTCATTTTAGGGTCCTTTTTAGTTTTCTTTAATCCACATTACCTGCCATGGATTGAGGGTCAGATCCGTACCGCTAATCTTATATTTAGATAATAATTCCATACCGGACAGCGCGGGTGCATTAACGGCCTGCATCTTATTACTAAAATTAAATAATGCTGTAATCCGTTCCCCGTTTTCAGCAACGCGAACAATTTTAAGAATTTGTTCACCCACCGCTTCAAAAATTGCCTGACTATCAGGATGGAACGCGCGCTCTCCGCGGCGAATTGCGATTAGGCTGGTTAAACGAGAATAGATTTGATGTCGAATACTATTCTTATTATTAAGCTCCCGATCAACCTCACCAGCGGCGTATTTCTTCCTGTTTATCGCGCGGTTATATCCGAGACGTTCAACGCCTTCGTAATCATTACGCGATCCAAGTATGCTTTGAATATAAACAGCCGGTACGCCAGGGAAACTTAACAACACCGCATGCGCCAGAATAAATCGTGCAATGCGCTCCTCATCGGAGCTGTCTTGCGCGCTTAGCGCATCAAGATAGGTGACATTGATTTCATAAGGGCTTCGCGTTCCGTCGGGGTTATTTTTCCAGTTGACCAGCGCCCCTTCCTGCTGAAGATTTTCAACCAGCGAGAGGATCTCTGATTCCGGCAAAATGCCGCGTAACGGATTCAGCCCGATACCATCATGAGAGGCCAGGAAGTTGAACCACGTGGTATGTGCTGAAGGCAGCGCCAGCGAACCCGCCCACTGGCAGAGAGCTTTTACATCCTGACGATGAACGGCATGCAGCACCAGCGGTGGTAATGAGAATTGGTAAACCATCTGGGCTTCATTTTCACCATCACCAAAGTACGAAATATTGTCTTTGTGCGGAACATTCGTCTCGGTGATGATCACCGTTCCCGGCGCCACGGCGTCGGTAATGGCGCGGAACAGCTGGATAAGGCAGTGGGTTTGTTCCAGATGAATGCAGCTCGTTCCCGGGATTTTCCACATAAACCCGACCGCGTCCAGACGGATATAGCGCGCCCCTTCCTTAAGATAATGGAGCAGGACATCGACCATCGCAATCAGCACCTGCGGTGAGGCGAAATTGAGATCGATTTGGTCATCGCTGAAGGTTGTCCACAGGTGACGTACGCTTCCGTCATGAAGGGTAAACGGCGTCAGCAGCGGTAACGCGCGCGGACGGGTCACGGCAGATAAATCGGTATCGGGGTCGACAGAAATAAAGAAATCTTCAAAGCCTGGCTTCTGCGCCAGATAATTAGCAAACCATTCGCTTTTAGCTGACATATGGTTGCAAACGAAGTCAAACATTAAGCTGGCTGACTGTTTTAGCTCCGCAACATCTCGCCAGGTTCCGGTTTCAGGCGCGACGCTGTGATAATCAATGACGGAAAATCCGTCATCTGAGGACCACGGATAAAAAGGCAAGAGATGGACATGGGAAAAAGTACGAGAAAGCCATTCATTATAGAAACGGGTAAATACCGGCAGCGCTTTCTCCCCTTGCGCGGAGAACTGATCGGCATAGGTAATCAGGACGACATCTTTTTCATCCCAGCCGGATTTACGCTTTTCCGTAATATTAACAGCCGCTTGTTCAAGCTTAGTTAATAGCACGTCAAGGTGTGCATCAGAAAATGATTCACCGTAAATATGATTGATAAGATTTTTAATTTTTGCGTTCACATTATTTTCCATGGTAGCGGTCCCACGGAGTGGCAATCTACTCCCATGGAAAATATCTGTCAACGGACCTGGGGACGGAAAAAGAGATTCTTAAAGCAACTCAACGCAGTAATGTGAGCTGCCGCAAAGAAAGAAAAAAAGCCGAGGGGAGTTTCGCGCCCTCTCTCTGCGAGAAAGGGCTTATTCGGAAGGATAATTAGCGTGAGAGGTAACGACGGGAAACACGTTTAGCGAGTTTCTTTAACATGGGTTCGAGCGCGACCGCCAGCACCATTCTGACCGGTTTACGGGCAACAGACTTGATCGCCCAGCCCGCCACGCCTGCCGGGCCATAACGTAGCGCCGTCATCAGAACCAGTTTACCTGCGATTTTCAGGCCGGGTTTTACCTTCTGACCGGCCTGTTGCCAGTGTTGTTTCATGTAGAGTCTCTCTTAAAGCTGACGAAAACGGCTTCTTAGCGTAAAGGTGTCGGAGGTGACATAACGTTCCATCTCGCGCAACCGCTTCTCCCCTGCACTCAGCTGTTCATCCACCGCATTGAGGAGATCGCTGCTGGTTGGCATGCCCTCAGCATCCAGTTCGCCTTCCGGCATGGGGTCGAGCACAAACGACAGAATGATATATGCCACCAGGGTGATAAACGCCAGGCCGAAGAAAATCGACAGCACGGTGACCACGCGCACCAGCTTTACCGGGACGTCCAGATAGTGGGCCAGCCCGGCGCATACGCCCCGCACCATGCCCTTTTGCGGGATACGCCACAGTTTTTTATTCAGATTCAGTCCAGCCATTAACGGTCCCTCCAGTTTGGGTGTTCCGCATCCAGGATAGCTTCCAGCGCCTGAATACGTTCGCGCATTTTATTCGCCTCCGCAGAGAGCTGCGCCAGCCGCTGCTGTTCACTTTGCGACAGCTCCCCGCGTGCAGAGCGGTTGCTGTAGTGCAGCCATAGCCAGATGGGCAGAACAAACAGCACGAAAATTGTCAGGGGTATAGCCAGAAAAAGCGCGCTCATGTGTACTCCTTGTCTTACGATGCGGCACGCTCAGGTGCCGCAGAAATTATTACTGGTTGTCTTGCTTCATTTTGGCCTTCAGCGCAGCCAGCTGCTCGCTAATTTCATCGTCGGCTTTCAGGTCAGCAAACTGCTGATCCAGGGTTTTCTGCTTACCGATGCTGTGGCTTTCCGCTTCCGCTTCTATGTGGTCGATACGGCGTTCAAACGATTCAAAACGCGCCATCGCTTCGTCCAGCTTACCGCTGTCCAGCTGACGACGCACGTCGCGGGACGAGCTGGCCGCCTGATGGCGCAGCGCCAGCGCCTGTTGACGCGCGCGGGTCTCGCTCAGCTTGTTTTCAAGCTCGCCAATCTCTTTCTTCATACGCGCCAGCGTATCATCCACCAGCGTCACTTCATGTTCCAGCGTGGCAACCATGTCGGTCAGCTTCTGCTTCTCAATCAGCGCAGCGCGCGCCAGATCTTCTTTATCTTTACGCAGCGCCAGTTCGGCTTTTTCCTGCCACTCGCTGAGCTGAGCGGTCGCCTGCTCGATACGACGCGTTAACTGCTTTTTCTCAGCCAGCGCGCGAGCGGAGGTGGAACGCACTTCAACCAGCGTGTCCTCCATCTCCTGAATCATCAGGCGCACCAGCTTCTGCGGATCTTCCGCTTTTTCCAGCAGCGAGTTAATGTTGGCGTTCACGATGTCGGCAAAACGAGAAAAAATACCCATAATTCAATCCTCATAGTTTTGTTATCGGGCGATGCCCTGCTGAATAGTTAATACAAATCCCATGCCAACTTTTTATCTTGTTGATTTTATTCAATGTGATTGATATTTATCCATCCAGCGACTATCCTCACCTGGTGAATATCGCTAAGGAGTGGTTAATTTCATCATGGCAGAATACAAAGACAATTTGCTTGGCGAAGCCAACAGCTTCCTGGAAGTACTTGAGCAGGTTTCCCGCCTTGCGCCCCTCAACAAACCGGTGCTGATTATCGGCGAGCGCGGAACGGGGAAGGAACTCATCGCCAACCGCCTGCACTATTTGTCAGGGCGCTGGGACGGCCCCTTTATTTCGCTGAACTGCGCGGCGCTGAACGAGAATCTGCTCGATACGGAGCTGTTTGGGCACGAAGCCGGTGCCTTTACCGGCGCGCAAAAACGCCATCCGGGCCGTTTTGAGCGTGCCGACGGCGGCACCCTCTTCCTTGACGAGCTGGCAACCGCGCCGATGCTGGTGCAGGAAAAGCTGCTGCGCGTCATTGAGTACGGTGAGCTTGAGCGCGTGGGCGGAAGCCAGCCTCTGCAGGTGAACGTTCGCCTCGTGTGCGCCACCAACGCCGATCTTCCCGCAATGGTGGCAGAGGACAAATTCCGCGCCGACCTGCTGGACAGGCTGGCTTTTGACGTCGTGCAGCTGCCGCCGCTGCGCGAGCGACGCAGCGATATTATGCTGCTGGCCGATCAGTTCGCGATTCAGATGTGCCGGGAGCTGGGGCTGCCGCTGTTCCCCGGCTTCAGCGAACAGGCCACCGAGACCCTGCTCGGCTACCGCTGGCCGGGCAACATTCGGGAACTGAAAAACGTCGTGGAGCGCTCCGTTTACCGTCACGGGAGCAGCGACACCGAGCTGGACAACATTATTCTCGATCCCTTCAAACGCAGCGTTAAACCGCCCCCGGCACCGGCTGCGCTGCATGAAGGCCCGACGTTACCGCTCGATTTGCGTCAGTATCAGCACCATCAGGAACAGCAGCTGCTTGAGCAAAGCCTGAAAGAGGCGAAATATAACCAGAAACGGGCGGCTGAACTTCTGGGGCTGACCTACCATCAGCTAAGGGCATTGCTCAAAAAGCATCAAATGCGCTGACATTATCAGCACTTATCCCCAGACATTTTTACGAAGCAGGCGTAAGTGCGATACACTTTGCAGATCGAATCTAAAAACCTTAAAAAATATGCGCCTGGTTTTATCGTCCCTGTTTGCACTCGGTCTGTTCAGCAATCTGGCCTTTGCTGCGCCCGAACGTCCTGTGCCCCCTGATATCCGCGATAGCGGTTTCGTCTATTGCGTCAGCGGGCAAGTTGATACCTTTAATCCGCAAAAAGCGGGCAGCGGCCTGATTGTCGATACGCTGGCCGCGCAGCTTTACGATCGCCTGCTCGATGTGGATCCCTATACCTATCGGCTGGTGCCTGAGCTTGCCGAAAGCTGGGAAGTGATGGATAACGGTGCGACCTACCGCTTCCGCCTGCGCGATGATGTCGCCTTTCAGCACACACCCTGGTTTACTCCAACCCGCAAGCTCAACGCGGATGACGTGGTTTTTACCTTCCAGCGCATTTTCAACCGCAATCATCCGTGGCATAACGTCAATGGCGACAACTTCCCCTATTTCGACAGCCTGCAGTTCGCCGATACGGTCAAAAGCGTCCGCAAGCTGGATAACCACACGGTTGAGTTTCGCCTGACGCGCCCGGACGCCTCATTTCTCTGGCACCTGGCGACGCACTATGCCTCCATCATGTCTGCCGAATATGCGGATCGGTTGACGAAGACGGGGCGTCAGGAACGCCTCGACCGAGAGCCTGTGGGCACAGGTCCGTTC
The DNA here is from genome assembly GCF_014930695.1 of Enterobacter cloacae complex sp. P40C2. NCBI lineage: Bacteria > Pseudomonadati > Pseudomonadota > Gammaproteobacteria > Enterobacterales > Enterobacteriaceae > Enterobacter > Enterobacter cloacae complex sp. P40C2. The sequence goes on along the minus strand of NZ_JADBRP010000011.1, from coordinate 136,170 downwards.
CAGCTGGGCGAGTACCGCGCAGGACAATACATTCGCCTTCAGCGTCACGAGCGCTTCTGGCGCGGCAAGCCGCTTATGCCGCAGGTCATAGTCGATCTGGGTTCAGGCGGCACCGGCCGGCTCTCCAAGCTGCTGACCGGCGAGTGTGACGTCCTTGCCTGGCCTGCGGCCAGCCAGCTGACCATTCTGCGTGACGATCCTCGCCTGCGTCTGACCCTGCGTCCCGGGATGAATATTGCCTATCTGGCGTTTAACACCGATAAGCCGCCGCTCAATAATCCGGCCGTGCGCCATGCGCTGGCGCTGGCGATCAATAACCAGCGTCTGATGCAGTCGATTTATTACGGTACCGCGGAAACCGCCGCCTCTATTCTGCCGCGCGCCTCGTGGGCCTACGACGGCGAGGCGAAGATCACGGAATATAATCCGGCGAAAGCGCGCGAACAGCTTAAGGCGCTGGGGGCGGAAAACCTGACGCTGCAACTGTGGGTGCCTACCAGCTCCCAGGCCTGGAACCCCAGCCCGCTGAAAACCGCAGAGCTGTTGCAGGCTGATATGGCGCAGGTGGGCGTGAAGGTGATCATCGTTCCTGTTGAAGGCCGCTTCCAGGAGGCGCGCCTGATGGACATGAATCACGACTTAACCCTGGCTGGCTGGTCTACGGACAGTAACGACCCGGACAGCTTCTTCCGTCCGCTGCTGAGCTGTGCGGCGATAACCTCCCAGACCAACTACGCCCACTGGTGTAACCGGGAATTTGATGCCGTACTGCAAAAAGCGCTGGCCTCCCAGCAGCTTGCCTCGCGCATAGAAGCCTACGACGAAGCGCAAGATATTCTGGCCAGAGAACTCCCCGTGCTGCCGCTTGCCTCTTCCCTGCGCCTTCAGGCCTACCGTTACGATATTAAAGGGCTGGTACTGAGCCCGTTTGGTAATGCCTCCTTCGCGGGCGTAACCCGTGAGAAAGAACAAGAGGTGAAGAAACCATGATTATATTTACCCTGCGTCGGCTGTTGCTGCTGCTGGTCACGCTGTTCTTGCTAACCTTTGTCGGCTTCAGCCTTAGCTACTTTACCCCTCACGCCCCGCTTCAGGGCTCTTCGCTCCTGGACGCCTGGCTGTTCTGGTTTAACGGCCTGCTGCACTGGGATTTCGGCGTGTCCAGCATCAACGGACAGCTCATATCCGAGCAGCTGAAGGTCGTTTTTCCGGCCACCATGGAGCTCTGTATTCTGGCCTTCGGCTTTGCCCTTATCGTAGGCATTCCGGTGGGGATGCTGGCAGGAATATATCGCAATAAATGGCAGGATAAGTTTATCAGCGCCCTTGCCCTGATTGGCTTCTCCATCCCCATTTTCTGGCTGGCGCTGCTGCTCACCCTCTTTTTCTCGCTGACGCTCGGCTGGCTGCCGGTGGCCGGTCGTTTCGATCTGCTCTATAACGTGCAAACGGTGAGCGGGTTCGCCATCGTTGACGCCTGGCTTTCAGATTCAGTCTGGCGCGATGAGATGATCGTGAGCGCCCTGCGCCACATGGTGCTGCCGGTCCTGACGCTGGCCGTCGCGCCGACGACCGAAGTGATCCGCCTGATGCGTATCAGCACCATTGACGTCTTTGACCAAAACTATGTTAAAGCCGCCGCCACGCGCGGCCTGTCTCGCCTGACGATTTTACGCCGCCACGTGCTGCACAACGCGCTTCCGCCGGTTATTCCGCGTCTCGGGCTGCAATTCTCAACCATGCTGACGCTGGCAATGATCACCGAGATGGTCTTCAGCTGGCCGGGCCTTGGGCGCTGGATGATTAATGCGATCCGCCAGCAGGACTATGCGGCTATCTCCGCCGGGGTGATGGTGATTGGCTCCCTGGTCATCATTGTTAACGTTGTTTCCGACATTTTGGGTGCCATGGCCAACCCGTTGAAGCATAAGGAATGGTATGCCTTACGATAACGTCTACAGCGAAAAGCGCACGCCCGGTGCGCTACGCACCGTGTGGCGTAATTTTTACGGTGACACCACGGCAATGATCGGCTTTTACGGCTGCATTGGCCTCGTGCTGCTGTGTCTCTTCGGTTCATGGTTTGCCCCCTATGGCATCGATCAGCAGTTCCTCGGCTACCAGCTTTTGCCGCCGTCGTGGTCGCGCTACGGAGAGGTCTCTTTCTTCCTCGGGACTGACGATCTCGGACGCGACGTGCTCAGCCGTCTGCTGAGCGGTGCCGCACCGACCGTAGGTGGCGCATTCGTGGTGACGCTCGCCGCCGCCGTCTGCGGCCTGGCGCTGGGCATTTTTGCCGGTGCAACCCACGGCCTGCGTTCAGCCGTACTTAACCATATTCTTGATACCCTGCTCTCTATTCCCTCGCTGCTGCTGGCGATCATCGTCGTGGCCTTCGCAGGCCCGCACCTTTCGCACGCGATGTTCGCCGTCTGGCTGGCTATCCTGCCGCGCATGGTGCGTTCGGTTTACAGCCTGGTGCATGACGAGCTGGAGAAAGAGTACGTTGTCGCCGCCCGTCTGGATGGCGCCACCACCTTCAATATTTTGTGGTTTGCCGTGCTGCCTAACATAGCCGCCGGGCTGGTTACGGAGATCACCCGCGCCCTGTCGATGGCGATACTGGATATCGCCGCGCTGGGCTTCCTGGACCTGGGCGCACAGCTGCCCTCCCCGGAATGGGGTGCCATGCTCGGCGATGCGCTGGAGCTGATTTACGTCGCGCCGTGGACGGTGATGCTGCCGGGCGCGGCTATTATGGTGAGCGTTCTGCTCATCAACCTGCTGGGCGACGGCATCCGCCGCGCAATCAACGCGGGGGTGCAATAATGCCGTTACTTGATATTCGCAACCTCACCATCGAAATCAAAACGGGTGAAGGCTGGGTAAAAGCCGTGGATCGCATCAGCATTACCCTTGCAGAAGGCGAAATCCGCGGGCTGGTGGGCGAATCTGGTTCAGGTAAGAGCCTGATCGCCAAAGCCATTTGCGGCGTGGCGAAAGACAACTGGCGCGTCACCGCCGACCGCATGCGCTTCGACGACATCGACCTGCTGCGTCTCTCCCCGCGCGAACGCCGCAAGCTGGTGGGCCATAACGTTTCGATGATTTTCCAGGAGCCGCAATCCTGTCTCGACCCGTCCGAGCGCGTGGGCAAACAGCTGATGCAGAACATTCCCGGCTGGACCTATAAAGGCCGCTGGTGGCAGCGTTTCGGCTGGCGTAAGCGCCGCGCCATTGAGCTGCTGCACCGCGTCGGGATCAAAGACCATAAAGACGCGATGCGCAGTTTTCCGTATGAACTGACCGACGGCGAATGCCAGAAGGTGATGATTGCCATCGCCCTTGCTAACCAGCCGCGCCTGCTGATTGCCGATGAACCGACGAACGCGATGGAGCCGACGACGCAGGCGCAGATTTTCCGCCTGCTCACGCGTCTGAACCAGAACAATAACACCACCATTTTGCTCATCAGCCATGATCTGCAAATGCTGAGCAAGTGGGCGGACAAGATTGACGTAATGTACTGCGGACAGACGGTCGAAACCGCGCCGAGTGAAGATCTGGTGAACACCCCGCATCATCCGTACACCCAGGCGCTGATCCGTGCGATCCCTGACTTTGGCAGCGCAATGCCGCACAAGAGCCGTCTGAATACCCTGCCCGGGGCGATCCCGCTGCTGGAGTCGCTGCCGATTGGCTGCCGTTTGGGTCCGCGTTGCCCGTATGCTCAGCGTAAATGCATTGAAACGCCACGCCTGACGGGGCCGAAAAATCATCTGTTTGCCTGTCATTTCCCGCTGAACATGGAGAGAGAGTGAAATGGTCGAAACCTTACTGGAAGTGCATAACCTGAGTAAGACCTTTCGCTATCGCACTGGCCTTTTTCACCGTCAGACCGTCGAGGCGGTTAAGCCGCTGAGCTTTACGCTGCGCGAAAAGCAAACGCTGGCCATTATCGGCGAAAACGGCTCGGGCAAATCAACGCTGGCAAAAATGCTCGCCGGCATGGTAGAGCCGAGCGGCGGAGAAATACTGATTGACGATCATCCTCTGGTTTTTGGGGACTATTCGTTTCGCAGCCAGCGCATCCGCATGATTTTCCAGGATCCGTCGACGTCCCTTAATCCACGCCAGCGAATTTCGCAGATTCTGGATTTCCCGCTGCGGTTAAATACCGATCTGGAGCCGGAAGCGCGACGGAAACGCATTGTTGAAACCCTGCGCCTGGTGGGGCTGCTGCCCGATCACGTTAGCTACTACCCGCACATGCTGGCACCGGGTCAAAAACAGCGTCTCGGCCTGGCCCGCGCGCTTATCCTGCGCCCAAAGGTCATTATCGCCGACGAAGCGCTGGCCTCGCTGGATATGTCGATGCGTTCGCAGCTCATCAACCTGATGCTGGAATTACAGGAAAAACAGGGAATTTCGTATATCTACGTGACCCAGCACCTGGGCATGATGAAGCATATCAGCGACCAGGTGCTGGTCATGCATCAGGGAGACGTCGTCGAGCGCGGCAGTACGGCTGACGTGCTGGCCTCCCCGCTCCACGACCTGACAAAACGCCTGATTGCAGGACACTTTGGTGAAGCGTTAACGGCCGACGCGTGGCGTAAAGACCGTTAGCTGTTGCGTAACCCGCTTGCCAGCAGGCTAAACACCTCGATGGCATGCGGCAGCGTCTTCTGCGGCTCGTCACTTGCGGCAATCAACAGGGCAGCATTCAGCGCAGCGCCATTCAACAGATGGGCTGCGACTTTTGCATCCATTTTTTTAAGCACCTTGCAGTCGATCATTTTTTCGATAGTCTGGCGGGTCGACTCAAGGCAGCTATTCTGGCTGGGCCATTGCGCGGGATCGCCCAGAACGGCCGGGCCATCAAGAAGCACGATACGCTGCACTTCCGGAACGAGCGCCATGTTGATGTAGGCGATACCTTCCGCGAGCAGCCGGTCCCAGTCGTTCTCCGCGGTTGCCGCAATAGCTTTCGCTTTTGCCGCCATTTCGCTATCAATCTGCGCGACCACCGCCGCCAGCAACCCCTTCTTGTCGCTAAAGTTATGGTACAGCGCACCGCGCGTTAAACCCACACTGGCCGTGAGTTCGTCCATCGACGCTGCGGCATAGCCTTTTTCAGCAAAGGCCTTCCGCGCCGCCTGAATCATTTTCTCGCGATTTTCCTGAGCCGTTTCAGCACGACGTTTTACAGCCATAGGGCTCCCTTAGTTAACCGATCTTTTAATTTGACATACACGGCGTATGTGAATTACATTTTTGACATACACCGCGTATGTTACTTCCGATGCGCAATCACGACAACATCTCTGACAAAAAAGGAAAAACCATGCATTCACGCGATCCTGTATTCCCGGCCAACCGTCATGCCCTGTATGAAGAGCACGGCTATTCAGCGGCAATCCGCTCAGGCGATCTGTTATTTGTTTCCGGCCAGGTTGGCAGCCGCAGCGATGGCACACCTGAACCCGACTTCCCCGCTCAGGTGCGGCTGGCATTCGATAATTTACGGGCGACTCTGGCAGCCGCCGGGTGTACTTTTGACGATTTAATTGATGTCACCACGTTTCATACCGATCCAGAAAACCAGTTTCCCGTCATTATGGAGGCGAAAAAACTGGCGTTTCCGCATCCTCCTTACCCAAACTGGACGGCTATTGGCGTTAACTGGCTGGCAGGATTTGATTTTGAAATTAAAGTTATTGCCAGGATCCCTTCGCCTGCTAATTAACTTACGGCATAATCTGTCCGGCACTAAACTGGTTTACCGTTAAGTACTCACTGACAGACAAATGAAAGACAGCATCAGAAAGTATATTCTCTCCTGGGTGGAGGAGAATAACTTCACTATTTTACATATTGATGATCTGGTTGCAGATATCGGATATAGCAGAAGAACCATCGAAACATGGTTCAAGGAGCATTATCAGCTCTCACTCGGAGAATATATTCTCCGAAGGAGGCTGAGCCGTGCTGCCATTATGCTAAGAATGACGTCTATTCCGGTGACGGATATTGCCTATTTATTCCATTACCAGAGCAGCCAGAGTTTTTCGAGAGCCTTTAAAAAAATGACGGGTCTGACGCCCTCTGAGTACAGACATGCCAGAGTGTGGGATTTTGATATCTTACAGCCCTCATTTTTATTAAGCGAACAACAAACGCCTGAGCTCGAAATATGTGAGCTGAATGAGACGCTTATCTGTAACCATCAAATTATAGAGCACGATCATCTTTTTGATACCTCGGTACATGATATTACTAAAAAAATCAAAAAGCTCCTGACAGAAAACCGTCATGAGATCGAGAAAATTACCCTGCTGCCCCGCCGACCCGAACTCGGCAAAAGCCGATCGTATCTGGTGGAGGTGTTAATATCTTACGCTTTACAAAGCGACACGAAGGATAATAAACAAACGTGCGTAGTGCGTGGTAAATACGCAAGAATGCCCTTTAGCGGCAGCTGGGAAAGCTACAGCGCCTTTAACAAGATTGCCTTCGTTAAGGCGATGGTTAAAAATCGCCTGACGCTGCGCGACGATATTTACCTCATGAAATTTAATTCGTACAGCGAGGAACATGTCGATTTTGATGTTTACATCCCTGTCCTGTAGCCTCAGCTGCATTCAGCCTGTCTGGTGACGGTTCTGTTTTTACCGTTGTGCTTCGCCTCATAGAGCGCATCATCCACGTTACGAATGACATCGTTACTGTTGAGGCTGTTCTGAATGGCAGAGCACACGCCAATACTTAACGTTACCTCTGCGGGAATCGCATAGTGGTTGCCCTGTCCGGTGCGACGCTGGACGTTCTGGCGAATGCGCTCTGCAACGGATAGCGCCAGATTTGCGTCCGTATCCGGCAGCAGAAGGCCGAACTCCTCACCTCCCAGTCGGGCAAAGATATCCTTATCCCGGATGCTGTCTTTGATGATATCCACGACCGCGAGTAGGACGCGATCGCCTGCCGGGTGGCCCCAGGTATCATTAATAGACTTGAAGTTATCGATATCCAGCATCATTATGCTGGCCCCCTTTTCTGTTCTGAGCGTGCGGATCCGCTGAAGCGCCTCATAAAAATATTTACGGTTGAAGATTTGCGTAAGCGGATCGCGATTAACCCGGTCGCCAAAAATTTTTAACATGCTAAAGACATGAAACAGTAAGGTGCAAATAACAAACAATTTACTAAATACTTCTACCGTCCGGCTGATATACCAGAGCGACATATTGTACGTATCAAGCAGCAGCAGGAAAAAGTTATAAATGATGGCCGAGAGACACACCACAATAATACTGTTCCAGATCCCGGATGACAGTCGCGTTACATAGGTCATATAGCAGAGCAAAAACGACCAGAACGCGATCAGAACGTTAACGTAACTGACGTTCCAGACCGGATCGTGGCGGTCACGGCCGTCTGACGCTATCGTTAATGACAATGCGGGATGGTAGCTGCTCATATAATGGGCCAGCACCGGAAATACGACCAGCGGAATAAATAATGCCAGAGCCAGTTTAGCCTTATTACGACGCCCAAGTACCGATCGCGTTGAGAGCTTCTCCACCCAAACGGCGAGCGCCAGCAAAAAGATCAGGCTGAGCTGTCGGAAAAAATAAAACACCGCCGTATCGTTAGTTTTTACCGCATAGGAAAACCCGGCGTTTTCCGGAAGCTGAATAATCACGATGGTTTCAATGAAGTAGACCAGCCCGCTTAAAAACGCCAGGCTCAGTATTAATAATGAAGGATGCGACCTGTCAGACGCATACTGCATCTGGATGAAAATAAAGATGATGGTATCCAGAAAAAACAGCGCAATCATGACAATTAGGTACGTTGTCATGGGTACCCTGAAACCTGGACTGTCATTCACGCAAAAGGAGTTCACCGCGATCATGAGTGCAAAAAGGAATGCACCGCACAGCACGATCATCTTCTCGGCCAACGTAACGTTATTCATCTTACTTCTTACCGCAAATCTCTATACACGCAAATCGACTCCCCTGACCGGCGAGGTCAGGGGATCGTACTACTGCTCTGGGGTGACATTCACCACATCGCCATGGCTGTCAAAATCAACGTACAGCTTTTTATTAGCCTGGAACTGCTGATAAACCGGCTGCGCAAGCGAAAAGCTCGTCGCCAGCTCCGCCTCACTCGCGACGCGGGCGGGCTGAACCGCTACGTTATGGTGTTTATAGCGGTTATAAAGCGCCCAGAGAACCAGCACCAGCGCGTTGAGTATCGCCAGGATGAAATAGAGGAATAGCCGCGAATACGCGTCATCCTCTTGCGCAAATCCCTTCAGAAAAAAAGAGATAAATCCCGTGGCGAAGTAGGTGAACACGGCCCATAAAAGGCAGGTTACCGCCAGTTCCACGCCCTTGCGCAGGCCATTCCTGCGCGAATAAATGATCCAGTTTTTCATGTTATCCCCTTGCGATCCCGCGGTCCGGACTGACCCAACGCGCGCGCGCGTTACGGGGATTTAGCATCACAGCCGTAAATGCAACAAGCGTGGTGAATAAGCTGATAAGCCAGAAGATGATTGGGTACCAGATGATCCAGAACAGCGTGGAGATGACGTTATGCTCATACCGGTATTCAATCATAATACTTACCAGGAACTGCACGAGGCACAGGCTACAGAGCAGCACTCCGGCATTCTCCGATACCGAAGAAATTGACAGCCCGCCCGCCGTACCGTTCTGGATGACGTCCACCAGGATGACCAGCCCGCTCACCAGGCAGGTGAATGCCCAGGCCGTGGAAGCACAATATTCCACAAACAGCGGCCACATATGGCGGTGTTTCCAGCGCCAGAGCGACCCCATATTTTTCAGGAATACCTCTGCGCCTCCCTTCGCCCAGCGCAAGCGCTGCTTCCACAGCCCCCGTAGCGTTTCTGGCATCAAAATCCAGCACAGCGCACGCGGCTCATAAAACACAGACCAGCGGCGAAGCTGCAATTTCCAGCTGATATCAATGTCTTCCGTAATCATGTCATCGCTCCAGTAACCGACGTCCGCCAGCGCGCTACGGCGAAACGCGGCAATGACGCCAGAGACGGTAAACACCTGGCCATATACCCGTTGCGTACGCTTGATTAGACCGATGATGGAAGAAAACTCGCCGACCTGAACTTTACCGATTAACGTTGAGCGAGTTCGGATCCGCGGATTGCCGGTGACCGCCCCCACGCGCGGGTTATCAATCATAGGCGCAACAAGCCAGGCTGCGGCGTCACGATCCAGACAGGCGTCGCCGTCCACGCAAACCAGAAATTCACCTTTTGCGGCGGCTGCACCGCTTTTCAGCGCAATCGCTTTTCCCTGGTTTTCCATCAGATGCAGAACGCGCAGGCGGGGAAAACGCTCAGCCAGCATATTAAGCTGAAAGCCCGTATCGTCCGAAGACCCGTCGTTCACCGCGATAACTTCAAAATTGTCATACCGCTGGGACATGGCCGCCGCAATGGTCTCATGAATATTTTTCGATTCATTAAAACAAGGAATGACGATCGAAATTAAAGGATTGCCCCGGAGCCCGGGCGCCGGCGCATTCTTTCCCCACGCCCAGTGGCGTTCGCGATAAAACCAGAAAAATACGCTGCCGGCTATCCAGAATATCGACATAAAGAACGGCCAGAAAAAGACGTAACGCAGCATAACCTCTGCGGAAAACAGTAGAGTCAAACCGACTGGGATGCACAACACCAGAATTAAAATAACGATAGAGAAATAGCGATTATTCATCTTCAGGGTACCAGCTAGTTGAGAATTCTGGCCGAATAACATTTATCTTCGGCTGATTATTCAAAAAATCATCCGGGTAATAACCATAATGTTTTATTCCGGAGAACTGCATAATACGCATCCAGTGCGCAATCTTGCTGGATGCAATATGTTGATGCTGGCCGTCGGGACGCCAGTCGCGAGCCTGAAGCTCAATAATCATTTTATTTTTCCCGTCGGGTAACGCTGCTACACGAGCAATAAGCGCTTTAAACCATTTATCGCCCTCCCGACCGTTCACTCCCTCCATGTAGGGCATCGCCATCACTGCCGTCCAGTCATAGTGGGCGAGAAAGTCGCTGGTGTTTTGCGCAAACCAGGCTTCGCTTTGCGGTTCAATCAACGGCAACGCATACAGGTTACGCGCCGTTTTGATTTCCGGGCCGCGGATCGCTTTTACTTTATCCGCCAGCTCAAGCGTGAAGCGGGTGAGCGTTTCGGTTTTAAAGCGGGTCCATGCCTCAAACCGCTCTGGGTCGTCACGAATGGCCCGAATATCACGTCCAAAGCCCGCTTTTTCGTAAGCATCCAGCGCAGCGGGACTGGCATCCTCCGTATCGGACAGCACGGCGTCATCGTGAAAAAGAATGCCGTCAAAAGAGGCGTGCGCAGCCAGATCTTCATACACCTCACCGATTCGCTGCCTTGCCCGATCGTCGAAGGGCGACAGGCGACGATATTGTGAGGGATTGACCTGAGGGCCGTCCTCATCCCCTGTCTCCAGGCTATGCACGCGGGTTAAGGTTTCCGCCATTTCCCAGCTCAGAACGGGCATCCAGGCATAAACGGCCACGCTCGCCCGGGTACGCAGCTGCCACGCAACGCGGCTGAAAATATCGGCCTTTACCGGCATCCATCGATTCGGGAAGTAGACCGCTTTAACCAGACCGTCACCCGCCGGATCCGCGAAGGCCTGGAGGTATACGGTGGTGATCCCCATGTCTTTTACTCTCTGAATAAGGGCATCGATATTTTTTTCCATCTGCCCGGCATCAGGATCAAACACGTAGTCCAGGTCGACATGCATCACGCGCTGAAGCTGCTGCTCCTGTACCCCCGTCACCTGAAGCGCAAACTCTTCCAGCGTCGGGTTGCCGTTAATCAGGATACGGGGAATTGCATCCAGCTGCGTGGCCGTTGACAGCCCGTCCTCCAGGGTGAAAAACATGTCAAACCCGAGTGCCTTTAGCTCCTGAATCGCCGTACCGTTCGCCGCGCCATAGGGCCACACCCAGGCCGTAGGTGCTTTGCCGGTATGTGCTTTTACATGGCTTATCAGCGTTTGCGCGTCTCGCCGTATCCGCGCCCGGTATTCCGTTTCGGTTTCATAGCGACGGCCGTCCTGAATAAACCGACGATTCGCAAAGGCAGGAAGCATGCTGCCGCTCGGGTTAGCAAGCGTCCCAAAGTGGCTGTTCCAGGTATGCCCGCCAATCTCTACCAGCGGCGAACGGGAGAGCTCCTGCACCTGTTGCCAGGTCGCAAAGCGTTCACGCTCGATCTTCTCATCACCGTATTGCACGGGTTGTCCGGCGGGGGTGTTGATCCAGCTCCCAACCGGCGCCCACAGAGCAGGCCACTGATAGGCGACGAGCAGCGGATAGACGCGCGTGTAGAAGCTGCTGAATCCGTCGTCAAAGGACAGCAGCACCGCTTTTTCCGGGAGCGGTTTTCCCCCACGGTGTGCCTCACGGATCTGCGCCACGCTGACCGGGCTATAGCCGTTAGCGCGCAGCCAGGCAAACTGCTCTTTCAGCGCAGAGGTCCGCACGGACATAAAGCGCTGATCCGCTTCGCCATCTTCGACCTCATGATACGCAATCGTCACGAAGCCATTCGCCGGCCATGGCGTCTCGGCGCGTAACTTTTCGCGCAGGGCCGGGCTGGTATAGGCCGGCCCGCGCCCGTCGACGCACGCTGCCACGAGCATAATGCCGAGCAGTACGAGTAATGTTTGAAATCCTTTCCGTAACATACGTTGCCTCAGAATCGAAGGGTCACGTTAAAATCAACTGACAGATTGTGTTCCTGCTTTCCGTCATAGGGGCGTTTATCCCAGCGTATCGCCACACCGGCTTCACCACCGTCGCGCCAGGACACGCGTTGCCCGTAGCCAAGATGGGTGATAAGGCCGCTGCCATAGCCGTGCTGCCACGCATTACCTGCACCGGCGCTGAAGGTCTGCGTCCAGCTGTTTTCATACCGACGCCACAGCCGATGATCCAGCGTCACGCCTGCCATCACGTCGAGACGTTTTTCCGGGCTGAAGTAAGGCGTGTCAGACTGGCTGTTGGTGCCGTAATACACGCCGGGCTGGATACTCAGGTTCATATCAGGCGAAGCCCAGACCTGTTCCTGACCATTGAGGAAATATTCATTCCTGCGGTTACCGTCAGAGAAAGCGGTTTTCAGGTAGCGGGCGCTGTACTGACGGCTTTCATGCTGATACCAGCGTACCTCCGCCCCACCGCTGTTCGCGGTAATATCGTTTTTCATGGCGCGCATCGGCGCGTTACGCGATAAGCGTTCACCTTCCAGGCCCAGCTGCCAGCTATCGTTGACATCAACCCGGGCTGCAAGGCGTGCTCCGACTTTCCTGTCGCCGTTGAAATGTCGCTCCGAGACTTCAGCCTCTGCCCACAGGTCTCGCGAACGCCATTCCAGCCCCATGAGCCCGTCGCGAACCACGCCTTTCCCCTCCTGGAAACGGCCGTCAAAGAAGCCGTAGCCGACGAATCCACGCCAGTTATAGTTAAGCGGCGGGCTATAAAGGGTGGTATTGACGTTAACATCATGGCGCCCTGAATCAGGCGAATCAGAGTCCAGGCTGACCGTCCCCCCCATCCTTAATTCTGCGCGCTCATGGGTGGCAAACGCCTTGCTGAGCTGCTTTACCGCCGCGTTGTCGGGCGCGCGTTGCGCTACATCCTTTGTCAGCTCCTCCGCCTGTCGCCATTCCTGAAGATCCAGCGCGGCATAGGCCTGTTCGGTTTCCAGGGCAACGCTGGAAGGCTCAAGCAGTTCGGCCTGCTTTAAGCGCGCTTCTGCGGCCCTCGGCAGACCACGCGCAAGCAGCACGCGCGCATGATCTATAAGGAGCCCCTGATTACCCGGCGCCGCCTGCGATAGGCTACGCGTCAGCGCTTCCGCCCGGGCAAGATCCTGTTCATACATCGCAAGCGAGGAGCGGTACTGCTGCCCCTCAAGCCACTTATCATTCGGCACGGGCACTGACGATCCTCGCGGATACCAGGTGGCGGGCGTGGTATCAACGACGCGTTTCGTCAGCAGCTTTGCCGGGCGATAGTTTTCACTTTCCAGATGGCTGTAAAAAAGGTCGGCACGCTCTTCCTCCGAAATATCATCAACCTTCTGAGGATTCTGATAAAACAGCCTGGAGAGCATCGCCTGAGCCCGGTCGGGCTGGCCCGTTTTGAGGAACGCTGACGCGACCCAGTACTGGGCATACTCCGGCAGCACCAGACCTTCCTGTTTCATCTGTTGGTATTGCCCGATAACCTCCTGATGGCGGCTGCGGGCCAGCAGCGCCCCCAGCCTGTCGAAGCGAATACGGCGATACACCGCCTCATGCTCCGGCTTCTCTTTCCACTCGGCGATCATCCCGTCGTAAAGGGACAACGCCCGATCGGCGATGACGTAACGCTCTTTTTCACCGCGGGTCGGCATAAACGCGAGCCTGACTAACTCCGCCGCTGCGTCCGCACGTTCGCGGGCATCAGGCTCTTTCCCCTGCGCCTGAACGTGCTTTAACCCGGCTGACGGCAGCTGGTTATCCGCCAGCGCCTGGCGATAGGCATCAGCCAGCGTTTCAGGATGCTGTGACAGGCGCATCGCCTTCGTAATAGCGAGTAACTCATCAGGATAATTTCCGGCAAGCCTGTGCACATAGGCTTCAGTCAGGTAGTTTTTGCTGTCCGGCGTTCTCTTCTGCAGCCGACGGATCTCACGGAGCGCACCGGCATACTCGCCGCTGTCGGCCAGCGTTAACACCCTTCCCCGGCAAAACTCCGCCGTGTACGGGCTGTCATCGCAAATGCGGTCCCAGGCATTGAGCGCTTTTTTCCACTCCTGTTTATTACGCCACGCTACCGCCAGCGCGGCCCAGGCTCTCGCCGGCAGCGCGTAATGCTGGTGCCTGGAATAAACGTCGATAACCTCGCTGTCTTTACCGGCCCAGAGGGCAATCTGCATCCAGTCGGCAATCTGGGATTCATCAAGCCGTTGATGGCCGGAAAACCAGGTTAATGCAGGCTGAGTATTTCCCTTTCTCGCTTCAATAATCAGCGCGTCGTACTGGTTATCATCCGCTGGCAGCATGGCCGACACCGGCGCGCAAGGCAGGTAAAACGTGCCGACAACTAACGTTTTAGCTATTAACTGTGCAATCCTCATGCATATAATCCCTATATCCGTATAAGGTAAAATTAGCGCTGCGCTTTATTTTGTATTAGATACCGCGAAAAATATTCTTCTCCTGACGCGTACTGCAGGAAATGGCGGAACTCGGCTAACTTACTTTCATATTTCTCTCTTTCCTTCTCTGATATTCTGGTTAAAACACAATCCTGTAATGTGTCCATTCCCAGCCATTCGCTAAATGCGACGGACCAGGCGATTGAGTCGATATCATCTTCATCGTACTCGTACATTTCTTCTTTCTTCATTAACAACTCCCTTTGAAAAATATCCACATCAAACGAGGTGCAGAATATTTCCTGACTTCAGTCGGTCACCGCAGACGCGTATACAGGGATGAAATTCCTGACGCGTGCCGACCCGCGGTAAATTTTAGGGAGTTGAGACAGCTGAACGGATCATTTTGCGCAAAAGCGCCCCGGGCGCGTCGAGAAGGCGACGGCGCCGTTCCCCTCTCTGGTTGGATGAGGCGAACCCGACGCGCGGTGGTATACTGCTGAGATGCATACGAAACAGCGTGAATAAGCGCCGGCTCAAGGCCTTCCGGCGCCCCGGTCACGGCAGATGAGCGAGAAATATCGTGACACAAGGGGCTGTGAGTGGGCTATAATTTCGAGCTAATTTCGAATGATTTTGAAATACTGCCTGTAACGCTATGAATTACAAGGCAAAATAAGCAATGAATATAAGGATTAAAGCTATGGGTTTTCTTTCCGGTAAGCGCATTCTGGTAACTGGCGTTGCCAGCAAACTGTCCATCGCATACGGCATCGCACAGGCTATGCATCGCGAAGGCGCTGAGCTGGCGTTCACCTACCAGAACGACAAGCTGAAAGGCCGTGTTGAAGAATTTGCCGCGCAGCTGGGTTCCAGCATTGTTCTGGAATGTGACGTTGCACAAGACGAAAGCATTGACGGCATGTTTGCTGAACTGGCAAAAGCATGGCCGAAATTCGACGGCTTCGTTCACTCCATCGGCTTCGCACCTGGCGACCAGCTGGACGGCGACTACGTTAACGCGGTTACCCGTGATGGCTTCAAAATCGCACACGACATCAGCTCCTACAGCTTCGTGGCGATGGCAAAATCCTGCCGCGCGATGCTGAACCCGGGCGCAGCACTGCTGACCCTGTCCTACCTGGGCGCTGAACGTGCTATCCCTAACTACAACGTCATGGGTCTGGCGAAAGCGTCTCTGGAAGCCAACGTACGCTATATGGCGAACGCCATGGGTCCTGAAGGCGTGCGTGTTAACGCCATCTCTGCGGGTCCAATCCGTACCCTGGCGGCCTCCGGTATCAAAGATTTCCGTAAAATGCTGGCACACTGCGAAGCGGTTACCCCGATTCGTCGTACCGTTACCATCGAAGACGTGGGTAACTCTGCTGCCTTCCTCTGCTCTGACCTTTCCGCGGGTATCTCCGGCGAAGTGGTTCACGTTGACGGCGGTTTCAACATCGCTGCCATGAACGAGCTGGAAATCAAATAAGCCTGCCACTCTCTTCCCGCCAGGGAAGAGAGTTCTCCCCCGCCCCTCGTTATTCCGTTCTGCTATTTGTTATCACCTAACAATATTTTTCCCCTCATCCGCCTTACGCCAGGATATTGATCGCCATTTTGAGATCAAGGAACGCCCATGGAACAACGCCGTTTTTCCGGCAAAGGCCACTGGTATCATGAAACCCAGTCGAATCATTCGCAGACGGACGTTCTGCCTCTGGTGCCCGAAGCCGCTAACGTCGACGATCGTTTTTTGCTCGATTTAGCCCTGCCTGACGACATTGCCGCAAGCTGTTGTGGGTGGCTTACGCCAGCCCGAACCTTGTACCACCTCTTATTCCCGCTTGATACTCCCGTGAACCGTCTGCACACGCTTAGCGCCTACGACAGGCTGAGCACGGCGTTGACGGTTGCCCAGGCGTGCGGCGTACAGCGGCTCTGTAACCACTATGCCGCCCTGCTCGCGCCGCTTCCAGGCCCCGACTCCTCCCGCGAAAGCAATCGACGCCTGGCAGAGATCACCCAGTATGCCCGCCAGCTGGCGAGCTCTCCTGACGTCATTGACGACAAAGCGCAAACCCAGCTTGATGAGGTGGGGCTGACAACGTATGACATTGTGCTTATCAACCAGATCATCGGCTTTACCGGATTCCAGGCGCGGGCGGTCGCGGTGTTTCAGGCGCTGCTTGGCCATCCGGTACGCTGGCTGCCGGGACACCACATTCAGCCCCATACGCTACCGCTGAGCTTTACCCGATGGACCGCCACCCAGCCCGTAGTCGAACTAAAATATGCCAGTGCGGTTCAGCTTGAGGCGCTCTCGCGCTGGCAGGCCGAACCGGCGCTTGCAGCGCTCACGCCGGTTCTGTGCCACGAGCCGATGCTGCTGAATCTGACGGGTGAGATACTGGTTAACCATCCACAAAGCGAAGCCCAGCCGTCTGCATCGCTCTCGGCCGCCCATGCGCTGCTGCTTACGTCTCCCGATCGTTTTAGCGCCGCCCAGCTAACGCCTCTCACGGAGGCCGGAATCCCGCCGGGCAAGGCAATTAATCTGTTAACCCGCGGCGCATTTAATGGCTGGCTGGACCGTCTGCGCGTGGCGCTTGGCAAAGAGGAATAACCACACGCTTTACCTAAAGAGCGCTTGCTGTAGCAGTGAGAATCGCGTAAAACTGTCAGCCGCTCAATGGCTACGAAAATAGAACATTATGTTTCAGGACAACCCGCTGCTAGCGCAGCTTAAACAGCAACTGCATTCCCAGACGCCGCGTGCAGAAGGGGTCGTAAAAGCCACGGAAAAGGGCTTTGGCTTTCTTGAAGTTGACGGACAGAAGAGCTACTTCATTCCACCCCCTCAGATGAAGAAAGTGATGCATGGCGACCGCATTTCGGCCGTTATTCATACCGAAAAGGAGCGTGAGTCTGCCGAGCCGGAAGCACTGATCGAACCTTTCCTGACGCGTTTTGTCGGGAAAGTGCATAAAAAAGACGATCGTCTTTCTATCGTACCGGATCATCCTCTCCTGAAAGATGCCATCCCTTGCCGCGCCGCGCGTGGCGTTGAGCATGACTTTGTCGAGGGTGACTGGGCGGTTGCCGAAATGCGCCGTCATCCTTTAAAAGGCGATCGCGGTTTCTACGCCGAGCTGACCCAGTTCATCACCTTTGGCGACGACCATTTCGTTCCATGGTGGGTGACGCTGGCGCGCCATAACCTCGAAAAAGAAGCGCCGGATGGCGTAGCGACCGAAATGCAGGACGAAGGTCTTGAGCGTCGCGATTTGACGGCCCTGGACTTTGTCACCATCGACAGCGCCAGCACCGAGGATATGGACGACGCGCTGTACGCCGAAGAGGCAGCGGATGGCAAACTGCATCTCACCGTCGCCATTGCCGACCCTACCGCGTGGATCGTTGAAGGCAGCAAGCTGGACGAGATGGCCAAAGTGCGTTCGTTCACTAACTACCTGCCGGGCTTCAACATCCCAATGCTGCCGCGCGAACTCTCTGACGATCTCTGCTCGCTGCGCCCGCATGAAGTGCGTCCGGTGCTGGCCTGCCGCATGACAATCGCGGCGGATGGAACAATTGAAGACGATATCGAATTCTTCGCCGCCACCATCGAATCCAAAGCCAAACTGGCTTATGACAGCGTGTCCGACTGGCTGGAAAATACCGGCAGCTGGAAGCCTGAATCCGAAAATATTGCTGCGCAAATTCGTCTGCTGCACCGCGTCTGCCAGAGCCGCAGTGAGTGGCGCCAGACCCACGCACTGGTATTTAAGGATCGCCCGGACTACCGCTTTGTGCTGGGTGAAAAAGGCGAAGTGCTGAACATCGTCGCCGAGCCACGCCGTATTGCCAACCGTATCGTTGAAGAAGCGATGATCTCCGCCAACATTTGCGCCGCACGCGTGCTGCGCGACAGGTTAGGCTTTGGCATTTACAACGTGCACACCGGATTTGACCCGGCGAACACCGAAGCGCTGGCCGCCCTGCTCAAAACCCATGACGTACACGTCGACCCGGAAGAGGTGCTGACCCTGCCAGGCTTCTGCAAGCTGCGCCGCGAGCTGGACGCACAGCCGTCAGGCTTCCTCGACAGCCGCATTCGCCGCTTCCAGTCCTTTGCGGAAATCAGCACGGAGCCAGGCCCGCACTTCGGTCTCGGCCTTGAGGCGTACGCGACCTGGACTTCACCTATCCGTAAGTACGGCGACATGGTTAACCACCGTCTGCTTAAAGCAATCATTAAAGGTGAAGCTATTGCCCGTCCACAGGACGACACCACGCTTCAGATGGCAGAGCGCCGCCGTCTGAACCGCATGGCGGAACGCGACGTTGGCGACTGGCTGTACGCGCGTTTCCTGAATGATAAAGCAGGAACAGACGCTCGCTTCCCGGCTGAAATCATCGACGTTAGCCGCGGCGGTATGCGCGTGCGTCTTGTGGATAACGGCGCCGTTGCCTTTATTCCTGCCCCGTTCCTGCATGCCGTTCGGGACGAGCTGGTTTGCAGCCAGGAAAACGGTACCGTGCAAATTAAAGGCGAAACGGTTTATAAGGTCACAGACGTGATTGATGTAAACATCGCTGAAGTCCGCATGGAAACCCGCAGCATTATCGCGCGCCCGGTTGCCTGATAATCGCTTAACATATCGGCCATTTTATTGGTAAATGGCCGATATTTCTCTCCCGCTTTATTTCCCGCAAAACCATCGTTTTATCTCACAATTTTCCGTATCCCGCCGCCACATTTCGCCAGAGTTATCTACAGTAAAAAGAGCCGTCATAGTCGACTGCAAATGAATAATTTGTGCGCTACTCAGCTGCCGCGGGAGAAAACGGGATGGACGATCTGGAGCAGAACCTGCTGTTTCGTTACATGGGTACCCATAGCCCCTGGTGGCGATTAACAGCAGACAGCAATGCTCTGCATCTTGCCGCAAGTGAAAACACCGACATTATCCAGGCTGTTGCGCTGGATGATGAACAGGCCGATCTGATTCGCCAGCTAACCGTGATCACCTCCAGCATTGCCATGACCCTGCCGCTGTACGGTGTTGAAGTCCCCGTTCATCTGGTGGGCCGTAAAATTAACAAAAGCGAGTGGGCGGGAACGGCATCAGCATGGAACGACACGCCTTCCGTGGCGCGCGATCTGGCGCAGGGACTCTCCTTCGCCGAACAGGTGGTGTCCGAGGCTAACTCCGTCATTGTCATCCTCGACCAGAACGGGAATATCCAGCGCTTCAATCGCTTAAGCGAAGAGTATACGGGCCTGAAGGAGCAGGAAGTTATCGGGCAAAACGTGTTTAAACTGTTTATGAGCCGCAGCGAGGCCGCCGCATCGAAACGCAATATTGCCGGTTTTTTTCGTAACGGCAGTTCGTACGAAGTCGAACGCTGGATCAAGACCCGCAAGGGCCAGCGCTTGTTTCTGTTCAGAAATAAGTTTGTTCACAGCGGCAGCGGGAAAAATGAAATCTTCCTTATCTGTTCGGGCACCGACATCACGGAAGAGCGTCGTGCCCAGGAGCGGCTGCGCGTTCTCGCCAATACGGATACCATTACCGGATTGCCAAACCGTAACGCCATTCATGAGCTGATCTCCGATGCCATCAGCGCCCGTGGTGACGGACAGGTGGGTGTGGTCTATCTCGATCTGGATAACTTCAAAAAGGTAAACGACGCGTATGGCCACATGTTTGGCGACCAGCTGCTTCAGGCCGTTGCGCTGGCGATCCTGAGCTGCCTGGATAAAGCGCAAACGCTGGCGCGCCTCGGCGGGGATGAGTTTATCGTGATGGCCACCGATACGTCACAGGGCGCGCTGGAAGCCATGGCGTCGCGTATCCTGACCCGCCTGCGCCAGCCTTTCCGCATTGGCTTGATTGAGGTGTATACGGGCTGCTCGCTTGGTATCGCGCTTGCGCCCCAGCACGGTAACGATCGCGAAAGCGTCATTCGCAATGCCGACACCGCCATGTATACCGCCAAAGAAAATGGCCGGGGTAAATTCTGCGTATTCTCGCCAGAGATGAACCAGCGCGTATTTGAATATCTCTGGCTGGATACCAACCTGCGTAAGGCGCTGGATAACGATCAGCTGCTGATCCACTACCAGCCCAAGATGACATGGCGCGGCGAAGTCAGGAGCCTCGAGGCGCTGGTGCGCTGGCAGTCGCCAGAGCGTGGCCTGATCCCGCCGATGGAGTTTATCTCCTACGCTGAAGAGTCAGGACTGATTGTGCCCCTTGGCCGCTGGGTGATGCTGGACGTAGTGCGGCAGGTGGCAAAGTGGCGCGACAAGGGTATTAACCTGCGCGTCGCGGTCAACGTCTCTGCCCGTCAGCTGGCGGACCAGACTATATTCAGCGACTTAAAACAGGCGCTGAAGGATCTGAATTTTGAATATTGCCCGATTGACGTGGAGCTAACCGAAAGCTGCCTTATCGAAAATGAAGAGCTGGCGCTCTCGCTCATCCAGCAGTTTAGCCGCCTGGGGGCGCAAATCCATCTGGATGACTTCGGGACGGGATACTCTTCCCTGTCGCAGCTGGCGCGTTTCCCTATCGATGCGATTAAGCTCGATCAGTCGTTCGTCCGGGATATTCACAAGCAATCCATTTCACAGTCTCTGGTGCGGGCGATTGTCGCCGTGGCGCAGGCGTTAAACTTACAGGTTATTGCCGAAGGCGTGGAGAGCGCGAAAGAGGACGCCTTTCTGACGAAGAACGGCGTCAACGAACGGCAGGGTTATCTTTTTGCTAAGCCCATGCCCGCTGCCGCGTTCGAGCGATGGCTAAAGCGCTATCAGGCGCGGCACGTCCGCTAGCTGGCCCTGCGTAACCCCGTCGCCTGATGGCGGTTTGACAGCATAACCAGCCGTTCCATTTAGGGGTTGTTGCCGGCACGACGGGCTACCAGTGAAAATTAATCACTTTCATTTATGTGCTTTGGTAATTGCATTTTTTACCTTCTCTTTTGAAGCAATTTTCTGCATCATTGATAATATTCACATTTCGCTTCAGGGTAAGATTATGTCTAACATTGATGCAGCAGCCGTAGCACAGCGTATTGATACCGTGCTGAATATTCTCGTCGCGGGCGATTATCACTCTGCTATCCGTAATCTTGAGATCCTCAAGTCCGAACTCCTGGCTCAGAACGGCGCTGACGACGCACCAGAATCTGCGCAACCAAAAGCCCCGTGGGAAGTGTAACCACGCCGTTTCCGCCCTTGTCTTTTAAATGGATGCTATGAATTCCCGACAACAAATTATTTTGCAGATGGTCATCGACCAGGGACGCGTAAGCGTGGTCGATCTCGCTAAAGCCACCGGCGTTTCTGAAGTCACCATCCGTCAGGATCTTAATCTTCTGGAAAAACAGAGCTACCTGCGGCGTGCGCACGGATATGCCGTGCCGCTGGACAGCGAAGATGTCGAAACCCGCATGATGAACAACTACGCGCTAAAGCGGGAGCTGGCGGAATTTGCCGCGTCCTTAGTGAACAACGGTGAAACCGTCTTCATTGAAAATGGCAGCAGCAATGCCCTTCTGGCGCGCACGCTTGCTGAGCAGAAAGACGTGACCATCATCACCGTGAGCAGCTATATCGCCCATCTGCTGAAGGAGACCCGCTGCGAGGTGATTCTGCTGGGCGGCATTTATCAGAAGAAAAGCGAAAGCATGGTGGGCCCCTTAACGCGCCAGTATGTTCAGCAGGTTCACTTCAGTAAGGCATTTATCGGTATTGATGGCTGGCAGCCCGACACCGGTTTTACCGGCCGGGATATGATGCGTTCAGACGTGGTTAACGCCGTGCTCGCCAAAGAGTGCGAGGCGATTGTCCTTACCGACAGCTCTAAATTCGGTGCCGTGCATCCCTATACGATGGGCCCTGTCTCGCGCTTTAGCCGGGTGATTACGGATGAGCGCTTGCGCGATGAATATCGCCAGCAGTTACAGCACGACGGCCTGACGGTTGATATTGTCAAAAAAACGGCCTGATTATCCTGCTGCGTCCGGATTATGGACGCAGTTCAACCTTTGTCTGAGATTATTCCGACCCCTCCTTTAAGAGTTTTTACCTGTTGAAACGCCTTTAAACACGTAAAATTATTATTAGCGATATAACAGGAAGTGACTATCACCTGCGTGATGATGAAACGCCTGCGCGACCAGCTTTCACGGGAACGGAATTTAAGTATAAATATTGTCTATACTTAAATAGCATTTCTTTCCGTGAATCGATAATTCAGGAGAAAGTATTATGACCTTTACCAGCAAAAAATTAGCCGCCGCTGTTCTGGCAATCACTGTAGCAATGTCCCTGAGCGCTTGCTCTAACTGGTCTAAACGTGACCGTAACACCGCGATTGGCGCCGGTGCTGGTGCTCTTGGTGGTGCAGTATTAACGGATGGTAGTACGCTGGGTACATTAGGTGGTGCTGCCGTAGGTGGTATTATCGGTCACCAGGTGGGCAAATAATCACCATAACGGCTCTCACCGGTAAAATAATATATTTTGTATTTTCAGATCTGACTTACGCACGTAAAAAAAGAGCCACGGCATTGTCCGTGGCTCATTTATTTTAACCGCCCGCCAGCTTGACCTTCATCCCTTTGGCTTCCAGAAGCGATTTAATTACGTCGCGCTTATCGCCCTGAATCTCGATAATGCCATCCTTGACCGCCCCACCGCATCCGCATTTCTTTTTAAGCTCTGCGGCAAGTTTTGCCAGTTCCACATCGTCCAGATCGACGCCGGTAATCAGGCATACGCCTTTACCCTTTCTGCCGCTGGTCTGGCGCTGTATACGGACAATACCGTCGCCCCTGGGGCGCTCAGCTTTTTCTTTTGGCTCGTCGATGCGTCCGGTATCAGTTGAATAGACCAGACGACTGTTGGCGTCACCCATTATGCCCCCTTTTTCAGCGATGCATTAATCGCTTTCAGCGTTTCTGCCGGGTTAGCAGATTGCGTTACCGGACGACCAATCACCATATAGTCTACACCCGCGCTCAGGGCCTGCTCCGGCGTCATGATGCGACGCTGATCCCCTGACTCGCTGCCCGCAGGACGAATACCCGGCGTAACCAGCTTAAATTCGTGGCCTAAGGCGGATTTAAAACGCTCCGCTTCCTGGGCGGAGCAGACCACTCCATCAAGTCCGCAGCTTTGCGTCAGACGCGCAAGACGCTCCGCATGCTCTGCTGGTGACAACGTCACTCCCAGATCTCGGAGGTCGGTTTCATCCATGCTGGTCAGCACGGTGACGGCAATCAGAAGTGGCGCCTCTTTGCCAAACGGCAGCAGCGCTTCGCGCGCGGCCGTCATCATGCGTGCCCCACCGGAAGCGTGCACGTTTACCATCCACACGCCCAGGTCAGCCGCCGCGGCAACGGCGTGCGCGGTGGTATTGGGAATATCGTGGAATTTCAGGTCGAGGAAAACGTCAAAACCGCGCTGGTGCAAATCGCGGACGAGTTGCGGCCCGAACAGCGTGAACATCTCTTTGCCGACTTTAAGACGGCAATCGCGAGGATCAATGCCATCAACAAAGGCCAGCGCGGCGTCACGGTTATTGTAATCCAGAGCAACGACAACAGGAGAATCGGTAACTACGCGGGAAGTAGAGGAAGTAACAGACGTCATGACCAGCCCTTTTCGTCTATGGGCGCGCAGCGGCGCGGAACAGATAAACGGCGTGCATTCTACCTGCCATCGGCGGAAATGAACAGAATCGAATGTCTTTCCTGCTGAACGACAGACCGCACCGTGCTGGCTGGCTTATCCAAAAATATTAGTATGTTGTAACTAAAGTGTGGTGTTTTAAAAAATTACTGCCCGTCCAGACCACGAATTGGCTTAATGGTGGACCACGCGCGGCACGACGGACAGTGCCAGTAGAGCGAGTAAGCGGTGAAACCGCATTTCTGGCAGCGGTAGCGCGGTTTGCTCCGCACCTGCTCGCCCACCATGTCTCGCAGCACCATCAGGCTCTCTTTGGCGCGCCCTTCCTCTGCCTCATTGAGGTGGTAGTCCATCAGCTTGTGGAACACGCGCATTGTAGGATGGCGCTGCAGCTGGCGCGTAATGTAGACCTGAGCGGTTTCACTGCCTTCGTGCTGCTCAACGACATCGGAGAGCATCAGCTCGGCCGTGGCCCCGGTATTCTCCTCTACGCAGCGGCGCAGAAACGCGACCCACTCGTCCTGCTTGCCCAGCTGCTGATAGCAGGTTTGCAGCATCTCCAGCGTTTCGCTGACCAGTTCTTTGTCCTGATCGATAACGCGAAGCAGGCTTTCCACGGCTTTGGCGTAATCCCCGTTTGCCATAAAGACCCGCCCCATCATGATTGAGATGCGAGCGCTGTTGCGATCGGCTGCCGCGCCTTTTTTAAGCAACGCCATGGCTTTGTCCATGTCATCGCTGCCCATTTGCTGGAGGGCCAGCTCGCAGTAAAAGTGGGCAATCTCGACGCGCTGTTTGTCTTTGCCGAGCTTCACCAGACGTTCTGCCGTATCGATCGCTTTTTGCCAGTCGCTGGTGGCCTGGTAGATTTGCAGAAGCTGCTGAAGCGCACCGATACGGAAGTCCGTCTCATCCACCAGCTGGGTGAACATATCTTCGGCGCGATCGTAAAGTCCCGCGGCCATGTAGTCCCGCCCCAGCTGCTGCACGGCCAGCAATCGTTGCTCATAGGTCAACGAGGCGCTTTCCATCAGGGTCTGGTGTATGCGAATGGCGCGGTCAACCTCTCCGCGCGAGCGGAAAAGGTTTCCCAGGGTGAGGTGTGCCTCTACGGTGCCGGTATCCTCTTTAAGCATGTCGAGGAACAGATCTACCGCTTTGTCCTGCTGGTTGCTCAGCAGGAAGTTCACCCCCGCAACGTAGTCGCGGGAGAGTCGGTTTGCTTCATCCTGTTTTGTTTGTTGCGCGCTTCTGCGGCCCATATACCAGCCATAGGCTGCGGCGACAGGCAAAAGCAGAAACAACAACTCCAGCATATTCGATTATTCCTTGACTACCGGCACACCAGAGCTCGCCGGAATGTCAGACGCAGGCGCAAGTTGATGTTCAAGTCGTTTAATTTTACGTTCAGCGCGAACAAGAGAAACACGAACCTTAAGCCAGAACAGGCCACATACGAGCCAACCTATGACAAATCCCGCCGCGAATAATACTGCCAGCAGGCTCGACACCCGGTACTCGCCCTGCGCCAGCAGATAGTTGAAGCTTACCTGTTGATCGTTTTGCGCGCCCAATGTGACTGAAATGACAAAAATCGCCAACACCAGTAAGAAAATGAGTAAATATTTCACATGACTTCCCGTTATGTGGTTCGAGCGTATAAAGCGTGTTCAACTCACTGCAATCAGCCTTATAAGCTACCATTTTAGTGGCGGGCGCGAAACGGAAAAAGTAACGCGCCCTTCATGGATTTAGGGTCTAAATGCGGAAAATCAAGCTTTAGGTTCCGCCTGACTCCCTTTCGGCTATTTCTTCCTTCTCTTCCGGCGGCGGCGTCAGTGGCCCACAAAAACGTTGAGCAAGCCACGTCGCCAGCGTCACCAGTACCCACGAGATCAGCGTTGCGACCACCAAATCACGCGGCCAGTGCATTCCCAGCAGCATCCGGCTACCCATTACGCCCGTGGCCCACACCAGCAACAACGCAATGGTTAAGGTGCGTCGGCGCGGCCATAAAAGCCCTACGCCAAGCAATGCCCAGCTGGCGGCAAACATCGTGTGCCCGGAAGGAAACGCAAAACCGGTCTCTTTTTGCCAGTGTTTGCGTAAAAAGGTCGGAATATCCTGCTGTTCCGCAAGCTGTTCTTTCACCAGCGCCCCGCGATCTTTACGCTTTAAATTGTAGAACTCATCCACGGGAACATGGTGTGTTTTTTCCAGCCAGACGACGAAGGGACGGGGTTCCTGCACGCGATCTTTTACCCACGACTTCACCCCCTGCCCGACAAGAATAGCGCCGGCGAGAATGGCAAACAGCACCAGCGCCGCGCGCAGGCGAAAGCGCAGGCACCACAGAAACCAGCCACAGAGAAGCACGTGCGTAATAATCCCCCACGGCTGGGTGACCGTCTCGGTTATCCAGTATAAGGTTTTCAGCCACGTCTCGTTTTGTCCGGGCTGCCATGTCCAGCCGGAAAACCACACAACCAGGGGTATAACAAGCAATACGGCGGCGCCGGCGGCCGTGCGTCTGGCGATTGAAAGCATGTCCTCTCCTTTTTCACTAAGCACCACAATCATAACTGAATTTCATCTTTCTGGTGGATATGTCGGATCGTGCGTTTAACGTTCATATAGGGTGGTGGTGATTAGGTGAAGTTGCCGGGCTTGTGGCAAAATAGTCGAATACAGAAAGTAAAACGGGGCAAGGACACGAAACGTGTCAGCCTG
This sequence comes from Enterobacter cloacae complex sp. P40C2, assembly GCF_014930695.1. NCBI lineage: Bacteria > Pseudomonadati > Pseudomonadota > Gammaproteobacteria > Enterobacterales > Enterobacteriaceae > Enterobacter > Enterobacter cloacae complex sp. P40C2. The sequence goes on along the minus strand of NZ_JADBRP010000011.1, from coordinate 109,482 downwards.
GTCTGGAGAATCACATGCAGCTTAAACGTGTGGCAGAAGCCAAACTGCCAACCCCATGGGGCGATTTCCTGATGGTGGGTTTTGAAGAACTGGCAACCGGGCAGGATCACGTCGCCCTGGTATTCGGCGACATTTCAGGGCAGACGCCGGTACTGTCCCGCGTTCATTCAGAGTGTCTTACCGGTGACGCGCTGTTCAGCCTGCGCTGCGACTGCGGCTTCCAGCTTGAAGCTGCCCTTTCTCATATCGCAGAGGAAGGCCGCGGCGTGCTGCTGTATCACCGCCAGGAAGGGCGTAACATTGGCCTGCTGAATAAAATCCGCGCCTATGCGTTGCAGGATCAGGGCTACGATACGGTTGAAGCCAATCATCAGTTAGGCTTTGCGGCTGACGAGCGCGATTTCACCCTGTGTGCAGATATGTTCAAGCTGCTGGGCGTGGACGAAGTGCGTCTGTTGACCAATAACCCGAAGAAGGTTGAGATCCTTACTGAAGCGGGCATCAATATCGTTGAGCGCGTGCCGCTGATTGTAGGTCGCAACCCGAAAAATGCACACTACCTCGATACCAAAGCCGCCAAGATGGGCCATCTGCTGAGCGAGTAATCGCAAAATGCCCGGCACGCGTGCCGGGCGTCTTTTATCAGTCCAGCATCTTACGAATCACATAATGCAAAATGCCGTCGTTCTGGTAGTAGGTCAGCTCTGTTGCCGTATCAATACGACAACGACAGTCCAGCACTTCCGTTTGACCGTCTGCGCGCGTTAACTTCACCGGCACCGTTTTACCCGGTTGCAGCTGTTGCAGACCGCTGATATCGATCTGCTCTTCCCCGGTCAGACCCAGCGTTTTACGCGTCACGCCCTGCGGAAACTCCAGCGGCAGGATCCCCATCCCGATCAGGTTTGAACGGTGAATACGTTCAAACGATTCGGCAATGACCACGCGAACCCCGAGCAGGCGCGGACCCTTCGCAGCCCAGTCGCGGCTGGAGCCGGAGCCGTACTCTTTCCCGGCAATGACCGCCAGCGGCGTTCCCTCCTGCTGATACTTCACGGCAGCATCATAAATCGAGATGACCTCCGTATCCGGCAGATGGCGCGTCATGCCCCCTTCCACGCCCGGCACCATTTCGTTTCGAATGCGGATGTTGGCAAACGTGCCGCGCATCATGACTTCGTGATTTCCGCGACGCGAGCCGTAGGAGTTAAAATCGCGGCGTTCCACCCCACGGCTTTGCAGATAACGCCCCGCAGGGCTGTCCGCCTTGATGCTCCCGGCCGGTGAGATATGGTCGGTCGTGACGGAATCCCCCAGCATCGCCAGAATGCGCGCACCGTGAATGTCCTTCAGCGGCGCGGGCTCTGCCAGCATCTCGTCGAAGAACGGCGACAGGCGGATATAGGTGGAATCGTCCTGCCAGCCATAGGTGTCAGAGCCAACGACGTCGATCGATTTCCATTCCGGCGTACCTTCAAAGACTTCGGCATATTCCTTGCGGAACATCTCGGTGGAAACTTTCTCTACCGCGCGCGCAATTTCACGCGACGAAGGCCAGATGTCCTTCAGGTATACCGGTTCATTCTTGCGATCGTGCCCAATCGGATCGGTCGCCAGGTTAATATTCATGTTCCCGGCCAGGGCATACGCCACCACCAGCGGCGGCGAGGCCAGCCAGTTGGTCTTCACCAGCGGATGAATACGGCCTTCGAAGTTACGGTTACCGGAAAGCACCGCGCCAACGGTCAGATCGCCCTGCCTGATCGCCACTTCAATGGGTTCAGGCAGCGGGCCGGAGTTACCGATGCAGGTCGTGCAGCCGTAGCCCACAAGGTTAAAGCCCAGCTCGTCCAGGTAAGGCGTGAGTCGTGCCTGGGCCAGATAATCAGAAACCACTTTCGAACCCGGCGCCAGAGAGGCCTTGACCCACGGCTGCGGCTTGAGCCCCAGCTCTACCGCTTTTTTAGCCAGCAGCCCGGCTGCCATTAGCACGCTCGGGTTGGAGGTATTGGTGCAGGACGTGATGGCGGCGATCACCACCGCGCCGTCAGGAAGCTGATACTGATGACCGTTCAGAACATAGTCGACCGGACGGCGATCTTTTTGCGCCGTATTCACCTCCAGCTCGTTGCTGGCGGCAAAGGCAGCCGGAACGTTGCTTAAGGCGACGCGGTCCTGAGGACGTTTTGGCCCTGCGAGGCTTGCCTCAACGGTGCCCATATCCAGTTCAAGCGTGCTGGTAAATACCGGTTCGTCACCCGGGTTACGCCACATGCCCTGCGCTTTGGTATAGGCCTCGACGAGGGCAACCTGCTCCTCGCTGCGGCCGCTGAGTCGCATATACTCCAGCGTAACGCTATCAATCGGGAAGAAGCCGCAGGTCGCGCCGTATTCGGGCGCCATGTTAGCGATGGTGGCACGGTCCGCCAGCGGTAATGAGTCCAGTCCATCGCCGTAAAACTCAACGAATTTGCCCACCACGCCGTGCTTGCGCAGCATTTGCGTGACCGTAAGCACCAGGTCCGTGGCGGTAATGCCTTCGGATAATTTACCGGTCAGCTTAAAGCCCACCACATCCGGAATGAGCATGGATACCGGCTGGCCAAGCATGGCCGCCTCCGCTTCAATCCCGCCGACGCCCCAGCCCAGAACGCCGAGGCCGTTGATCATGGTAGTGTGAGAATCGGTGCCTACCAGCGTATCCGGGTAGGCCACCCACGCTTTATCCTGCAGCTCACTCCAGACGGCTTTGCCGAGATATTCGAGGTTAACCTGGTGGCAAATGCCGGTTCCCGGCGGCACCACGCTGAAGCGGCTGAACGCCTGCTGACCCCATTTAAGGAATACGTAGCGTTCATGGTTACGCTCCATCTCCAGACGGACGTTTTCGCCGAACGCATCGTCGTCGCCGAAGCGATCCACGGTCACCGAGTGGTCGATGACAAGATCCACCGGAGAGAGCGGGTTAACCTTCGCGGTATCGCCCCCGAGACGCTTAACGGCTTCACGCATGGCGGCCAGATCAACCACCGCCGGCACGCCGGTGAAATCCTGCATTAACACCCTTGCCGGGCGATAGGCTATCTCTCTGTCTGCGTGAGCATTCTTTAGCCACCCTGCCAGAGCATGGATATCCTCCTCGGTAACCGAGTCGCCATCCTGCCAGCGTAAAAGGTTTTCCAGTAAGACTTTCAACGACTTGGGTAACCGCGAAATGTCCCCAAGCGTTCTGGCTGCCAGCGGTAAGCTGTAGTAGTGCCAGGTTTTATTTTCCGCCTGTAATGTGTCCTTACTGGCTTCGCGTAGGGTTAACGACATAAGCTCCTCCATAAAAACAGGGATGTCCTGACAATCATCAGGGCTGTAATTAAAGATAACACAAAGATGTCGTAACGTTTTGATAACAACCCGAATTGATAAATTTCGGAATGCTCCAGGGCGCGGGATAAAACAAAAAACCCCGCCGTGGCGAGGTTTTACGATTTAGTGGAGAGCCAGCCAGATGAGCTGACACCAGAAGAGGATCGACGCCGAGAATACGCCGAGCCACGACCAGTATTTTAAGGTTGTCATGTTATTCATCATAGGGACACCAGACTTTATTTATTAAACATGGCGAGGTCTGCCCTCGGTCTATATTGCTGATGTGTATTTATTAAAGAGTACAAAAGTGCAGAGTCTTTATTCAGACTATTTGCATCGTTACGCAAAATACTAAATTATTGTCTTTTGGGTTCGTCTTCCGCGAACACATCAATAAAGGCCTGCTGTTGCGGCGTCAGTTTCCACGAGGCCGGCACGCTGGTTGCTGGCGCCTTGCGCGCTTTGTGAGCATTGTCACGCAGCTGACACATCTCTTTTATCGCTTCTGTACGCACCGTTATGGCCATATTCAACCCCAGTATTTCCAGACAAGAAGCGCAACCACCACCCAAAACAGGGCAGAGCCAAGAAAGACCGCCAGCCAGGCTTTACGCTTAAGCGCGGGATCCCTTTGCGGTTCTTCACTTCCTGACGGCATTGCTAACCTCATACAATCGATATCGCTTATCATTTAGAGACCAAACAATTGGCACAAGTAATCATCTGATGAGATAAATCCTAAAGAAACTTTAGCCGAAAAGCCAGTGAATTTACGCATCTGCGTCCAGGAATATTCAATCTTTTGACCAGAAATAAATAATTGAAAAGAATAATTTGCACACCTGTAAATTACTTTCTACTTTTGTCGCAAATTTGCGACAGTAAAACCTTAGTCATTAAATGGATTATGACGATATATGACGGTGACGCAGATGATGATAATTCTAATTCAGATTTGCGGGGTAAATTCGGTATCTTTCCGCAGGAGAAAGATACCGGATGTGATTATTTGGCGGGGAGCTTAATGTCTTTAAACATCTCTTCGATGTCTTCGTTGGAGCGCAGGGCCACTGCCGTATCCACCACGTCGCGCGTAAGATGCGGCGCGAAGCGTTGAATAAAGTCATACATATAGCTGCGCAGGAAGGTGCTGCGACGAAAACCTATCTTGGTGGTGCTGTGGCTGAAAATATCATGCGCGTCCAGGCGCACCAGGTCCGGATCGGAGACCGGATCCACCGCCATGCTCGCAATTACCCCAACGCCAAGCCCGAGTCGAACGTAGGTTTTAATCACGTCCGCATCCGTCGCGGTAAAGACAATGCGCGGTGTTAAACCCGCGCGGTTGAAGGCGGTATCAAGCTCAGAACGGCCCGTGAAGCCAAACGTATAGGTGACCAGCGGATATTGCGCCAGCTCTTCTATAGTCACTTCCCCCTTCCCCGCCAGCGGATGGTCGGGCGTTACGACAATTGAGCGGTTCCAGTGATAGCACGGCAGCATCACCAGGTCGTCGTACAGGTGAAGGGCTTCCGTTGCGATGGCAAAATCCGCATTGCCTTTTGAGACGGCTTCGGCGATTTGCGTCGGCGAGCCCTGATGCATATGCAGCGAAACGCGGGGATAGCGTTCGATAAAACCTTTAATTACGCCGGGAAGCGCATATCGCGCCTGCGTATGCGTGGTGGCAATATACAGGGAGCCTTTATCGGGCCAGGTATGCTCCCCCGCGACGGATTTAATAGCGTCCACTTTGGAAAGCACTTCCCGTGCAATACGGATGATTTCCTGTCCCGCCGGCGTGACCTGCGTCAGATGTTTACCGCTGCGGGCAAAAATCTGAATACCTAACTCATCCTCCAGCATACGCACCTGCTTACTGATGCCGGGCTGGGAGGTATAAAGACCTTCTGCGGTGGAAGAGACATTGAGGTTGTGATTGACGACCTCAACGATATAGCGAAGCTGCTGTAATTTCATGCCTGACCATCCGATTTAGCGCATGCGTCCATCGCTTAAGACGATTTGATAATAAGAAACGGGTTAACTATAACCACTATATCATTTATAGCCAGGCTGTATAGTACGGAACAAAAAATAATAACGTGGTAATAAAAAAGGGCCGGAAGTCCGGCCCTTTCACAGGTAAGTTACGGTAAGGGAAGATTATTTCTTGCCTTCAACCCATTTGCCGTCAACAAAGAAGGCTGACCAGCCGGTCGCTTTACCCTCTTTCTCCGCCGCCACGTACTGCTGCTTCGTTTTACGGCTAAAACGCACCACGGTTTTATTGCCTTCCGGATCCTGCTGCGGCGCATCGGCCAGGTAGCGCAGTTTTTCCGGCAGGCGGTCGCGGAAGCGGTAAAGCTCTTCTACCAGCGGCGCGCGCGTTTCACGTGATTTCGGGAAAGTATTGGCCGCGAGGAATACCCCGGCAGCGCCGTCACGCAGCACGAAGTAGGCGTCCGACTTCTCACACGGCAGCTCCGGAAGCGGAACCGGATCTTCCTTCGGCGGTGCGACTTCACCGTTACGCAGGATCTTGCGCGTGTTTTTACAGTCGTCGTTGGTGCACGCCATGTACTTGCCGAAGCGTCCCATTTTCAGGTGCATTTCGGAACCACATTTCTCACACTCGACGATTGGGCCATCGTAGCCTTTAATGCGGAACTCGCCCTCTTCAATCTCGTAACCGTCGCAGGTCGGGTTATTACCGCAGACGTGCAGCTTACGTTTCGGATCGATCAGGTAGCTGTCCATCGCCGTGCCGCATTTCTTGCAGCGGCGCTTAGCGCGAAGCGCGTTGGTTTCCGCATCATCCCCTTCCAGCACGTTGAGAACTTCGTTCTCCGGCACGAGGTTGATAGTGGTTTTGCAACGCTCTTTCGGGGACAGCGCGTACCCGGAGCAGCCGAGGAACACGCCCGTGGTGGCGGTGCGAATGCCCATCTTACGGCCACAGGTCGGGCAGTCGATGCTGGTCAGAACCATCTGGTTAGGCAGCATGCCGCCCTCTTCAGGATCTTTCTCGGCTTTCTCAAGCTGGTTGGTAAAATCGCTGAAGAAGCTGTCGAGAACCTTTTTCCACTCGGCCTTGTGGCTGGCAACCTCGTCAAGGCTGTCCTCCATCTGCGCGGTGAAGTCGTAGTTCATCAGTTCACGGAAGTTAGCTTCCAGCCGGTCAGTGACGATCTCGCCCATTTTTTCGGCATAGAAACGACGGTTCTCGACGCGAACGTAACCGCGATCCTGAATGGTCGAGATGATTGACGCGTAGGTGGACGGACGGCCAATACCGCGTTTTTCCAGCTCTTTCACCAGCGACGCTTCGCTGAAGCGCGCAGGCGGCTTGGTGAAGTGCTGAGCCGGAACGAGATCGACCAGCGACAGCTCGTCACCTTTATTGACGGACGGCAGCGTTCGGTCTTCATCCCCTTTACGCAGCGCGGGCATTACTTTTGTCCAGCCGTCGAAACGCAGAATACGGCCGCGAGCCTTCAGGCGGAAATCACCTGCACCGACGGTCAGGGTGGTGGAGTCGTATTTAGCAGGCGTCATCTGGCAGGCCACGAACTGGCGCCAGATCAGCTGATAAAGCTTCTGCGCATCCGCTTCCATATCTTTCAGGGATTCAGCCAGTACGGAAACGTCAGAAGGACGAATCGCCTCGTGCGCTTCCTGAGAATTCTCCTTGCTGGCGTACTGATTAGGGCTTTCCGGCAAGTATTTTTTACCGAAGTTGTCGCCAATGTAGCCGCGCACCATGTTGACAGCATCCTGGCTCAGGTTGGTTGAGTCAGTACGCATATAGGTGATGTAACCCGCTTCATACAGACGCTGGGCCATCATCATGGTCTTCTTCACGCCATAGCCCAGACGCGTGCTGGCAGCCTGCTGAAGGGTAGACGTAATAAACGGCGCGCCAGGCTTGCTGCTGGTCGGTTTATCTTCACGATCCAGAACCTGATAACGCGCTTTTTCCAGCAGCGCCACGGCGGCCATTGTCTGGTCGCGGTTTTCAGGACGGAACGGCTTGTCGTTGTGGTGGCTCACCTGCAGGGGCAGCGCATCGCCGCCCGGCGTGGTGACATTCGCATCCACTTCCCAGAACTCTTCCGGAACGAACGCTTTGATTTCGCGTTCGCGCTCCACGACAAGGCGCACGGCAACGGACTGTACGCGCCCTGCTGAAAGACCGCGAGCGACCTTTTTCCACAGCAGCGGCGAGACCATGTAGCCCACAACGCGGTCCATAAAGCGACGCGCCTGCTGAGCGTTGACACGGTCGATATTCAGTTCACCCGGCTTTTCAAACGCCTGACGAATCGCATTCTTTGTAATTTCGTTAAACACTACACGGCTGTAGCGTTTGTCGTCTCCGCCGATCACTTCCCGCAGGTGCCATGCGATGGCTTCCCCTTCGCGGTCAAGGTCGGTTGCGAGATAGATGTGGTCGGCTTTTTCAGCCAGCTGCTTCAGCTCGTTAACGACTTTCTCTTTGCCTGGCAGCACTTCATATTGTGCATCCCAGTTGTGCCATGGGTTAACACCCATGCGGTTGACAAGCGCGCTACGTTCATCCTTTTTAGGCTTTTTAGCCCCTTTGGTGGAGGTAGAGTCTGCGCTCTTTTTGCTGGCTGAGCCACTGGTCGGCAAATCGCGGATGTGACCAACGCTGGACTTAACCACGTAGTCATTGCCCAGATATTTATTGATCGTTTTGGCTTTTGCCGGGGACTCAACGATGACGAGAGCTTTACCCATATTCACCTTTACCTAATTTAATTCTTCCAGGAATACGCCGCACGTTGATTTCCCTTCCGCTGACGACGAGCCATTGATATTGCGACGGCGTCAGGGGATATCAACCCCTATGTCTTACCGAACGTCAGAATGGCGACATCCAGGTCATTGAGTTATCGGGTATTTTTCTCACATCACTATTCATTCGTGACGAATTCCCGGTCGAATGTCAAGCAATTCTGTTGCCAGAATGACGAAAGCGCACACTGTACCTGATAAAATTCGTTACGCAACTTTATTAGCATGCAAAAGCAAATCCCGCCAGCAAGCCGCCGGTTCCTTATCCCCTCTGATAACAGGGAAAATTTGCCCCTGAAGCGCCCCAGGCGTAGACTATTGTCACTGTTTAAGGAGTGGAATATGCAGAATACAACCCAACCCATTGACCGAGCTTCTCTGCTTATCGAAGCAAACAAACTCATTCGAGACCATGAGGATACCCTGGCAGGGATCGAAGCGACTGGCGTAGAACAACGTAATGGCGTGCTGGTGTTCAGCGGTGAATACTTCCTTGATGAACAAGGGCTGCCCACCCCGAAAAGCACCGCCGTATTTAACATGTTTAAGTACCTGGCGCATGCGCTCTCAGAGAAGTATCACCTGGTCGATTAAGACAAAAACGCGAGGCAAATGCCTCGCGTTTTTCTTTACAGCAGCGGCTTTTGGCCCCGCTGGAGCCAGCGCAGCAGCAGGCGATCCGCGCTTTCTGCCGCGCTATTGGTAAAGCGGTCCAAAAGGCGCTTGCGCTGGGTAAAACGTACCCCTACCAGCTCGCGGCCTTCCATCAGGTTGAGCAGCAGATCGTCACTGGTGCCAACGTCATCCACCAGCCCTTTCTCCTGCGCCTGGGTGCCGTACCAGTGTTCACCCGTTGCCACCTGCTCAATATCAAGCGTAGGGCGCATACGGTGCACAAAGTCTTTGAACAGATGATGGGTTTCGTTCAGATCCTCACGGAATTTCTGCCGTCCCTCTTCTGTGTTTTCACCAAGCAGCGTCAGCGTGCGTTTGTACTGACCCGCGGTGTGCAGCTCAATATCAATCTCTTTATTTTTCAGGAAACGATTGAAGTTAGGGATCTGCGCGACCACGCCAATCGAGCCGATAATGGAGAAAGGTGCTGCAACGATTTTGTCCGCGACGCAGGCCATCATATAGCCACCGCTCGCCGCGACTTTATCCACGGCTACAGTAAGCGGGATCTGCTTATCCCGCAGGCGCTGTAGCTGTGAAGCCGCCAGCCCATACCCATGGACGACACCACCCGGGCTTTCAAGACGAACCACGACCTGATCCTGCGCAGTGGCTACGGCAAGCACCGCCGTCACCTCTTCGCGCAGTGAAGAGACTTCGTGCGCGTCCATGCTGCCTTTAAAATCGAGCACATAGACCCGCGGCTTTGCGTCAGCCTGCGGGGCACCACGCTTTGCTTTCGCCTTCGCGGCCCTGGCTTCCTGCTTCTGTTTTTTCTTGCGCGCTTTCAGCCACAGCTTCTGCTGATGATCGTCCAGCAGCGCCAGCGACATCTCTTCCTGCATCTCTTGATACTGCTCACTCAGGCGGGTAATGCGTAATTCACCGCGCTGACGCTTGCGCTGCGTCAGGTTGGCAATCAGAACGGCAATCACCGCAATAGCAATAACCACCGTCGCGATTTTGGCCAAAAACAACCCATATTGAGAAAGTAACTCCACGCGTTCCACCTTGATTTAACCACGAATCTTTCACGCCAGTGTACAACAGCCCGGCCTGGGCGTCTCGCTCGGGACATTACCTCTGCGAGGCGGCTTCAGGAATACCCCGATTCTGGTTTAAATCTTTGCAAATTGTTAATTTCCAAGCGTTCTGTCCGGTAGACTGATTGAATTCTGACGCTGTTTCGGGCATAAAGCCGAAAAGTCATAAATAAAGGTGCAGGTCCCGCCCGTTGCACCTGAGGAGTCACCGTGCATTATCAGCCACAAAAAAACCTTCTAGAGAACCGTATCATTCTGGTTACCGGTGCCAGCGACGGGATTGGTCGCGAAGCTGCCCTGACCTACTCCGAATACGGTGCCAGCCTTATTCTGCTCGGACGCAATGAAGAAAAGCTCAAGTCCGTCGCGCGGGAAATTGAAGACGCCAGCGGGACGCCCACGCCCTGGTATACCCTGGATCTGCTGACCTGTACGGCAGCGTCATGCCAGGCGCTTGCCCGGCGCATCGGCGCCCACTACCCGCGCCTGGACGGCGTCCTGCATAACGCGGGACTACTCGGTGACGTGCGCCCGATGGATGAGCAGGATCCCGAGGTGTGGCAGCAGGTGATGCAGGTAAACGTCAACGGAACGTTTTTCCTAACCCAGGCATTGCTTCCTTTATTACTTAACTCAGATTCCGGCTCGCTGGTCTTCACCTCCTCCAGCGTGGGTCGTCAGGGCCGCGCGAACTGGGGGGCATACGCTGTCTCTAAATTTGCTACTGAAGGGATGATGCAGGTGCTGGCGGAGGAGTATCAAAGCCGCCACCTGCGGGTGAACTGTATTAACCCAGGCGGTACGCGCACTAAAATGCGCGCCAGCGCGTTCCCGACCGAAGATCCGCAGAAGCTCAAAACCCCGGCCGATATCATGCCGCTCTATCTTTGGCTGATGGGCGACGACAGCCGTCGCAAAACCGGAATGACCTTTGATGCCCAGCCGGGCCGTAAGCCGGGGATTTCGCAATGAGTGAAGAACGTCACCAGCAGCGCCAGCAACGCCTGAAAGAACAGGTCGACGCGCGCGTGGCGGCCGCACAGGATGAGCGCGGGATCGTCATCGTCTTTACCGGTAACGGCAAGGGAAAAACCACCGCCGCATTTGGCACCGCTGCCCGCGCGGTCGGACACGGCCAGAAGGTAGGCGTGATCCAGTTTATCAAGGGCGAATGGCCCAACGGTGAGCGTAATCTGCTCGAACCGCACGGCGTCGAGTTCCAGGTCATGGCGACCGGCTTTACCTGGGACACCCAGAACCGGGAAACGGATACCGCCGCCTGCCTCGCCGTCTGGGAGCACGCCAAAAGAATGCTTTCCGACCCGGCGCTGAATATGGTGCTGCTGGATGAGATCACCTATATGGTGGCCTATGACTACCTGCCGCTACAGGACGTGCTGGAGGCGCTCAAGAATCGCCCGGCGCATCAGACGGCGATCGTTACGGGGCGCGGGTGCCATCGGGACATTCTGGAGCTTGCAGATACCGTCAGCGAGCTGCGTCCGGTTAAACATGCGTTCGATGCGGGTATCAAAGCGCAAATCGGGATTGATTACTAAAGAAAAAAGCCCGGTATGTTCACCGGGCTTTTCGATTAACCGTTGTTATTATTACGGCTGCCAGAGCGGCGATTGCTGCTCACCTGGCTGTGACGCTTCACCGCACGGCGGATCTGATTTGCCTTCATGCGACGACGATCTTTTTCAACCGCCACCTTAGACGTGGTTTCTGGCGTCAGTCCGACCAGATCGCGCAGGTAGTTAGTTTGCGTCAGATCCAGCTCGGTATAGCCGCCGCGCGGCAAGCCTTTAGGCAGCAGAATGTCGCCATAGCGAACGCGGATCAGGCGGCTTACCTGCACACCTACCGCTTCCCACAGGCGACGAACCTCGCGGTTACGCCCCTCGGTCAGGGTAACGTTGTACCACTGGTTAATGCCTTCACCACCGGTAAATTTGATGGTCTTGAACGCCGCAGGACCATCTTCAAGCTGCACGCCGCGCGACAGGTCGCGCAGTTTGTTCTCGTCAACCTGGCCGAATACGCGTACTGCGTATTCACGCTCCACCTCACGGCTTGGATGCATCAGACGGTTTGCCAGTTCACCATCGGTGGTGAACAGCAGCAGGCCGCAGGTGTTCACGTCCAGACGCCCTACGGCAATCCAGCGAGCGCCGCGCAGCTTAGGCAGACGGTCAAACACCGTCGGGCGACCTTCCGGGTCGTTGCGGGTACACAGCTCGCCTTCCGGCTTGTAGTAAGCCAGCACGCGGCAGATCTGCTCAGCGGATTCTTTTACGGAGATAAGATGGCCGTCGATGCGGATCTTGAGCCCCGGTACGATTTCTACGCGGTCACCCAGCGTGGCAATTTTGCCGTCCACGCTCACGCGACCGGCTTCAATAATAGCTTCGATTTCACGGCGTGAACCGTGGCCGGCGCGCGCCAGCACTTTCTGTAACTTCTCGCTCATTGAGCTTCCTCAGGTGTCGCCTTCACAGGCGTCGAATCAGGTCAAAAACAGAGCAGCGCCCTGCTTTGATGGCCGCGTAGTATATCTGCTTACACCCTTACAAGAAAGGCTTAACGTCACCTGCGCCTTCACGAATCACTTCTGGCGCATCTTCGGTGAGATCCACCACGGTGGTCGGCTGCTGGCCGAGATAACCGCCGTGAATAATCAGCTCTACCACCTTTTCCAGACGATCTTTGATCTCTTCCGGGTCGGATTCGGTAAACTCGCTTCCCGGCAGCATCAGCGAGGTGGAGAGCATCGGCTCGCCGAGGGTTTCCAGCAGCGCCTGGGCAATCGGGTTAGACGGCACGCGCATCCCGATGGTCTTGCGCTTTTCCTGCAGCAGACGCCGCGGCACCTCCTTCGTCCCCTTCAGGATAAAGGTGTAGTTACCTGGCGTGTTGTTTTTGATCAGACGAAACGCCACGTTGTCGACGTAGGCGTAGGTCGACAGCTCGGAGAGATCGCGACACATCAGGGTAAAGTTGTGCCCGTCCGGCAGCTGACGAATGCGGCAGATACGCTCCATCGCCCCTTTATCTTCAATTTTACAGCCCAGCGCGTAGCCAGAATCGGTTGGATAGACAATCACGCCGCCCTTGCGGACGATCTCCACGGCCTGATTAATCAGACGCGGCTGGGGGTTATCCGGATGGATATAGAAAAACTGACTCATACTTCCCTCTCTTCAATTTGCTGCGGCTGCTCCCAGAGCTGCCAGACCGGCTCAACGCCGGCGGGCAACCAGAGCTTGCGCCCCAGTTCGATCCACGCGCAGGGCTGATGAAAATCTGAACCCTGTGACCCAAGCAGGCCAAACTGGCGGGCGTAGGTCGCGAGCTGTGAGCGCTCATTGGGTGCCTGCTGACACTGGGCAACTTCCATCGCCTCACCACCGCATTCGGCAAAGTGCGCCAGCAGCCTTTTCAGCCATTTAGCAGAAAGATTATACCGCCCCGGATGGGCCAGCACAGCCTTACCGCCAGAATGATGAATCACATCAATAGCTTGTTTTATTGTACACCACTGTGGTGGAACGTATCCGGTTTTCCCGCGCGCCAGATATTTTTTAAAGACATCCGCCATGGTTGTTGCTTTCCCCGCCTCAACCAGGAAACGGGCAAAGTGGCCGCGCGTTACCGCTCCGCCGTTCGCCAGCTTTTGCGCACCCTCCAGCGCACCGGGAATATGCGCCTTCTCCAGCCGCTCGCCAATCAATTCCGCGCGATGATTGCGGCGCGCTTTTTGTTCCTGCAAAAGCGTCCGCATAGCCGGATGGTCTGGATCGATGTTAAGGCCAACGATGTGAATCTCGTGGTTTTCCCAGACGGTCGAAATCTCTACGCCGGACACCAGATTGAGCGCCAGCCCGCTGCGGGCAATCTCGGCGCGCGCCGCAGGAATGGCGTCTGTCGTGTCGTGATCGGTTATCGCCAGCGTGCCGACGCGCATTTCAACGGCGCGATGAACCAGATCTTCGGGTGTCAGCAGGCCGTCAGAGGCCTGAGTATGGCTGTGTAAATCATAAATAATGGCGTAGGTGGTATCGCTCAAAGCACTTCCCATAACAGGTTGGAGACATCCGAAGCCCCTATGATACCGACTAACGGAAAAATACTGAAATCAGTGGTTGACAATACGTCATCGAACTAGTTAACTAGTACGCAAGTTCACACGAGAAAGGTATCTGAAAATGACCACACAATTCACTCTTCACGGTTGGTGGCGCACTTCCTGACTATCGGGCAGTGTCACGCGTCTGCGAAATGCAAACAGATACCCAGCCCGCTACCCAGCGGGCTTTTTTTTGAACAGAAAATGAGAACAACACCATGCAAACAGCCAAACCACACCTCGAATTGCTGACCTGCGAGGCGGCCTATCGCCACAACCCGACCGCGCTGTTTCACCAGGTCTGCGGTGCGCGCCCAGCGACGCTGCTGCTGGAGTCTGCCGATATCGACAGCAAGGACGATCTCAAAAGCCTGCTGCTGGTGGACAGCGCGTTGCGCATTACCGCGTTTGGTGACACTGTCACCGTTAAGGCCCTTTCCGATAACGGCGCGTCGCTGCTGCCGCTGCTGGATGCGGCTCTGCCGTCGGGCATTGAAAATGAGCATCACCCGGAAATGCGTATTCTCCATTTCCCGCCGGTCAGCCAGCTGCTGGATGAAGATGCCCGCCTCTGCTCGCTGTCCGTTTTCGATGCCTTCCGCCTGCTGCAAAATCTGGTCACCGTGCCGGAAGATGAGCGCGAAGCCATGTTCTTCGGCGGGCTGTTTGCTTACGACCTGGTTGCCGGCTTTGAAGCGTTGCCGGAAACCGAGCAGGGCAACCGCTGCCCGGACTACTGCTTCTATCTGGCTGAAACCCTGCTGGTAATCGACCATCAGAAAAAATATACCCGCATCCAGGCCAGCCTGTTCACGCCGTCAGCGTCTGAGAAAAGCCGCCTTGAACAGCGCATCGCCCAACTGCAACAGCAGATGACGGAGGCCCCGCCCGCGCTGCCGGTACAGCGTATTGAACAGATGATCTGCGAGGTAAACCAGACTGACGACCAGTACGGCGCCGTGGTTCGCCAGATGCAGAAGGCGATTCGCGCCGGGGAGATTTTCCAGGTGGTGCCTTCCCGCCGCTTCTCTCTGCCCTGCCCGTCGCCGCTGGCCGCCTACGACGTGCTGAAAAAGAGCAACCCAAGCCCGTACATGTTCTTTATGCAGGACAACGATTTCACCCTGTTTGGCGCCTCACCGGAAAGCTCGCTGAAGTACGACGCCACCAGCCGCCAGATTGAGATCTACCCGATCGCGGGAACCCGTCCACGCGGCCGTCGCGCCGATGGCTCGCTGGATCGCGATCTCGACAGCCGCATTGAGCTGGAAATGCGTACCGACCATAAAGAGCTGTCCGAGCACCTGATGCTGGTCGACCTGGCGCGTAACGACCTGGCGCGTATCTGCACTCCGGGCACCCGCTACGTGGCGGACCTGACCAAAGTCGACCGCTACTCCTTCGTGATGCACCTGGTATCCCGCGTGGTGGGCGAACTGCGCAGCGACCTCGACGTGCTGCATGCCTACCGCGCCTGCATGAACATGGGCACCCTGAGCGGTGCGCCAAAAGTTCGCGCGATGCAGCTTATCGCCGAAGCAGAGGGCCGCCGTCGCGGCAGCTACGGCGGCGCCGTAGGCTACTTCACCGCACACGGCGACCTGGATACCTGCATCGTGATCCGCTCCGCCTACGTTGAGGACGGCGTTGCCACCGTTCAGGCCGGTGCCGGGATTGTGCTTGATTCTGTCCCGCAGTCTGAGGCTGACGAAACCCGCAGTAAGGCTCGCGCGGTACTGCGCGCCATCGCTACCGCACACCATGCACAGGAGATTTTCTGATGGCTGACATTCTGCTGCTCGATAATATCGACTCTTTTACCTATAACCTGGCAGATCAGCTGCGTGCGAATGGTCACAACGTCGTTATCTATCGCAACCACGTTCCGGCCCAGACGCTGATTGACCGGCTGGCGACCATGCAAAACCCGGTGCTGATGCTCTCTCCCGGGCCAGGCGCGCCGAGCGAAGCGGGCTGTATGCCAGAGCTGTTAACCCGCATGCGCGGCAAGCTGCCGATTATCGGTATCTGTCTCGGCCACCAGGCGATTGTGGAAGCCTACGGCGGCTACGTAGGTCAGGCTGGCGAGATCCTGCATGGTAAAGCGTCCAGCATAGAACATGACGGCCAGGCGATGTTTGCCGGGCTGCCGAACCCGCTTCCGGTAGCGCGTTACCACTCGCTTGTCGGCAGCAACATTCCAGCCGGGCTGACCATCAACGCCTCGTTTGAAGGAATGGTAATGGCGGTACGTCACGACGCGGACCGCGTCTGCGGAATGCAGTTCCACCCGGAATCAATTTTGACCTCCGGCGGGGCGCGCCTGCTGGAGCAAACGCTCGACTGGGCGTTGCAGAAGCTGGAACAGACCAACACCCTGCAGCCGATTCTGGAAAAACTGTATCAGGCCCAGACCCTGAGCCAGCAGGAAAGCCACCAGCTTTTCTCTGCCGTGGTGCGCGGCGAGCTGAAGCCTGAACAGCTGGCCGCCGCGCTGGTGAGCATGAAGGTGCGCGGCGAAAGCCCGCAGGAGATTGCCGGGGCTGCAACGGCCCTGCTGGAAAATGCGGCCCCGTTCCCGCGCCCGGACTATCAGTTTGCCGACATCGTCGGTACCGGTGGCGACGGCAGCAACAGCATTAATATTTCGACCGCCAGCGCCTTTGTGGCCGCGGCCTGTGGTCTGAAGGTGGCGAAACACGGTAACCGCAGCGTGTCCAGCCGTTCCGGATCGTCCGATCTGCTGGCCGCGTTCGGCATCAATCTGGACATGAATGCCGAACGTTCACGCGAAGCGCTGGATGACCTGGGCGTCTGTTTCCTGTTTGCGCCGAAGTATCACACCGGTTTCCGCCACGCGATGCCGGTTCGCCAGCAGCTTAAGACCCGCACGCTGTTCAACGTGCTCGGCCCACTCATTAATCCGGCGCACCCGCCGCTGGCGCTGATTGGCGTTTACAGCCCGGAACTGGTGCTGCCCATTGCCGAGACCCTGCGCGTGCTGGGTTACAAACGTGCCGCCGTGGTTCACAGCGGCGGAATGGATGAAGTTTCGCTGCACGCGCCAACGCTGGTAGCCGAACTGAACAACGGCGAAGTGCTGAACTACCAGCTTGATGCTTCTGATTTTGGCTTAACGCCATACCGTCAGGAGGCGCTTGCTGGCGGTACTCCTGAAGAAAACCGTGACATTCTCACGCGCTTATTACAAGGTAAAGGTGAGGCCGCCCACGAGGCCGCCGTGGCTGCCAACGTTGCCATGCTGATGCGTTTACATGGCGAGGAAGATCTGAAAGCCAACGCCCAAAAAGTTCTGGACGTACTGCGCTCCGGTGCAGCTTACGATCGCGTTACCGCACTTGCGGCAAGAGGGTAAATAATGCAGACCGTTTTAGCGAAAATCGTCGCCGATAAGGCCATCTGGGTGGAAGCACGCAAGCAGCAGCAGCCGCTGGCCGGTTTCCAGAATGACGTCGTTCCGAGCAGCCGTCGTTTCTATGATGCCCTCCAGGGCGCACGCACCGCGTTCATTCTGGAGTGTAAAAAAGCGTCTCCGTCTAAGGGCGTAATCCGTGACGATTTCGACCCGGCGCGTATTGCCGGTATCTACAAACATCATGCGTCCGCCATCTCCGTGCTGACGGATGAGAAATATTTCCAGGGCAGCTTTGATTTTCTGCCCGTCGTCAGCGGCATCGCGCCGCAGCCGATTCTGTGCAAAGACTTTATTATCGACCCGTACCAGATCTTGCTGGCGCGCTTCTACCAGGCCGATGCCTGCCTGCTGATGCTGTCCGTGCTTGATGACGAACAGTATCGCCAGCTCGCCGCCGTCGCGCACAGCCTGAATATGGGCGTGCTGACCGAAGTAAGCAACGAGGAGGAACTGGAGCGCGCCATCGCTCTGGAGGCCAAAGTGGTGGGCATTAACAACCGCGATCTGCGCGATCTCTCGATTGACCTTAACCGCACGCGTGAGCTTGCACCGCGCCTCGGCGCGGGCGTAACGGTGATCAGCGAGTCCGGCATTAACAGCTACGCTCAGGTGCGCGAGCTCAGCCATTTTGCTAACGGCTTCCTGATCGGCTCCGCAATGATGGAACACGACGATCTGAATGCGGCCGTGCGCCGCGTGCTGTTGGGCGAAAACAAAGTCTGCGGCTTAACCCGTGAACAGGATGCCCTGGCCGCGTATGAAGCGGGCGCCATCTACGGCGGTCTGATCTTTGTTGATTCCTCCCCGCGGGCTGTCAGTGAGGAACAGGCGCGTAAGGTCATCGCGGCGGCCCCGCTCAGCTATGTGGGCGTGTTCCGCAATGCGGACATCAACGACGTTGCGGCGAAAGCGGAAGCGCTAAAACTGAGCGCGGTTCAGCTTCACGGCGATGAAGACCAGGCGTATATCGATGCGCTTCGAGCCGTTCTCGCGCCTCAGATTCAAATCTGGAAAGCACAACGCGTCGAAGCCACGCTGCCCGCACGTAACCTGAACCAGGTGGATAAATACGTGCTTGATAACGGCCAGGGCGGTACCGGACAGCGTTTCGACTGGTCACTGCTGCGTGGCGAAGCGCTGGACAACGTTCTGCTGGCAGGTGGATTAAGCCCCGATAACTGCGTGGAAGCGGCTAAAACCGGCTGCGCAGGCCTCGATTTCAATTCAGGCGTAGAGAGCCAGCCGGGTATAAAAGATGCCAGCAAGCTGGCCTCGGTATTTAAAACTCTGCGCGCATATTAAGGAAGAGAAGATGACGACATTACTTAACCCGTATTTCGGTGAATTCGGTGGGATGTACGTCCCGCAGATCCTGATGCCCGCCCTGCGCCAGCTGGAAGAAGCCTTCGTAAGCGCGCAGAAAGATCCGGCGTTTCAGGCTGAATTTACCGACCTGCTGAAAAACTACGCCGGTCGCCCGACGGCGCTGACCAAATGCCGTAACCTGACCGAAGGCACGCGGACGACGCTGTACCTCAAGCGCGAAGACCTGCTGCACGGCGGGGCGCACAAAACTAACCAGGTGCTGGGCCAGGCGCTGCTCGCGAAGCGCATGGGCAAAACCGAAATCATCGCCGAAACCGGTGCGGGCCAGCACGGCGTGGCCTCGGCGCTCGCCAGCGCCCTGCTCGGCCTGAAATGCCGCATCTATATGGGGGCAAAGGACGTTGAGCGTCAGTCTCCAAACGTGTTCCGCATGCGTCTGATGGGCGCGGAAGTGATCCCGGTGCACAGCGGTTCCGCCACGCTGAAAGATGCCTGCAACGAAGCGCTGCGCGACTGGTCCGGCAGCTACGAAACCGCGCACTACATGCTCGGCACGGCGGCGGGTCCGCATCCGTTCCCGACCATCGTTCGCGAGTTTCAGCGCATGATCGGCGAAGAGACCAAAGCGCAGATCCTCGAGAAAGAGGGTCGCCTGCCGGATGCGGTGATCGCCTGCGTTGGCGGTGGATCTAACGCCATCGGCATGTTTGCCGATTTTATCGACGAGACCAGCGTTGGGCTGATTGGCGTAGAGCCAGCCGGTCACGGGATCGAAACCGGCGAGCACGGCGCGCCGCTGAAGCACGGTCGCGTGGGGATCTACTTCGGCATGAAGGCCCCGATGATGCAGACCGACGAAGGGCAGATTGAAGAGTCTTACTCGATTTCTGCCGGGCTGGATTTCCCGTCCGTTGGGCCGCAGCACGCGTTCCTCAACAGCACCGGCCGCGCGGATTACGTCTCTATAACCGATGATGAAGCGCTGGAAGCCTTTAAAACGCTGTGCCGCAATGAAGGGATTATCCCCGCGCTGGAGTCCTCACATGCGCTTGCACACGCGCTGAAAATGATGAAAGCGGACCCGGAGAAAGAGCAGCTATTGGTGGTTAACCTTTCCGGTCGCGGGGATAAAGATATCTTTACCGTTCACGATATTCTGAAAGCACGAGGGGAAATTTGATGGAACGCTACGACAACGCATTTGCACAGCTGAAAGCCCGCCAGGAAGGCGCGTTCGTTCCCTTCGTTACGCTGGGCGACCCCGGTCCGGAGCAGTCGCTGAAAATCATCGACACCCTGATTGAAGCCGGTGCCGACGCTCTTGAACTGGGGATCCCGTTCTCGGATCCGCTGGCGGATGGCCCGACCATCCAGAACGCCACCCTGCGCGCCTTTGCCGCGGGCGTTACGCCGACCCAGTGCTTCGAGATGCTGGCGGCAGTTCGACAGAAGCATCCGACCATTCCGATCGGCCTGCTGATGTACGCTAACCTGGTCTTCAGCCGCGGTATTGACGAGTTTTACGCCGAGTGCGCCCGCGTTGGCGTTGACTCCGTGCTGGTCGCTGACGTGCCGGTGGAGGAATCTGCGCCGTTCCGCCAGGCGGCGATGCGCCACAACGTCGCGCCAATCTTCATCTGCCCGCCGAACGCCGATGACGCACTGCTGCGCCAGATTGCCTCGTACGGACGAGGCTATACCTACCTGCTCTCCCGTGCGGGCGTTACCGGCGCGGAGAACAAAGCCGCGCTGCCGCTGCACCATCTGGTGGAAAAGCTGGCGGAATATCACGCTGCGCCGCCGCTTCAGGGCTTCGGGATCTCCTCCCCGGACCAGGTTACCGCAGCGATTGAGGCGAAGGCGGCTGGCGCGATTTCCGGTTCGGCTATCGTGAAAATCATCGAGAAAAACGTTGATAAGCCCGCGCAGATGCTGGCTGAGCTGAAAGCGTTCGTCACTGCCATGAAAGCGGCAACTCGCAGCGCCTGACCGTCCTGACCGTCTGGCCTCGCTGCCGGGCGGTCTTCTTTCCGATACGGCCTTCAGCGTGTCGGGTCAAAATTGATCGCGTCGATATTTTCGGCGTGAATAGCTTTTCAAACTTTTACGTAAGCGTATGATCTGGGCTCTTTTTAGCGTTATCCTTCTGAGTTCAGAGGTTATTCATGTCATGGCATTACTTCAAACAGACTTACCTGGTTAAGTTCTGGTCACCTGTTCCGGCCGTCATCGCGGCAGGCATTCTCTCCACTTATTATTTCGGTATTACCGGCACCTTCTGGGCCGTCACGGGCGAATTTACCCGCTGGGGCGGACAGCTCCTTCAGCTGGCAGGCGTACACGCCGAAGAGTGGGGCTACTTTAAACTCATACATCTGGAAGGCACACCGCTGACCCGTATTGACGGAATGATGATCGTCGGTATGTTCGGCGGCTGTTTTGCCGCCGCGCTGTGGGCGAACAACGTTAAGCTGCGGATGCCAAAAAGCCGCATTCGCATCATGCAGGCGGTGGTCGGCGGTATCATTGCCGGCTTTGGCGCGCGCCTGGCAATGGGCTGTAACCTTGCCGCGTTCTTCACCGGTATACCGCAGTTTTCGCTGCATGCCTGGTTCTTTGCCGTTGCCACCGCCATCGGCTCTTACTTTGGTGCAAAATTCACCCTGCTGCCGCTGTTCCGCATTCCGGTAAAAATGACCAAAGTCAGCGCGGCCTCGCCGTTAACGCAGAAGCCTGACCAGGCGCGGCGCCGCTTCCGTCTCGGTATGCTGGTCTTTTTCGCCATGATTGCCTGGGCGATTTGCACTGCGATGAATCAGCCCAAGCTCGGCCTGGCGATGCTGTTCGGCGTTGGGTTTGGTCTGCTGATTGAACGCGCGCAGATCTGCTTTACGTCCGCGTTTCGCGATATGTGGATCACCGGGCGCACGATGATGGCGAAGGCGATCGTCGCCGGTATGGCGGTCAGCGCTATCGGCATCTTTAGCTACGTGCAGCTCGGCGTCGAGCCGAAAATCATGTGGGCGGGCCCGAATGCCGTCATTGGCGGCCTGCTGTTTGGTTTTGGCATCGTGCTGGCAGGCGGATGTGAGACCGGCTGGATGTACCGCGCCGTGGAAGGCCAGGTACACTACTGGTGGGTAGGTCTGGGTAACGTAATTGGCTCAACCATTCTGGCGTACTGCTGGGATGACGTTTCTCCGGTGCTTGCAACGAACTGGGATAAGGTCAACCTGCTGAACGCCTTTGGCCCGCTCGGCGGACTGCTGGTAACGTACGGCCTGCTGTTAATCGCCTTCTTACTGGTTATCGCGCAGGAGAAGCGCTTCTTCCGCCGCGCCTCAGCTACAACGAAAACTCGGGAGAATGCAGCATGAAAGAGATCGTTCCGGACTATCGCCTCGATATGGTAGGTGAACCCTGCCCTTATCCCGCCGTCGCCACGCTTGAAGCCCTGCCACAGTTAAACAAAGGAGAAATTCTGGAGGTCGTGAGCGACTGCCCGCAGTCCATCAACTCTATTCCGCTTGATGCCAAAAACCACGGCTACACGGTGCTGGATATCCAGCAGGATGGGCCAACCATACGGTATTTAATTCAGAAGTAATATTCCGATCTAAAAAGGCCTCCTGGAGGCCTTTTTTTAGCTTACTGGCTTTGGCCACCGCCGCCTTTCAAGCTTTGGGAGGCATGAATGTATGGTGAGTCGTGTTCCGCAAGCTGAACAAAGCGCACCGTGAGGTTGGTTGTGTGCTGCACTAAAGGTGGTAAAGTAAAACTGTTTACCTGCACAAACCGGACACTCAAATTTGATGTTGGGGATATCCCCTCCAGCCAGGTGTATGGAATAACCACCATACAGCAATTATCCCCCTTGCAGGGATATATCGTCTTACGGTCCAAACCTATGGGCGTGATGAAACGACAGGTTGTTGAAAGTTAACTCTTATTGATCCATGGCAACAGGAAAAATTTTTACTTAAGTAAAATCTTAAGCCTGGTTGAATAAGGTTTTGATGGATTGATGTTGGTAAGATTTTCTGGATTGTTGCTCTTTTTTATCTCTTTTCACGCGTTATCTTTAAATTTTTCGTCAACGGTTTTGCGGCTAAATTGTCCAGAAAGAGGGCCGGTAGAAATCATCCTGCACGTTTATGACCACACGCAGGAAAAATGGTCCGGGAATTTTGAAACCGGCGCGGGTCATAAGCGATCCGGCGATACTGAAATTATTCCCTTTGCGAACGGCGATATTCTGTTCCACTCCATCTCACGCGATACGTTCAGCTACCTGTATGATGGCGAATCGAGGCTCAGGTATTGCGCAAAGCTTGATGAACGCCCTGTTTACCCTTCTTTTTAAGCCGGTATGACTGGCCGCCGTGCGGCCAGTTTTTTGAACGATCAGAAACGATATCCCGCAGAGAACATAAACACCCACGGATCCAGACGGGTGCTGATACTCTGCTGCTCCCCGCCTGCTTTGAAACGCACGTCGGTATCAATATCCATGTACCAGACGGAGGCGTTGATTAGCCAGTCGCGGTTGATGAGGTAATCCAGCCCCACCTGCCCCGCCACGCCCCAGGAGTCCTTCAGGCTAAGATCGGTCAACCCGGCCGCTTTCCCGGTATCGTTAAATTTCTCGTCGAAGAAGGTCGTATAGTTCACACCGGCACCAATATACGGACGCACCTTGCTGCTGGAGTCACCGAAGTACCACTGCGCCATCAGCGTTGGCGGTAAATGATGCACCGTGGCAATGTCTCCGGTCGGTCCTAAACCGACGCGGTGACGGAATGGCGTTGCGGCCAACAGCTCGACGCCAACGTTATCCGTTGCCATATAGGTGAACGTTAAGCCTAACTGAGTATTGTTGCTGACGTTAAAACCGCCCATTCCCAGTACGCTGTCTGAACCTTCCGTTGGACGAACCGTTGCCGAGCCGGCACGGATAAAGAATTCACCCGCTTCATGCGCGTACGCGCCACCAGAGAGACTGCTTAATACAAGGGCTGCCACCGCTACTTTTTTCATATCCGCTCCATCGTTGTGGTTTTAATAGCGATGGAGAATATACCTACAAATAAGTAATAAGTGATCTAACACAGATCACATTAAAACCAGTAACTTAACATTTATTGATCCAGATTAATTTTTACCAACATCATGTTAGCGCCTGCCTTGATATAGCCCGGCAAGACGGGATTATCGCTGCTTTACAAAGATATGCTTTTCCATACAAGCCTTGAGGCTGCCACCCGCGTGATATCCGGTGTACAATTGCCGGCTAATTAACACCTGCAATACTCAAGGAGAGTGCATGTCTATCACGGCGAAGTCTGTCTACCGTGACACGGGAAATTTTTTCCGCAATCAGTTCGTTACGTTTTTACTGATCGCGCTGTTGTGCGCCTTTATTACGGTGGTTCTGGGTCATGCGTTCTCACCCAGTGAAGAACAGATTGCTACGCTGAGCCAGGGGGATCATCTTGCAGGCAGCGCAGGCTTGTTTGACCTTGTGCAGAATATGACGCCAGAGCAACAGCAAATCCTGCTGCGCGCCTCCGCGGCATCGACGTTCTCCGGGTTAATTGGGAATGCGATTCTGGCAGGTGGCGTGCTGCTGATGATCCAGCTCGTTTCGGCCGGACACCGCGTTAGCGCGTTGCGTGCCATCGGTGCCAGCGCACCCGTGCTGCCGAAGCTGTTTATCCTGATCTTCCTGACCACGCTCCTGGTGCAGATGGGGATCATGCTGGTTGTCGTACCGGGCGTCCTGCTGGCGATTGTGCTTTCATTCGCGCCGGTTATGGTTGTGCAGGACAAAATGGGGATCTTCACGGCGATGCGCAGCAGCATTAAGCTCGCGTGGGCGAACATGCGTCTGGTCGCCCCGGCCGTTATCAGCTGGCTGCTTGCCAAAACGCTGTTATTGCTGTTTGCGCCGAACTTTGCGGTATTAACGCCCAACGTCGGTGCGGTTGTCGCCAATACGCTGAGCAACCTGATTTCAGCCGTGCTGCTGGTCTATTTGTTCCGCCTGTATATGTTAATTCGTCAGTAACCGGGATCGCAGAATGAAGCAGTTTCTAGATTTTTTACCGCTGATCGTTTTTTTCGCGTTTTATAAGCTCTACGACATTTACGCCGGGACGCTGGCCCTGATTGTAGCAACGGCTGTAGTGCTGATTTACAGCTGGGTACGCTATCGCAAAGTTGAAAAGATGGCGCTCATCACCTTCCTGATGGTGGCGGTGTTTGGTGGCCTGACGCTGTTCTTCCATAACGATGAATTTATCAAATGGAAGGTGACGGTGATTTACGGGCTTTTTGCTGGCGCACTGCTCATCAGCCAGTGGGTAATGAAAAAACCCCTGATTCAGCGCATGCTGGGCAAAGAGCTGACGCTACCGCAGGAGGTGTGGTCTCGTCTGAACATCGCCTGGGCGCTATTCTTTATTCTCTGTGGCCTGGCCAACATCTACATCGCCTTCTGGCTGCCGCAAAATATCTGGGTCAACTTTAAAGTCTTCGGGCTTACGGCCCTGACGCTGATCTTCACTCTGCTGAGCGGGGTTTATATCTACCGCCACATGCCGCAGGACGATAAGCAGTAATCAGATGGCCAGATCGCCTCGCGGTCTGGCCCTTCTCTTTTTCCTTCCCTATTCTCATCACGCTTTCTGCAAAAATGTCCGAATCATGAAGATTTTATGGAGATTGCTCTCACTTCATTGTAATGAGAATCACTATCATTAATATTCGTCATCGCATTTTAACAAATGGAAATGAGTTGATGAATAAAACAATAAGATTTGCCCCCGCGTCACTGACGCTGGCCATGCTTTCCGCACTCAGCCAGAGCGCGCACGCAGCAGACGATCTTCTCGCCGATGGTGAAACCATGGTGGTTCAGGCCACCGCAGAGGAAGCACTCAAGCAGCAGCCGGGGGTTTCTGTCATCACCGCAAAAGACATTGAAAAGGATCCACCGGTTAACGATCTTTCGGAAATTATTCGCAAAATGCCCGGGGTTAATCTCACCGGAAACAGCGCGACGGGCAGCCGCGGCAACAATCGCCAGATCGACATTCGCGGCATGGGGCCAGAGAACACCCTGATCCTGATTGACGGTGTTCCGGTAACCTCCCGCAACTCGGTGCGCTACAGCTGGCGCGGCGAGCGCGACACCCGCGGTGACACTAACTGGGTTCCGCCAGAGATGGTCGAGCGCATTGAAGTGCTCCGTGGGCCTGCTGCGGCCCGCTACGGTTCGGGTGCCGCCGGTGGCGTCGTCAACATCATTACCAAACGCCCAACCAACGACTGGCACGGCTCGCTCTCCCTGTTCACCAACCAGCCTGAAAATGATAAAGAGGGGGCGACCAAACGCGCTAACTTTGACCTGAGCGGCCCGCTCGCGGGCGACGCGTTGACGATGCGCCTGTACGGGAATATCAACAAAACCGACGCGGATGCGCAGGACATCAATACCGCACAAAATGGCTCCTGGGCCGCCGGACGCGAAGGCGTACGTAATAAAGACATTAATGCCCTGCTCTCCTGGAAGCTCACACCGCAGCAGATAATCGATTTCGATTACAGCTACAGCCGCCAGGGCAATATTTACGCTGGGGATACGCAGTACAGCAACGGCAACGTCAGCCCCAACGGGCTGGTATCGTCCCTTTATGGGCACGAAACTAACCGCATGTACCGTCAGTCATACGGTATTACCCACAACGGCATCTGGGACTGGGGCCAGTCAAAATTCGGTGTCTATTACGAGAAGACCAATAATACCCGGCTGGGCGAAGGCTCCACGGGTAAAGTGGAGGGGATGATCAATAGCGATAAATATGACACCAGCCGTCTGGAGTCATACCGCTCCACCGGTGAGCTGAATATTCCCTTCTTCTGGCTGGTCGATCAGACCCTGACCGTTGGCGCAGAGTGGAACCGTGATGAACTGAACGACCCGGCGTCGATGCAGGCAACTAACGTGTCGGGAGAGGTGATTAACGGCGTTTCCGGCACGGCCTCCGAGCGTAACAGCAAAAACAGCGCCGACCTGACCGGTATCTATCTTGAGGACAATATTGAAGCGCGTCCGGGCACCAGCCTGATCCCCGGCATCCGTTTTGATTACCATAATCAGTTTGGCAGTAACTGGAGCCCAAGCCTCAACCTCTCTCAGGATCTCGGCGACATGTTCAAGGTCAAAGCGGGTATCGCACGGGTATTTAAAGCGCCAAACCTCTATCAGTCCAGCGAGGGCTATCTGCTTTCCACCCGCGGTAATGGCTGCCCGAATAACGTTTCCGAAGGAAGCTGCTACCTGCTGGGCAACCCGGATTTGGATCCTGAAATCAGCGTGAACAAGGAAATCGGCCTCGCCTTCGCGCTGGAAGGCTACGAAGCCGGCATTACCTGGTTCCGAAACGATTATAAAAACAAGATCGTCTCGGGAACGGACGTGCTGGGGCAGACCAGCAGCGGTGTGAACATCCTTCAGTGGGAGAATGGTGGTAAGGCCGTCGTTGAGGGGCTGGAAGGTAACCTTAGCGTGCCGGTAATCCGCGACACGCTCACCTGGCGCACCAACGCCACGTATATGATTCAGTCTGAAAGCAAAGATACCGGCAACCCATTGTCGATTATCCCTGAATATACGGTCAACACCATGCTCGACTGGGAAGTAAACAGCAAACTCTCGGCAAACGTTACCTGGACCATGTACGGTCGCCAGAAGCCTCGGGAAAATGCGGAAATCCGTAAAGAGGAAGGCGCGATGTCAGACCGGGAAATCGGCGCGTATTCCATCGTAGGGATCGGCGGTAATTATCAGCTGACAAAAAACCTGCGCCTTAATGCGGGAATCAGTAACCTCTTTGATAAGCAGATTTATCGTGAAAATGAGGGTGCGTCGACCTATAACGAACCGGGCCGCGCGTATTACGCGGGCGTAACCATGTCCTTCTGACCCTCAGGCGCCTGCTCTGCGGGCGCTATCCCCTATTCTCTCCAGCCAGAAATCATAGTAGCATCCCGCCTGAAGTCTTCAGTTATGAGTTAAAAAACAATGACAACAAATAGCGCCCCTCAGGGCGAACTGGTTTTACGCACACTGGCAATGCCTGCGGATACGAATGCCAATGGCGATATTTTTGGCGGCTGGTTGATGTCGCAAATGGATATGGGCGGTGCAATCCTTGCAAAAGAGATTGCTCACGGGCGGGTGGTGACGGTCCGGGTTGACGGTATGACCTTCCTGCGGCCCGTAGCGGTGGGCGACGTCGTTTGCTGCTACGCGCGCTGCGTTAAGCGCGGCAACACGTCCATCTCTGTCAACATTGAGGTATGGGTGAAGAAAGTCTCTTCTGAACCGATTGGCCAGCGCTACAAGGCGACTGAAGCGCTGTTTATCTATGTGGCGGTGGATAACGACGGAAAACCCCGTCCGCTACCCCAGAACTGATCCTCAGACGTAAAAAAAGCCTCACTCGAGGCTTTTTTTATTGCTGTTATTCCATCTGGGCCCCGCCGTTCAGGCGGAAGACAATGTTCACAATCAGCCCGTTGCCTGGCTTACCGGCTTCATAGCGCCACTTGCGCATGGCCGATTTAACTTCACGTTCAAACATATTGGATGGCTGCGCGGACAGGATCTGCACGTTATCCACGCGTCCGTCTGCCGTAACGTCAAATTTCACCCGTACTCGCCCTTCAATACGTAATGCCTGAGCGCGAGCCGGATACTGCGGCTGGTTACGGCTCAGCGCGCGCGGCCCCGCAGGCGCTGTTACCGCTGGTTTGGCCGCGGTCGCGGTGTTATTCATCAGCGGACGCGAAGGTGCGGTATTTTCAACCGGCTGCGTGGCGCGCGGCTCTACCGGACGCACTTCACGTTTAGGGCGCTCCTCCACCTTTTTGACCGGTTTCGGTTTTGGTTTTGGCTTTGGCTTCGGTTTTGGCTCTGGCTTATGGATGACCACCGGCGCTTCTTTCGGCGGCTCCGGAACGGGCTCAGGCTCTGGCTCCGGCTCAGCAACGGGCTGTGGTGGCGGAGGCGCAACCTGTGGCGGTTCAAGATCCGCAGGCGAGACCATGGTCACCGAAATTGGCTGCGCGGGCGCCGGCATTTCAATAACCTGATGAACCGAGGTATAGAGCAGACCCGCCACGACAGCACCGTGAATAACGACGGAAAGCAGCGTCGGCCATGGAAAGCGGCGAGGTAAATCAAGGGTCATCGAAGTCATAATCATCAACGTTAAAAAACCGAACTCCGATTTTAAATGCAAATAGCAATCATATTCAATAAGACACTTTGTCCTGGCGCAATTTAAGCGTACAAGAGGACAAAAAAGGGGCATCCAGATCAGGGTTTTAACATTGTTATTATCTTTGCATTGCAGACATTTGTGCTTTCACATAACGTAAATGACACTTTTACCGGTTAAGGAGCTTTGCCGTGCTTTACGTGATTTACGCTGAAGATGTATCTGATTCTCTGGAAAAACGTCTTTCCGTTCGCCCTGCCCATCTGGCGCGCTTACAGCTGTTGCAGGATGAAGGCCGGTTACTGACCGCGGGCCCGATGCCTGCCGTCGACAGCAACGATCCTGGTGCAGCGGGTTTTACCGGCTCAACGGTGATTGCCGAGTTTGAGTCTCTCGAAGCCGCACAGGCATGGGCAGAAGCAGACCCGTACGTCGCGGCCGGCGTGTATGAGAACGTCACGGTTCGCCCGTATAAGAAAGTGTTCTGAAAGAAAGGCTCCAGCAGGAGCCTTTTTTCATTCCGGTAATGAGCCGTTAAGGCGGGTAAACTGCTGTTCGGTAATCAGGCTTCCCCACTGCTCGCCCTCCCACTCACTGGCAAGCTGAAAGCCAAAGGATTCGTAGAGACGTCTGGCGGCCGTAAGCTTATTAAACGTCCAGAGATGTACCGCGGAAAAACCCATGCTGTCGCAAAAATTCATCGCTTCCGTCAGCAGCCTTTTGCCCGCCCCATGTCCACGGCATCCATCGTCAAGAATAAACCATCGCAGATGGGCTTCTCCCTGCTCAAGATCTTCACCATCAATGGCTACGGAGCCAACAATCCTGCCCTGAATGAGCGCCAGCCAGATTCGGTTACGGGGATTAGTAAGACGTCCGCTGAACTCAGCCAGCCCCGAAGCGACTTTGGCTTCAAAGAAGCTGCCGAACTGGTGTTCGCGGGCGTAGAAAGTCCCGTGCATCTCCGCGATGCGGCCTATCATACCGGGCAGATAGCCCTCAACAATCTCCAGCTCATCTGAGAATTTATCCGCAGGATTTTCGCGGCACGACAGCAGCGCACCGGCATAAAGCGATAACCCCCGGGCAATGGCCTGCTGTTGCTCAGGAGTCAGCGACCGTATTGCTGAAATCACCCGCTCGCTACCGTAAGCGTTGATTTGCTGGACGGTCGCATGCCCTTTTGCGGTCAGCCGGAGACATTTTGCCCTGGCGTCTTCCGGTGAAGCGAACTCCTCCAGTTCACCAGCGGCTATCAGACGAGCCAGCATTCGGCTGACGCTTGATTTTTCCAGCCCCAGCAGCTGGACTAGCTGTCCGGCCGTCATCTCTTTACGCAACCCAATTTCGACCAGAGTATGGACGGCGGAAGGGGAATAATTCGTTGAGGCCAGCGTCGAGGCCATAAATCCAAGCTCTCGCACCATCAGACGTGAGGCGCTGCGGATGTCACTGACTATAGGGGTTTCGATGTGCATTGTTGTTCTCCGTCATTTAGTTGTACTATACAACTAAATGACCGCATGTTGTCAACAGGATCAAAAAAGGCTTCCTCTGGGGCTTTCTAAAAAAGCTAACAACATGAAATAAAAGGATTTATTTCATGTCATGTCCACATATTGGCCACATCGAAAATAAGTATCCTCCGGCATAGCCGGAGGTTTTTCAAATGCGCCTGTAAGGCTCTGTTACCAGCCGCGCCCTAACAGGCGCATCGCAATCTGACATTTGCATCTATGGATTACTTACGGCCCGTAAACGGGCTGCCCGGATACGGGATCGCTAACTGTTCTCCCATTTTATCCTCTTCCAGCTGGTGCTTTATGTAGTCTTGTATTTTCGCCGTATTTTTACCCACCGTATCGACGTAGTACCCACGGCACCAGAACTCCCTGTTTCTGTATTTGAATTTCAAATCCCCAAACTGCTCATAAAGCATCAGGCTACTTTTACCTTTCAAATACCCCATGAAGCCCGACACACTCATCTTCGGTGGGATCTCCAGAAGCATATGGATGTGATCTACACAGCATTCTGCTTCCAGAATATTCACGTTTTTCCACTCAAATAGCTTTCTTAAAATCGCGCCTATTGCTCGACGTTTCTCTCCGTAGAACGCCTGTCTGCGGTACTTCGGTGCAAAGACTATGTGATATTTACAGTTCCATCGGGTGTGCGCTAAGCTCTTCTCGTCCCCCATTGGGACCCCCTTTTGATTTCTTGTTTCTCTCTTGCAGTTGCCAGACCGCAAGTTGTTTTAACAAATCAAAAGGGGTTTTTATAACTGACTTAACGCTGAAAGCTTTCCGGAACACCCAGCCTAGCTGGGGGTTTTCAGTGCACAACAAGAAGCCCCGCGGTTGCGGGGTTTTAAGTTCATGGACTGTTTCGTAATTGCCCATCAACCACTCCTCACAATAATGTGAGCATTAATTAAATATTGTATAAATTCGATCTAGGTTATTGAATATTTGTTCATCATTAGCCTGAGCAAATCCTTTTGGATCATAAAGAACGTTTTCAATTGATTCACTACTAACTTTCGTTAAGTGTGATTTTTCAGGTGAGAATCTCACTGAAAAATTCCTACTAGCAGATTTAATAATCCAACCATTATTATCATTTGACTCTAAACCTGCACTTTCCAAAATCAGAGCAGGTCTTTTAGGATGTGGGGACAAGGCCACTGTTTTTGTATAGTTTAATTCCGTATACAACCATGGTGAATAAGTCCCTTCAGATGATTCATTTACTGCATCAAAAGCATTACCACTGTTTACGAACCAAAAACTATCGCTATGATATATCCCATCAGTAAGAGCGTTAGAGAGAATTAGATAAAAATTGCTAGCTACCCTCATACATTTATCATAGTCTAGGTACTTCTCATTACCAGTGCTCCGGCTATGATCAGAATTTATTTCATATATAGCCTTATCGACAAAACCCCAGAATTCAGAATCAATGAAAGATCTAATACCATATTTTTTAAAAAGCTTGTTAGCTATGGCAATAGCAAGCCCTTTATCTTTATGACTATGAGAGATGAAAATATGGCATCCAGTATCAGGAAACCACTCATCGAGCAATTCTTTATGCTCAACTATAGCAATCTCGCCCCCCTTCACTGCCTGAACTTTAATTATATCTTTTAATCTAAGACCTATTTCCCCTGTATCATATTCAAGCTTACTCTCAGCAGTGATATTCAATTTATCAGCATCTATTTCATAACAATTTAGCATTACAAACACCCTCTCGCAATAAAATATCCAACACCAATAACAAGCGCATAAAAGGGAAATACACTAACTGAGAAATAAGCTTTAAAGAAACCAATTCTTTCTTGGTTGACTGATATTATTGTTAAGTTATTTTTTTCATCCACATCAGTTAATTCACTTATCTTCCTATTATATTCATTCCTAAATATTCTTTCTTGGTTTAAGTAATAAGCGTCTAAGAGACTAAAAAAGAAACTGAAGACGATCAAACCTAGAAAAATCTGTGCCAAATAATCACTCTCATATTCTTTTTTTCCCAATACAACTACAATACCTGAAAGGGATATACACCAACCTTTGATAAATAATGAATTCGCAGCCATCCTTTTGATCGTTTCTTGTATGAAACCTAAGGTAGCAACTAACGATGCATTCGACATAAAATCTCCTTTTTTAACAAAGCTATAATCCTCAATCATAATAAAAAGATCAACAAAAATGTGCCTATAGCGACAAAGGATGCCTAAAAGAGCACAAGAAAACCACAAAACATTGATATTTAACATAAAAACTGACATATCAGTCTGTACTCCATAGTTCTAGGTCTGCCTCTGGTATCGGGTATTGGCTTTCTAAATACTTTGAATAATAATTTTCAACTTAAGACAAATATGTCGCCGACACGATCTTTTACTGCTCTGAACAGAACTTTGAACAACTCATTTCAGTTAAATTCATAATTACCAAAGATACTATTCCCAATGGTATTATTTGTTCCCTGAAACATTTTAATGCATCTCACAAAGGATAGGACATGTGTTCAACATGCTGCAATCAAACGTTCGGCAACAAATTCTTCGATAAGTTTGTCAACAGAAAAGCTGTATCCAAGCAAATGTCGCTCAGAATAAAGCATATACTCAGCATGAGGATTTGGCCTGTCCTTCAATCCAAACTGATGTATCCTTGCGATACGCTGCACCTTGTTGGAAAACTCGACTACAGCAGCATCATTGCGGCCACTGGCTTTTAAGTATCGGCTCGTGCACAATTTTTGAAGCATCGCCCGTTTAATTCGTCCGGTCTTAGCACTGAGAAGCTGACGCTTTCGCGCTTGATATGGTGAGCCGGTCAGGGGCTTTTTGCTGTTTAATCCGTTGCTGTTGCGACTTGCGCAGCTCCTTTGCAATGTCACCGACCAGCTTCCGGCGTGCTGTCGGTGACAGGGCAGCAATAAGACCATTGAGCCTGTCGTCAACAGGCTTAAATTCATTCATCCCTTTTGCTCACCAGTTCGCCATTGATATAAAGCTCTTTTGGCCGGGTGACGGGCTCCGGCAGCGGCGGCTCAGGGGCATAGTCATGTAGCGCGCCGTTTTCCTCTTTGATGAGGGTGCGCTTGGTGAGCTACAGGCTGTTGCTGATACTGGTACGTGTCGAGCTTTAACCACCCGCATCAGTTCGCCCCCCGGCTCGGTGTTTCATCTGCTTGAGCCTGATATCAATCAGGAGCTCTACGGGATGCCGGAATACCTGAGCGCGCTAAACTCCGCCTGGCTGAATGAATCCGCCACGCTGTTTCGTCGCAAGTATTACCAGAACGGTGCGCACGCAGGCTACATCATGTACGTCACGGACGCGGCGCAGAGCAGCACCGACGTCGAGGCACTGCGCTCCGCTATGCGTGACTCGAAAGGACTCGGGAATTTCAAAAACCTGTTTTTCTATACCCCGAACGGGAAACCGGATGGCATCAAGATTGTGCCGCTGAGTGAAGTCGCCACGAAGGATGATTTTTTCAACATCAAAAAGGTCAGCGCCGCCGACCTGCTCGATGCGCACCGCGTACCGTTTCAGCTCATGGGCGGCAAGCCTGAAAACATCGGCTCGATGGGGGATATTGAGAAGGTGGCGCTGGTGTTTGTGCGTAACGAGCTGACGCCGCTGCAGGAGCGTTTCAAAGAGATAAACGATTGGTTAGGAATGGAGGTGATCCGCTTTAAGGATTACAGCATCGATACAGAATAAACCCCGCCTAAATGCCGCCCCCGGGCGGCACACCCTCAGAGCAATCCAGACCCCGCACACGCGACGCAACCGCGTCAACACCTCATTTATTGACCGCCCCCATCAGCGCGTCACCACGACGTGCACAGACGCGCAAAATAAATCCTGTCACCACGTCTCGCGCGCAGTGCTATCCCCGCCTCGCCTGCCCTCTTAAGAAGTCTTTTTTTATGCACATGTATGACCCATTCGACAGCCCTCCCCATATGTATCAATTCTTGATTCTATCACATGGAAATTGAATGCAGTTTGATGCAGTATAATGCAAGGCTGGCTCACTGGTTTCAAAATGCTTTCATATCAAATAATACCAAAAAGGACATACTAATGGCGTACATAACACCTTCGACTCTAAGCCTTAAAACCTGCTTTCAAAGTAAATATTCCCTACCTTATTTTCAAAGAGATTATAAATGGGAAAGTAGACATTTTCTTGAAATGTTAAACGATATACAAAACGCCTTTATGCTAGCTTATGATCCTGCTCATGGTCGGCGCGATGTTTCATCTTATGCGCCTTATTTTCTGGGCTCAATTATCACCGCAATTGAAACTAATGGCAAACGTCCTTTAATAGATGGACAACAACGTATAACTTCTATGTTTATCATGCTTGTCTTTTTTGAAAGATATATCAAAGACAATGGTATTCAAGACACATTGGCCTTAGAGAATTTTATTGGTAGTGTTTCTTATGGAGAGCGTGATTTTAATATTGAATTTTCTGAAGTTCGTAAAGAGATATTTACCAAGTATACTAACGATCAAAAAAGCCTTCCTGAAGCATTGGATGATGTAGATAGCATCCCAAGACTTAATGATAGCGATCGAAGAATAATTGAAGCGATGAAATCAATTGAGGATGCTTTAGATCCTACAATTAAAGATAAAATATCTTTCTTCATTGACTATCTCATGGAAAAGGTTCTACTTATTGACATTTCTGTATCAAGTGAATCCGAGGCACATAGAGTGTTTGTAACTATGAATGACCGAGGGTTGAGACTCGGTGCAATTGAACTTCTCAAGGGTTATATTTTATCTAGAATAACGGACCCTGAGGATAGCCAAGAATGCCACCAGGAATGGGTTAAAACGATGTCGAGATTGAGAGATAACGATCCTGAAGGTGATTCTTTATTTATAAGAAACTTATTGCGTGCTAAATGGGCAAATACCATTAGAGGAAAAAATAAAGGCGATGAAGCTGGAGATTTCGATAAAATTAATGATGCTTATCATCGGTGGTTCGAAGATAAAACTCATGAAATTGGGCTAAACAACTCAGATGATTTTTATAACTTTGCAAAAAAAGACATACCAGAATATGCTGAGTTGTGTCTTATGCTCGCGAATGCAGAGAAGAAATTAACCCAAGACTACCCTGATGTCTTCTATAATGGCATCAGAAAGTTCAATTTCCAAACGATGATAATACTATCTTCTGTTGAGTTGACTGATACCAGAGACATCCGCAAAAAGAAAATACAATTAATATCAAAATACATTGACCTCATATTAACAAGTCGAATTGTTACAAAAAAGGCAAACACTTATGACAACTTAAAAGACATTGCCTTTAATTTAGCAAAAGAAGTTAGAGGTAAAGACTACCCTGCTTTGCTAAATTATATTCAAAGCGAATGGAACAAACACTATATCTTGTTGGATAAAATCCCAGAAATGACCTATGAAAACAAATCTAGGTCAGATATGCTCTATATGTTAGCTCGCATCGCCTCTCATATTGAGAATCAACTTAACATTACAAATAAAGTTGGGTTTGATACTTACATGCAGCGTGACAAAGGAATGAAAACATTCGATATAGAGCATATTCTCCGCAGTGTAGTTGATAACACTGTAATGCCTTCAACAGCATTAGGTTTCGCCTCAGATGCTGAATATAACATTAAACGAAACCTCATCGGCGGCTTAATATTATTGCCTCGTTCAAGAAATAGATCTTTAAGTGATAATTTATACTCAGCAAAACAGACTGTCTACAGTGGAGAGAATATCCTTTGCCAAACCTTATGTCCGGGGTTCTATCAAAACAACCCTGAATTAACAAGATTTTTAGCTGACAATCCTAATATAGTCTTCAAGGAATGCCAAGAGTTTAAAGCTGACACAATAACCGAAAGAGGGACAATGTATAAAGAAATCGCATTAAACATTTGGTCCTGTCCACAATGAATTAGAACTTATAAAAGGTAACTTTACTGGTTGTTATGTAATGCAAATCAGGTATTTTGGCGAAAAGCCAAGTGCCTGATTTGATATTGACTAGCTTTTATTTGATAACATAGGTGATAATTTTCGAACTGACTAAGTTCCAGCAACTGGAAACTTGTATTTTTTTTCACCGTAAAAGACTGTTGCACCACGTGCAAGCACATCTAGTTCCCATCGTTCAGGATGAAGCCCTTCTTGGGCCAATTCTACACGGATTTTCACAACACGCTCCCTTTCATATTTAGTCATCCTTGCTGATGGCGCTTTTTCGCTGTTTTTGAGTGGCACATTACATTTTTGCTGGCGATGTTTACGTTGTGCACAGGCTCTTAACGCGCCATTAAGCACCTTCACTACGTCTGGCTCATTCCAGCCGATTACCCCGCTCTTATTCAGATTTTACACCGCTGCGGCTTGCTCAGACGGTGTAGGGGTCATAACTGGATCGCCACCGCCGGTGAGCTTTCCACAGTTATTGACAGAACTCCGAGGTGCGGCAGAGCCGCTTTTTAAGGTCAAAGGCTCAACGGCCAAAACCTTAGGAACGATTCGCCATTCGGCTGTACGGGTTACATGGACACGGTCAGCCCCGAGATGAGGGGCATAAATACCAACCACCCTCTCGATATCTTCCTTGTACTCGTTAACCTCATCCGTCACCTTACGGGCGACCCTGACGGCCTGAGCATCACACGGCATGTTTGCCCCACCCTGCGCGATGATGTACCGCTCAAAGTCACCCTCATCTGCTGCAGCTCGCGTGGCCTCGACCCTGTCGTCAAACTCGCAGGCAATACTCACCCCACGCGGTAGTTTGCGCAGTTCGCGGTAAGCGCCCATCGTCGGGAGACCAATCGGTTTAAACTGAGGGATACGCCATGTTGACGCCCATGCGGTGACGGCTGCGGCCGTATCTTTCAGAGGCTTGCCGGTGTCATTATCGAGTTGGCCGTCGAGCGCGTAACCGTCGATATTTTTTGCAATGTATTTAGCGATATTACCCGCCGCTCCGCCCTGATTAAGATGGCGTGACTCAAAGCGCTGTTTTGCCGCGCCCTTTTCGTGGCCGTCCTCTTTGAGGGCATAACGACGCATAATTTCGTTAATGGCTTTACGCTGACCGGGTTTGCAAAAAAGCATCATGTGCCAGTGTGACGTGCCGTCGTGGTGCGGCTCGACAACACGCATCCCGTTAAACGTCTAAATCGTTATCTTTGAACGCAGTGCGCATGAGGCTCCAGATTCGGCACAGATAGCGCTGAATGCGGTTTCGGTCCCGATCTCTGATGACGTTGCGGCTTACGTAGTCGGCAAAGCACGAGGCTTTCTGTTTCCTGAGGCCAGTTATGCTGAATTCAGGCTAATCCTCAAAGAAGTTAAGCCCGACTTACCTGCGGGGCAAGCAACACATGCGCTACGACACTCTTTCGCCACGCACTTTATGATTAACGGGGGCAATATCATCACACTGCAGAGGATCTTAGGTCATACGAAAATTGCGCAGACAATGGTCTATGCGCACTTCGCTCCTAAGTACCTGCAGGACGCGATTTCGCTTAACCCGTTGAAGGGCGCTAATGGTGGTCAGAGTGTCCACAATGTGTCCACACCCTAGCCGCTTTTTATGGCTTTTGGCTGCTAGTAGTAAAACGTGAAGCCTTGTCTGGCGCGGCTTTCCAGCTACTCCAGAAATTACAAAGGCTCCCTCAGGAGCCTTTTTTCATTCAGTGCAGCGACGCCAGCCGCGCCGCGAACCCGACGAACAGCAGCCCTATCAGACCGTTGCCCAGCCTGGCGAGTTTCTTTTTCGTTTTCAGGTAACGCGTAACAAACGCCCCTGAGAAAATCAGGAAGCTCATGTACATGAAGCTGATCAGCTCCAGGGTTGTGGCGAGGATCAGGAACGACGTGCCGGTATTCGTCGCGTTCACATCAATGAACTGCACGAAGAACGACACGTAAAAAAGAATGGCCTTCGGGTTCGTCAGGCTCAGCACCAGCGAACGCTTGAGGATCGCGCTTGCCGGTTCGGCGCTATTATCATGTGCATTATTCTGACGGTTAATAACAGACCAGAGCATTTTGCCGCCGAGCCACAGAAGGTAAAACGCGCCCAGATAGCGGACGATATTAAATAACACCGGCGTGGTCTGGATTAACGCGGCGACCCCCGCCCAGGCCAGAAACATGAGTACAGCATCACCAATAAATACGCCGGTGGCGGCCAGATATCCTTTTTTAACGCCGTGGCCAATCCCTGTTTTAAGCACAAACAAGGTGTTCGGTCCTGGAACCAGCACGATAAAAAATGCGCCGACAACATAGGTCCAGAAATTCAGTACACCAAACTCCGCAAACACGTCTCACTCCTTTTGCACTACAACTGCGGGATTACCGTAAATAACGGTATCCCCAAATCAGGGCGCTATTGTACGCCGTTATAGCCGTCAAGATAAGTCGCTGCCAGTTCGTTGCCAAATAAAGCAGCATCCTTTTCATCCATTGCCGACGTCCACTTATCCTTCGCATTGCCTGCGAAGGACTCCTGCGACTTCGCATTTTCCTTCAGCTGATCGCGTATGCTTTGGGCGTATTGATGCGCCTCTTCCTGCGTCCGGCCTTCCTTGCGGTCGGCCCTGCCGCGCGCGTAAAGCTCGCGGAACTGCGCCACGTTCAGGCGATAATTCTTCTGCACGTCAGAGGCGTAATTGCCGCCGGTGAAGCCGGACAGATGCGAGACAAAATAAAACGCGTGCCGATCAGGGGAAGGTTTACTGCTGGTACATCCGCTTAATATCGCAATCCCGAGGACCGCTGCCATCGCTTTTCCGTTCATCCTTTTTCCTTTTAATAAAGCCAGCTTACTCCCCAGGCATAAACATAATCTGTCAGCGAGGAGAATGACGATAACCCTAAATCTTCCCTGAGCGCATCCAGCGCCAAAAGCACAATAAAAACCCAGAGATATGGATTCATCTTTTTATTTCATGACGTTAGGGGGGCGTAGTATATCGCTGAAACCGGAGAGGAGAGACTGCGAAAAATGATAGTCCGGAGGTTTAACGGGCACCTTAACGGTGCCCCTCATGCTTTTCAGATGTCCTGGACCGCGAACAGCAGCGCGTTACGGTGTCTGTTCAGTCCACATTTTCTGATGGTGTGGATACGCATATTGCGGCGGGATTGTGCTTCCAGCCAACGAGCCTTACGACGACTCACCTGTCGCAACATGCGCCAGCGCCCTACTTCAGTTCTACTGCGCTTCATGTCTACAACTCTTTCTCTAACAGAAACGTCATTATAAGCCTAAGCTGTCGGCAAACCAGCGCTTTTATCTGCCGTTTTTATTTGCCAGATGATTCCTGATGCGTAAACTCATAACAATACGCTTTCAAAAGGATTTTTTATTTATGACAACCTTCTACACCGTGGTGAGTTGGCTGGTCATTTTAGGATACTGGCTGTTAATTGCCGGGGTGACGCTGCGCATTCTGATGAAACGCAGAGCGGTACCTTCAGCCATGGCCTGGCTTCTGATTATCTATATTCTGCCGCTGGTGGGCATTATCGCCTATCTCTCTTTCGGTGAACTTCATCTTGGGAAACGCCGCGCCGAACGCGCCCGTGCCATGTGGCCCTCCACGGCAAAATGGCTGGCCGATCTCAAAGCCTGCAAGCATATCTTCGCCGAAGAGAACAGCAGCGTGGCCGCGTCCCTGTTCAAACTGTGCGAACGCCGCCAGGGCATTGGCGGCGTAAAGGGCAATCAGCTGCAGCTTATGACCACCTCCGATGATGTGATGCAGGCCCTGATCCGCGACATTCAGCTCGCCCGGCATAATATCGAGATGGTGTTTTATATCTGGCAGCCCGGCGGAATGGCGGATCAGGTAGCCGAATCGCTGATGGCCGCCGCGCGCCGCGGTATCCACTGCCGCCTGATGCTGGACTCTGCCGGGAGCGTCGCCTTTTTCCGCAGCCCGTGGGCCGGTATGATGCGCAATGCGGGCATCGAAGTGGTCGAGGCGCTGAAGGTGAATCTTTTCCGCGTCTTCCTGCGCCGCATGGATCTCCGCCAGCACCGGAAAATGGTCCTGATCGATAACTATATTGCCTACACCGGCAGCATGAACATGGTCGATCCCCGCTTCTTCAAGCAGGATTCCGGCGTGGGGCAATGGATCGATTTGATGGCGCGTATGGAAGGCCCGGTGGCGACCTCTATGGGTATCGTTTATTCCTGCGACTGGGAAATTGAAACCGGTAAACGTATTCTTCCGCCGCCGCCGGATGGCAACATCATGCCGTTTGAAGAAGCCAGCGGCCACACCATTCATACCATTGCCTCCGGCCCCGGCTTTCCGGAAGATCTCATCCATCAGGCACTGCTGACCGCCGCTTACTCAGCGCGTGAGTATCTGATAATGACCACGCCCTACTTCGTACCCAGCGACGATCTTCTGCATGCCATCTGCACGGCGGCGCAGCGCGGGGTGGACGTGAGCATTATTCTGCCGCGCAAGAATGACTCGCTGCTGGTCGGATGGGCAAGCCGCGCGTTCTTCAGCGAGCTGCTGGCCGCCGGGGTGAAAATTTACCAGTTCGAAGGCGGGCTGTTACACACCAAGAGCGTGCTGGTGGACGGCGAGCTGAGCCTGGTGGGCACCGTCAACCTGGACATGCGTAGCCTGTGGCTGAATTTTGAAATTACGCTGGTGATTGACGACGTCGGATTCGGCGGCGATCTGGCGGCAGTTCAGGACGATTATATCTCCCGCTCCCGCCTGCTGGACGCCAGGCTGTGGGCCAAACGTCCGCTCTGGCAGCGAATTGCCGAACGACTGTTTTACTTCTTTAGTCCGTTGCTGTAAAACGTGCCCAACGATGTTAAACAGGTAGTCATCATGGAAATGGATCTGAACAATCGCCTGACCGAAGACGAAACGCTCGAGCAGGCTTACGATATTTTTCTCGAACTGGCGGTTGATAACCTCGACCCTGCGGACGTCATTCTTTTCAACCTTCAGTTTGAAGAGCGTGGCGGCGCCGAGCTGTTCGATCCGTCTGAAGACTGGGCCGAGCACGTTGATTTTGACCTCAACCCGGACTTCTTCGCTGAGGTTGTGATTGGACTGGCAGATGAAGACGGTGGCGAAATTAACGACATCTTCGCGCGCGTGCTGCTGTGCCGCGAGAAAGACCACAAGCTGTGCCACATTCTCTGGCGCGAATAAATAAAGGCTGCGACGGCAGCCTTTTTTATTTACTCCGGTAATGCCTTTCCGCAGCGGTGACAAAACCGCGCGTCGGGTTCATGATTCCCCTGCTGACAATTCGAACATTTGCGTTGCCGTTTGCTGCTCTGAAACGCGCTGCTCATGTGAGTAGTAATTAGCCCCGTCGGGATCGCTATCACGGAATAACCGATCAGAATCAGGACAGAGGCCACAATACGTCCGAGCGGCGTATGCGGCGTAATATCCCCATAGCCTACCGTCGTCACCGTCACGATGGCCCAGTAAACCGATGCATTAAGGGTGGTAAAGCCGTATTTTGGCCCTTCGATTAAATACATCAGGGATCCAAAAACGATCATCACGATAGCAATAAACGAATAGAAGAGAATAAGCTGGTGGCGGGCGCTGACAATGGCGACCCAAAAAACCCGCAGCGACGGCATAAAGCGCAGCAGCTTCAGAATACGTAATACGCGAATCGCCCGCATTGCGCGCCAGGCAAAGACATAGTTCAGGCTAATTTCAGGCCACAGCCACATGACGTACAGCGGCAGAATGGTGGCTAAATCAATAATTCCCCAGAAGCTGAAGACGTATTTAGCCGGATTCGGCCAGCTGATGACCCTCAGTAGATATTCGACGGTAAAGACCAGCGTAACGATCAGTTCCAGCCAGACGAAGACATGCCACTCCTCAAACGTCATGTGGTACTGCGTTCCGGCGCCGGATTCAATAAAGATAATGATGACGCTAATCAGCGCAAATAAGCCGCACAGTCCCTCGACGCGTCGACCGGAAACCGTTTCAGGATCGAATAAAAAATGATACAGCCGCTGGCGGGCCGACGTGAATAATCGCGACACAATAACCTCGAAAAATAAGGGCTGACATCATGTCAGCCCTTGCGATTATAGCGGGTCTATTTTCAGGCAGGAAACTGCGTGTCGGAAACTGCCCTCCAGCACCGGCCGCGTCTTCGCGCATTCCGGCCCGGCTAATGGGCACCGCGTACGGAATACGCAGCCCGAAGGCGGGTTAATCGGCGAAGGCAGTTCGCCTTCCAGCAGCTGAATGGTTTTATTTTTCTCCAGATCGGGGTCCGGTACGGGTACCGCGGACATCAGCGCTTTGGTGTAGGGGTGCAGCGGGTTGTGATACACCTCGTCGTAGGTGCCCAGCTCCACGGCGTGACCCAGATACATCACCAGCACGCGATCGGAAATGTGTTTTACCACCGCCAGGTCATGAGCGATGAAAATCAGCGACAGCCCCATCTCCCTCTGGAGTTTCTGCAACAGGTTAACCACCTGCGCCTGGATAGAAACGTCCAGCGCCGAAACCGGCTCATCGCAGATGATCAGCTTTGGCTCGAGGATCAGCGCACGCGCAATACCGATACGCTGACACTGCCCGCCGGAAAACTCGTGCGGATAGCGGTTGATGAGGTTAGGCAGCAGACCCACCTTCAGCATCATCGCCTTCACGCGGTCACGCACTTCCTGGCGCGGCATCTTTGGATGATAGGTGCGCAGCGGCTCGGCAATGATTTCACCAATGGTCATACGCGGGTTGAGCGATGCCAGCGGATCCTGGAATATCATCTGGATATCGCTGCGCACGTCGCGCCATTCATCCGGCTTCATTCCCAGCAGATCTTTGCCAAGCCAGGCCACTTTACCGTCGGTGGCTTTTACCAGGCCGATAATCGCCCGCGCAAACGTCGATTTGCCGCAGCCGGATTCGCCCACCACGCCAAGGGTCTCCCCTTCGTACAGGCGCAGCGTAACGCCATCCACCGCTTTCAGGGTTTTAGCCGGCTGCCAGAACCACTGCTTGCCGTCTTTGATATCGAAATGAACCTTCAGGTCAGCGATTTCGAGCAGTACATTTCTTTTTTCATCAATGGCGTTCATACCAGCTCCTCCTGCGGCTTAAAGCAGGCGCGCAGACGGCCCGGGGCAAACGCCTCCAGCGGCGGTGCGCTGTTGCAGATTTCCATCGCGTACGGACAGCGCGGCTGGAACGGACAGCCTTTCGGCAGACGCAGCAGGTTTGGCGGGTTACCGGGGATCGTCAGCAGCGACTCCCCTTCCGCATCAAGGCGCGGTACGGCATTCAGCAGGCCTATAGAGTACGGATGGGCTGGCTGGTAAAACACGTCACGTGCGTTACCGTATTCCATCGTGCGGCCGGCATACATGACCAGGACTTTGTCACAAATCCCGGCGACAACGCCCAGATCGTGGGTAATCATGATAATCGCGGTGTTGAACTCGCGCTTAAGCTCGTTCAGGAGCGTCATGATCTGCGCCTGAACGGTCACGTCCAGCGCCGTGGTCGGTTCGTCGGCAATCAGCAGCTTTGGCCTGCAAAGCAGCGCCATTGCGATCATAACGCGCTGACGCATCCCACCGGAGAACTCGTGCGGATACATGCGCATGCGCTTGCGCGCTTCCGGCATTTTCACCGCATCCAGCATTTTGACCGACTCTTCAAACGCTTCGGCTTTGCCCAGTCCCTTGTGCAGCATCAGCACTTCCATCAGCTGTTCCCCCACACGCATGTACGGGTTCAGCGACGTCATCGGATCCTGGAAAATCATTGAGATCTGCTCGGCGCGCAGTTTGTTCAGCTCATGTTCCGGCAAATTCAGGATCTCTCTGCCGTGAAATGTCGCCGAACCGCCAATCACGCCGTTAGACGCCAGCAGGCCCATCAGCGCGAAGGCGGTTTGGGATTTTCCGGAGCCGGACTCCCCCACGATACCCAGCGTTTCACCCGCACGCAGGTCGAAGTTGAGATCGTTTACGGCGGTAACATCCCCGTCCGGTGTTTTAAAGGTCACGCGGAGATCTTTTACGTCCAGCAGTGCGCTGGTCCGCTGCTGCGCCTGAGGCGCGGTTGCCGTTTCAATAATGGTCATGGCGGCGCTCCTTAACGGTCTTTCGGGTCGAGGGCATCA
Organism: Enterobacter cloacae complex sp. P40C2; assembly: GCF_014930695.1. Classification (NCBI taxonomy): domain Bacteria; kingdom Pseudomonadati; phylum Pseudomonadota; class Gammaproteobacteria; order Enterobacterales; family Enterobacteriaceae; genus Enterobacter; species Enterobacter cloacae complex sp. P40C2. Next base: position 64,675 of record NZ_JADBRP010000011.1, on the reverse strand, counting down.
CGCAGGCCATCGCCGATAAAGTTGAAACAGAACAGGGTGACTACCAGGAAGCCCGCCGGATACAGCAGTAGCCACGGCGACACTTCCATGGAGTTAGCGCCATCGCTTAACAGAGCGCCCCAGCTGCTCAGCGGCTCCTGCGTACCTAATCCCAGGAAGCTCAGGAAAGATTCAAACAGGATCATGCTCGGTACCAGCAGGGAGGCGTACACCACCACCACGCCCAGCACGTTAGGAACGATATGACGCACCACGATATTGGCGGTAGAGACACCCCCAACCTGCGCGGCCTCAATAAACTCCTTGCGTTTAAGGCTCAGCGTCTGGCCACGCACGATACGCGCCATGTCCAGCCAGGAGACCATCCCGATTGCCACAAAGATCAGCAGGATGTTCTGACCAAAGAAGGTCACCAGCAGAATGACGAAGAACATAAACGGGAAGGAGTTAAGGATCTCAAGCATACGCATCATTACGGAGTCCACTTTGCCGCCGAGATAACCGGAAAGCGAGCCGTAAAGCGTACCGACCAGAACCGCCACCAGCGCCGCGGCAATACCGACCATCAGCGAGATACGGCCGCCGATCGCCACGCGCACCAGCAAATCACGGCCGGAAGAGTCGGTACCGAAATAGTGCCCGGACTCCATATCCGGCGCGCTGGACATCATGCCCCAGTCCGTATCGAAATAGGTAAACTGCGACAGCATCGGTGCCAGGGTAACGAACAGCGCGATAAGCACCAGCACAACCAGGCTGGCAACGGCGGCACGGTTATGCATAAAGCGACGGCGCGCGTCCTGCCAGAGGCTGCGCCCTTCGACCTCCAGCTTTTCACTGAAGTTTTCCAGCGCCTCGCTGTTTTTCTTACTCAACATCATGGCGTGCTCCAGTTAGTAACGGATTTTCGGGTCGATAACGGCATACAGCACATCGACAACGGCATTAAACAGAATGGTCAGCGCACCCACGAGGATCGTGAGGCTCAGCACCAGCGAATAGTCACGGTTAAGCGCCCCGTTAACAAACAGCTGCCCAATGCCCGGCAGACCGTAAATGGTTTCAATGACCATGGAACCCGTAATGATGCCGACGAAAGCAGGCCCCATATAGGAGAGCACCGGCAGCAGCGCTGGCTTGAGCGCATGACGCAAAATTATCCGGCGCATCGGCAGCCCCTTCGCGCGGGCGGTACGGATGAAGTTAGAGTGCAGGACTTCAATCATCGATCCACGGGTGATACGGGCGATGCTGGCGATGTACGCCAGTGATAACGCCACCATCGGCAGTATCATGAACTTCAGCGCCCCGCCGTTCCAGCCGCCCCCGGGCAGCCACTGCAGCGTGATGGCAAATATCATGACCAGCAACGGCGCGACAACGAAGCTGGGGATAACCACCCCGGTCATTGCGACCCCCATCACGGCGTAATCCCATCGGGTATTTTGTTTTAGCGCGGCGATAACGCCCGCAGTGACCCCGAGAACCACGGCCAGGATAAATGCAGCAGCACCTAATTTAGCCGATACCGGGAAGCTGGACGCGACCAGGTCGTTAACGGAATAGTCTTTATATTTGAATGACGGTCCAAAATCACCGTGCGCAAGCTGCTTCAGATAGTTGAAGTACTGCGTGGTAATGGGATCGTTTAAATGGTATTTCGCTTCGATATTGGCCATCACTTCTGGCGGAAGCGTACGTTCGCCGGTAAATGGACTGCCCGGCGCAAGGCGCATCATGAAGAATGAAATAGTAATTAGAATAAATAACGTTGGGATCGCTTCAAGACAGCGACGCAGGATAAATTTCAACATTGCCCGTACCTTCTGGCGTGTGCCTGATGAATGTTACAAAGTAGACACAGTGGGGCAAGCTGGCTCGCCCCACGTATTGCCATTAATGCTTGATAATATAAAGATTCTTAACGGAAATATTATCCAACGGGTCTTTCCCGGTATAACCCCCTACCCACGGCTTCACCAGACGGGCGTTGACGTAGTAGTACACCGGAACGATCGCAGAGTCTTTATCGAGCTGTTGCTCAGATTTAGCGTACAGATCGGCGCGCTGAGCGTCATCTGCTACCTTCAGCGTTTCACCAATCAGCTTATCAAACGCCGGGCTCTTATAGTGTGCAGTGTTGTTCGAGCTGTCGCTGAGCATGGTGTTCAGGAAGGAGGTTGGTTCGTTATAGTCCGCACACCAGCCTGCACGGGCCACGTCGAACGTCCCCTGATGGCGCGTATCGAGGAAGGTCTTCCACTCCTGGTTTTCCAGCTTCACGTTTACGCCCAGGTTCTTCTTCCAGATTGACGCGACGGCGATAGCCAGTTTTTTATGCAGATCGGACGTGTTGTACAGCAGGCTAAACGTCAGCGGCTTATCGGCGGTATACCCGGCTTCGGCCAGCAGTTTTTTCGCTTCTTCGTTACGTTTTTCCTGAGACCACTTGAACCACTCAGGCTCAACCAGCTTCATTCCGTCGGTGTAAGGCGGGGTATAGCTGTAGGCAGGCAGGTCGCCCTGATTCTTCACTTTGTGGACGATGATATCGCGATCCAGCGCCAGCTTTAGTGCGGTACGTACGCGAACGTCGGTAAACGGTGCTTTCTGGTTGTTGATTTCGTAGTAATAGGTGCACAGATACGGATCGACGTGAACTTCTTTTGGGATCTCTTTTTTCAGTTTCTGGAACAGTTCAATCGGCATGTTGTTGTAGGTCATGTCGATTTCACCGCTGCGGTAGCGGTTAACGTCGGTTACTTCTGAAGCAATTGGCAGGTAGGTTACCTGATTAATAACGGTCTTCGCGTTGTCCCAGTACTGAGGGTTACGCTCCAGCACCATACGTTCGTTTACTACCCAGCTTTTCAGCTTGTACGCACCGTTGGTCACGATATTCGCAGGCTGGGTCCATTTTTCACCGAATTTTTCAACAGCGGATTTTGGCACCGGAGAGACGGACGGGTGTACCAGCAGCTTATAGAAGTATGGAACAGGTTCGCTCAACGTGACTTCAAAGGTGTTGGCATCAATGGCTTTTACGCCCAGATCGGTAACCGGCTTTTTACCCGTGATGATGTCATCGATATTGGCAATATGACCATACTGCAGGTAGCTCGCATACGGAGAGGCGGTATTGGGATCCGCCAGGCGCTGCCAGCTATAAACGAAATCTTCGGCGGTTACCGGCGTGCCGTCGGACCATTTGGCATCTTTACGCAGGTGGAAGGTCCAGACTTTAAAATCTTTGTTGTCCCACTTTTCCGCCACACCCGGCGCCGGATGGCCGTCCACGTCAGTCACCAGCAGACCTTCGAACAGGTCACGGTTAACGTTAGATTCTGGCACCCCTTCAATTTTGTGCGGATCGAGAGACTGTACTTCCGCGCCGTTGTTACGGACCAGCGTTTGCTTCTCGGCCAGCTGAACACCCGCAGGAACGTCCGCGGCCATTGCAGCATTACCCGCGATTAGCGCAGTTAAAATCCCCGCCGCTACCAGACTTTTTTTTGTGATGATGGACATTGTGTTGATACTCCACTCATTATAATGACCGGCCTTCGCCAGTTGTGTAATCCCCTGTTGGGGCCTGTACAGCGCAGGAGTTTTTTTTGCTGCTGTCAGGTTCTTTTTTTACTTCTTGCTATCACCGACTTCATTATTACTGACCGCTCGTACGGCGGCCTTGCGTCGATTCTTTAACTCTCTCCCCTGTCAGAGAGAGCGTGGATTTCATTGGCGAGAGCTATCTGAAAATAATTCTCATCAACTTGTTTAATTCAGCAAAATATAAGGCCGGAAAGTACCAAATGGTGCCACCACTCGCCAATACATTTTGCAAATTTGTTAAGCATTTCTCTTTTATAGCGCCTGAACACTCATTGATGGCAGACGCCAACCCTGAAGAAAATGCTAAAAATGCTTGTTTATTATGCCATTACAGAAAAAACGCTCGTAACCGCGATGACATTGCCTGACCGCTCAATTTTTTCACGAAAATTTAACAAATGGTTATTATTTAGCACATTCGTCTGAGCCATCGCAGAATTTACTAATATCATTTCGGTTATCCGTCAGCAAGCCCCAGAGTATCATGTGAGTAAAATAACAAAGGGTTCGCAGGATTTATGAGCAGGATGGGAAGGGTGTAATTAACAACCTCTTGAAAAATAACAAAACAGAGTTATTAGCAGAACTTATTATGACGGGCGCGCATTTCAACTTTATTTATATGATTTGCTGATAATCACGTAAAAAAAACGGAGCCATCGGCTCCGTCGTTTCAAATGAAGGTCAGTGTAATAATCCGGGGAATATGCTTTTTATACCGGTAACAATAAATTCAATGCCCAATGCCATTAACAGCAGCCCCATGATACGGGTAATGACGTTGATGCCCGTTTGTCCCAGCAGGCGAACCAGCCATGGCGCCATGCGGAACACGCCCCAGCAGCAGAGCGCGAACAGAGCAATGGCGACGGAAAAACCAATCAGATGCATCAGGCTGTGGTAGCGCGTACCCCACACAATGGTTGAGCTGATCGCACCCGGTCCTGCCATGAGCGGTAAGGCCAGCGGTACCACGCCAATGCTTTCGCGGATCGCCGTCTCTGATTTTTCCTGCTTGTTCTGCTTATCCTCCCCCAGCTTGCCGCTTATCATCGACATCGCAATGGTCACCACGAGGATCCCACCCGCAATACGGAACGAATCAATCGAGATCCCGAACACCTGCAGAATGGCGTCACCAAGATAAAGGGAGGTCAGCAAGATGATCGCCACCGACAGGTTTGCCGTCAGGTTGGTTTTATTTCTTGCGGCTGCCGTTTGATAGCTGGTCATACTGATAAAGACAGGGATGATCCCGACCGGGTTGACCAGGGCAAACAAGCCGATAAAAAACTTAAAATATGTAGGGAAATCAAAGAGCGTTTGAATCACATTAAGCTCCGCAAATGAGCATGGCCTGGAAGAGATAGCGTGTCATGATAAATCCGCGCTGAAGATACGCTTTTTAGCCGCATACTTCACCAGAAATCTGTGCCTAAACGTTATCAATTCATGATGTTAAACGTTTGTATAATCAATGATAGCGGCACTTCCAATAGTTACTTAATTATTTAACAGTGGAATAATTAGCACAAATTAACCCTGCTGAAAGGTATCAGCTTAGTGGAAAATTGACCCAGATCATAATTTTCGTACTCAGAAGTGAGTAATCTTGATTACGCCGCCAGGGAGATCACCTATCAAAAAGGTATGATGCTAAGGTAAGGCTCTTTTAGTAAATTAGTGAGCTGGAGAAGAGAGTAATCCTTTGTTTTACTGTGTGTTACGCAAGTGGAATCGGCTCTGACTATACTGTCTGACGTATCGAGCGCTGGTTTACTAAAAGAGTTTAAACATTATCAGGAGAGCATTATGGCTGTTACCAATATCGCTGAACTGAACGCCCTCGTCGAGCGCGTAAAAAAAGCCCAGCGTGAATATGCCAATTTCACCCAAGAACAGGTTGATAAAATCTTCCGCGCGGCCGCTCTGGCTGCTGCAGATGCTCGAATCCCTCTCGCTAAAATGGCCGTTGCCGAATCCGGTATGGGTATCGTTGAAGATAAAGTGATTAAAAACCACTTTGCTTCAGAGTATATCTACAACGCCTATAAAGATGAGAAAACCTGCGGCGTGCTGTCAGAAGACGATACTTTCGGCACCATCACTATTGCAGAACCGATCGGCATCATTTGCGGTATCGTTCCAACCACTAACCCAACCTCTACCGCAATCTTCAAATCTCTGATCAGCCTGAAGACCCGTAACGCAATCATCTTCTCCCCGCATCCACGTGCGAAAGACGCCACCAACAAAGCAGCAGACATCGTCCTGCAGGCTGCCATTGCTGCGGGCGCACCAAAAGATTTAATCGGCTGGATCGACCAACCTTCCGTTGAGCTGTCCAACGCCCTTATGCATCACCCAGATATTAACCTGATTCTGGCGACCGGTGGTCCGGGTATGGTTAAAGCAGCATACAGCTCCGGTAAGCCGGCAATCGGCGTAGGCGCGGGTAACACACCTGTTGTTATCGACGAAACGGCTGATATTAAGCGTGCTGTTGCCTCTGTTCTGATGTCCAAAACCTTCGATAACGGCGTTATCTGTGCGTCTGAACAGTCTGTCGTCGTCGTTGATTCTGTGTACGACGCCGTTCGTGAACGTTTCGCCAGCCACGGCGGCTACCTGCTGCAAGGTAAAGAGCTGAAAGCCGTTCAGGACGTGATTCTGAAAAATGGCGCGCTGAACGCCGCCATCGTTGGTCAGCCAGCTTATAAAATCGCTGAACTCGCCGGCTTTACCGTTCCTGCTACCACCAAGATTCTGATCGGTGAAGTTAAGGTTGTCGATGAAAGCGAACCGTTCGCTCACGAAAAACTGTCCCCTACTCTGGCAATGTACCGTGCCAAAGATTTCGATGACGCGGTAGAGAAGGCAGAGAAACTGGTTGCCATGGGCGGTATCGGTCACACCTCCTGCCTGTACACCGACCAGGATAACCAGCCAGAACGCGTTGCTCACTTCGGTCAGAAGATGAAAACGGCGCGTATCCTGATCAACACCCCTGCTTCTCAGGGTGGTATCGGTGACCTGTACAACTTCAAACTCGCACCTTCCCTGACTCTGGGTTGTGGTTCCTGGGGTGGTAACTCCATCTCTGAAAACGTTGGTCCAAAACACCTGATCAACAAGAAAACCGTTGCTAAGCGAGCTGAAAACATGTTGTGGCACAAACTTCCGAAATCTATCTACTTCCGCCGTGGCTCTCTGCCAATCGCGCTGGATGAAGTGATTACTGATGGCCACAAACGTGCGCTCATCGTGACCGACCGTTTCCTGTTCAACAATGGCTATGCAGACCAGATCACCTCTGTTCTGAAAGCGGCTGGCGTCGAAACTGAAGTCTTCTTTGAAGTTGAAGCTGACCCAACCCTGAGCGTTGTACGTAAAGGTGCCGAACTGGCAAACTCCTTCAAACCAGATGTGATCATCGCACTGGGTGGCGGTTCCCCAATGGACGCCGCGAAAATTATGTGGGTCATGTACGAGCATCCTGAAACGCACTTCGAAGAACTGGCGCTGCGCTTTATGGATATCCGTAAACGTATCTACAAGTTCCCGAAAATGGGCGTGAAAGCGAAAATGATCGCCGTCACCACCACTTCCGGTACCGGTTCAGAAGTAACGCCGTTTGCGGTTGTGACTGATGACGCAACGGGTCAGAAATATCCGCTGGCTGACTACGCGCTGACGCCAGATATGGCTATCGTCGATGCCAACCTGGTTATGGAAATGCCAAAATCACTGTGTGCGTTCGGTGGTCTGGATGCTGTGACTCACGCTCTGGAAGCTTACGTTTCCGTACTGGCCTCTGAGTTCTCTGACGGTCAGGCTCTGCAGGCGCTGAAGCTGCTGAAAGAAAACCTGCCGGCATCCTATAACGAAGGTTCGAAAAACCCTGTTGCACGTGAGCGTGTACACAGTGCAGCAACCATCGCGGGTATCGCGTTTGCTAACGCCTTCCTCGGTGTTTGCCACTCTATGGCTCACAAACTGGGTTCACAGTTCCACATTCCACACGGTCTGGCGAACGCCCTGTTGATCAGCAACGTTATCCGTTATAACGCCAACGACAACCCAACCAAACAGACTGCATTCAGCCAGTACGACCGCCCACAGGCTCGTCGTCGTTACGCTGAAATCGCTGACCACCTGGGTCTGAGCGCACCGGGCGACCGTACTGCTGCGAAGATTGAGAAGCTGCTGGCGTGGCTGGAAAGCCTGAAGGCGGAGCTGGGTATTCCTAAGTCTATCCGTGAAGCAGGTGTTCAGGAAGCTGACTTCCTCGCACACGTAGACAAGCTGTCTGAAGATGCGTTCGATGACCAGTGTACCGGTGCTAACCCACGCTACCCGCTGATTTCCGAGCTGAAACAGATCCTGCTGGATACCTACTACGGCCGTGAATTCACTGAAAGCGATGTTGCTGCTGTGAAAGTGGAACTTCCATTAGTAAAAGCTGACAAGAAAGCGAAGAAAAACGCGTAATTGACAACGTGACAAAAAACCCGCCAGCGGCGGGTTTTTTTATATCTGAATAACAGCAGCTCTGTTATTTCCGGCTGTCGCCCTGTAGTGCCGTCAGCGAGCCTACGACCAGCGCCTCTTTATAATGCTTGCGGCACACCGAGACATAGCGCTCATTGCCCCCTATCACCACCTGCTCGCCATCAGCGTAGGGTTTGCCCGACTGGTCAAGGCGAAGCACCATGCTGGCCTTACGACCGCAGAAACAAATCGTTTTCAGCTCAACCAGCTTATCTGACCAGGCGAGCAGATACTGACTTCCGGCAAATAACTCTCCACGAAAATCGGTACGTAATCCGTAGCACAGCACGGGAATATCCAGTTCATCCACAACGTCTGAAAGCGCATGGACCTGCTCTCGGGTCAAAAACTGGCTTTCATCGACCAGCACGCAGTGTACAGGCTTAGCCGCATGCTCGGTACGAATATCCTCAAGCAGATCCGTTGCAGGGTTAAACAGCCTTGCAGGCGACGATAGCCCTATTCGTGAACTCACTTTCCCGGCACCGAAGCGATCGTCGATTTCAGCGGTGTACACAACGGTACGCATGCCACGTTCCTGATAATTGTATGAGGATTGCAGTAACGCCGTCGATTTCCCTGCGTTCATTGCCGAATAGTAGAAATAAAGTTGTGCCATTGGCCGAAAAATCCTAATCAATGTGTAATATTCCCGATGATTCATTGTACCATATTTCGTACCTGCATCTGCGCCAGACCGCACGTTCGGGGCCTTTGAGCAGCGGTTAATCCCTCAGCATTCTGCGTAAAATAATGCGTTAAAACAGGCAGTAAAGGCATATAGCAATGACAATATGACAAGCGCAACGTAAGTGATAACACTTCTTTTTATACTGGATTGTTCGTGCTTTAAAATTCACTATTTATTAACTATTTTCGTTCTGGCTGCGCTTTCCCGGAGTAATACAAAAGGCTGATATTTATCAACCGCAACTATAATTCCTGCGGGAAAAGTCACAAAACAAACATGCAAATGACGAGTTTTTTGCCGTTTGCATCGATATCTGACAGGTCAGACAAGCAATGAAATTTAAGATAGCGTAATTAATAATAGCGTCGTTTATTTTGTATTTTTTGAATTCCTTACATTCCGGCCTATTGCACAAGTCAAATTAACGCTCTATTATTAGGACAACAAACCCACCCCCATTATAAGTTTGAGATTACTACAATGAGCGAAGCACTTAAAATTCTGAACAACATCCGTACTCTTCGTGCGCAGGCAAGAGAATGTACCCTTGAGACGCTTGAAGAAATGCTGGAAAAATTAGAAGTTGTAGTTAACGAACGTCGTGAAGAAGAAAGCGCAGCCGCTGCTGAAATCGAAGAACGTACGCGTAAACTGCAACAGTATCGCGAAATGCTGATTGCTGACGGTATCGATCCAAATGAATTGCTGAACAGCATGGCAGCAGCGAAAACCGGCACCAAAGCAAAACGCGCTGCACGCCCTGCAAAATATTGCTACATTGATGAGAACGGCGAAGAGAAAACCTGGACCGGTCAGGGTCGTACTCCTGCTGTTATCAAGAAAGCAATGGACGAGCAAGGCAAACAACTGGATGACTTCCTTATCAAGGATTAATCTGGAAAGATTCTGAAAATCCCGCCCTGAGCGGGATTTTTTATGCCTGCCATATTTTCCCGTACATCTCCTTACACTCTGTCATATTGCGATGCGCACTATTTAACGTCCTTGACAATCGCGGTGACAAATACCGCACGGCAGGTATAAAAAAACCGGTGAGCATCGCCGCACCGGTCTTGTTTAGCAGGCTGGAGGATTATTACTTAATACCCACGCTACCTTTGAGCCAGGCTTTAAATTCTTCACCCAGGCTGTTGTGGCGAATACCGTATTCAACGAACGCCTGCATATAACCGAGTTTATTCCCGCAGTCATGGCTCTTACCTTTCATATGGTAGGCTTCTACAGTCTCTTTCTCGATCAGCATATCAATGGCATCCGTCAGCTGGATTTCATCACCAGCACCCGGAGGGGTTTTCGCCAGCAGCGCCCAAATCTCTGCGCTGAGCACATAGCGGCCTACAACAGCGAGGTTAGACGGCGCAACGTCAGCCTTCGGTTTTTCTACAACGCCAACCATCGGCACGCTTTCGCCCGGCTGCAGGTTTACGCCCTTGCAGTCAACCACACCGTAAGCGGTAACGTCGTCGACTGGCTCAACCATGATCTGGCTGCTGCCGGTTTCGTCGAAGCGTTTGATCATCTCTGCCAGGTTTTCCTGGGAGAGATCGGATTCGTATTCGTCCAGAATGACGTCTGGCAGGATTACCGCAACGGGCTCATCACCCACTACCGGATGCGCGCACAGTACCGCATGGCCCAGACCTTTCGCCAGGCCCTGGCGAACCTGCATAATGGTAACGTGTGGAGGGCAAATAGACTGAACTTCTTCCAGCAGCTGACGCTTAACGCGTTTTTCCAGCATCGCTTCAAGTTCGAAACTGGTATCGAAATGGTTTTCGATAGAGTTTTTAGATGAATGCGTCACCAGAACAATTTCGGTGATACCTGCAGCAATACACTCATTCACGACATACTGGATTAATGGCTTATCAACCAGAGGCAGCATCTCTTTTGGGATTGCCTTCGTCGCTGGCAACATCCTGGTACCCAATCCCGCCACCGGGATAACGGCCTTTCTGACTTTCGAATTTAGGGCAGCCATTGAAATTCTCCTGAATTGTTCAAGTTTTGAACTTTTATGCATTGAATAACGCGTTGAGTATACAGTCTCAGCCACTAATACGGGTCTGAAAAGGACGCGTTGCCGATCAATTAAGACAAATACGCATGAAACTTGCAGCGATAGTAGCACCGCCGGCAAAAACACAGGTAAAGCAATCTGAAAAATAAAATCCGATTGCTTACTCCGTGGACAACATTAAGCGTAACCGTCCACCCGCACCCCAAATTTGGCACTGCCATGAGGTGCAGCGATGACTAATTTGATTAAGGTAAGTATTTCCCAGCGTCCCCAACGGTACGCCGTTACTCACCTGAATATGATGTTCTCCGGTATTCAGCGTGGCATTTAACCCTGCCGATACCAGAATAAGGTTATTCAACCCGCTGTGATAATAGCCAACCAGAAGCGGGAACTGACCCGGTAAATTCGCCTGGCGGAAAAGCTGGTTAACCTGTTTGAGTAAACTGCCTAGCTCAGGAAGCCGTTGCCCCTGATGGGATAATTGTTCCTGTAACAAACCATTAAACAGCGCGCGCAGCAATAAGGCAGCCAAAACGCCGTTATCTCCCGCCCGAGTGACGTCCAGACAATAAAAGGCGAGATCGGAATCTGATAACGGTGCAATATCCAGCACCAGTCCCGGCTGGTCAGCCGCTACCAGCTGGCGATAATTTACCCTGCAATGAGAAATATTTTGCTGCACGGGCGGCTGAAGTTCCTGAAGCAACTTTGCGGCCGCGAGGGGATTACTGACTAACGCATCCCAGTCCTGGAATAAACGTTCTTCTTCCTCAACCCGGGAATTAAACATATTAGGGTACAGGCACGCGAGCACCGTTTCACGCAGACGGTTTAAATCCTTGACGGGCTTGAGCAGGATATCCTGCACCCCAAGACGCAGCGCTTTGGCGATATCCGACATATTCTCGGTGGCGGAGATAACCAGAATGGGGGTCTGATCCCCTTCGTTACGCAGGTTCTCCACCAGCATCAGGCCGTTCATGCGAGGCATCTCGATATCACAGATCATCAGGTCAGGCGTAATGCTGGCCATTTTTTCCAGCGCCTCGACGCCATCTTCGGCAAGGGACGTGGTTGCACCCAGTGAGGATAACCACGAATCCAGTAGCGATCGGAAAACGGGCTCGTCTTCAACTATCAAAATGTGTTTTCCGGCCAATGGCTGTGTCATGGTTCCTCCCCTGGCTGACAGTTACTCAATAGTGGCATGCTATTGGTACTATCGCCTGTCAGATTTTGCTGAAGTAATCAAAAAAGTGCTTAACGTGCTGTACGCACAAAAGGCAACAGTTCATCTATTTTCTTTTCGACGGCTAACGAGCCCGCTGCAATGGCGGCTTCAGCCCGGTGGAAATCTAAAGTAGAGATTTGTGGGCAATAGGGTTGAATAAGAATATCCGGAGGATCGCCCGCCATACGGTTTCGCTTCAGGCGATTCTCAAGGATTTGAATGGAGGTCGTCATGATTTCGACGGCGTTAGGCGCGGCTACCGCACGACGGGAGGCCAGACGCCCTATTCTGCCGCGCAGACGCGCATGCCACGCCAGTTTCTCTGTTTCTGCCTCATCGCCCTGCAGATTAACCGACATCAGATCCTGCTGCATAAGATGGGCATCGTGCTGTAAATCCACGGCAATGACGATATCTGCCCCCATAGCACGCGTCAGCGAGATGGGCACGGGATTCACTACTCCGCCATCAACGAGCCAGTAGCCGTTGTGCGGCACGGGAGCCATTAAGCCCGGTATGCTACAGGAGGCGCGTACGGCACGGTGAATATCCCCTTCGGTGAGCCATATTTCCCGGCCCGTACTGAGGTTGGTGGCAACGGCACCAAATGGCATATGGCAGTGGCTGAAGTCAGCGTGTGGCATAATCTTGCGGAACTGGTTGAACACGCGTTCCCCGCGCAGCAGCCCGCCGCGCTGCCAGGAGAGATCCATCAGGCGCAGCACATCCCAGTAGCGAAAAGAGCGCACCCAGCTTTCGAGCTCCGGGAGCTTGCCGCAGGCGTAAGCGGACCCGACCAGCGACCCGATAGAACAACCTGCAACGATATCAACGTCAATCCCCATCTTGTTTAAGGCGTTGATAACGCCAATATGTGACCAACCCCGGGCGGCACCTGAGCCCAACGCCAGTCCAATTTTTACCTTTCTCATTAGCCCTGTTTTACTTCCCCTGGATTCCCGACATAGCGTCAACGCAACTGCTCAGTTAACATGGTGCTACCTTAAGCGTTTAACGCCTTATTTTTTGTTCCAGGAAGAGAATCGTGTCTCAACTCTGCCCCTGTGGTAGCGCTCTGGAGTATAGCCTATGTTGCCAGCGATATCTTTCTGGCGAGCAGGTTGCACCAGACCCGTCACACCTTATGCGCTCGCGGTATGCTGCTTTTGTGATCAAAAACGCAGACTACCTGATTAACACCTGGCACCCGTCCTGCCAGGCGGCCGATTTCCGTCAGGAGATTGAAGCCGGGTTCGCCAACACGACCTGGCTTGGCCTCACCGTCTTTGACGCCGCTCCCGGCCGTGATGATAACGAAGGCTATGTCAGCTTTGTCGCCCGCTTCAGCGAGCAAAACAAACCGGGAGCCATCATTGAACGTTCCCGGTTCTTAAAGGAAAGCGGGCAATGGTATTATATTGACGGTACACGCCCGCAATTCGGTCGTAACGATCCCTGCCCCTGCGGTTCAGGTAAAAAATTTAAAAAGTGTTGCGGCAGCAATGCCTGACAACTCAGACTTCGCAAATACTTAAACAGGATTTCCCGGCGATGCAATCATTACAACGTAAAGTTCTGCGCACTATTTGTCCCGATCAAAAAGGGCTTATCGCACGAATTACTAACATTTGTTACAAACATGAACTGAATATCGTGCAGAACAACGAGTTCGTTGACCACCGTACCGGTCGCTTCTTTATGCGCACCGAGCTGGAAGGCATTTTCAACGACACCACCCTGCTTGCCGATCTGGATAGCGCCCTGCCGGAAGGCTCGGTACGCGAGCTGAATCCGGCCGGCCGTCGCCGCATTGTGATTCTGGTCACCAAAGAGGCGCACTGCCTGGGCGACCTGCTGATGAAGGCCAACTATGGCGGACTGGACGTTGAAATCGCCGCCGTTATTGGCAACCACGAGACGCTGCGTACCCTGGTTGAACGTTTTGACATTCCGTTCGAGCTGGTGAGCCATGAAGGCCATACCCGTGAAGAACACGACAACCTGATGGCTCAGGCCATTGAGGCGCATAACCCGGACTACGTCGTGCTGGCCAAATACATGCGCGTACTGACGCCGTCCTTCGTGGCACGCTTCCCGAACAAGATCATCAACATTCACCATTCATTCCTGCCAGCCTTTATTGGTGCACGCCCGTATCACCAGGCGTACGAGCGCGGGGTGAAGATCATCGGTGCGACCGCCCACTACGTGAACGATAATCTGGACGAAGGCCCAATCATCATGCAGGACGTCATTCACGTGGACCACACCTACACGGCGGAAGATATGATGCGCGCAGGGCGCGACGTCGAGAAGAACGTCCTGAGCCGTGCGCTGTATCAGGTGCTTGCCCAGCGCGTCTTTGTCTACGGCAACAGAACGATTATTCTTTAATCCTTCGGAAAATGAATTGATTAGCTTTCCGCCTTTACGGATAAAAAGCAGGCAAACAACTTCATTTCCCTAAAGGAATACTTTACAGGGGCGCCTCATTTGATATGATGCGCCCCGCTTCCAACAGGAAGCAGGCCAGTAAAAAGCATTACCCCGTGGTGGGGTTCCCGAGCGGCCAAAGGGAGCAGACTGTAAATCTGCCGTCATCGACTTCGAAGGTTCGAATCCTTCCCCCACCACCATCACTTCCAAAGATTCCAATACTACCCTAAAGCACAATGCCTTATGTTCTTCCATTGCGGGGAAGGATGAGTCGTGCCAGACATGCGTCACTCAGCGTTAAGCGCCCTGAAAGGCCAAGCCGGAACAAAAAAAAGCCCCGCCAGGGCGGGGCTTGTATCAGAAAAGTGAATCAGCGACGTGCGCGCACAATCTGGTACTTGCGCGTCATGTACTCCACCGGCGCGCTCCAGATGTGGACCAGACGAGAGAACGGGAACAGCACAAACAGGGTCATACCCAGCACCAGGTGAACGCGGAAGATAAACGCCACGCCGTCGAGATGCTCAGATGCACCGCCGTGGAAGGTCACCACTGACTGCGCCCATCCCACCAGCTTCATCATTTCACTGCCGTCCATATGCTGCGCGGAGAACGGTATGGTCAGCAGACCCAGCGCACACTGCACCATCAGCAGGGAGAGGATCAGGATGTCCGCTCCCGTGGTGGTAGCACGCACGCGCGGGCTGAACAGACGGCGCTTCAGCAGCAGCAGGCCACCCACAAGGGTCATCACGCCGCAGGCACCGCCGGCGATCATCGCCATCTTCTGCTTCACTTCAATCGGCAGCCACGCTTCGTACATCCAGTGCGGCGTCAGCATCCCCAGGAAGTGCCCCGCAAAAATCCCCAGAATCCCGATATGGAACAGGTTAGACGCCAGGTTCATCCCTTTGCGATCCAGCATCTGGCTGGAGGCAGCACGCCAGGTGTACTGGCCGTAGTCATAACGCAGCCAGCTTCCCACCAGGAATACGGTGCCCGCGATATACGGGTAAATGTCAAAGAAGAACATATTCAGGAAGTGCATTAGTGCCGTCCTCCGTTAGAGATATTCAGATATTGCGGAGCAACCGCTCCGGCAAAACGACGCTGGTGGGCTGAGATTTCAGATTCCCCGCAGTTCTGGTCCGCGAAGAATTTCACCTGCTCCTCTTCCCAGACCGCATCCAGCGCTTGCGGGGTATCGTCGCGGGCTTCATCCGCGATTTTTTCCGCCACTTTTTCACCGTCGACCGAGGCATTAGCCAGCTTCACCAGCAGATCGAACAGGACCGCATAGCGGCTCTCACGCTGCTGCAGGCGCGCGCCGAGCAACGCCAGAATCGGCGCGATGTCCTGCAGGCCACCCAGCGCCTCCTCTTTCGGCAGCTGCGCCAGATACTCCAGGTACAGCGGCAGATGATCCGGCAGCTCGCGGCTGTCGAGCTGCAAACCGTGCTGCTCGTACTGGGCCATCAGATCCACCATTGCCTGACCACGGTCGCGGGATTCACCGTGAACGTGTTCAAACAGCAGCAGCGACGTCGCACGTCCACGGTCAAACAGCTGGCTGTAGTCCGCCTGCGCATCAAGAAGATCGCGCGCTAACAGGTCGCGGAGGAAAACGCCAAGGCGCTGGGCATCCTCTTTATCCAGGTTTTCAGATGACGCGAGTGCATCAAAGAGTTCCTGCTGATGCTGCGCAAGCGCAGCATCAGGGTACTCGAGCAGACGCGAAACAATGACGAGTTCAATCATTGGTGCGGCTCCGTTTTGCTGGTCACATCAAGGGCGTCGATGCGGCGGCTGTTAAACAGGTTGAACTTGCTGTCTGACCCGTGGCAACCGTCGCCAAAGGTAAAGCCACATCCGCTTTTTTCCGGGAAGGCTTCACGCGCCAGTTCACGATGGCTGCTCGGCACCACGAAACGGTCTTCGTAGTTGGCAATCGCCAGGTAACGGTACATTTCCTGCGCCTGCGCTTCGGTCAGGCCGACCTCTTCCAGCGCGCGGGTATCGTTGACGCCGTCAACGGTTTCCGCGCGTTTGAAGTGGCGCATCGCCAGCATGCGCTTCAGCGCCAGCAGTACCGGCTGGGTATCCCCTGCGGTCAGCAGGTTTGCCAGGTACTGAACCGGGATACGCAGGCTTTCCACGTCCGGCAGAATGCCGTTGCTGCCCAGTTCACCCGCATCGGCCGCAGACTGAATCGGAGACAGAGGCGGCACGTACCAGACCATCGGCAGCGTGCGGTATTCCGGGTGCAGCGGCAGGGCCAGCTTCCAGTCCATCGCCATTTTGTACACCGGAGACTGCTGCGCGGCGTCGATCACGCTCTGCGGAATGCCGTCTTTCAGCGCCTGTTCGATAACCTTCGGATCGTTCGGATCGAGGAAGACGTCCAGCTGACGCTGATACAGATCTTTCTCGTTCTCGGTGCTCGCGGCATTTTCAATCGCGTCCGCGTCATACAGCAGCACGCCGAGGTAGCGAATACGGCCTACGCAGCTCTCAGAGCAAACGGTCGGCATACCGGCTTCGATACGCGGGTAGCAGAAGATGCACTTCTCAGACTTACCGCTCTTCCAGTTGAAGTAGATTTTTTTGTACGGGCAGCCGGTGATGCACATACGCCAGCCGCGGCACTTGTCCTGGTCGATCAGCACGATACCGTCTTCTTCACGCTTGTAGATGGCACCGCTCGGGCAGGTCGCCACGCACGCCGGGTTCAGGCAGTGCTCGCACAGGCGCGGCAGATACATCATGAAGGTGTTTTCGAACTGGCCGTACATCGCCTTCTGCATGTTCTCGAAGTTCTGGTCTTTGGCGCGTTTTTCGAACTCGCCGCCCAGAATCTCTTCCCAGTTTGGACCGCTGGTAATTTTGTCCATGCGCTGGCCGGTGATCAGCGAGCGAGGACGGGCGATCGGCTGGTGCTTGCTCTCCGGCGCGTTGTGCAGGTTCTGATAGTCGTAATCAAACGGCTCATAGTAATCGTCGATGCCCGGCAGATGCGGGTTGGCGAAGATTTTACCCAGCAGCATCGCACGGTTACCCATGCGTGGCTGAAGCTTGCCGTTGATTTTACGGATCCAGCCGCCCTTCCACTTCTCCTGGTTTTCCCAGTCGGTCGGGAAGCCGGTGCCCGGCTTGCTTTCCACGTTGTTGAACCAGGCGTACTCCATACCTTCACGGCTGGTCCAGACGTTTTTACAGGTGACCGAGCAGGTATGACAGCCGATGCATTTATCCAGATTCAGCACCATGCCGACTTGTGAACGAATTTTCATTTTACGCTCTCCTGTACCTGGTCATTACCTTCACCGTCTAACCAGTTAATATTCTTCATCTTACGTACCACCACGAACTCATCGCGGTTCGATCCTACGGTGCCGTAGTAGTTAAAGCCGTAGGCCAGCTGCGCGTAGCCACCGATCATGTGGGTTGGCTTCGGCGTAATACGCGTCACGGAGTTGTGAATACCGCCGCGCTGCTCGGTGATCTCTGAACCCGGCAGGTTCACGATACGTTCCTGCGCGTGGTACATCATGGTCATCCCGGCCGGTACGCGCTGGCTCACCACTGCACGTGCCGTCAGGGCACCGTTGCTGTTGAACACTTCGATCCAGTCGTTATCTTCGATACCCAGATCCTTGGCGTCCGTCTCGCTCATCCAGACGATTGGGCCCCCGCGCGACAGCGTCAGCATCAGCAGGTTGTCGCTGTAGGTTGAGTGGATACCCCACTTCTGGTGCGGCGTCAGGAAGTTCAGCGCCTTCTCAGGGTTACCGTTAGATTTCGCACCCATCACGGCCTTCACGGAGCGGGTGTCGATAGGCGGACGGTAAACCAGCAGGCTTTCACCGAAGTCGCGCATCCACTGGTGATCCTGATACAGCGACTGACGGCCGGTCAGGGTGCGCCATGGGATCAGCTCGTGAACGTTGGTGTAGCCGGCGTTATAGGACACGTGCTCATCTTCCAGGCCAGACCAGGTCGGGCTGGAGATGATTTTGCGCGGCTGCGCCTGAATATCGCGGAAGCGGATTTTTTCGTCTTCTTTGTTCAGCGCCAGATGCGTGTGGTCGCGGCCGGTGAATTCACTCAGCGCTTCCCACGCCTTCACGGCAACCTGGCCGTTGGTTTCCGGTGCCAGGGTCAGGATCATTTCTGCCGCATCAATCGCCGTATTCAGCATCGGCTGGCCTTTGGCCGGACCGTCCGCTTTGGTGTAATTGAGCTTGCGCAGCAGATCCATTTCGCTCTGGGTGTTCCAGGCGATCCCTTTCCCGCCGTTACCGATTTTCTCCATCAGCGGGCCGATAGAGGTAAAGCGCTCGTAGGTCGCCGGGTAGTCGCGTTCTACCGGAATAATGTGCGGCGCGGTTACGCCCGGAATCAGGTCGCATTCGCCTTTTTTCCAGTCCTTCACGTCCAGCGGCTGCGCCAGTTCGGCAGCGGAGTCGTGCTGGATCGGCAGCGTGACCACGTCGGTCTCTTTGCCCAGGTGCCCCACGCAGACTTCGGAGAACTTCTTCGCGATGTCCTTGTAGATATCCCAGTCGCTTTTTGATTCCCACGCCGGGTCAACGGCCGCAGACAGCGGATGAATAAACGGATGCATATCCGAGGTATTCATGTCGTCTTTTTCGTACCAGGTCGCGGTTGGCAGCACGATGTCGGAGTACAGGCAGGTGCTGGACAGACGGAAGTCGAGGGTCACCACCAGATCCAGCTTGCCGTCGAGACCGTTGTCTTTCCACTCCACCTCTTCCGGCTTCACGCCGCCCTGCTTGCCGAGATCTTTACCCTGGATACCGTTTTCGGTACCGAGCAGGTATTTCAGCATGTACTCATGCCCTTTACCGGAAGAGCCCAGCAGGTTTGAGCGCCAGATGAACAGGTTACGCGGATGGTTTTTACCGTTTTCCGGCTGTTCAGCCGCGAAACGAATTGAGCCTTCTTTCAGTGACTTAACGGTGTAATCCACCGGCGACATCCCCGCCTTCTTCGCCTCTTCTGCAATGCGCAGCGGGTTAGTTCCCAGCTGAGGCGCGGACGGCAGCCAGCCCATGCGTTCAGCGCGGACGTTGAAGTCAATCAGGTGGCCGCTGTAGCGGGATTTATCCGCCATCGGCGACAGCAGCTCCTGGGCGGTAACCGTCTCGTAGCGCCACTGGCTGGAGTGGTTATAGAAGTAGGAGGTGCTGTTCATGTGGCGTGCCGGGCGCTGCCAGTCAAGGGCAAACGCCAGCGGCTGCCAGCCGGTCTGCGGACGCAGCTTTTCCTGGCCCACATAGTGTGCCCAGCCGCCGCCGCTCTGACCGACACAGCCGCAGAAGATCAGCATATTGATCAGACCGCGATAGTTCATATCGAGGTGATACCAGTGGTTCAGACCGGCCCCGACGATGATCATTGAACGGCCGTGGGTCTTATCGGCGTTTTCCGCAAACTCGCGGGCGATGCGAACGATCTGCGCGCGCGGCACGCCGGTGATCTGCTCTGCCCAGGCTGGGGTGTAAGCCTTCACGTCGTCATAGCCGGTCGCGCAGTTTTCGTCGTTCAGACCGCGCTCCAGGCCATAGTTGGCCATGGTCAGGTCATAGACGGTGGTAACCAGCGCGGTAGAACCGTCGGCCAGCTGCAGGCGCTTAACCGGCAGCTTGTGCATCAGGACGTTTTGCAGCTCAACCTTGTTGAAGTGCTCGGAGCCTTCGCCGCCAAAGTACGGGAAGCCAACATCGGCGATCTCATCCTGGCTGCCCAGCATGCTGAGGCGCAGTTCAGTCTCTTCGCCGGTAGTGCCGTTACGCTGCTCCAGGTTCCATTTGCCCTTCTCGCCCCAGCGGAAGCCGATTGAGCCGTTTGGCGCCACCAGCTCGCCGTTGCTGTTGCAGGCGACGGTTTTCCACTCCGGGTTGTTTTCCTGGCCCAGGGCGTCCACCAGATCCGCCGCGCGCAGCATACGGCCCGCCGCGTAGTAGCCGTCACGCTCTTCGAGCATGACCAGCATCGGCATGTCGGTGTAGCGACGCACGTAGTCGGTGAAGTACTGGCTTGGCTTATCGAGGTGGAATTCGCGCAGCATAACGTGGCCCATCGCCAGCGCCATTGCCGCATCGGTACCCTGCTTCGGTGCCAGCCACAGGTCGCACAGCTTCGCGATCTCCGCGTAGTCCGGGGTCACCGCAACGGTTTTCGTCCCTTTGTAACGCACTTCGGTAAAGAAGTGCGCGTCCGGGGTACGGGTCTGCGGAACGTTAGAGCCCCAGGCGATGATGTAGCTTGAGTTGTACCAGTCGGCAGATTCCGGCACGTCGGTCTGCTCGCCCCAGGTCTGTGGAGACGCAGGCGGCAGGTCGCAGTACCAGTCGTAGAAGCTCAGGCAGGTACCGCCGATAAGCGAAAGATAGCGCGCACCGGAGGCGTAGGAGACCATCGACATCGCCGGGATCGGCGAGAAGCCTGCCACGCGGTCAGGACCGTAGGTTTTCACGGTGTAGACGTTGGAAGCCGCAATCAGCTCGTTCACCTCTTTCCAGGAGGAACGAACGAAGCCACCGCGACCGCGAGCCTGCTTGAAGCTTTTCGCTTTGTCGGCGTCTTCGATGATGGATGCCCACGCATCAACCGGATCGCTGTGCTGAACCTTCGCTTCACGCCACATTTTCATCAGGCGTTTACGCATCAGCGGGTATTTCAGACGGTTGGCGCTGTAGAGATACCAGGAGTAGCTGGCGCCACGCGGGCAGCCGCGCGGTTCGTGGTTCGGCATATCCGGGCGGGTGCGCGGATAGTCGGTCTGCTGCATTTCCCAGGTCACCAGACCGTTTTTAACGAAAATCTTCCAGCTACATGAGCCAGTGCAGTTTACGCCGTGGGTAGAGCGGACAACTTTGTCATGCTGCCAGCGTTGACGGTAACCGTCTTCCCAGTCCCGGTTGGTATCCAGAACCTGGCCGTGCCCATCGGCAAAAGTTTCACCCTTCTGTTTGAAGTAGCGAAACCGGTCCAAAAATTTGCTCATCGGGTATCTCCTGTGTGGAGCCTGTGGCTCTCTAAATCGACATTGCTGATTTGCAGCGAAGGTAACGCTATGAAAGATGGTGAGAATTGATAACGATCAAGGCGAAGGGGGACTCTCACGGGGGGTATTAGATGAAATACCACCAAAGCGGTAGGTTTTTAAATTTACTATCATTTTGAAATATATAGATATTTTTTATTTATCGTACAAAAAGCAG
This sequence comes from Enterobacter cloacae complex sp. P40C2, assembly GCF_014930695.1. Taxonomy (NCBI): domain Bacteria; kingdom Pseudomonadati; phylum Pseudomonadota; class Gammaproteobacteria; order Enterobacterales; family Enterobacteriaceae; genus Enterobacter; species Enterobacter cloacae complex sp. P40C2. The sequence goes on along the minus strand of NZ_JADBRP010000011.1, from coordinate 42,863 downwards.
GGAAAAATTTAACATCTTAGGTATTAAGGGGTAGGCTTCCCTGAAAAGCGATGGCCATCACAGCGTTACCCGCGCGATACCCCTGGCGAAGCCATTAGTATGTTGTAACTATTTGTGCCATAAAAAAAGCGCGGCACACAGGCCGCGCAAACGGATAATCAAGCTTACTTGTTTTTCTTGGTATTACGGCCGTATACCAGCCACGTGATAGCCACGCAGGCGATATAGAAGACGAGGAAGACCTTCATTGCTCCCGCCGGGGAGCCGGTCAGATCCAGCGAGATGCCGAACGCTTTTGGAATAAAGAAGCCACCGATGGCGCCGATAGCAGAGATAAAGCCCAGCGCCGCCGCGGTGTCGGTAGCGGCTTCACGCATCGCCTGCTCGTCGCTCCCGCCCTGCGCCTTCACGCGATCCATGGTCAGCTTTCGGAAGATAACTGAGATCATCTGGAACGTAGACGCGCTGCCCAGCCCGGCCGTCAGGAACAGCACCATAAAGACGCCGAAGAAGGCAATGAAGTTACCCCCCTGACCATCCGCCGGCAGCGTCAGGAACAGCAGCGCACAGAAGATAGCCATCACCACAAAGTTCACCAGCGTGACGCGGGTACCGCCAAGGCGGTCAGAAATCATGCCGCCCAGCGAGCGCGCCAGGGCGCCAATAAACGGACCGAAGAAGGCGAACTGCAGGATCTGCACGTCCGGGAACTGGGTTTTCGACAGCATAGCAAAGCCCGCGGAGAAGCCGATGAACGAGCCGAAGGTTGCCAGATACAGCAGCGCCATCACCCACAGGTGACCACGCTTCAGCACCGGCAGCTGCTCGCTCAGGGAAGCTTTTGACGCAGACAGATCGTTCATAAAGAACCACGCCGCCAGCGTAAAGACCACCAGGAACGGCACCCAGATCCAGGCGGCGTTTTGCAGGAACAGCATCGAACCGTCAGGCTGCGTCACGCCGCCGCCGCCGAAGGCAGCAAAGATAGAAACGGAGATCGCCAGCGGAGCAAGCAGCTGCATCACGCTCACGCCCATGTTACCCAGACCGCCGTTAATGCCGAGCGCCCCGCCCTGCTTCGCTTTCGGGAAGAAGAAGCTGATGTTTGCCATGCTGGACGCAAAGTTCGCACCCGCAAAACCGCACAGCAGGGAGATAATCACGAACACGCTAAACGGCGTGGAGGTATCCTGCACCGCAAAACCGAGCCACACGCACGGGACGATCATGATGCCGGTGCTGAAGGCCGTCCAGCGACGTCCGCCGAAGACCGGCACCATAAATGCGTAAGGCACGCGCAGCAGCGCGCCCGAAAGCGACGGCAGCGCGGTCAGCATAAAGAGCTGATCGGTGGTAAAGGTAAAGCCCACCTTTGGCAGGTTAACCGCAACCGCGCTGAACAGCATCCACACGCAAAACGCTAACAGCAGGCATGGAACGGAAATCCACAGATTACGACTTGCTACACGATGGCCGCGCTGTTGCCAGAACGCCGGATCCTCTGGACGCCAGTCAGTAATAACGGCACCATTTTCCCTTTCGGGAGCGGATGAGTGACTCATAGACACCTCTGATTCTCGAATGATGCTGCAAACATTAGGGCTTTAGGGCGGCGGTAAGTTGATATAAATCAAAGGAAAAGTGGGACGTTTTGCGGCGAAAAAAAAGTCATCCCCCTTAGTGAGTAGACGCAAAACGTAAAAAAGGTGTGGTTTTTCACGGTTCTGACCCGTTCCTGCTGCGCCCACCCCCTAACCGTTACCCCTGCGGCAATTTAGAGGTAATCCTTTATTGGTATGGGTATACTCCAGGGTATGCACCAGAATAGCGCCATTCCTGCAATCATGTCACGTCAGGAGCCCGGCAACTCTATGTTAAAAAGATGTTTATCTCCGCTGACGCTGGTTAACCAACTGGCGCTTATTGTTTTGCTGTCCACCGCCATCGGTGTGACCGGCATGGCTATTTCTGGCTGGCTGGTGCAGGGCGTACAGGGTAACGCGCATGCCATTAACGAGGCAGGCTCCCTGCGTATGCAGAGTTACCGGCTGCTGGCGTCGGTCCCGCTAACCCAGGCCGATAAGCCGCTTATTGATGAAATGGAGCGTACCGCGTTCAGCCCTGAGCTGGAAAAAGCCGCCATTCGTGACGGTCAGGAATCGCAGCTTAAGGCGCTTCAGGGCTACTGGCACACCCAGCTGGCACCGGGGTTAAAGCGGGCGGAAAGCCGGGATACCGTCGCTCAGGATGTCGCCGGGTTCGTATCGCGCATCGATCGCCTTGTCAGCTCATTCGATCGCACCACGGAGCTACGCATTGACCGCGTGGTGATGGTTCACCGCGCGATGGCGCTGTTTATGGGCCTGCTGCTGATTTTCACGGTGATCTGGCTGCGCGCGCGCTTGCTGAACCCCTGGAAGCAGCTGCTGGCGATGGCTCGCGCCGTTACGCAGCGCGATTTTACCCAGCGCACGCACATCAGCGGACGCAACGAAATGGCGATGCTCGGCGAGGCGCTGAATACCATGTCGGCAGAGCTGTCGGAAAGTTACGCGGTGCTGGAGAAACGCGTTCAGGAGAAAACCGCGGGGCTTGAGCAGAAAAACGAGATCCTCTCTTTCCTGTGGCAGGCGAACCGTCGCCTGCATATGCAGGTACCGCTTTGTGAACGTCTCTCGCCGGTGCTGAACGGCCTGCAAAACCTGACCCTGCTCCACGACCTGGAGCTGCGGGTTTACGACGTTGAAGATGAAGAAAATCATCAGGAATTTACCTGTCAGTCGGACATGTCCTGCGACGATAAAGGGTGTCATCTGTGCCCGCGCGGGCTACCTCCGCTCACCACCAGCGGCACAACGCTGAAGTGGCGGCTGATGGACAGCCATACCCAGTACGGTATTTTGCTGGCTACCCTGCCAGCCGGGCGTCACCTGAGCCACGACCAGCAGCAGCTGGTGGATACGCTGGTTGAACAGCTCACGGCTACGCTGGCGCTCGATCGCCATCAGGAGAAACAGCAGCAGCTGATCGTCATGGAGGAGCGAGCCACCATCGCCCGCGAGCTGCACGACTCCATCGCCCAGTCCCTCTCCTGCATGAAGATGCAGGTGAGCTGTCTGCAAATGCAGGATGAAGGTATGCCGGAGAGCAGCAAACAGCTGCTCAGCCAGATCCGCAACGAGCTTAACTCCTCGTGGATCCAGCTTCGCGAACTGCTGACCACCTTCCGCCTGCAGCTCACCGAGCCGGGGCTGCGCCCCGCGCTGGAGTCGAGCTGCCAGGAGTTTAGCGCCCGGCTGGGCTTCCCGGTGAAGCTGGATTACCAGCTGCCGCCGCGATTTGTCCCCTCCCATCAGGCGATTCATTTACTGCAAATTGCCCGTGAAGCCCTGAGCAACGTGCTTAAGCATGCCGATGCGACGGCCGTCACGGTGACCGTGAGCTGCCAGGATAACCAGGTGAAGCTCAGGATCCAGGATAACGGCCGCGGCGTGCCGGAAAATGCCGAACGAACGAACCACTATGGTTTAATTATCATGCGAGACCGCGCGCAAAGCCTGCGCGGTGATTGCCAGGTTCGCCGGGGAGAGTCAGGTGGCACCGAAGTAGTGGTCACCTTTATACCCGAAAAGCCCCTCATAACTGCTCAAGGAGAAAACCATGACTAATCAGGAACCGGCATCCATCCTGTTGATTGACGATCATCCGATGCTGCGTACTGGCGTTAAGCAGCTTGTCAGCATGGCGCCCGACATCACCGTCGTCGGTGAGGCCAGCAACGGCGAACAGGGCATTGAACTTGCCGAATCGCTCGATCCTGATTTGATCCTGCTCGATCTCAACATGCCGGGCATGAACGGCCTAGAAACCCTCGATAAGCTGCGTGAGAAATCCCTCTCCGGCCGGGTGGTGGTCTTTAGCGTATCTAACCATGAGGAAGACGTGGTCACCGCGCTCAAGCGGGGTGCAGACGGCTATCTGCTGAAGGATATGGAGCCGGAAGATCTGCTCAAGGCGCTGCAGCAGGCTGCCGCAGGCGAGATGGTACTGAGTGAAGCGTTAACGCCAGTGCTGGCCGCCAGCCTGCGCGCGAACCGCGCCACGTCCGACCGCGACGTCAGCCAGCTGACTCCGCGCGAGCGCGACATTCTGAAGCTGATTGCCCAGGGCCTGCCGAACAAGATGATCGCCCGCCGTCTGGACATCACCGAAAGCACGGTCAAGGTACACGTTAAACACATGCTGAAGAAAATGAAGTTAAAATCCCGCGTTGAGGCCGCCGTCTGGGTGCATCAGGAACGCATTTTTTAACTTACTCGTCCGGCAGCAACTTCCACCGTGGATCGTCGTCAGGCACTGCGACGAGCGGTTGCACCACGGAAAGCGTGATCTCATTGGAGGAGACACGCTGCCCATCCTTATCTTCCACAACGGCCGAGAGCCGCCATTCGTTTTTCGCCCCTTCCGCGTCGTTCCAGGCAGGCATGATCACGCTCCAGCCGTCGCTGCTGTTGCTGTTTTCCGGTGAGGTCAGGCTGAGCGCCTGGGTATCACCCAGCCAGTGGATCTGACGAACACCGTGCGTGCTGCGAATTTGCAGCTTCAGCATCACGGTTTCGCCCGGCTTCAGATCCCACGGCGGCGTGGCCAGATAAACCGACAGCGTTTTGCGCTGGCGGAACTCCATCACGGGCAGATTATCGCGCTCGGGTGAATCATAGCGGCTCCCGCGAAGCGAGCGCGTCGCCGCCACTTCCCCGGCGGAAAGCTGCTTCGCCAGCGGCACGCCAAAACGGTAGTTGAGCTTTATCCCGAGGTTATTCTGGCTGACCCCGCTCTCCCCCTGCTTGTGGGCAGCCGTCAGGGTGACCAGCGGAACGGGGGTATAGTTCAGCCCCAGATTGACCGCCACCGGGTTGTGATACCCCGTGCCGCTGTTGAACAGATCCACGTTATCGCCAAAATACTGCTCAAAGCTGACGCTGGTGTTCAGATGGTGAAACCACGGCAGCCAGGCTTTCGCCGTCACGTCGTACCCGCGCGCCATGCGCTGCTCCCGAATATCGGAGCGCGGCTGCCATCCCGCAAACGGCTGGTAATAGTTGGCCGACAGGCGCAGGTTTTCGCCCCACGCCTCTGCCCCCAGCCCGGCACGTTGCAGGTTGTCCTCAAGCAGGTTGTCGTAAAAGGTGTTGTAGCCCAGCAGCCACTTTCCGGCAACCCAGCGCTGGCCGATCCCCGCGTTGCTCACCAGCCCGTCGGCCTGCTGCGTCAGACCAAGCTGGCTCCAGCTCAGGTAGCGGTTGTTATCGTTCCAGGGGATAAACCAGCTTCCGCTGCTGCCGTTGAAGTTGCCTTCATCATCCACCAGCACGTTAACGCTGGCGTTACCCCAGGGAGAAAGCCAGGATTCAATCTGCTCGTTGACTTCTCCGCTCACCGCATCGCGCACCTGACCCAACGCGAACTGCCGCGCCTGCTGCCCGGCGGTAAGGCCGTTATCGTTCATACTCGCCTCACCGAAGGCTTTCGCCATTTCGGCAAGGTGCTTTTCGCCCTCGCTGGTGGGCTGGGCCATGCCCAGGTCCGGCAGGCTATCGCCGTTGTTATCAAAGGGATTTTGCGCCTGCTGCACGAAGGATTTCGGCGCACCGTGGACGGCTCCGGCCGAAAGAAGGGGGAGTAATAACAAAAAACCGATGCGGGACGATACAGCCTTCAACGTCGTCAATAAGAACCTGTGCGTATAAACAAACTCCTATTATGTTAACGCTATAAAACCCGAAATACAGTCTTAACAGCAATTTCAGGAATATCCTGAAAGCGTTTGTCCGCTTTACAACCTCATCCCAGCAGCCCCTTCAGTTCAGGCACGCAGGAGCCGCAGCCGGTGCCGCACCGTAGCGACGCCCCGAGCGATGCCACGGAACCGCAGCCTCCGGCAATCGCCTCGCGTATCGTGTTTTCCCCCACGCAAAAGCAGCTACAGATAATTCGCCCGGGATCTGAACCTTCATCCGGTCTTTGCCCGTTCAGCAGCGCGTGGCGTTCAGCTACCTCTGCAGGCGCAGCGGCGAAGGCTTCTTCTATATATGCATGCGCGAGTGCCGGCAGCGTATGGCCTTCCCAGAAGCCAAGCATCAGCTCGCCGTCATGCCAGGCCAGCACGCTGCTGCGTTCGCCCGCCTGAGCAACCTGAAGCTGCCAGCCGCGGCCGCTGGCGTAATTCATCACCCACGACAGCAGCGGCTTATCGCCCGCCACCGTCAGCCGCGAGGCTTTACGCCACCAGCATACCGGGGGCGGCAGCTCGGGCAGTTCCCGGGCATACAGCTCCCCCTGCCAGACCGGCTGCCAGGGCGCGATCCTGACGGCGGTTTGTTTACTCTCCGGCTGGCCAGAAGCCGGATCGCAGCGCCCTTCCACCAGCGCATTCACCTTCCCCTGGCGGGCAAACTGCGCGTTCCAGTGCATCGGCGCAAACAGCTCCCCCGCACGCTGGCCGGGGTTGATACGGACTCTTGCAACCATGACCCCGCGCGGAGAGCTTATCCGCGCCAGCTGGCCGTCGGTAAGGGCAGCGCGCGCGGCGTCGGTGGTGCTTATTTCCACCACAGGCTCGTCGACGTGCTGCATCAGGCGCGGGACGTACCCGGTGCGCGTCATGGTGTGCCACTGGTCGCGTATCCGCCCGGTGTTGAGCATCAGCGGATACAGCGCCCCGACGCGTGCCCAATGCGATTGCGGCTCAACCGGAACCATCGTACGCTGCGGGAAGTCACCGGCATGCCACTGGTACGGCTCCAGCCCATCCCACTCTTCCCGCGTCAGCCCCGCCAGCTCGCGCAGGTTCAGCGCCCGCTCCCCGTCGTTTTCAAACGCCGTCAGCGCCGCGTGCTCACAAAATATCTCCTGAGGATGTTCCCAGGCGAAGGCCTCGCCATAGCCAAGCTGCCCGGCGACCCGGGCGACGATCCACCAGTCCGGCTTCGCCTCGCCGGGCGCCGGCAAAAACGCGCGCTGGCGGGAAATACGCCGCTCGGAGTTCGTCACCGTGCCGTTTTTCTCGCCCCACCCCAGCGCCGGAAAACGGATATGGGCAAACCGGCTGGTGTCCGTCTCCTGCATCACCTCAGAGACGATCACCAGCGGGCAGCCCGCCAGCGCCTGGCATACCGCGTGGCTGTCCGGCAGCGAGACGGCAGGGTTAGTCCCCATGATCCACACCGCCTTCACCTCGCCGCGGGCAATGGCGTCAAACAGCTCCACCGCCATCAGCCCCGGAGTCTGCGCCAGCCGCCCGGTGCCCCAGAAGCGCGCCACCCTTGCCAGATCGTCCGGCTCGAAGCCCATATGCGCCGCCAGCTGGTTTGCCAGCCCGCCCACTTCCCGCCCGCCCATGGCGTTTGGCTGTCCGGTCAGCGAAAACGGGCCGCAGCCCGGACGATTAAATTTTCCGCTGGCAAGATGCACGTTAATGATGGCGCTGCACTTGTCGCTGCCGCTGGAAGACTGGTTGATCCCCATGGCGTAAAGGGTGATCGCGCGAGGCGCGGTGATAAACCAGTCGTAAAAGGTCCCTATTTTCCCGGCAGGGAGATCGCAAAACGCCGCCACGCGGGCAATGGGCCACTCACCGGTGCCCTGGATCAGATTGAGCAATCCCACAAACAGCCCGGCGTCGCTGCCGGGCTTCAGCGCCAGGTGCAGGTCGGCGATATCGCAGGTGGCGGTGGTGCGCGGATCGATCGCCACGACCTTCATCTGCGGATTATTGAGTTTTGCCTGAACCAGCCGCTGATACAGCACCGGATGCGTCCAGGCCGCGTTCGAGCCAACGAGCACCACCAGGTCGCTGTTTTCCACATCCTCGTAGCTGCACGGCACCACGTCTTCGCCAAAGGCGCGTTTGTAGCCCACCACCGCCGACGACATGCAAAGCCGCGAGTTGGTATCAATGTTTGCCGCCCCGATAAACCCCTTCATCAGCTTGTTGGCGGCATAGTAATCCTCGGTTAACAGCTGGCCGGAGGCGTAAAACGCCACCGCCTGCGGCCCCCATTGTTCAATAATTGCCCTGAGCCGCTCGCCTGCTGCGCCCAGCGCCTGCGGCCATTCCACCTCGGCGCCGTCAACGACCGGGTGCAGCAGCCTTCCCTGCAATCCCGTCGTCTCTCCCAGGGCAGCCCCTTTTACGCACAGGCGACCAACGTTTGCGGGGTGCGTTTCATCTCCCCGAACGCTAACCTTTTCGCCGTCTACGCTGGCAATTACGCCGCAGCCCACGCCGCAGTAGGGGCACGTTGTCCGGGTTTCCGTCATGAGGCCTCCGCGCGCATCACAAGCTCTTCGTTGCCAACCCACACCTTGCCGTTTTCAATTTTTACCGGCCAGGCGCGTACCGCAGGCTCGCCGCTCTCGGCCTGACGCCCGTCGCGCAGGCGAATACGCTGCTTGTAGAGCGGAGAGATAACGACCGGTTCGCCCGCCGCATCGCCGAGAATGCCGCGCGAAAGCACGTTCGCGCGGCTGCCCGGCTCCAGATCGTCGAGGGCGTAAACGGAAGCCCCAAAGCGGAACAGCGCAATCGGATTGCGGCCAAGCCGCGCGCCGATGCCCGCCTGCTCCGGGATATCGTCAATGCCGCAGATCTCCTGCCAGCGCTTGCTTTCGTCCGCTGCGGTAACGTTCACCGACGTGCGGAACAGCGCCAGACGATCGGGATCGTTCAGCGTGGTCTGCCACTCACACTGATACGTCTCTACCACCCGGGCCATCTCCTGCTCCAGCTCGTGGGCGATCCCCAGGCTGTCGTGCAGGATCACCTCCCGCAGATAGTCGAGGCCGCCTTCAAGGTTGTCCATCCAGGTGCTGGTGCGCTGCAGGCGATCCGCCGTGCGGATATAAAACATCAGGAAACGGTCGACGGTGCGGATCAGCGTTTCGTCGTCCAGGTCGCTGGCAAAGAGATCCGCATGGCGCGGCTTCATCCCGCCGTTGCCGCACAGATAGAGGTTCCAGCCCTTGTCCGTGGCAATCACCCCCACGTCTTTGCTCTGCGCCTCGGCGCACTCGCGGGTACAGCCGGAAACCGCCATTTTGATTTTGTGCGGCGCCCGCAGCCCCTTGTAGCGGTGCTCCAGCCTGACCGCGAGGCCGGTAGAGTCCTGCACGCCGTAGCGGCACCACGTCGACCCGACGCAGGACTTCACCGTGCGCAGGGATTTCCCGTACGCGTGCCCGGTTTCAAACCCGGCCTCCACCAGCGCCTGCCAGATCTCCGGCAGCCGATCGAGGGTGGCGCCGAAGAGGTCGATACGCTGGCCGCCGGTGATTTTGCTGTACAGGCCGTAGCGCTTCGCAATCTGTCCGATGGCGATCAGGCCGTCGGCGGTCACTTCCCCCGCGGGCATGCGCGGCACGATGGAGTAGGTTCCGTCCTTCTGGATATTGGCGAAGTAACGGTCGTTGGTGTCCTGCAGCGGCAGGTGCGCTGGCTTCAGCAGATACTCGTTCCAGCAGGAGGCGAGCACCGACCCGACCAGCGGCTTACAGATTTCACACCCGTGCCCGTGGCCGTAGCGGCTGATGAGCTGGTCAAAGGTGCGGATATGGTTGACGCGCACCAGGTGGTAAATCTCCTGGCGCGAGTGCGGGAAGTGTTCGCAGATATCCTTTTTCACCTCCACGCCCTGTTCGGCAAGCTGGAACTCCATCACCTGCTTCACCAGCGCGCTACAGCCCCCGCAGCCGGTGGCCGCTTTCGTACAGCGTTTAATGGCCCCCATCTCCGCCGCACCGCCGCTCACCGCCCGGCAGATATCGCCTTTGCTGACGTTATGACAGGAGCAGATCTGCGCGCTTTCCGGCAGCGCCGCCACGCCGAGCGCTTTCGGCACGCTGCCCGTGGAGACGGGTAATATCAGCGTTTCCGGCTCTTTCGGCAGGCCGATACCGTTGAGCATCATCTGCACCAGCGTGGCGTATTCGCCGGCATCGCCCACCAGCACGCCGCCCAACAGCGTTTTGCCGTCGTGACTGACCACGATTTTCTTATAGATTTGCCGCGGGCCGTGCGTCCACTGGTAGCTCAGCGCGCCCGGCGTGCGTCCGTGAGCGTCGCCGAACGAGGCGACATCCACGCCGAGCAGCTTGAGTTTGGTGCTCATATCCGCCCCGGTGAAGGTCTTCTCCTCACCCGCCAGCGCGGCGGCGGCCACCCGCGCCATCTGGTAGCCCGGCGCGACCAGGCCGTAAATTTTGCCCTCCCACAGCGCGCACTCGCCGATGGCAAACACGTCCTGGTCAGAGGTATGACAGCCGTCGTCAATGCAGATCCCGCCGCGCTCGCCGACAGCAAGCCCGCAGCCGCGCGCCAGCGCGTCCTGGGGACGAATGCCCGCAGAAAAGACCACCATGTCCGTCTCCAGCCGTTCGCCATCCGCGAAGCGCAGGACTAATCCGTCGTCCGTCGGGATAATGTCGGTCGTGGCTTTAGAGGTATGAACGCCGACGCCAAGCGCCTCAATTTTCTTACGCAGCATTGCCGCGCCGTCGTTATCGAGCTGCACCGCCATCAGGTTCGGCGCAAACTCCACCACGTGGGTTTCCAGCCCGAGCTGCGTGAGGGCATTCGCCGCCTCCAGCCCCAGCAGGCCGCCGCCAATCACCACGCCGCGTTGTGAACCCGCGGCATGGGCCGCAATGTTGTCCAGGTCGTCAAGGGTGCGGTAGACAAAACAGCCCGGCAGATCGTTGCCCGGCACGGGCGGCACGAACGGGTATGAACCGGTCGCCAGCACCAGCTTGTCCCAGTGGATCTCATGCCCGCTGGCGGTGCGCACCACGCGCGCATCGCGATCGATAGCGACGATTTGCTGCGACAGGCGCAGCTCGATGCCGCTTTCGGCAAAGAAATCCCCTTCCACCAGCGAGAGCGACGCCGCGCTGCGCCCGCCAAAGTACTCGGACAGATGTACCCTGTCATAGGCGGCATAGCGCTCTTCACCAAAGACAACGATCTGGTACTGCTGATGCAGATTGCGGTTAACGCAATCTTCAAGGAAATGATGGCCGACCATACCGTGTCCAACCACCACCAGAGTAGGTTTTGTCATAGCGTTCTGTCCTGCAACCCGCGGTTGCGTAGTGAAACGATCGAACAGCCAGTCCGCGTGGGCGGGCGCAGCCGTTGCCAGTAAATCGGTAAATGTCGCCGCGCTGCGGCAGTCCCCCATCAGCAGCACGCCAGCGAGCGCCCCCCGGTGGATCAGCAGGCGGCGATAGTGGCGGGTTAGCGGATCCCACGAGCTCCAGACCACGTCGTTCTCCTGAGCCGCCGCGCGACCGAGGCTGAACAGCTCCACGCCGGTTACCTTGAGGCGCACGCCGCTGTCGGTCAGGGCAAACGGCGCGGTGACCTCACCGGCCAGCCGCGCGGCGAGGATATCCGCCTGCGCCATGCAGGGGGCGACCAGGCCAAACGTCTGGCCGTCAACTTCGCAGCACTCGCCAATGGCGAAGACAGCCGGCACCGAGGTCTGCATCTGGCTATCCACCACAATGCCGCGCGCACAGCGAATGCCGCTGGCCTGCGCCAGCGCGACGTTGGGCTGCACCCCGGTCGCCAGCACCACGCGGGCGGCCGCGACGCGGCGTCCGTTGCGCAGCGTCACGGCGTGCGCATCAATCGCCGCGATGCCCGAGTCGAGCTCGCAGCGCACGCCCCGCTCCGCCAGCGCCTCTTCCAGCAGCACGCCCGCCTGCTTATCCAGCTGCTGCTCCATCAGCCACGGGCCGCGGTGAACCAGCGTGACGTTGTCACCAGACCGCGCCAGCGCCGCAGCCGCCTCCACGCCGAGCACCCCGCCGCCCAGCACTACCGCCGGACCGGAAATGCGCTGAACGGCGCGGGTATCGTCCAGGGTACGAAAGGTAAACACGTGCGGCGCGGCGCTGCCGGGGATCGGCGGCACAAAGGGCGTTGACCCGGTGGCATAGACCAGCACATCCCAGCCCAGCCTGCGGGCGGCGGTATGCACTTCACGCGCGTTCACGTCCACGGCAATGACCTTTTCACCCCGAAGCACCGTCACGCCTCGCGCCCGGTACCACTCCTCATCGTGCAGGTAAATGTTCGCCGCCTGCTTTTCCCCGCCCAGAACCGGCGAAAGCTGGATACGGTTATAGGCATGCTGAGGCTCGTCACCGATGACGGTGACGCAAAAACGACCGGGAGCACGCCCGGTCAGCGTGTCAATCAGCCGGGTTGCCGCCATCCCATTACCGATAATGACCAGTCGCATGGTTGCCCCTCGCTACGCCGCTTTCGGCTGTTTTTCGTAGAGGAAATGGAGGATTTGCTGGCGCATGTGGTGATAGCGACCGTCGTCCGCCAGCTGCACCCGGTTGCGCGGGCGCGGAAGATCGACGCGCAGGATCTCGCCCACGGTGGCCGCCGGGCCGTTGGTCATCATCAGCACGCGATCGGAGAGCAGCACCGCCTCGTCGACGTCGTGGGTAATGAGCACGATGGTGGTGTTCAGCGCCTGCTGGATCTGCATCACCGAATCCTGAAGGTGCGCGCGCGTCAGCGCGTCCAGCGCCCCAAACGGCTCATCCATCAGCAGCACCTTCGGCTTCATCGCCAGCGCGCGGGCAATACCGACGCGCTGCTTCATGCCGCCGGAAATCTCCTCCGGACGCTTATGCAGCGCGTGGCCCATCTGCACGCGGTCGAGGTTATGTTCAATCCACTCCTTACGCTCGGCTTTGCTCATGGCGTGGCGAAACACCCTGTCCACCGCCAGCGCCACGTTGTCGAAGCAGGTTAGCCAGGGCAGCAGCGAATGGTTCTGAAACACCACCGCCCGCTCGGGTCCCGGCCCGGCGATTTCGCGGTTGTCGCAGATCAGCCCGCCTTCCGTCGGCAGCGTAATGCCGGCGATAAGGTTTAACAGCGTCGACTTGCCGCAGCCGGAGTGGCCAATCAGGCTGACGGTTTCGCCCTCGTGAATATCAAAAGAGACGTTCTGCAGCGCCAGGAACTCGCCGCTGGCGGTGGAAAAGCGCTGGCTCACGGCCTGGACCTGAATTAACGGTTTCATCTTCGCTCCTTATTTTTCCTGCCAGCTAAAGCGACGGGCGATCAGCATCAGCCCCTGCTCCAGCAGCAACCCGACCACGCCAATGATGACGATGGCGATGAGAATGTTTTCGACGTTGAGGTTGTTCCACTCGTTCCAGATCCAGAAGCCGATGCCCAGCCCTCCGGTGAGCATCTCGGCGGCGACAATCACCAGCCAGGCAATGCCGATGGAGAGGCGAACCCCGGTCAGCACCGCAGGCAGCACCGCCGGAAAGAGAATGCGGCGCAGGATGTCCCATTCAGAGAGCTGCAGCACCCGGGCGACGTTGAGGTAGTCCTGGGGGATACGGCGCACCCCTTCGGCGGTGTTGATGACCATCGGCCAGATGGAGCAGATAAAAATGGTCCAGCTGGACGCCGGCTCCGCTTTCTGGAACAGCAGCAAGCCGATGGGCAGCCAGGCCAGCGGGCTGACCGGACGCAGGAGCGCGATCAGCGGGTTAAACATGCGTGAGAAAAAGGTGAAGCGGCCAATCAAAAAGCCCAGCGGAATGCCCGCCAGCGCGGCCAGCCCGAAGCCGATGGCGACGCGCTGCAGTGACGCAAGCACGTTCCAGCCGATGCCCATATCGTTTGGCCCGTCGCGGTAGAACGGGTCGGCGAACAGGGTGATGGCCGAATCCAGGGTGCTGAGCGGCGTCGGGAAGCCTTTGCTGTTGATGGCCGCCAGCTGCCAGAGCACCACCAGCAGCCCGAGACCGAGCAGCGCCGGAATAACGCGCTGTAAAACATCGTTCATCCGACGCGTAAACGCCGGCGCGCGGCGGCGTACCCGTCGAGGAGGCAGGACAATCACCTCCCCGCTCTCCGGCGTCTCTTGTGGTTTCGTACTTTGCAAATGCTGCATAATCAGGCCCCTTTACGGTGAATGGCGAAGCGGTTGGCGTACCCTTCCGGATCGGTGCCGTTCCAGACGGTGCCGTCCATCAGGGTGCTGCTGCGATAGGGTGATGACGGGGTGGACATGCCGCCGACGGCGGTCGCGGCATCCTGCCAGACCGCGGTCTGGTTGATGCGCCGTGCGATGCCCGCGTAGTCCGGCGCGGCGTGGAGCAAGCCCCAGCGGCGGAACTGGGTTAAAAACCACATGCCGTCGGAGAGATACGGGTAGCTCACCGCACCCTCGTTGAAGAAGCGGATCGGGTATGCGTCCTGCCAGCGCTGCCCCAGGCCGTTGTCGTATTCGCCCAGCATTCGCCCGGTGAGGTGCTGCTCCTTGCAGTTCAGCCACGCGCGGCGGGAGAGGATCCGCGCGGTCTCGCGTTTATTTTCCGGTGAGGCCTCGATCCAGCGCGCGGCTTCCATCACCGCGCACACCAGCGCCCGGGCGGTGTGCGGATTTTTGTCCACCCAGTCGCGACGCGTGCCGAGAATTTTTTCCGGATGATCGGCCCAGATGGACTGCGATGTGGCGGCGGTAAACCCGATGCGGTCGTTAATCGCCCGCGCGTTCCACGGCTCGCCGACGCAAAAGCCGACCATGTTGCCGATGCGCATGTTCATCACCATCTGCGGCGGCGGCACCACCACCGTGCGCACGTCGTCGAACGGATTGATGCCCGCGCTGGCCAGCCAGTAGTAGAGCCACATGGCGTGCGTGCCCGTCGGGAAGGTATGCGCGAAGGTATACGTCCCCGGAGCCTGCTGGCCAACCAGCGTCTTCAGCCCGTCGAGATCGCGAACGCCCTTCTCCGCCAGATCGCCCGAGAGCGTAATGCCCTGACCGTTCTGGTTGAGGGTCATCAGGTTCGCCATCTGCTGCGGCTTGCCGGCGATGCCCAGCTCAAGCCCGTACAGCAGGCCATACAGAACGTGCGCCGCGTCCAGCTCGCCCGCCACCAGCTTGTCGCGCACCGCTGCCCAGCTCGCCTCTTTGGTGGGGACAATGGTGATGCCATATTTTTTATCGAACCCCTTCAGGGCCGCGATAACCACCGGCGCGCAGTCGGTGAGCGGGATAAACCCGATGCGTACCGTCTCCTGTTCGGGCTTATCCGACCCCGCCGCCCACGCGGCCTGCATGACGCCCGGTAACAGCATTGCGCCACTTGCCAGCATGCTGGCCTGCAAAAACCGCCGTCTCGACAATTCCGCCATAACCGCTCCTGAAAAAAAGCCAAAAAAAAGCGCCCGCCGTGCCGAAGCACCGCTGGACGCCTTTATCCCGAAGACGCATGCACCGCCGTTGGCGCATCGTCGAAAATGGTTAATCTGTTAATGCAAAGCTAATGCCAGCTTTTAACACCCTGTTTTACTGGCTGTACCCCCGGCAGCCGCGATTTCACGCACCGCTATCAGGCAGAAAATGCCCGCCGATTGTGCAGCTACTCCTTAGGGGTTAGCGGCCAGAGGTTTTTGACGGTGAGCAGCGCACGGGCGATATCAACCATGCGCTGATTTTTATCCATCGCCATTTTGCGCAGGGCCGTCCACGCCTGCTCCTCGCTCATGTTCTGGTGGGTAATCAGTATGCTTTTGGCCTTATCGATGAGCTTACGCTCCTCCAGCGTGTCCCGCAGGGAGGCCAGCTGGCGGGATAGCTGCTCTATCTCTCGCGCCTGCTGGCGCACCAGCGTCAGCAGGGGTTTATCCGGGTAAGGCGCAATCGGGTCGTCGCGTTCATCGCCTCCCATCACGGCCGCACCGGAGGTCTGAATTGCCTCATCCACCGCCACCATCAGGTCGGCAATCACGATCTCCTCAAGCGTGCGCAGATGCTCAAGCCGCGACGTTTGCAGTGAAAACCAGTTCAGCGCGGTATCGCCGTTGTCAGCGGAGGGCTGCCGCGTGCAGGCGACGCGCCGGAGCTGCTCCGTCTCACGGTCGGGCTGGCAGTGACGGGCGAACGTGTTCTGCACGTCCGCGTGGCTATAGGATAAAAAGATCTCAAAACAGGCCTGCTGTCCGTCAATGCGGTCAACCAGCTTCTGACGGGTGTCGTCATTGAAAAAACCCTGCGTAAAGCCAATGGCCCCAAGCGCGCGCTCTTGCCCCACCAGCTCTTTGCCCTGCATCAGGCTATAGAGGGCAACAAAACGGCCCGCGATTTGCGGATCGTCAATGCTGTCATTCAGCTGCGGTACGATACTGAGCAGCTGACGGAGCATCCGGCTGTAGCGATCCATGGCCTGGGGAGCCGTGATGCTTTGCGCGTCAATCCCGTTACGCAGTAGTGGAAGCGTATCCAGGCTGAGCAACGCGCAGGCGATGCGCTCGCAGACGCCGCTCCCCGTGACCGGGAAGTGCGCGCTGAGCTCGGCATGCAGCGCGGTGAGATTTTCATCCACCAGCCCGCGACTGGCTTTGCATTCGGGGACATACAGCTTACCCTGAGAGCAGAGCCAGACGTTGGATGCTCCGCGCTCGCACTGGAGCATATGTGCCAGACGGCTGATGCCATTCACCAGCACGCCAAGCGCGGCCAGCCTGCCGAGCTGCTCCTTGCGCAGCAACGTCGCGCGCTGGAACCACTCGGTTGCCGCAGGTGAACTGCCCGCCATTAATGTCATGCTTACTCTCCCGGATAGCGAATCTCCGGAGTAGTAAGCAATTTTCGTGCCTTTTAAAGAACAGGAGTCAACATGCAGAAGATTGTGATCGTCGCCAACGGAGCGGCCTACGGCAGCGAATCCCTTTTTAACAGCCTGCGTCTGGCGATAGCGCTGCGCGAGAAAGAGAGCGCACTTGAGCTGCGTCTTTTTTTGATGTCGGACGCCGTCACGGCCGGACTGAAGGGGCAGAAACCCGCCGAGGGGTACAACATCCAGCAGATGCTGGAGATCCTGACCGCGCAGGACGTGCCGGTCAAACTGTGTAAAACCTGCACCGACGGACGCGGCATCACCGGGCTGCCGCTGATTGAGGGCGTCGAGATCGGCACGCTGGTGGAGCTGGCCGAATGGACGCTGAACGCGGATAAAGTATTAACATTTTAATAATTTCGCCGTAAAAATATTATTTTCTTATGGACGCGGTTTCAGCATCAAGTTTACCTGCGAGGTTGCCGATGGAGATGGAAACAACACAGCAGGTATTACACTTATGTTCAGATCCATTCGCGCCCGCATCATTGCCGCGACGACAGGCTGTCTTGTCGTCGCCCTTCTTCTTAATACCGTTATCAACTTTCAGGTTACGCGCCACGATAACCAGCAGTCACAGCGCGATATTCTGAGCAGCACCAGCGCCAGCCACACGATGGCGATTGCCGACTGGGTGAAGGGCAAAATGGCCGTCATCGCCTCGGCGCAAAGCGTGGCGTTAAGTGATGATCCGGTGCCCGTATTTAAGCAGCTCGCGCAGGCGGGCGGGTTTACCAACGTGTATGTCGGGTACGCCAGCAAAACGGCCAAATTCTCCGACCCGGCCGGCGTACCTGCCGATTACGATCCAACCATTCGCCCCTGGTACCAGCAGGTCGTCAGCGCGGATGGCCCGGTGGTGACGGCCCCCTACGTGGACGCGGGTACCGGAAAACTGGTGGTCACCTTCGCGATACCGGTAAAGGAGAACGGCGCGCTGAAGGCGGTTGTGGCGGGCGATGTGGCCCTGGACAGCGTGGTGGCTAACGTGCGCGGCATTCACCCGACCCCGGCCAGCAGCGGATTGCTTCTGGGCAGCGACGGCACCGTGATTGCCGCCAACGACCCGGCCCTGACGCTGAAGCCGTTGAATGAGGTCCTCAAAGGGATCGATTTTGCGGCCCTGAAAAGCGGTAACCTGGTTGACGGGACGTTTGACGGTAGCGATAAAACGTTCGTCGCGACCGCCGTACCGGGCACCCGCTGGCTGCTTGTTGTCGCGCTCGATAACGCGGATGCCACCTCCGGAATGCGCTCCCTGCTTAAAGCCTCAGCGCTGTCGCTGGCGATCCTCGCCCTGCTGAGCGGCGCCATCGTGCATGTCCTGATCGCCCGCCTGCTCAAACGACTGTCTGATATCCGCGATGCGATGAACAACATCGCCAACGGTACTAACGATCTGTCACAGCGCCTGCCGGATAAGGGAGACGACGAGGTGGCGCAAATCGCTCAGGCCTTTAACGCCTTCAGCGATAAGCTCTCCGTGGTGATGGTCCAGCTGCGTGAGGCCAGCGCCTCAGTGAAAAACGCCGCGCGGGAGATTGCGGCGGGCAATCAGGATCTTTCCGGACGAACCGAGCAGGCCGCCTCCAGCCTGCGGGAAACGGCCAGCGCCGTAGAGGAGATAACCGCCTCCGTCACGCAGTCAAACGAGTCGGCAGCAGAGGCGAACGAGCAGGCGAGCAAGGCCTCGGCCGCGGCGGCGCGCGGCGGCGACGTCGTCGCTCAGGCCATCAGCACCATGCAGTCCATCGAGGTTGCTTCCGCAAAAATTGGTGATATCACCAGCGTCATTGACGGCATTGCCTTCCAGACCAATATCCTGGCGCTGAACGCCTCGGTGGAAGCCGCACGTGCCGGAGAGCAAGGCCGCGGGTTCGCGGTCGTCGCGGGCGAAGTGCGTAATCTGGCCAGCCGCAGCGCTCAGGCGGCGAAAGAGATCAAATCCCTCATCGACTCTACCACCGAAAGCGTCGCGACCGGCTCCCGGTACGTGCACCTTGCGGGAGACAGCATGGATGAGATCCGCTCCAGCGTCGGGAGCGTGTCGGGCATCATGCGCGAAATATCGATTGCCACCCGCGAGCAGATGAAAGGGATCCACGAGATTAACCACGCGGTTAGCCATCTGGATCGGATGGTGCAGCAGAACGCTGAACTCGTTGTGCAGTCTGCCGCTGCGGCCAGCGCGCTGCAAAGCCAGGCGGGCGACCTTGCTGAGACCGCCGGACATTTCCGCATATAATTTTCTCCAGGCGCGCGCAGGCCAGGGAAAACGCGCGCCGGCTGAATGGTTTCAGGTATTTTGTCATTTTTGTTTAATCGTTACGCCCTTTTTTGATCAAAATCAGCATCCCGCCCCTCCTCCTTTGGTGTTATGCAGTGAGTAAATTGTGAACAACATCACGCTCGGGATGGGCAAAAAAGACGGGGTAATAAAATGGCACTGGTTAAAACAAGCTTGAAGCTGTTTGGCGGGGATACGGTAGTGGTTCGTTGCTCAGAGCGTTGCCGCATCCACCTGATGAGTTCGAAAGCGCACGCGCAGTCAGGGGCGGATATCCTCACCGTGCAGGATGATAACGCATGGCTGACGGTGCCCTATACCGGCACCTGGGATGTTCTGATCGACAGCCACAGCCAGTCGCTCGAGCACTCCGTGAGCTACGTGGCGGCATAATGAAAAACGCCCGGTCAAC
The DNA here is from genome assembly GCF_014930695.1 of Enterobacter cloacae complex sp. P40C2. Taxonomy (NCBI): domain Bacteria; kingdom Pseudomonadati; phylum Pseudomonadota; class Gammaproteobacteria; order Enterobacterales; family Enterobacteriaceae; genus Enterobacter; species Enterobacter cloacae complex sp. P40C2. The sequence goes on along the minus strand of NZ_JADBRP010000011.1, from coordinate 23,436 downwards.
CGGGCGTTAATTCATGCAAAACCTGGCCTCAGCGTCGCGCCGGGCGGGTTGCCTTCCAGCAGCGCTTTCACCTTCACCACCAGCTCGTTCAGACAGTCGTCCTTCATGCCGAGCCGCGTCAGCTCCTGATCGAGCGAGAACAGGTACTGCGCGTTGGTGCCCAGCGGTCCGCTGGCGGCGGCAATCAGCGGAGCAATCACCTGGGTTCGGGTATCGGCTTCATACAGCGGGTGGCGCGGATCCATAATGAACACCAGCGCGCTTACGCTGCGCCCGTCGTCCAGCTCCAGCCTGCACCAGCTGGGCATATAGCAGCCGGTAATCATTTCGCGCTTCCACAGCAGCGTCAGCTCCTCTTCCAGCGTGGCGTCCGGAAGACGGTATGCTACGCCCGTGGTGCGCCCGCCCTCTTTCAGTGCAAGCATGCGGCCCGGCCGGCAGGCGCTGCCGCGCCCGGCGGTGAGGCGCAGGCAGAATGCGCGGTGCCAGCCGGGCAGCGTTCCGGTTGCCGATTCGACGTACTCGAGCGCCGGGTTCCACATCAGCGAGCCGTAACCAAAAATCCACACCGGGCCATCATCCGGGCGGCAGGCAAGCGTTGCCGCAAGCGACGCCGCACGCTGTTCAGCCGACCAGAGAAGCGATTCCTCAATAGCGCCAAATGCCGTCTTACAATCTGCCTTCATCAGGAAATCACGCGTTAACACATTCCACCTCCGCCACTGCATGCTTCCCTGCGACATCTGTAATTCGCCTTCCCGGCCTTGTATGCTGTTCATTTTAACAGCAGGTGAGCAACGATAAGCAATTCGCGGGCCAGATGCAACACAGCGGTAGCTCAACCGCCTGAAATGTCAAAATGAAGGTGGCGTATTATTCAGCGGCTATTTCTTTTTATGCCATTTGTCATCGTCCCCTTTCTCGTAGTCATTTTTTACGGCGGCCCAGGCGACCTTGTGCGCCGTCTCTTCACGGCTGGCATCGTCCCGGCGATCTTCTTTATCTTTGTACTGATCCCAGGCGCTGTTAAACGCTTCTTTGTAGATATCCTGCGCGTGAGCAGGCAACACGTTTTGCACGTTATCCGGTAATTCGCTTTTCGATTTGTATGGCATCGTTAACCTCTCTTTTGGCTAAAGAGATAAGTGTGGACGACGATACGTCAGGGTGCCACCCGGCGATGAAAAATGAACATCGTTGAATCATAGTTTATTGTTATTTAATGACTATTTCTCACAGATAGAACATTATAAGCTTCAACCATAAAAATCTTAACAAAGGGTAAAATTAAGTAAAAATTAAAGGGTAGTTAACCAATTTCTGTTAATTTAATGGCCTCAAAATCTATCTATAATTACAAGCACCTGCACTGATGGAGAAACACATGACAGCAACACACGAGGCGGTAAAAACCCGCCACAAGGAGACGTCTCTCATTTTCCCGGTTCTGGCACTGGCTGTGCTGCTCTTCTGGGGAAGCAGTCAGTCATTGCCAGTGGTTGTGGGGATCAATATTCTGGCTCTCGTGGGAATTCTGACCAGTGCATTTAGCGTGGTGCGCCATGCGGATGTTTTAGCCCACCGTCTTGGAGAGCCGTACGGCTCATTAATTTTAAGCCTTTCGGTTGTTATTCTTGAAGTCAGCCTAATTTCCGCATTAATGGCTACCGGCGACGCCGCGCCAACGCTGATGCGCGATACGCTCTACTCCATCATTATGATTGTGACCGGCGGTCTGGTCGGTTTCTCTCTTTTATTAGGTGGCCGTAAATTTGCCACCCAGTACATGAATCTGTTTGGCATTAAGCAGTATCTGATCGCCCTGTTCCCGCTGGCGATTATCGTGCTTGTCTTCCCGATGGCGCTGCCGGGCGCAAACTTCACGACCGGCCAGGCGCTGCTGGTGGCGCTGATTTCCGCGGCAATGTACGGCGTGTTCCTGTTGATTCAGACCAAAACGCACCAGAGCCTGTTTGTCTACGAGCATGAAGACGACGGCGATGACGATGACCCGCATCACGGTAAGCCTTCGGCCCACAGCAGCGCGTGGCACACGGTTTGGCTGATCGTGCATCTGATTGCCGTTATTGCGGTTACCAAGATGAATGCGAATCCGCTTGAGGCGCTGTTAACTGAACTGAATGCGCCTGTTGCCTTTACCGGTTTCCTTGTCGCGCTGCTGATCCTGTCTCCGGAAGGCCTGGGTGCGCTGAAGGCGGTGCTCAATAATCAGGTGCAGCGTGCGATGAATCTGTTCTTCGGCTCCGTGCTGGCCACCATCTCCCTCACCGTTCCGGTGGTAACGCTGATTGCCTTTATGACCGGGAATGAATTGCAGTTTGCGCTGGGCGCGCCGGAGATGATTGTGATGGTGGCGTCGCTGCTGCTGTGCCAGATCTCCTTCTCAACCGGACGCACCAACGTGCTGAACGGCGCGGCGCATATGGCGCTGTTTATTGCGTATCTGATGACGATATTTGCATAGTTTTATCTGGTGCGAGCTGATGCCCTCACCCCAACCCTCTCCCACGGGGAGAGGGAGAACAAAAAACCCGCCGAAGCGGGTTTTTTTATTAGTTGCTGGTATCCAGCTCGTCGAAGCTCTTCACCAGATCGTCAATTGCCTTGATCTGCTTGAGGAACGGCTCCAGCTTGTCCAGCGGCAGCGCGGATGGACCGTCGCATTTCGCGTTAGCCGGATCCGGGTGCGCTTCAATGAACAGGCCCGCCAGGCCCGTTGCCATCCCGGCACGCGCCAGCTCGGTAACCTGAGCGCGACGGCCGCCGGACGCTGCGCCAAACGGATCGCGGCACTGGAGGGAGTGCGTAACGTCAAAAATCACCGGAGACTGGTTAGAGACGTTCTTCATCACGCTGAAGCCCAGCATATCCACAACCAGGTTGTCATAACCGAAGTTTGAACCACGGTCGCACAGGATCACCTGGTCATTACCGCCTTCGATAAACTTATCGACGATGTTACCCATCTGGCCTGGGCTCACGAACTGCGGTTTTTTCACGTTAATCACGGCACCGGTTTTCGCCATGGCTTCAACCAGATCGGTCTGGCGAGCCAGGAACGCCGGAAGCTGGATCACGTCTACTACGTCAGCCACAGGCTGCGCCTGAGACGCTTCGTGCACGTCGGTGATCACCTTCACGCCAAACGTCTGTTTCAGCTCCTGGAAAATCTTCATCCCCTCTTCGAGGCCCGGGCCACGGTAGGAGTGAATGGAGGAGCGGTTGGCTTTGTCAAAAGAGGCTTTAAACACGTACGGGATGCCCAGCTTTTGGGTCACGGTCACGTAGTGTTCGCAGATGCGCATAGCGAGATCGCGGGACTCCAGCACGTTCATACCGCCAAACAGCACGAACGGCAGGTCGTTTGCCACGTTGATATCACCAATGCTAACCACTTTTTGTTTCATAGGATCGCCTTATTCAGGTGTGAATCGGAATTAAATTTAATGCAGTGTAATGTGTTTATGCGCGATCGCGTTGATCTGCGCGCGAATCATTTCGCTAATCGGATCTTCCGGACATTGCTCGACGAAATAATTCAAATCGTTCAGCGCCACGTGCTCGCAGTCGAGCTGCGCGTAAATCAGGCCGCGGTCGCGGATTTCGTACGGATCTTCCGGATTAAACTGCAGCAGCACTTCGCTTGCGCGCAGCGCCAGCTCCATCTGACGCTCTTCCATCAGCGCAGACTTCAGCGTATCCAGCAGCTTGCGGATAACCTCAGCGTTATCGGCTTCATCAAGATCTTCATTGAACAGTTCGGCTATCGGGCTGATGTTGCCCTTCAGCCAGACGTCAAGCGTGTGTTCATCCAGCGTGTCGCCGTTAAACGGATTGATTAACCACATCTCACCGTCCAGCCACTCCGCGCGCAGGATCATCTGCGTCGGGAAGATGACCGGCACCAGCGGAATATCCAGCCGGTGCGCAACCCACAGTAAAATGGCGCCCAGCGCGACGGCGCTGCCCTGACGATTTTTCAACACCTGGTCCAGCCACAGTGCGTCAGACAGGCGGTACACGCCGCGCGTGTCGCAGAAACCCCATTCGCCGTAGAAAAGCTCAATCAGCTTCTCCAGTTGCCAGTCCTGCGGACGTGCCTGACTGATCTCCTCGCGCGCCAGGCTAACCAGATTTTCCAGTTCAGCGTAAACGTACTGTGACGTAAAATCGTCGCGGATCATCTCTGAAATCAGGATCATACCATCGCAAAGCGGCGCTTTATTAAATTCGAAATCGGCTAAGGACCTCATGACTTACCCCAGTAACGGTATTCTTGTGGTGGCGAGTTTAATGATGATGTACAGCACCACCAGACCCAGCAGAAAGGCGATAAAACCCGTCTGCTGGCTGCGCGGACGATGACGCCCAAGCGCGATAAAACCCAAAACGATGTAGATGATAACGCCAAACAGCTTTTCAGTCAGCCATGCGCCTTTATCAGTAAATGGCAGATAGCCGGTCTTCCACATTAACCCGGCGCCGGAAAGAAACAGCACCGTGTCGATACAGTGCGGAGCGATGCGCACCCAGCGGGCGTTAATCAGTGGATTATTACTGTAGCGCCACCAGTAGCGGACAATGAAAAAGCCGATGGTCAGGGCAACGGCAATCAGGTGAACGGAGATCAGCAGCGTAAACAGGCTCATGACCGCTGCCCCAGCGTCAGGCGCTCGTTGCCGCCGTAATCCCGACAGGTTTCCACCATGCGATAGCCGGCACGCGTAAACAGCGCCCGCACCGCCTCCCCCTGCGTCCAGCCATGTTCCACCAGCAGCCAGCCATCGGGAAGCAGATGTTGCCGTGACGTTGTCACAATGTGATCGAGATCCGCAAGCCCCTGATTAGCGGCTACCAGCGCCGTCAGCGGTTCAAAGCGTACGTCGCCCTGCGCCAGATGCGGGTCATTTTCGTCAATGTAGGGAGGATTGCTGACAATCATGTCGAACAGGCGGTCTTCAAGGGCGGTAAACCAGCTGCTTTGCAGAACGGAAACATTGCTAAGCCCCAGACGCTCAACGTTGCGCTGCGCGAGAGTGACCGCATCAGGCATCACGTCCACTGCCGTCACGGTGCAGTCCGGCCGCTCGCTGGCAAGCGCCAGCGCAATGGCGCCGGTGCCCGTTCCGAGATCGAGGATCCGGCACGGCTGCGCCGGCAATCGCGCCAGCGCCTGCTCCACCAGACACTCGGTGTCCGGGCGCGGGATCAGCGTGGCCGCTGAGACGTACAGCGGAAGTGACCAGAACTCGCGTTCGCCTACCAGATGCGCCACCGGCTCGCCGGCTTTGCGGCGGGCAAGCAGCGACTCCAGCTGCGAAAGCTGTTCAGCGGTCAGGATGGTTTCACCGAACGCCAGCAGGTACGTCCGGGCTTTGCCCGTGACGTATTCCAGCAGTATTTCGGCGTCGCGCTTCGGGCTTTCACCCGCAGAAAGCGCACTGGCGGCATGGCGTAGCCAGCGTTGAAAATCCATTAATCCTGCTCGGACAGCGCCGCCAGCTGGTCGGCCTGGTATTCCTGCACGATAGGCTCAATCAGCATATCGAGCTTGCCTTCCATCGCCTCATCCAGACGGTAGAGCGTCAGGTTGATACGGTGGTCGGTCACGCGGCCCTGAGGGAAGTTATAGGTGCGGTTACGATCGCTGCGGTCGCCGCTGCCCAGCAGGTTGCGGCGGGTAGAGGCTTCCGCCTGCTGGCGTTTGGCCATTTCCGCCGCGTGAATGCGCGCGCCCAGCACCGACAGCGCCTTGGCTTTGTTTTTGTGCTGGGAACGTTCGTCCTGACACTCCACCACAATGCCGGTTGGCAGGTGGGTAATACGGATGGCGGAATCGGTGGTGTTAACGTGCTGACCACCTGCCCCGGAGGAGCGGAAGGTGTCGATACGCAGGTCCGCCGGGTTGATATCCGGCAGTTCCGCTTCCGGCAGCTCAGGCATCACCGCCACCGTACAGGCTGAGGTGTGGATACGCCCCTGCGACTCGGTGGCCGGCACGCGCTGCACGCGATGGCCGCCGGATTCAAACTTCAGTCGGCCATAGACGCCGTCACCGCTGATCTTGGCGATCACCTCTTTATAGCCGCCGTGCTCGCCTTCATTGGCGCTCATGATCTCCACGCGCCAGCGGCGGGACTCTGCATAACGGCTGTACATACGGAACAGATCCCCGGCAAACAGCGCGGCTTCGTCGCCGCCGGTACCGGCGCGCACCTCCACGAAGGCGTTACGTTCGTCATCCGGATCTTTCGGCAGCAGAAGCACCTGAAGCTGCTGCTCCATCTCCTCTGAACGCGCTTTGGCATCCTGCAGCTCTTCCTGCGCCATCTCGCGCATTTCAGGATCGTCGAGCATCATCTGCGCGGTTTCGATATCTTCCTGAACCTGTTGCCAGTCGGTAAAGCATTTTGAAACATCACTTAACTGCGCGTATTCACGCGACAGCGCGCGAAAACGTTCCTGGTCGGCAATGGTCCCGGCATCGCCGAGCAGCGCCTGTACTTCTTCATGGCGCTCGTGCAGAGCTTCCAGTTTAGCGACGATAGAAGGCTTCATAGGCGTAAATGCACCTTGTCATAGAAAATGGGTATAGGGCGCTATTCCAGCCCGAGGCTGTTGCGCAGAATAGTCAGGCGTTCATCATCCCCGTCACGGGCAGCCTGCTGAAGAGATTTGGTTGGAGCATGGATCAGGCGGTTGGTCAGCTTCCAGGCCAGATCCTGCATAATTGCCTGCGCATCGCCGCCCTGTTCAAGCGCCGCGAGCGCTTTGGCCGTCAGGTCATCACGCACCTGCTCCGCCTGACCGCGGTACTCGCGGATGGTCTCGCTGACGCTTTGCGCGCGCAGCCAGGCCATAAATTCGCTGGTTTCCTGCTCAACGATGGTTTCCGCCTGCATCGCCGCCGCTTTACGCTGGGCAAGGTTGTGCGAAATGATGCTTTGCAGGTCGTCAACGCTGTAAAGGTAGGCGTTCGCGAGCTTGCCCACTTCCGGTTCAACATCGCGCGGAACGGCGATATCCACCAGCAGCATCGGCTGATTTCGGCGAGACTTCAGGGCACGTTCGACCATCCCTTTGCCGATAATCGGCAGCGGGCTGGCGGTAGAGCTGATAATAATGTCCGCCTCTTTCAGGCGTTCATCAATGTCGCTCAGGGCAATCACCTCAGCGCCCACTTCATCTGCCAGCGCCTGCGCACGCTCGCGGGTACGGTTGGCGATGATCATCTTCTTCACTTTGTGTTCGCGAAGATGGCGCGCCACCAGCTCGATGGTTTCACCAGCCCCCACCAGCAGCACCGTGACGGTCGACAGCGACTCAAAGATTTGACGGGCGAGCGTACAGGCCGCGAAGGCAACCGAAACCGCACTGGCACCAATGTCGGTTTCGGTTCGCACACGCTTGGCCACGGAGAACGACTTCTGGAACATACGCTCCAGTTCGCTGGCTTTCAGATGCCCTTTCTGGGAATCCGCAAAGGCTTTTTTCACCTGGCCGAGGATCTGCGGCTCGCCGAGCACCAGCGAATCCAGACCGCTCGCGACGCGCATAAGATGGCTGACCGCATCGTTATCCTGATGCCAGTACAGGCTGTTGCGCAGCTCTTCCTCGTTGAGGTTGTGGTAATCGCAGAGCCAGCGGATCAGCGCGTCGTGCAGGTTGTCCTGCTCCTCTACGCTCAAGTAAAGCTCGGTACGGTTGCACGTCGACAGCACCACGCCACCCTGCACCATCGGCTGTGCGAGCAGGCTGTCCAGCGCCAGGTCGAGCGTATCCGGCGAAAACGTAACGCGTTCTCGCAGCGAAACCGGGGCCGTTTTGTGGTTAATGCCGAGTGCTAATAGGGTCATGTTGAGCGGGAGTAGTACCAGCGTTAATAAGGTTAGCAGGACGCATCATACAGGATGCGCGAGATCAATAAAAGAGACTGCACCCTTTCGGAGTAATAGGTTACATAGCGCTTTGAGATAATTTGAACGTAGACGGTGCCCCCCTTCAACGCTAGCATTAACACTTATAACTGCAACGTATCTCAAGGATTTGTCATCATTATGACCCGAATGATTCGCCTGCTGCCTTTGGCGGCCCTCGTACTGACCGCCTGTTCCGTTCATCAGCCGAAAGGCCCGGGCAAAAGCCCTGACTCACCGCAGTGGCGTCAGCACCAGCAGGACGTGCTGAAATTAAGCCAGTACCAGACCCGCGGCGCGTTTGCCTATCTCTCTGACGAGCAAAAAGTTTATGCTCGCTTCTTCTGGCAGCAGACGGGCCAGGACAACTATCGCCTGCTGCTGCTGAACCCGCTGGGCAGCACCGAGCTGGAGCTTATCGCGAAACCGGGCGAAGCGCAGATCACCGATAACAAAGGCCAGCACTATACCGCGACCGATGCCGAAGAGATGATTGGCAAGCTAACCGGGATGCCGATCCCGCTCAACAGCCTGCGCCAGTGGATCCTCGGCCTGCCGGGTGATGCAACCGACTATAAGCTTGACGAACAATACCGTCTGAGCCAGGTGAACTACACCCAGAACGGTAAAACCTGGAAAGTGGTTTACAGCGCCTATGACAGCAAGACTCAGCCGTCGCTGCCGTCCAATATGGAGCTGACGCAGGGTAGCCAGCGCATCAAGCTGAAGATGGACAACTGGATCGTTAAATGATGACCCGCTGGCCCTCTCCCGCAAAACTGAACCTGTTTCTCTATATCACCGGGCAGCGCGCTGACGGCTATCACACGCTGCAAACGCTGTTTCAGTTTGTCGATTACGGCGACACGATCTTTATCGAGCCGCGTCATGACGGTCAGATTTGCCTGCTGACTCCCGTCGACGGTGTGGAGCATGACGATAACCTCATCGTACGCGCCGCGCGCCTGCTGATGAAAGCAGCGTCGGCGTCGGGTCGTCTGCCCGCGGGAAGCGGGGCGGGTATCCGTATCGAGAAACGCCTGCCGATGGGGGGTGGTCTCGGCGGCGGTTCGTCAAATGCCGCGACCGTGCTGGTGGCCCTTAATCACCTGTGGGGCTGCGATCTTTCCACAGACGAGCTGGCAGCATTAGGGTTGACGCTGGGCGCGGATGTACCGGTGTTTGTGCGCGGCCACGCGGCGTTTGCCGAAGGCGTGGGTGAAATTCTGACGCCGGTCGACCCGCCGGAAAAATGGTATCTGATTGTGCATCCCGGAGTGAGTATTCCTACCCCGGTCATCTTTAAAGATCCTGACCTGAAAAGAAATACCCCGGTACGGTCAATAGAAACGTTATTAAATTGTGAATTCAGCAACGATTGCGAGGATATCGCAAGAAAACGTTTTCGCGAGGTTGATGCGGTGCTTTCCTGGCTGTTAGAATACGCGCCGTCGCGCCTGACCGGTACAGGGGCCTGTGTCTTTGCTGAATTTGACACCGAGTCCGCCGCCCGTCAGGTGCTTGAGCAAGCGCCGGTTTGGCTGCATGGTTTTGTAGCGCGCGGGATGAACACCTCCCCCCTACAGCAGGCCATTCTGGCGCAGACTGAGTTTCGGTGACAACGTCACCCTGTTCCAGACGTTGCATCGCGCTCTTTAATACACCGCCTGGATAGCATTCGCTTAGGCCCCGCAGTTTGCGGCGGACGCTATCCACCACTGGACGCATGCCTGAGGTTCTTCTCGTGCCTGATATGAAGCTTTTTGCTGGTAACGCCACCCCGGAACTAGCACAACGTATTGCCAACCGCCTGTACACTTCCCTCGGCGACGCCGCTGTAGGTCGCTTTAGCGACGGCGAAGTCAGCGTACAAATTAACGAAAATGTACGCGGTGGTGATATTTTCATCATCCAGTCCACCTGTGCTCCAACGAATGACAACCTGATGGAACTGGTTGTTATGGTCGACGCCCTGCGTCGTGCTTCTGCAGGCCGTATCACTGCTGTTATTCCTTACTTTGGTTATGCCCGCCAGGACCGTCGCGTCCGTTCCGCGCGTGTGCCAATCACCGCTAAAGTTGTCGCTGACTTCCTGTCCAGCGTCGGCGTTGACCGCGTACTGACGGTTGACCTGCACGCAGAGCAGATTCAGGGCTTCTTCGACGTTCCGGTTGATAACGTATTCGGCAGCCCAATCCTGCTGGAAGACATGCTTCAGCTGAACCTGGACAACCCAATTGTGGTTTCTCCGGATATCGGCGGCGTGGTACGTGCTCGTGCTATCGCGAAGCTGCTGAACGATACCGACATGGCGATCATCGACAAACGCCGTCCGCGCGCTAACGTTTCTCAGGTGATGCACATCATCGGTGACGTGGCTGGCCGCGACTGCGTGCTGGTTGACGACATGATCGACACCGGCGGTACGCTGTGTAAAGCAGCAGAAGCGCTGAAAGAGCGTGGTGCAAAACGCGTATTCGCTTACGCAACTCACCCGATCTTCTCCGGTAATGCGGTGAATAATCTCCGCAACTCCGTTATCGACGAAGTTGTGGTTTGCGATACCATCCCTCTGAGCGACGAGATCAAGGCACTGCCAAACGTGCGTACGTTGACCCTGTCCGGGATGCTGGCCGAAGCGATTCGTCGTATCAGCAACGAAGAATCCATCTCAGCAATGTTCGAACACTAATCGAACACGGCAAAAAAACCCGCTGCGGCGGGTTTTTTTGTTTCTGTTATGTATTAATGCTCTAAATAATTCGTGTTGCAGGAAGGCGGCAAGTGAATGAATCCCCGGAGCTTACTTAAAGTAAGTGACCGGGATGAATGAGCGCAGCCAACGCATCTGCAGCGCGAAGTATGACGAGCAATGATTAATGCCTCCTTCACCTGCCATTTATATGACAGATGATGCGCACACGGATGATAGATAATTGTGAAAAACGTAACCTCCTCACATGTTCTGCCCTTTCGCGCCCTCATCGACGCCTGCTGGAAAGAGAAATACACCTCGTCACGCTTTGTCCGTGACCTGATTGCCGGTATCACCGTCGGGATCATTGCCATCCCGCTGGCGATGGCGCTGGCGATTGGCAGCGGCGTCGCGCCGCAGTACGGCCTTTACACGTCGGCGGTTGCCGGGATTGTAATTGCGCTGACGGGCGGGTCCCGCTTCAGCGTTTCCGGCCCGACCGCCGCCTTTGTAGTGATCCTCTATCCGGTTTCCCAACAGTTTGGTCTGGCAGGCCTGCTGGTTGCCACCCTGATGTCCGGCGTCTTTTTAATTCTGTTCGGTCTGGCCCGCTTTGGACGGCTGATTGAATATATTCCCCTTTCCGTGACGCTGGGGTTCACCTCGGGTATTGGTATTACCATCGGGACCATGCAGATCAAGGACTTCCTCGGCCTGGAGATGGCGCACGTTCCGGAGCACTATTTGCAGAAAGTGAGCGCGCTGTTTATGGCGCTGCCGACGGCCAACCTGGGCGACGCGGCTATCGGCGTCGTGACCCTTGGCACGCTGATCGTCTGGCCTCGCCTGGGCATTCGTCTTCCGGGTCACCTGCCCGCCCTGCTGCTGGGCTGCGCGGTGATGGGCATCGTCAACCTGCTCGGCGGACAGGTCGCCACCATTGGTTCCCAGTTCCACTACGTTCTGGCGGACGGCTCACAGGGCAACGGGATCCCGCAACTGCTGCCGCAGCTGGTGCTGCCGTGGAATATGCCCGGCTCCAGCTTCACCTTAAGCTGGGATTCCCTTCGCGCCCTGCTGCCCGCCGCGTTCTCCATGGCGATGCTGGGGGCCATAGAATCCCTGCTCTGCGCCGTGGTGCTGGACGGCATGACCGGCACCAAACATAAAGCCAACGGTGAGCTGGTCGGCCAGGGCTTAGGCAATATCGTCGCACCCTTCTTCGGCGGAATAACGGCTACGGCGGCGATTGCCCGCTCCGCCGCGAACGTGCGCGCGGGGGCAACCTCCCCGGTATCTGCGGTCATTCACTCCCTGCTGGTGATTATGGCGCTGCTGATCCTTGCCCCGCTGCTTTCGTGGCTTCCGCTCTCCGCCATGGCCGCCCTGCTGCTGATGGTGGCCTGGAACATGAGCGAGGCGCATAAGGTGGTTAACCTGCTGCGTCGCGCGCCGAAAGACGACATCATCGTGATGCTAATCTGCATGTCGCTGACCGTGCTGTTCGATATGGTTATCGCCATCAGCGTCGGCATTGTGCTGGCCTCGCTGCTGTTTATGCGCCGTATTGCGCAGATGACGCGTCACTCGCCGGTTAACGCTGAGGTGCCTGACGATGTGCTGGTGCTGCGCGTGATCGGCCCCCTGTTCTTTGCTGCCGCGGAAGGGTTGTTCAGCGACCTGGAATCCCGCATCGCGGGTAAACGGATTGTGGTGCTGAAGTGGGATGCCGTCCCGGTACTGGATGCGGGCGGTCTGGATGCCTTCCAGCGCTTTGTTGCGCGTCTGCCGGAAGGCTGCGAGCTGCGGATAAGCAATCTTGAATTTCAGCCGCTGCGCACCATGGCGCGCGCGGGCATCCAGCCGATCCCTGGCCGGTTGTCCTTCTACCCTAACCGGGAAGCCGCATTAGCGGATCTGTGAGTCACGTGATGCGGAGAAGCGTCTCTGCATCATCACCCCTATCGCCTGCTGGAGCCATTCAAGCACGGCAGGCGTCATCCACGTTCCTTTCATCAGATGCGGCTCCTGCTGCATGGCGATACGAAACTTTTGCTGCGTCTCCGGGTTTGTTCCTGCGTATGACTGGAACAGCGCCAGCCAGGTTTCTGCCAGCTTTTGCGCACCGTCCGATGCGGGATCGAGCCGTTCGCGCTGCGCCCTGTGCAGCTTCGCCACCAGCGGCGGCCACTCCATCATGCGGTCAAAGTAATGCGCCCGGGTAAAAGCCATCTCCTCAGCAGAGAGATACTTCTCCCAGATGCTGAGCTTTGATTCGGCAAACGCCCGCGTGATGTAATCAGTCATCTCCGGCGTGATGCCGGTTTGCTCCTGCATCTGCGGCTCAACGCTGTGCATTTCGTTGAGCCGGGTCAGGAATTCCGGCCTGCCTGCGGTATCCTTCTCCAGGCGCTCCATCCAGCGCGACGCCAAATCAATCGCCTGCGGATCCCTGACGTCGACGTGTTGTTCCAGCATTTTTTTGGCCTCCTTGACCAGACCGGACCAGATATCCGCCAGCGCCTCTTTCTCCACCGCAAACGGCAGCTGCTGCAATTCTTCTTTGCTAAACCAGCGATCGTACATATTCATTAACTCCAGAGTCTGTAGCCAGGATTCCAGATCCGGCGTCGCATCGTCGTTAAGCCCGGTACGCAATTCCACCAGCCGGTCGCGCAGCGTATGGATGCTGCGCAGCTGCTTGTCCAGCAGGGTGATTTGTCCATCGAGTAGCTCGGTTAACGACAGCGATCCCTGTTCCAGAAACTCCCTTATTTCGGCAAGCTCCAGACCCGCTTTCGCCAGCGTCTGGATCATATGCAGACGCTGCACGTCCGCCAGGTTATAAAGCCGATAGCCTGCCGCGCTTCTGGCAGAAGGCAACAGCAACCCTGTTTGCTCATAGTGATGCAATGTCCGCACGGTGATCCCGGCGCGTTTCGCCAGTTCACCCACCTGAATCAACATAACGGCTCCTTTTGTTCTGCCAGTGTCGCTACTCTGAAGCCTTACGTTACGTGAGGGTCAATGCGTCATGCAAAAAAAAACGACCCCAGATGGAGTCGTTTCGGTGTTCTTTATTGGGCACTAGCCGTGCTTATGCTGGTCGCGGCGGCATCGTTTATCGTAATGGCGCACCCACCAGTATTTATCGCATACTTCCTCATGTCCGCTCACGCGCGCCCCGGCGAGCCACAATACCGCACCGAGGAAGATGCTCAGCACCGCGCCATGCGCAAAGTATTGTGGGAGGTCAAGCTGCGGTAGTTGGTTTAAAATTGAATAACCGACACCGGCGACCATCACGAACAGTCCCAACCCCATTAGCACGTTACCGAGCATTGAAGCGTTTTTGCGTTTCATATGTCACCTCCGGAACTTTGGGTTGTCAGGGGAAAAGCCCCTTCTCCTTGTGTGTAAAGTATAGACAACAGCTCTTATATGAGTTGCGTGAATGATCACATTTACAGATAACTGCCCGACAAAAATTTACAAATAAGGTATTGAACAGCTTGAAATTCTAATTGTTCAGATAAGTAATTATTCGCATTTCAAGATGCGGCAGCCAGAATTTTGTCAAGCGGCGCGCCAGACAGTAAACTACGCGCCAGATCTGGAACCCATTAGGAAGTAAAACGTGACGATTAAACTGATTGTCGGCCTCGCCAACCCGGGCGCAGAGTACGCGGCAACCCGCCATAATGCCGGTGCCTGGTATGTCGATCTGCTGGCAGAGCGTTTGCGCGCTCCCCTGCGTGAAGAACCGAAGTTTTACGGGTATACCTCGCGCATCAACCTTGCGGGGGCTGACGTGCGGCTGCTGGTGCCAACCACCTTTATGAATCTGAGCGGCAAAGCCGTGGCCGCCATGGCAACGTTCTATCGCATCAATCCGGATGAGATTCTGGTAGCCCACGACGAACTGGATCTTCCGCCAGGCGTGGCAAAGTTTAAGCTGGGCGGTGGTCACGGTGGCCACAATGGGCTGAAAGACATTATCAGCAAGCTGGGTAATAACCCCAATTTCCACCGTTTGCGCGTCGGAATTGGCCATCCGGGCGATAAAAACAAAGTTGTCGGCTTTGTGTTGGGTAAGCCCCCGGTTTCTGAGCAGAAGCTCATAGACGAAGCGGTGGACGAAGCGGCGCGTTGCACCGAGATTTGGATACAGGACGGCTTAACGAAAGCCACAAACCGACTACACGCATTTAAAGCGCAATAGTCGGCCTCCTGCGGCTTTTTTACCGCGCGCTGTGCGGGTTACGTGTATAATAGGCGTAGTTATTTACTTTTCTTCAATCGGTTATCACTAACGGATTGATTATCAAGATATTAAGGTGATTTAGAAATGGGATTCAAATGCGGTATCGTCGGTCTGCCAAACGTGGGCAAATCCACCCTGTTTAACGCGCTTACCAAAGCGGGTATCGAAGCGGCGAACTTCCCGTTCTGTACCATTGAACCGAACACCGGCGTTGTACCAATGCCCGACCCGCGTCTGGACCAGCTTGCGGAAATCGTGAAGCCGCAGCGCATCCTGCCGACCACCATGGAGTTCGTGGACATCGCGGGCCTGGTAAAAGGCGCATCCAAAGGTGAAGGTCTGGGCAACCAGTTCCTGACCAACATTCGTGAAACCGAAGCGATCGGTCACGTTGTGCGCTGCTTCGAAAACGACAACATCATCCACGTTAACAACAAAGTGGATCCGGCCGACGACATCGACGTTATCAATACCGAGCTGGCGCTTTCTGACCTCGACACCTGCGAACGCGCCATTCACCGCGTGCAGAAGAAAGCCAAAGGCGGCGATAAAGACGCGAAAGCGGAGCTGGCTGCGCTGGAAAAATGTCTGCCACAGCTGGAAAACGCGGGCATGCTGCGCGCGCTGAAAAACCTGACTGAAGAAGACAAAGCGGCGATCAAATACCTGAGCTTCCTGACCCTGAAGCCAACCATGTACATCGCCAACGTTAACGAAGACGGTTTCGAGAACAACCCGTACCTCGACAAAGTGCGTGAAATCGCGGCGGCTGAAGGTTCCGTGGTTGTTGCCGTGTGCGCTGCCGTTGAATCTGATATCGCCGAGCTGGACGATGCCGACCGTGAAGAGTTCATGGCCGAGCTGGGTCTGGAAGAGCCGGGCCTGAACCGCGTGATCCGCGCGGGCTATGAGCTGCTGAACCTGCAGACCTACTTCACCGCAGGCGTGAAGGAAGTGCGTGCGTGGACCATCCCTGTGGGTGCAACTGCGCCTCAGGCGGCCGGTAAGATCCACACCGACTTCGAGAAAGGCTTTATTCGTGCACAGACTATCGCGTTTGAAGACTTCATCACCTACAAGGGTGAACAAGGCGCGAAGGAAGCAGGCAAGATGCGTGCAGAAGGGAAAGATTATATCGTTAAAGATGGCGACGTAATGAACTTCCTGTTTAACGTCTGATTCGTCTTTAGTCAAAAAAATCCACGCCCTGGCGTGGATTTTTTTATTGCGGCGTTAAAACACATTGTCTAAAAGTTCTGCCTTCATACTGGGTTCAAAGGGAATGATTTCGGCAGTCGCAAGTTTTAACGCCTGAAAAGGATCCTCGCGCAAGCGCTCTTCCAGGGAGGCAAGACTCTCGCATTTACCGAGGATGACTACACCGGTTCTTGGGATCAGTATTCCGAAAGCCAGGAATATCCCTCTGAATACCCTTTTTTAGCCACTCAACATGAGCGGATATCGCTGCATCAATCTCTTCGAATAGTTTGATAGAGGTTAAAATGACAACGTAAACCGTGCGCATCCTTTGCCTCTTAGCTCTTTTTTACCGCTTGTTGGAACTGCTGATACAGTCCCTCTTTTGCCACTGGTTATTGTTATCATTTTTTGGCGCTTTTGATGTTAATACGCGGGGCCCGATTGAGACAACACGTTACGCTTCATATCCCAGGAATAAAACCAATCATGCCAGCCATTCTTTTTTGCTGGATAGCTACAGACAACGACAACTTCCTTTGACAGGTTGAATGTTAAGTAATAAAAAGTCGCGCCTTCAGGAGGTGCACACCAAAATAGTTTTTCTCCCTGAGCATTGAAGATAGTCAAAACGGTTGGTAATGGCTTTGGCTCGCTTAACGCAAAGACTAACTGGCGTGTTGAATCGACCATTGCATAGTCTAAAAATGGCAAGCTAACCAGTATGTTACTTTCACCACACTCCCATTGCAGCAGGTCATTTTCTTTCATAAAAATGAGATTTTCAATCATTGGTAGACCTCAACTTTTAAAGTTTGATCTGTTTCAAATCACCTTCAAAAAGCCCCACAAGATACACCCGGTAACGGGCTGGCTGCACTTCTTTATACGTTAATACACTAGAAAACGCTTTTAAACACTTTGAACATGTGTTTTTTGAAACATCTAATTGGCTTTCATCGTAGCTATATTTCTTATGCTCACTAACAAGCTTCACTCCTCTCATTTTCTTAACTAAAAAGTACTTTATCTCTTCAGAGAGCGAGTCAAACTCATATGAGTTTACGATGGAATAGACTATTACACCCTCGCATTCAGGGCATGCTATTTCTGCGCCATAATCTATAAAGTCATTATCAATGCCATCCAGGACTAATGTCTTCTTTTTCAGACGATTAGTTATTTTCATTTTTTTAAACTTTTATATTTATTAATAGACAAGTAAGGCGAGAAGAAATTGAGGGGTTTTATCAATTAATAACATTATTTAGTCAAACATTCCATTCAATATAAATACCACAATCGAAGCTTTTTTCATTAGACTGTACAACAATATCTCCCCATTCATGATCCCATTGAAATCCATATGGGGGGCTGGTAATTTTAAGCTTAGGCTTCGAGGTTATTTCATTCTCAACCCATGCAGTCAAACGCTGCTGCTCATCCAATAAATTACTCAAACTAGCCCTTTTATCCCAATCCCCCATGGTTTTATAAAAACTTCCATCCTTACTAGTGAGGAATATTAATGGAGAAAAAGAGAATACTGAAGGCCTCAGTTCCAAAATGAAAAGTTGATCTTTCCATTTAATATTATCGATTGAGAAATAAAAAGGACCTATCGTTGTCAATGGCGAGAAGCACTTGTAAAATGCGGAATTTTTAAAAGTATCAACATCTTTTAACTCGAGGGGGTAGTTGTTAATTGCTACAAATCCAGTATGAACATCAAGTTTCATTTCTAACATATCTCAACCACCTTGCCTGGAAGTGACTACGTTATATTCCAAACTATATATATCCCATGATTAAATGACTTTGTCTTATATGAGACTGAAACCCGCCCCCACTCATAGTTCCACCTAATGAGGTCTGTTTCCGTGGTATCAGGCGTGTCCAGGTTTAATGATTCTTTCAGCCAATCAGACAAGCTTTTCACTGATTCATTTAGCATATGAATATTAGTTCGAGCGTTCCAATCATTTAATGCTTTATAGTATTGACTGTTTTTATCCACAAGATGAAGCATAAAAGGAAAACCATAGCATACTGGGCGTATAGTAATTTGAAATTCTTTGTCGAAAAACGCTACTGACTCAGCAAGGTAGTGATTTGGCATGGTTTTCTTTACAGCTTTGTGCTTTACTAATTCGCGGTATAAATCACACTTACAAAACCCTTCTTCAGTATCAATTCCCAAAGGCAGATCATCAAATTTTAGCTCACCGGCAATCGGATTTAAAATTAATTCAAATATACTCCCCTGCTTTAACTTTGACTGCCTAACAAGATCTTAATGATATAACCGACTGCAACATGATATCATTCATGTGAGGAGAGTTTTTCCGAGTAGAAATTACATTTCCCATACCCATTTCCAATGGCACCAGCATAATAATAAAGTCTTATTACCAATGGTGCAATAAATCAATCCACATTTCTTTTTCCCCAGCAATAACGTTTATGTCATCTCTATTTTGTTTAACATACTGCATGTATGTTTCATAAATAGCTCTTATTATCACCGTTTTTTCAGAGCGAGATCCTTCAATCAAAGTCATTAGTTTTTCTAAATAAATGGATGAATCCACTCTTTCGTTGAAAAACACCTTGAGATAATCGAGTACTTCATTATATGAATCGTAGTTCATGAGAGGCATATCTTACTTCATATACTGATTTGTTTTGGCATATCAACTTCTTGAGATGTCCTGATAGCTGTGTCTCGCTTTCCAGCAGCAGCTTGCCTCAGGCCTGTACCCCCTTCCCAGCGCATCTGCCCTTCGATATCCACTATCCGCTCTGGCGTGCCGTTGGGCTGGCAGTGGAACCAGAAGATCTCTGGGGCATTAACGTCGTCAGTATGTGCCAGCGGGTCATCACTGTCTGGTCGCAGTATAATTAGGTCATCGGCACGTCCCCGAGCACCTTCTGCAGCAGCCGGTTAGGGGTAATTTTCTCAATCGCCCTTCGAACGGATTATCATCAACGGCGAACAGGTTTTGAATAAAGTTAAAAGAAGGAATTAGCGTAATGCGTGATATATAGAATAACATCTGTAATTAATATATTTCTAATGCCCCTCATAGAGGAGGGTAAGGATTGGGACGAGTCAAGAGTCATTTACCCTTCCCCATGCATCAACCTGCTCACCTTCCATAAAAAACAAACATAATAAACAACCTGAAAAAATTAATTCCCCGCATAACTATTAGTTAGCAAAAATAAAAGTAAATATCACGTATCAAATCTCCATCCGCTTCATCAACGGTTCTTGTTTTGACTTTATTAAAGTCAGCTAAAATACCTTTCACTGGCACCTCAGGCTTTAATATATCATCATGAAATGCTTCCCATTGACTTTTCTGAACATATTTTTTTATTAAAAAAATAAGATTCTTTCGTAGCTCTTCTTCTGTCATCGCTTTTACTCCTGAATTATACTAACACATTCAAAAAAAAGAGATTACCTCCCGATACCGATGGTAATGTATAACCTTAGTAAAATAATACGGAATCTTAAGCAAAGAACCATCTTGCCATTTGTTTATTTAATATTTTATTGCCATATATTGAACAACTGTTTCCATATCTCCTGTTCCTCATGAGTAGGGACTCTATAGTCTTGAGTCTTTCGCCTATACTCCATAAAATATGAGTCTATAGCTCGAATAGCCACCATTTTTTCTTTTCGACAACCATCTAAAACAGATTGCATATCCTGTAGACAATTAGAATCAAGAATATATTTTTTAAAAAACAGCTCCAGGAAATCTAACACTTCACTATAAGATTGTAAATTTATCACGGTTCCTCTGGTAGAATTTCAATCTTGTCAGTATTAATAACTCTGACGTGCCGTCCTGATCGAGCAGGCGCCCGGCGCTGTCGTACTGCCAGCGGTACCAGCTGAACGGGTTATCGTCCCGCTCTCCCCGCACCAGGTTATTGCGGTAGTCGTAATCCCAGCGTCGGGACCAGCGGCGCGGCGAAGGGCGCTGGGCGTTACCGGTGAAGACGTCCCGGCGATGCAGGCGGCCCAGACGGTCGTATTCGCTGCGGGTGGTCAGCAGTCCCTGGGTACGGCTGGTCTCACGGTGGGGCTCATCGCAGGTAAAATCGGAGACCGACAGCTTATTGAGAGCAAGGTGAGATAGAGGCAGGCAAGATGCGTGCCTAAGGGAAAGATTACATCGTTAAAGATGGCGATGTGATGAACTTTCTGTTTCACGTTTGTTTTATTTTGAATAGAGAAAATCCAAGCTTTGGCGTGGATTTTTTATTGTGGTGCTAACACATCTTCTAATAGTTCTGTTTTCATGCTGGGTGCAAAAGGAATGATCTCAACAGTTGCAGGCTTTAACCTATGAAAAGGCTCCTCGCGTAAGCGCTCTTCAAGAGAGGCAAGACTCCCACACTTAGCGAGAATGACACCGCCAGTTCTTGGGAACCGTCTTCCAGACGCCAGGAATGTCCCTTTACCCCCTGTTTAACCTCTCAACATGAGTAAGTATCTCTACTTCAATCTCTTCGAGTGGTTTTAAATAGGTCAATATAACAATGTAAACCCGGTACGCTACGCATGTAGAATCTGGTTAGTATGTATTCAAGTTTAAATAAGGAATACTAATCATCTTCTATGTCAGGAGGAGGAGACGTAATACCAAGAACCTCTCGTCCAAATCGAATTTCTTCATCAGTTTTCTTTTTTAACTTAAGTATTATAACACCCAATAGATCTGTATTTTTTTGATTGGAATAAATCTTAAAAGAATATGACCTGGTTCGGATATTAATTACAGAAACACTTTCCTCATCAAAATTTTCAAGAGCAATAATTAACTCATCAAGACCCTCTACCTTCAACCCTGTGAATTTGGTATTTTCTTTATGCGCTTTCATTATTCGCAACTCATCTTGTGCATTACTTATAAATGATGCACATTGCAATTTATTCTTTTCATTTAGATAAGAAAGATATGCATCCGGTATTTTTTTTCGCGCATACGCAATAAGGTTATCGTTTATCATGGTAAAAACACCTCAACATCGCCACTTCAAGTTCCTTTAAGTAAAATTTCGCGTTCCATCCTCATCAAAAGAATACTCCCACGACCACGAATCACCAGGTTTAGGAGCCCCAACTTTGACTCTTAATATAACTCCATCAGGTCCTGCGAAGCCTCTAGCTACATCTGGGCTATCTGTCCACGAAGTATATGGACTGATACTGGATACCCCGCCAAAATTATGTTGTTCTGGAGTTAATGATGAATGAACATCCCCTGGAATCACCTTGCCTTGAAGAGCATTTTCCCATTCGGGATGGTCTTTATGTATACCACGGTAATTATATTGTCCAGGTTCCGCATCCGGTAGATGTTTGTCAGGTTTACAAGGGCTCAAACCCCACGGATCCACCCACCCCAGCGCATTCGGCGCATACTGGTAAAGGTTTATCCCTCCCGCCAGCCCTATCGGGTCCTGCTGCGTAAACCGTCCGCAGTCCGGGTCGTAATACCGGAACAGATTGTAGTGCAGCCCTGTCTCACGGTCCAGGTATTGCCCCTGCATGCGCAGGTTCTGGGAATATCCTGATAGCTGCGTCTCGCTTTCCCGCAGCAGCTTGCCCCAGGCGCTGTTAACGCCTTCCCAGCGCACCTGCCCTTCGATATCCGTCATTCGCTCCGGCGTGCCGTTGGGCTGGCAGTGGAACCAGAAGATCTCCGGGGCATCAACGCCGTCAATGCGCGCCAGCGGGTCGTAGCTGTCCTGGTCGCTGTAGACGTAGGTCAGCGGCACGTCTCCGTGCAGCTCCTGCAGCAGGCGGAACCCTTCCCAGACAAACCGGGTGGTGACCGGCTTGCCGACTGGCTGACCGCCCAGCATCTGCTGGCGCGTTTTACTGATGCGGCGTCCGAGCGGGTCGTAGCGGAAGCTGACCAGCGTTTGCGGCCTGTTGCGATCCCGCGGCTGGCTGATCGCTTCTATCAGGCGATGTTCGCCGTCGTACCGGTAGCGCCAGCGGGTCTGACCGTTATCCTTCTCCACGATGTCATAACGCCAGCGGCGGGACCAGCGGCGCGGCGACGGGCGCTGGGCGTTACCGGTGAAGACGTCCCGGCGATGCAGGCGACCAAGACGGTCGTAGTCGCTGCGGGTGGTCAGCAGCCCCTGCGTGCGGCTTGTTTCACGGTGAAGTTCGTCGCGGGTATACTGACAGCTTATTGAGGGTAAGGTTCAGCAAGGAGCGTAAGAGGAAGCCCGAATGCGTACTGAAGGTAAATATTACATCGTTAATGATGGCGATGTGATGAACTTCTTATTTAACGTTTGATTAGTTTTGAATGAAAAAATCCACGCCAAGGCGTGGATTTAATTCAGAGATAAACTCCCTCTTCTAATGAATTTTCAGTAAACGTTGCTTTTGTAAAAGAAATTAGAACATCTGAACCTTGCTTTTTGTATTTAACTTCGTAACTACCAGGTTCTAAAGTAATAAACTCACCTGATATAACATCTGAATCATCAGGCTCAAGATCTCCGCCCGTAACATCCTCTCCTGCTCCAATGAAAACCTTTCCAGAAGGTACTTTTAAAAATAGCGCCCCGGCATATTCATCAACATCATTTTTAATAAGGACTTTATAAACACCATCATCTCCAAGATTGAGAAATAATACATTCCCTTTATTTATTTCTTCAATTTCATCTTCTGGAAGACTCCACCAATCTGCATCATCATCAATCCTATGTTTTAATGACATCAAATCATAAATAACTAATGTGGCAGTATCTGTCTGTATATTAATTAATTTATTCACTTTACCCCCTATTGAAATATTATTTCGCTGATGGCATCCCCAGGCTGAAGCCCCGCCTTTCTGCCTGCATTTTTTAAAGAACTACCGACACTTTTATTAATTGTTTCATTCAGCATTTGTAATCTTTGTGTAGGCGAACCTCCCACAATTAAATCAACAGGATGATCAGCGTTTAACTTACTTAGATCAGGAGTTGAGCCAAACATCCTTTCAAATCGTGCAGAAACAGCTTGCCTGTAAGAACTTTGCAAAGATGAAATCCTAACTTCATGGGTGCCTGGAGACCAAACTAACTCTCCTCTTTGAGCCGCTCGGTTTAATGCATTCATTTTTTTCATGAACTGCCTTTCGAGGAATTTTCTCTCAGTTGACGACAGCTTTGTGCTGCTTAAAATCTTCGGTTTATTGACAGTTAACCGGGTGCCTCCAGAACACCTACTCAACCCCCACGGATCCACCCACCCCAGCGCATTCGGCGCATACTGGTAAAGGTTTATCCCTCCCGCCAGCCCTATCGGG
>NZ_JADBRP010000010.1:0-212629 GCF_014930695.1 Enterobacter cloacae complex sp. P40C2 | reverse complement strand
CAGCAGCAGCTGGACCGTGACCATCGACACCGATGCGCCGGTGAAGCCGACCATCGACGCGGCGCTGGACGACGTGGGCAGCGTGCAGGGTAACCTGGCGAACGGCGGCACCACCGACGATCCGACCCCGACCCTGAGCGGCAAGGCGGAAGCGGGCAGCACCGTGAAGATCTACGATCAGAACGGCCTGCTGGGCGAAGTGACGGCGAAGGCCGACGGCACCTGGAGCTTCTCGCCGGTCGCGAAGCTGCCGGAAGGCGAGCACCGCTTCCACGTGACGGCGACGGATAAGGCGGGCAACACCAGTGCAGATTCAGACGACTTCGTCCTGACCCTGGACTACACCGCCCCTGACGCGAGCAAGCTGGCGATCACCGAAGTCTATGACGACGTGAAAACCGCAGGCGTGGTGGCTTCCGGCGGGGAAACCGACGACAACCGTCCGCTGATCAAGGGTACCGGCGCAGAGCCGGGCAACACCATCACCGTGTACAACGGCGACAAGGTGATTGGCACCGCGAAGGTGCAGGCAGACGGCACCTGGTCCCTCGAACCGACCACCCCGCTGCCGGACGGCAAATACACCCTGACGGCGAAAGAGACTGACGGCGTGGGCAACGTCTCCGGTCCGTCCGCAGAGTACGTCATCAACGTGGCCACCGTGCCGCCGCAGGCGCCGACGCTGGACACCGTCTATGACGACGTGGCCCCGCACGCCGACTACCTGCAGAAGGGCGACGTCACCAACGACACCACCCCGACCCTGAGCGGCAGCAGCGGCGTGATCGGCGGCACCATCAGTATCTACGACAACGGTCGTCTGATTGGCACCGCCTCCGTGGGCAGCAACGGCAGCTGGAGCTTCACGCCGGATACGGCGCTGGCTGACGGCAGCCATAACTTCACCGCCACCGTCACCGACGGCGTGGGCCGCACCAGTGAGCCAACCGGCGGCTTCGGTATCGTTATCGATACAAAAGCACCGGAGGCGGCCTCCGACCTGCTGGTCACCGACAACGTCGGCGCCTACCAGGGCCCGGTTGCGAGCGGCGACACCACCGATGACAACACCCCGACCCTGAGCGGCAGGGCCGAGCCGGGCAGCACGGTGAACATCATCGACAACGGCCAGGTTATCGGCACCGCGAAGGTGAACCCGGACGGCACCTGGAGCTACACTCCGGACCAGCCGCTGGCGAACGGCGCACACGACCTGACCACCACCGTCACCGATCCGTCGGGCAACACCGGGCCGGAAGGCTCGCACGTGGTCATCACCGTTGACGTGGTCCCGGGCAAGGTGGAAATCACCGCCGTGACCGACGACGCCGGCAGCGTGACCGGCAGCCTGTCGCAGGGCGCGGTTACTGACGACACCCGTCCGCAAATCAGCGGCACGGCGAAGGCGGGCAGCACCGTGACCATCATGGACGGCAGCAACGTGCTGGGCACCACCACCGCGGGCGCGGACGGCACCTGGAGCTTCACGCCGAGCGTGGATCTGGGTCGCGGCGACCACACCTTCACCGCCACGGCGAAGGACCCGATGGGTAACGAGTCAGCCAGCAGCAGCTGGACCGTGACCATCGATACCGATGCGCCGGTGAAGCCGACCATCGACGCGGCGCTGGACGACGTGGGCACCGTACAGGGCGCACTGTCTAACGGCAGCAGCACCGACGACCCGACGCCGACCCTG
This sequence comes from Enterobacter cloacae complex sp. P40C2, assembly GCF_014930695.1. Classification (NCBI taxonomy): domain Bacteria; kingdom Pseudomonadati; phylum Pseudomonadota; class Gammaproteobacteria; order Enterobacterales; family Enterobacteriaceae; genus Enterobacter; species Enterobacter cloacae complex sp. P40C2. The sequence goes on along the minus strand of NZ_JADBRP010000010.1, from coordinate 210,930 downwards.
AGCGGCAAGGCGGAAGCGGGCAGCACCGTGAAGATCTACGATCAGAACGGCCTGCTGGGCGAAGTGACGGCGAAGGCCGACGGCACCTGGAGCTTCTCGCCGGTCGCGAAGCTGCCGGAAGGCGAGCACCGCTTCCACGTGACGGCGACGGACAAGGCGGGCAACACCAGTGCAGATTCAGACGACTTCGTCCTGACCCTGGACTACACCGCCCCGGACGCGAGCAAGCTGGCTATCACCGAAGTCTATGACGACGTGAAGGCAAGCGGCGTGGTGGCTTCCGGCGGAGAAACCGACGACAACCGTCCGCTGATCAAGGGTACCGGCGCTGAAGCAGGCAACACCATCACCGTCTACAACGGCGACAAGGTGATTGGCACCGCGACCGTGCAGGCAGACGGCACCTGGTCCCTCGAACCGACCACCCCGCTGCCGGACGGGAAGTACACCCTGACGGCGAAAGAGACCGACGGCGTGGGCAACGTCTCCGGCCCGTCCGCGGAATACGTCATCAACGTGGCCACCGTGCCGCCGCAGGCGCCGACGCTGGACACCGTGTATGACGACGTGGCCCCGCACGCGGACTACCTGCAGAAGGGCGACGTCACCAACGACACCACCCCGACCCTGAGCGGCAGCAGCGGCGTGATCGGCGGCACCATCAGCATCTACGACAACGGTCGCCTGATCGGCACCGCCACCGTGGGCAGCAACGGCAGCTGGAGCTTCACGCCGGATACGGCGCTGGCTGACGGCAATCACAGCTTCACCGCCACCGTCACCGACGGCGTGGGACGCACCAGTGAGCCAACCGGCGGCTTCGGTATCGTTATCGATACAAAAGCACCGGACGCGGCCTCCGACCTGCTGGTCACCGACAACGTCGGCGCCTACCAGGGCCCGGTCGTGAGCGGCGACACCACCGATGACAACACCCCGACCCTGAGCGGCAAGGCCGAGCCGGGCAGCACGGTGAACATCATCGACAACGGCCAGGTTATCGGCTCCACGAAGGTGAACCCGGACGGTACCTGGAGCTTCACCCCGGATCAGGCGCTCTCCAACGGCGAGCATGACCTGACCACCACCGTGACCGATCCGTCAGGCAACACCGGACCGGAAGGCTCGCACGTGGTCATCACCGTTGACGTGGTCCCGGGCAAGGTGGAAATCACCGGCGTGACCGACGACGCCGGCAGCGTGACCGGCAGCCTGTCCCAGAACGCGGTCACCGACGACACCCGTCCGCAAATCAGCGGCACGGCGAAGGCGGGCAGCACCGTGACCATCATGGACGGCAGCAACGTGCTGGGCACCACCACCGCGGGCGCGGACGGCACCTGGAGCTTCACGCCGAGCGTGGACCTGGGCCGCGGCGAGCACACCTTCACCGCCACGGCGAAGGATCCGATGGGTAATGAGTCAGCCAGCAGCAGCTGGACCGTGACCATCGACACCGATGCGCCGGTGAAGCCGACCATCGACGCGGCGCTGGACGACGTGGGCAGCGTGCAGGGTAACCTGGCAAACGGCGGCACCACCGACGATCCGACCCCGACCCTGAGCGGCAAGGCGGAAGCGGGCAGCACCGTGAAGATCTACGATCAGAACGGCCTGCTGGGCGAAGTGACGGCGAAGGCCGACGGCACCTGGAGCTTCTCGCCGGTGGCGAAACTGCCGGAAGGCGAGCACCGCTTCCACGTGACGTCCACCGACAAGGCGGGCAACACCAGTCCTGCGTCAGACGACTTCGTCCTGACCCTGGACTTCACCGCCCCGGACGTGAGCAAAGTGAGCATTACCGATGTGGTGGATGATTTTGGTTCCGTCACCGGATCGATTGCTTCGGGTGGTAAGACTGACGATAACACGCCGCTGATCAAAGGCACCGGCGCGGAAGCGGACAACACCATCACCGTGTACAACGGCGACAAGGTGATCGGCACCGCGAAAGTACAGGCTGACGGCACCTGGGAGCTTCAGGTTACCAAGGCGCTGCCTGACGGGACTTACAACCTGACGGTGAAAGAGACCGACAGCGTGGGTAACACCACGGCGGCTTCACCGGAATACATTATTCAGATCGATGCAGGCGGTCAGCCGCTGCCACCGACCCTGAGCAGTGTCGAAGATGACGTTGCGCCGCATACCGGTCCATTGCAGAAGGATGCGACAACCAACGACAACACCCTGCTTCTGACGGGTACGGCTGAAGCTAACGTGACGGTTCGCATTTACGGCGGCGCGAACGGTACCACCCTGCTGGGTGAAACCAAGGCCGATGCCCAGGGCAAATGGAGCTTCAACACGCCGAAACTGGCGGACGGCGTTCATACGTTTGTCGCGGAAGCGATTAACGACATCGGACAGGTGAGCCCGCAAACCGGCGGATTCCCGGTCACGGTGGATACCAGCGCGCCGGGTGAAGTCACCGGCTTCATCGTTAGCGATAACGAAGGTCCGAAGACCGGCGTATTGGCTAATGGCGACACCACTGACGATGCGACGCCGACCATCAGCGGTAAAGCAGAGCCAGGCAGCGTTGTTCACATCTATGTGAACGGCCAGGAAAACGGTACTGCGGTTGCAGACGCGAACGGTAACTGGACCTACACCACCGGTTCGCTGGCGGATGGGGAATACACCTTCACCGCGCGCGCTGAGGATTCAGCAGGCAACCTGGGAGCTGAAAATGCCGGTGTTACCGTCACGCTTGATACCTCCAGCGTACCGGTCACTATCGTTCGCGTGATGGACGATAAAGGCACCGTAACTGGCGAACTGAAGGCCAATGACGTGACTGACGATGCCCGTCCGGACATTATCGGCAAGGCAAAAGCAGGCAGCATCGTGACCATCAAAGATGGCAGCGTGGTGCTGGGTACCGTAACGGCGGATGCCAGCGGTAACTGGACGTTCACTCCAACCAGCGATCTGGGCGATGGCGTACACAACATTACGGCAACCGCTAAGGATCTGACCGGTAAAGAGGATACCTCCAGCACCTTCAGCTTCGAAATTGACAGTAAAGCACCGAATCGTCCGAGCATTGATTATGCGGAAGATCAGGTTGGTACCGTTAAGGACGACCTGAACAGCAACGACGTGACTGACGATCCGCAGCCAATCCTGCACGGTACGGCCGAAGCGAACAGCACCGTCAACATATACTCCGTTGATGGCACGCTGTTGGGTTCAGTCACCGCGAACAGCAGCGGCGCGTGGAACTTCAAGCCGGGCAGCAAGCTGCCGGAAGGGAAAAACACCTTCTATGTCACGGCGACGGATAAAGCCGGAAACGTCAGCGACAAGTCTGCGGACTTCGTGCTGACCACCGACTACACCGCGCCGGATGCGAGCAAGGTGACCATTGATTCCGTCACGGATAACGTGGGTAACGTTCAGGGGATTGTTGCGGATGGCGGCGTTCTGGACGATTCACGTCCGGTGATCCGCGGCTCTGGTGCGGAAGCAGGCAACGTTATTACCGTGTACACCACGGATAAAGACGGCAACACCAAGGTACTGGGTACCACCACGGTCGATCAGAACGGCAAATGGGAACTGACGCCATCTGAGTCTCTGTACGGTGACTCCATCAACAAACTGACCGTGACGGAAACCGATAGTGTTGGCAACGTGGCGAAACCGGCTGACAGCTATGACGTCATTATGTCCGATACCCCGGATGCACCAGCGATCGTTAACGTTCTGGACGATACCGGCACAACCGTTATCAACCTGGCCAACAATGCGTTGACCAAAGACGATACGCCAACCCTGAAAGGAACGGCGGACGGTGCTGCGGGCGATACCATCACCATCTACAACGGCAGTCAGGTGGTGGGTAAAACAACGCTGAACAGCGATGGCACCTGGAGCTTCACGCCATCTCCGGCGCTGGCTGACGGTAGCTACACCTTTACGGTGACCAATACCAACAGCGCGGGTCAGGAGAGCGATCGCAGCGGTTCGTTCACGGTAACCATTGATTCAACAGCGCCGAATCCGGTTTCCGGACTGCAGGTGTCTGACGACCAGGGTGCCTGGAAAGGTCAGTTGACCGACGGTATGACCACGGACGACAACAAGCCAACCTTCACCGGTAAAGCGGAGCAGGGCAGCACGGTCACTATCTATGATAACGGGCAGGCGATTGGTTCAGTTGTTGTGACTAACACTGATGGTAGCTGGCAGTACACGCCAACCACGCCATTAGCAGATGGCGAACACCAGTTCGCGACCCAGGTGACGGATCCGGCAGGTAACGCCAGCGCGATCGTTGACGATATCACCGTTAACGTCTCTACGGGCGCAAGCTATCTGCAGCTGCTGCAGGTGATGGATGATGTCCAGGAAGCGGGTGGTTCTCGCGTGCTTCGCGATGGTGAAGTCACCAACGACAGCCAGGTACAGCTGGTCGGTAAGGCGACGGCGGGCAGCACCATTATCATCACCGACGTGGGTGGCGTTCAGCTGGGCACCGTGAAAGCGGATGCCAACGGTAACTGGGAATTCACGCCGACGAGCAGCCTGAGTGATGGCGCGCACACGCTGCGCATCACCGGGACCGACCCGTCCAATAACCCGCTCACGCCGATCGACTTTGATCTGGTTGTGGATACGGTTGCGCCTGTCGCTCCGGCTATCACCGATGTGCTGGACGACGTCAACCCCGTTCAGGGTTCCGTTGCTCACGGCAAGCCGACCAACGACACCACGCCGGAAATCACCGGTACGGCAGAGAAGGGAAGCACGGTGAATGTGTACCATCAGGTGGATGCGACAACCCGCATTCTGCTGGGTACCGCCGTTGCCGATAGCACAACGGGTCAGTGGACGCTGCAAATCACTGACGCGAACAAGCTGGCTGAAGGCACCTGGAATCTGGTCGCAACCTCCACGGACGCGGCGGGCAACGTCAGTACGCCGAGCAACACCTGGACAATTGTTGTCGATACCACCGTGTCTGACGCGGTTATCAACATCAGCTCTGTCTCGGAAGACCGTGGCGCTTCAGACACTGACTTTATTACCAGCGATAACACGCTGTTGATTAACGGTGAGCTGAACAAAGCCCTGCAGGCGGACGAGTGGGTTGAGATAAGCCTCGACAACGGTGCAACCTGGACGCGTGCCTCAACGGTCACCGGCACATCCTGGACTGTGGATATGCAGAGCACGCCGCTGAACGATGGTGCGTACACCATTCAGGCTCGCGTGGTGGATAACGCCGGTAACGTCGGCAGCACCGATTCTCAGGCGCTGCAGGTGGCAACGGGCGGCAGTGACATGAACGGTCTGTCTACGACAACCAAAGTGACTACCGATACCAGCCATGGTCTGACGACCGGGGATCACTTCAGCCACGCGGCAACGGCAACCAACGGCGACATGGTCACCCGTGACCGTACGGTGACCATCAGCGGCAACCTGAGCGCGGCGCTGCAGGCGGGCGAACATCTGCAGATCTCTCTGGATAACGGAAAGACCTGGAAAACGCTGGCGCTCAACGGCCAGAGCTGGAGCTATGAACTGCCGGAAGCGACGGCAAGCACCACCCACAGCTTCAAGCTGCAGGTGATTGACGTTGCGGGCAACCCGGGTACGAACACGAACTTTGCCGATAGCTACAACGTGGTTATCGATCTGGATTCTCCGAATGGTATTACCGGGGCGCCAGATGTGCCGCAGCACACCACCACAGGAGATTCGTTCACCTTCTCCAGCGGTCAATACGGTCGTGTTGAAGCGGGGGCGATTATCTCGCTGGTGAGTGACGTCAACAACAACGGGACATATCAGGAAGGTCTGGATCAGGTCATTGGCTTCGTGAAGGCTAACGCTGACGGCTCCTGGAGTCTGAATACGTCGCTGCCTTCTGGCGCACATAACCTGGCCTTTGTGGTCTGGGATGAAGCGGGTAACCGCTCAAGCATGAGCGCCAGCACCAGTACAGGTGTCACCGAAGGTGGCGGCAGTACGCTGATTGAACAAACCTGGGGGGGAACGACCGATGCGGATAGCCGCGGTTTGAACGCCGCTGCGGTGACCATCAGTCAGGACGGTTTGTGGTCATTCTTCCAGAGTGCTCGCGGCACTTCTGGTACAGCAACCGCTAACGCCGGACGTGTCTATGACTCCGTCACGCGTGAAGACTACGATTCAACGTACCTTGCCCAACCGTCAACTGAAAACGGTGCGGGTTACGACGTAGATAGCACGTCATACAGCCGTTATGTTAACTCCGCAGCCTTTGCGGACATTAACCGCGATGGCTATGCCGACGTCATGTCTCAGATCAGTAGTTATAGTAACGCGGGTCGTACCGCCTACTGGCTGCAGAACGCAGACGGTAGTTACTCCGCGAAGGCGCTGGATCAGGGCACCCTGAACCACCTCGGCGGCGTGATTTCCTATGACCGTGAAGGTGATGGCTATCTGGACTTTGTGCTGGGTGACTCCGAAGCAGACTCCATTTCGTTCATCAAAAATACGCAGGGCACGCTGAGTTACGAGGATAATTCCGGCTTCTCTGACGGACATCCTGGCGGGGCACTGCCAACGTCGCTGAGCGTGCTGCACGAAGTAGGGGCTGTGGATATCGATAACAACGGTACCGTAGATATTACGGCGCATATCGACTACAACGGCGCTGGCAACCTCGTCGGCAACAACTCCCGCGGTCTGGGTATCTTGTATAACCAGACTACCGGGACGTCGAAGACCAACTTCGGTGAAGTTGGCTACTACGCGAACGTGTTCCGTGACGATGGCCATGAAGACTACGGTAACTTGTCTATCTCCATGACCTATGCGGATTACAACAACGATGGTTGGCTGGATCTGTTCCTGAGTCGTGGTTCGAAGGGGAGCAGTAACAGCGACGAGAGCCGTATCTATCTGAACGATGGTACCGGCAAGCTCAATGCAACCGACGGCCAGGCGCAGTGGTTTGGCGATAACGTTGACGGCGGCACGTCGCTGGCAGTGGACTGGAACCACGACGGTAAGATGGACATCATCGAAGTGCCACGCTCTGGCGTGACTGGCTCGCCAATGTTGTATACCAATACCGGTAGTAACAACTGGGGCGCCAATAAAGTCAGCCTGACAGGTAGCACGACGTTCAACAACATGACCGGTGCCGTGGCGCTTGACTATGACTGGGACGGTTCGATGGACCTGGTGCTGTACCGCTCTGGCGCGGATGCTGATGTCGTGGCAAGAGACGACGCGGGACGCACGATGCTGGTGAAAAACACCAATATCGCGGCGGACGGCACGAGCCTGCAGATCCGTATTGTTGACGGCAACGGCATCAATACCTTCTACAGCAACACCGTGAAGTTATACAACTCAGCGGGCGAGCTTGTGGCAACCCAGCTGATTAACCCGCAGTCCTCTGGTTCCAGCAACAGCATGGGGCTGGTGAGCTTCTTCGGGCTGGATCCGAATGAAGTTTACTCCGTGCAGATGCTGCGCATTACCGACGGTAAAGCGGATCACGTTGGCGCAACGAGCAGCATTGGTGGTTACACCAACGGTACGGTAAATGAGAGCTGGGGTGGCCTGACAACAGGTAAAGCCCATGACTCCTACGTACTGACGGCGGAAAGCGGCAATGCGGCAAACAACACCTCTGGCAACAGCGGGATCGTCGGGACGGGCTATAACGACACCTTCTTCGGTTCTGCAGGCAACGACATCTACAACGGTGGCGGCGGCTGGAACCAGATTGTGAGCGGTAAGCCGGTCTGGAGCGAAACTGCCGGTATGGACGTTGTTGACTATAGCCGTTCAACTACTGCGATCAACGCGAACCTGTGGACAGGTACTGCAACCGGTAACGGCACCGATAAACTCCTCAATATCGAGGGTCTCTTAGGTTCCAGCCAGCAGGATACGTTTACGGATAACTCCGCAAATAACCTGTTCGATGGTCGCGGTGGCAATGACGCCTTCTACCTGGTCAACGGCGGTAACGACACGCTGATGTACAACGTGCTGGAAGGAATGACCAACGACAGCACCGGCGGCAACGGGCACGACACTATCCACGGCTTCAAGGTGGGTAATCTGGTGAAAGACAGTGATGCAGACCTGCTCGATATGAGCGAGCTGCTTGACTATAAGGGCTCTATCTCCTTCTTCGAGGACGATGGAAAACTGGAGCTGGATTACTCCTCCCGCGGCGTGCTGGATTACGTCAAGGTGGAAGTTGTTGGAAGCGATACCGTGATCAGTATCGACCGTGACGGTCAGGGCGGACAGCATGGATTTACTCAGGTTGTCACGCTGGCTGATGTTCAAACCGATCTGGTTACGCTGCTGCAGAATAACCAAATAATGATGTAACCCAGTAAAACCCGCCATCTTCGGATGGCGGGATTTCTGTGCATCTCTGTTGTTTTACGATCAATCACTGGGTTAATCGGGAATTTGATAAATGAAAGTAACCCCTCGGAATTTTAAAAAAATAAATCTGGCGTTCTGTGTCGCTGCTGCCTTAAGTGCATTTATGGCCAATCCCGCTTATTCAGCCGAAAAAGTGGAAAAGGCCATCGATTTACCGGTAGTGATTAAACCCGCGACAAAAAATACGGCACCGCAGCCTTATCGTCCGGTAGCTGGCGTAACGCCTGAACTGGCGCAGGTTGTCGTCTATTATCCGCAGGGCACCGTTCCTGCGACAGTCTATGTGGACCGCGAGCTGCAGTCGGTGCTGTTGCCAGGCCAGTTTACCGTCCTGTGTGCCGCACCCGGTGCGCACACGGTGGAATCCTGGTTCAACGACCAGCCGACCTATCAGGGCAAACAAAACCCGCAGCAGCAGCTCAATACCGAAAGTGCCCAAACCTATTTTATTCAGGTGAACCCAGGCACTACGGGAAATACGGCGGCGCTGGAGGAGCGCGCGCGTGCGGAATCACTTTTGAAAAATATGCATAAGCAGACCAGGATTATTAATCGAGCCTCGCAGGTCAAACCCTGTGATTACGTGAATAATACCGGCATAGTGCTTATTCAGGAGCAGGTACTGTTCCGCTTTGCCGCAAGCAACACGGCGGGCATTTTTGCGGAATCTCGCCAGAAGCTGGATGAGGTAGTGAAATTTATCCGCCAGGCGAATAACGTTCGTGAAATTCAGATTATTGGTTATACCGATGCGATTGGTAGCCGTGAAGCCAACCAGCGCCTCTCTGAAGCGCGTGCGAATACGGTTCGTTCGTTATTGATTGAGAAAGGTATTAAGCCAGAGCTTATTAATAATACAGTTGGACAGGGGGTAGCACAAACCGCTGAAGGTTGTGGAACCAGTGCCACCCAGCAAGCGGCGGGTTGTAACGTTAATAGCCGTCGTGTAGAAATTTTAGTGAAAAGCCACTAATTATGCCTAAAGAAAATACGGATCGCAGCGATGCTTTCCGTATTTTTTTGCAGAAGCGAGGAAGGGTTAACGGCGATTATGCACACTGGGGTTCGAAAGCAAGAGGGCTGGTGCTGCTGTAGTATTTTTTCTTCTCCCTGATGATCTCGTTCTCGATTGACTCCCGGATGATCTCGCCACAGGAATATATTTTTTTCAACGAGTTAAAACCCAGTTGCTTCATAATATTATTGGTATAGGTGTAGGTTGTTTTAGGTTTAATGTTGTGCACGAGGCTAATGTCATCAATGGTGTAACCCGCAATCATCAGCTTCAACACACAAAACTCCATATGCGTCAGTTCGATGTATTTGTTAACTACCTTGCTTTTGCTGGGGTGACGCTGGGCATGCATTTTTTTGATGATCTCATCGTTCGTAAGATTATTTATGTTTACAAGACGATGCCTGAAATGGGAACAAATGCAGGAAAACAGTGTGGGAAAAATATCCGAATGATAGGCGATAATAACTTCTGATATGGTTGCATTATGCGCTTTTTTTCGAAGAGAGATCAGCCAGTGGAAGTAAATGATATTACTGTATATCGAGTCAGGTAAAACTAAATATAGGGTAAAAAAAGAGCCCCTCCTGACCTCTTTAGTCCAGGTAAAAAGATTCTGTTGATTGTCAAAAGAGATGACTTTCTCTTTCCTGAATGTTTCTGAAAGCAAATGATGTAGACCGATATTGCTAAACTGACATCGTGATAAAATAACTTTAGACGTATCCATTGGTATTCCTTTGGTTAACTTGAATGGAAGGAGTCCATCTTCGTAATGTTGCATACCGACAGACAGGTACTACGGTATGAATATATTTATATTTTACACGACATGAATAAACTATTAATTAAGAACACTCCTTCAGTAAATGGGAATTGTTAACCTCGCCGGAATGTAATTTCACGCTGACATTAATGTAAGAAAGCGATGTTTTCAACCAGGATTAATCCACATATCCAGGACAGGCAAAACATGTGCTGGTTATAATTTTATAAATAATGGCTTGCTGGGTTTCTTCCTTGCGGGAAGCATGTCGTTTGGCCGATTAATTAAAGAGAGTGTCGTTGTACAGGGATGACATTGTGAAAAGCATGAAAAAAATCGCGGTTCTGTTTATTTTAAGTTCTACCTTACTTCTTGCCGGCTGCCAGATCGCGCCGGGCAGCCATATCGATACCTCCGGAAAAAAAGTGGTTCATTCGCAGGAGAATAAGCAGAGCGAGCTGGATATTCATGTTTATCCCGTCACACCTGCGCTGATAGCGCAGCTGCGGGAAAACGTGGCTGTTGCCCAGGGCAATGCAGAGCTAAACAAGCGCCTGGAGGCGTATGAATACCGTATTGGTGTTGGCGACATTATTATGGTGACCGTTTGGGAACATCCGGAACTCACCACTCCATCAGGACAGTATCGAAGCGCCAGCGATACGGGAAACTGGGTACATTCAGACGGAACCATCTTTTATCCCTACATCGGGAAAGTTGTCGTGAAGGATAAAACGGTGACGGAAGTCAGAGAGATGATTACCAGGCATCTGGCGAAATATATTGAGTCTCCTCAGGTGGAAGTGGGGATTGCTGCGTTCCGTTCACAGAAGGTCACGGTATCGGGTGAGGTAAACCAGTCTGGCCAGCAGCCTATTACTAACGTGCCGCTGACGATTATTGATGCGGTAAACCAGGCCGGTGGCCTGACGGAAAATGCCGACTGGAGCAATGTGGTATTAACCCAGGGGGGCAAAAAGTCGACAATTTCGCTTCAGGCCCTCATGCAGTATGGCGATTTACAGCAGAATAAACTGCTTTATCCGGGCGATATTCTCTATGTCCCACGCAATGACGATTTAAAAGTGTTTGTCATGGGGGATGTCGTTAAGCAGAGCACCATGAAAATGGATCGCTCAGGCATGACGCTGACGGAAGCGCTGGGGAATGCTGAGGGGATGAATCAGCTAACCAGCGATGCCAGTGGGATATTCGTGATCCGTTCTGAGGCCAAATCAGAAGACGTAAACGAGAAACGTGCGGCGATCTACCAGCTCGACGCGCGAGATGCTACTGCCCTGGTACTTGGAACAGAATTTAAGCTCAAGCCTTACGACATTGTCTATGTGACATCCGCACCAGTTGCGCGCTGGAACAGGGTCATTAACCAGCTAATGCCGACCATTACGGGTATCTACAGCCTGACGGAAACGACCCGCTTTGTGAGAAACTGGGGAAATTAATCGTGAAGGGGCACTATAACGCCATCCTGGTGGTTTGCACGGGCAATATATGTCGTTCTCCGGCGGGAGAACGAATACTGCGTTCCTGCTTGCCGGGAATGACGGTGGACTCCGCCGGGATTTCAGCACTAGCGGGTGAAAGTGCCGATCCCGTTATTCTGCAAACCGCCCGGAATTATGGATTTTCTCTGGAAGGACATATTGCACGTCAGCTCACCCCAGCGATGTGCCGTGAATACGATCTTATCCTGACGATGGAGAAGAATCATATTGAAGCGGTAACCCGGATGGCCATGGAGGCCAGGGGAAAAACGTTTTTATTCGGCTACTGGCTTCAGCAGCTCGAAATTGCCGACCCGTACCGCCGGGGACGTGAAATATCAGATTTGATTTTTAAACAACTTTTATCCTCTGCCGAAGAATGGGTAAAGGTTTTTCAGCAGATTGAATAAGTAAGGCTGATTACCGTATGAATAACAGATACGTTAGCAACGATCCTCCCGATTATCACCAGCGGGGGGAGGAGATTGATCTTGTCCATATCCTCAAGGTTTTATTTTATAGCAAAGTGTGGATAGCGGCCACGACTCTCCTGTTTATTGTGTGCGGCATTATTATTGCTAACACGTTAACGCCCATTTACAAAAGTGATGCGTTAATTCAGGTTGAGAAAAATCCTTCGCTGGGAATATTAAGCAAGCTGTCCCCTGTTCTTCCTGAGGGGGCAGGGGTAAGTTCTGAATCAGAAGTGTCGTTAATAAAATCGCGCCTGGTGATTGGAAAAACGGTGCGCGATTTAGGGCTGGATATCGTCACGACTGAAAAGACCTATCCTGTAGCCAACGGCCTATTGCAACGTCTGTTCGGTCATCAACCGGCAAAAATTGCGATTGCCTATCTTTCCGTACCGGAAGCGTATATCAATCAGCCCCTGAAGCTGGACATGGTTCAGTCTGGAGGCTTCGTATTATATGTCGGAGAGTCCATTGTTGAGGGCAAAGTCGGTGTGCCTGTCCACACTGACGACGTTGATTTCCTGATCGACAGCGCTCAGCTCACTGAAAATACTTCATTTATTATTATAAAGCGCAACGAGTATTCTGTCATCGAAGAAATAAAGGAGAGACTCTCCATTGATACCAAATCGGGTGGGAACGGCATGTTACATTTGAGCATGACTGGCCCCGAACCGGTGATTATCAGCAAAATACTCGATAATATAGCACATAACTACCTGGCTCAGGACGTTGCGCGGAAGTCCGAAGAGGCCAGTAAAAGCCTGGCTTTTTTAAATAAACAGTTACTGCAGATTAAAAGTAATTTGATAGAGGCCGAAAGTAAACTTAATGAATTTCGGAAGAATAATGAGTCCGTTGACTTATCCTTAGAAGCGAAATTTATTCTGGATAACGTTGTTGCAATTGACACTCAACTTAATGAACTGACGTTCAAGGAAGCAGAAATCTCCAAGCTGTATAAACGAACGCACCCTGCGTATAAAGCATTGTCAGAGAAAAAAGCGATTCTTGTTGCAGAAAAAGAGAAGCTCAACCAGCGAATTAGCGCGATGCCCAGCACGCAGCAAGAGATCCTGAGTATGACCCGCGATGTGCAAATGGGTAATGACATTTATCTGGTTTTACTGAATAAACAGCATGAATTAAATATCAGTAAGGCCAGTACGCTGGGCAACGTGCGTATTATCGATCGCGCGGTAACGCAGCTGAAGCCGGTCAAACCTAAAAAGCTGCTGATCGTTATTCTTTCAGCCATGCTCGGTTTCCTTTTCTCATCGGGGATCATCCTTGTTCGCAACATGCTGATAAAAGGGATCAGGCAGCCGGCGGAACTTGAGATGCGCGATATTCCAGTGTATGCGGTTGTTCCCCTGGCTCCGGAGTTGACGAAGCGCAGACGGTGCCGTGCGATCCCGACGTATCAGTCTGATGAGCTGCTGGCAAATTCAGCCCCAACGTCGCTTGCGATAGAGGCGCTGAGAGGGCTTCGTACCAGTCTCCATTTCGCCATGCTTAAAGCCGGTAATAACATATTAATGATCTCCGGCACCTCTCCTGGGGTAGGGAAGTCATTTGTCTGCTCCAACCTGGCTGTCCTGATGGCTCAGGCGGGAACACGGGTATTGTTGATTGACTGCGATTTACGCAGAGGATATTTGCATCGCATTTTCTCAAAGACCGAGAGCAGAGCCGGCCTGGCTGATTTCTTAACAGAAGGCGGCAATATCGAAAGCGTTATTCAGAAAACCGAATATTCAGGAGTGGATTTTATCGGCCGCGGGCGCATGGTCACTCACCCGGCGGAACTCATCATGACGGATAATTTTGCAGAGTTGATAAGGGCATGCTCAACGCTGTACGACGTGGTAATCGTTGATACCCCTCCCATCCTGAGCGTAACGGACGCAGCGATTATAGGACGATATGCATCGACTTCCCTGATGGTGGTGCGGTTCGAACAAAACTCGATAAAAGAAGTGGAGGCGGGGCTGCGCCGCTTTGAACAAAATGATGTTGCCATTCAGGGAACGATATTTAACGGTGTAGAAAAAAGGGCTGCTGAGTCTTACACCTATGGTGATTATTCTTATCAGGATTAGCGCATTGTTTTTAATAAAGGATGAGTCATTAAGGCAACAGGAAGTCTACTATTCCTAATGTCAAATGACTTGTTCCTAATCAAAAGTGCCGAATAAGTGGTGCAGTCTGAATGCCATTCCAGATCAAAAATGACAAAATTAATCTTAATTACGCGCTTGAATCTAAATTAACGAAAAGGTAGGGAACCCCAGGAGGTCAATAATCATAGGAAGTGAAGATTTTTTTTAGAGTGGCGAAATTATAATTCCTAGAGAATGTAATGATTCCGTAATAAAGAGTAGGTAATAATGAAAAGTAATAAGAATAATGTCTTTCAATTAGAACTGAAGTGGCACCCTGTTGCCGCTTCAGTTCTGCTCGCTCTGCCGTTTGTTGCGCACACTGCAGAGATCAGCATGAAGAACGGTGTCGTTTCTTCTGTCGGCAACGTGCCTGTTATCAACATTAATAAAGCCAACGATAAGGGGCTTTCACATAATGTGTATGACAAGCTAAACGTAGATAAGAACGGTCTTATCTTCAATAACAGCGTTGGGGGTGTAAATACAACCCTGGCGGGCCAGATTCAGGGTAACAGCAACCTGACCTCCGGCGCAGCAAAAGTTATTCTGAACGAAGTCACTTCTAAAAATGCCTCTGCAATTAACGGCATGATGGAAGTTGCGGGTGATAAAGCCGATTTAATCATTGCCAACCCGAACGGAATTACCGTTAACGGCGGTGGTTCTATTAACACCAGTAAGCTGACCCTGACTACCGGTACGCCAGATATTCAGAACGATGCGTTAGCCGGTTATTCTATGAATGGTGGAACCATTACGCTGGGTAAACTGAACAACTCCAGCCCGACAGAAATTCTGTCCCGCAACGTTGTGGTGAACGGTAAAGCCACAGCCAACGAGCTGAACGTTGTTGCCGGCAATAACTACGTTGATGCAGCAGGCCAGGTGACCGGTTCGGTAACGGCCGCCGGAACGCGCAATGCTAACAGCATTGACGTTGCTGCTCTGGGCGGTATGTATGCCAATAAAATTAACCTCATCAGCACCGAGAGCGGTGTTGGCGTGCGTAACCAGGGCGTTATTGCTGGCGGCATCGGCGGCGTGAATATTGACGCTAACGGTCAGCTGCTGAACAACAATGCGCGCATTGAATCCTCTGGTCAGATCAATATTAAAACCAAGGGTGCACTGAACAACACCACCGGGGATATTACTTCCGTCGGTACCATTGCGCTGGACACCAATAAAAATAGCCTCAACAACAGCCGTTCGGGCAATATTTCGACCATGGCAGACCTCTATGTAAATAGCGGTGCTATCGACAATACCAACGGAAAGATTGCGGCTGCAGGCATGCTGGCGGTAGATACTAATAACAATACCTTAACCAACTATGGAAAAGGTGTTGCTGTAGGGATTGAAGCCGGAATTGTTGCGTTAAAAACCGGCACCCTGAATAACAGCAACGGTCAGATCCTCGGCGGATACGTTGGCCTTGAGTCTGCTTCGGTAAATAACAACAGCGGTATGGTTGACTCTCTGGGCGATGTGAACGTCGTCAGCGGCGGTAACGTTGATAACAACCGCGGCATGCTCCGTTCTGCCGGTGGTTTCACCAAGATTGCAGCCAAAGGTACCGTTAATAACGGTTCAACCAAAACGGCAGATACCGCCAGCGATGACTCTTTAGGCATTATTGCCGAGAAGGGCGTGCAGATTGCAGCGAACAGCATCAACAACAACGGTGGGCAGATGGCGTCGAATGGCGATATCTCCCTGGAAAGCGCCGGCGCTATTGATAACTACTCTGGCAAGCTTAACTCCAACAGCAAAGTGATTGCTAAAGCGGCCTCCCTGCGTAACGACAACGGCGGTGTTGCAGGCCGTACCGGCGTGAGCGCGGCGGTTGGCGGCAATATCACCAACTACATCGGCGTCTTCAGCTCTGAAGAAGGTGATGTTGCCCTGGCGTCGAATGCCCTGAACAACCGCGGCGGCTTCATTATGGGACAGAACGTCTCCATTAATACCAAAGCAGGTGTGAACAACAACACGGCATTTATTGTGGCCAATAAAGTTCTGTCCGTAACGGCCGGCGACAATATTGAAAACCGCTACGCTGACGATTTCGGCACTGCCTTCGGTACCTACTTCGGTATGCCGCAGCAAAATGGTGGAATGGTCGGCAAGCAGGGCGTTTCGCTGTCTGGCAACTACATCTACAACAGCCAAAGCCGTATCGTTTCGGAGGACGGTCCGCTCACCGTTCTGGCGAAAGGTACCATCGATAACAGCCGCGCATTACTGGTGAGCGGTGGAGATGCAACCATCAAAGCTGGCGGTACGTTGAACAACAACTACTCGACCATCTACAGCATGGGCAATATGGCGATCGACGCCAACAGCCTGAGCAACTACAGCGATGGCGCGCTCGAAGATAACGATGCAACGGGCGTTATTGCGGCTGATAAAAACCTGACCATGAACGTGAAGGGCAGCCTGACCAACTACGGCTGGATCAGCAGTCTGGGTGATGCCATCGTCAACATTCTGAACGGCTCTTTCACTAACCGTAATACCGTTTCTGCCGAGAAATCACTGACGGTTTCCGCGCTGACCGGTATCGACAACCTGAAAGATATCGCTGCTGGCGAGAATCTGGTGGTGAACAGCCAGCGTGGCGTGACCAACAGCTCTAACAGCAATATGGTTGGCGATAAGGTTACGATCTCTGCGGGCTATGATATCAACAACCGCGGAAATATCGTTGCTGACAGCAGCCTGGCAATGAGCGCGAAAGGCAACATCTATAACGATCTGAATATGATCAGCTACGGTGATGCGACCCTAAGCGCCAACACCATTGATAACAACTCCCACAAAATCAAAGCGGTTGGTGATTTAACGCTGACTGCCGCAGGGAATGTTAACAACAGCCGCGGTGAAATCAGCGCTGAGGCTGGCGACGTGACCATTACTGCTGGTGGTACGGTTGATAACTACTACGGTCAGATCCTGTCCGGTAGCGACATTGCCCTGAAAGCCAACCGACTGAACAACGATTACGGTCAGGTTGCCGCCTACGGCAATATCGATCTGGCGCTGACGGGTAATTTCGACAGCAACCGTGGCTCTGTCCTTTCTCAGACTGGTGACATCAAACTGGCTGCCAACACCGTTGACAACAATAACGGTTTGATTGCTGGTAAGAACGTTACCGTCGATGCAAAAGGCACCGTGTACAACAACACCGCCATGATCGTGGCGGATAAGAAGCTCTCTGTTACTGCGGCAGGGAATATTGAAAACCGTGACGGTAACAACTTTGTTCGTAATCACGGCGAAACCTTCGGTGTGACGGGCGATGTTGGCGGCATGATTGGTCGTCAAGGCGCGTCGCTTTCCGGTCAGAACGTCTACAACAACAACAGCAGCATCATCGCGGATGAAGGTGCGCTGAGCGTACTGTCTAATGGGACGCTGGATAATACGCGTGCAATGCTGGTGAGCGGCGCGGATGCCGTCATCAAAGCAGCGGGAACGTTCTATAACAACTATGCAACCACCTGGAGTGCGGGCAACCTTGACGTCACCGCAGGTACGCTGAATAACTACAGCGACGGCAGCATGGAGAACAACACCGCGACCGGCGTTATCGCGTCAGATAAGACTCTTAATCTGACCGTTGATAACAACGTCACCAACTATGGCTGGATCAGCGGTAAAGGCGATCTGAACTTCAACGTCCTGAAAGGTGCACTGACTAACCGCAATGCCATCTCTTCAGGTAATGCACTGGCAATTAATGCCGCAAACGGTGTTGAGAACTATAAAGACATCGTAGGCGTCACCAGCGCAAAAATTGATACTCAGCGTCATGTCACCAATAACGCCAACAGCAATATCCTCGCGCAGAATATCGCGATTAATGCCGGTACCGACATTAACAACCGCGGTAATATCGTGAGCGATTATACCCTGCTGGTGAAAACGGCAGGCAATATTTATAACTACCTGAATATGGTGAGTTATGGTGTTGCCGGTATCACCGTCAACAACTTGACTAACAGCGGTAGCAGCGCCGTGTTCGGCGGTCTGTCTGGTATGGAACTTAATGCAAATAAAGTCACTAATACCGGCGACGTTGTAGGTCTGTAATTTATAAGGTGTAACAAAAGGCAGCAGCTATCGCCTGATAGCGCAAAGTCAGAACGAGACCCTGCTGCCTTTTTTTCTGAGAAAGTTAATGGAATCGCGATTTAAATTTTTACCGCTATTGTTGCTGTTGAGTTTTCACGCCTTCGCTGAAGATGGCATAAACAATCTTATCAAACAGCAGCAAAATGCCGATCTGAATACTTTCAAAGAGCAAAAGGTTTATCGGCAGGACGTTTATTCCAGCACCGAGCGTAAACTATTCAGGCTGAATGATTTACCGCAAGAAGAGAACTGCTTTACGATTACGTCGCTCGTTCTTAAAAATGATTTTCTACAGCGTAAGACCGACAGGGCCATTAAAAAAGAGATCCTCGGCCGCTGTGTAGGCAGTATTGGCGTGGTAAAAATTGCCGCGGCGCTGCAGGACTTTTATATTGATGCGGGTTACATCACAACCCGAATTACGATCCCAACGCAAAACATTTCGTCCGGCACGCTGAAGCTTGACGTGAGCGCAGGGAAAATTGAAAAGATTATTGTCGACAGTAGCGACATTAATCCGTGGATGCTGCCTTTTGCGAAAGAAGACATCCTGAATATTCGCGATATCGAGCAGGGGCTGGAAAACCTCCAGCAGGAGCCGGGCGTAGACGTCAAAATCAACATCGAACCGGGTACGAAGCAGGGCTATAGCACGATTCACATCCGCACCAACCGCGAGAAAAACTGGAGCGTGCGCGCGAGCTATAACAACTGGGGGGTTAAAGAGACGGGGCAATACCTGACCTCTGCGGTGGGCTACCTGTATAACATCGCCCGGTTCAGTGACCTGTTTTATCTGGCGGGAACAAAAAGCACCAGCGGCCGCTATGAAAGTGTGAGTGGTTACTACGCGTTGCCGGTAGGCTACTGGAACTATTCTCTGTTCTACAGCACCAGCAGGTCGCGTCAGACCATACCGCTTTTCTACACCAGCGTAGACTATGCGGGTAAAAGCGATTACGCAAACGTCAAAGCATCGCGCACGCTGTATCGGGATAAAACCCGTAAGGTGAGCGGCAGTGCAGAGCTGACGCGCCGGAAATCAGGCTATACCGTTGATGGTGAAGCGCTGGTCTTACAGAAGCGCGATATGGATAACGTCAAGGTTGGCGTTAACTATAAGCAACAGTTAGTGAATGCTCACTGGAACTCCTCGCTCTCCTGGCAGCGTTTTTTAACCTGGTTCGGGGCAGAACATACGCCCGATATGGTCTACGGCGACGTCAGTCCCGTTAGCCAGCTGGTGAACGTTGAAAGCAACTACACCCGCCAGCTCGGCAGCAGCGTGTATAGCGCCTTTTTTTTAGCGCAATACGCACCGCGTGAGCTGACGCTTCAGGATCAGATGACGATAGGCGATCGCTGGAGCGTGCGCGGGTTTGAAAACAGCGTTGGCCTTACCGGAAACAGCGGATACTTTCTGCAAAATACGTTTTATCGTCCGGTGCGTGGAATTGACGCTAACTATTATTTAGGCGTAGACGCGGGTCACATAAGACGAGACAGCCAGTATGGCCAGGAAATTATCATCGGCAGCACGCTCGGTATTCAGGGGAACGTGAAGAGCCTGGCATATGATTCGTCCATCTCAATGCCGATAAAATTCCCCGGCAGCATGGACGTGAACAAATTTAATTTTAATCTCAATATTTCTTATCAGCTCTGAACAGGGAAGCATGACACATGCGTATCGGCACGGACATCGTGGAGGTTTCGCGAATAAAGCGGGCGATAACAAACTGGCAAAATGATTTTTTACAGCGCGTCTTTACCCAGCAGGAAAATATAAAAATTAACCGGGAAGATCCGAACTATGAACGCGCCACGGGTTTCTGGGCGGCAAAAGAGGCGATGGTTAAAGCGCTTGGTTGTGGATATCGCGACGGGATTACGTTTAAAGATATTGAAATTAGCCATGACGAACTGGGCTGCCCCCATTTCATTTTTTCCGGGCGAGTCAAAGAGATGCTTGACGACAAGCAGCTCAAGCATGCCTCGCTCAGTATTTCGCATTGTCAGAATTATGCGACTGCCGTTGTCATACTTTATTAACCTAATTATTTGTGAATATTATGTATCAATATAACGATCTGAAGGCAAAGACGGTTCTGGTCACCGGAGCCAGCGGTGATATTGGTCTGGCGATCTGTGCGAAGTTTCTCGATCAGGACTGCGATGTGTATGCGCTGTACAAATCGAATGCCGTGCAGTTAACGGAGCTGAAAGAGACGCATCCTGCCGGAAACAAGCTGTCGATTATTCAGTGCGATCTTGCCGATCCGCATAGCGTTTCTGCGCTCTGCGCTCATCTGACGCAAGCTGCCGGAAAGCTGGACGTGCTGGTCAACAATGCCGGCATTGTCAAAGATAGCCTCTTCGCCTCGATGAGCTTTGATGATTTTAGTCAGGTAGTAGACACCAACCTGTTCAGTATTTTCCGTCTGACCAAAGAGGCATTAATGCTGCTGCGTTCGGCGGAAAGCCCGGCCATCATCAACGTGGCGTCCATTGCGGCCATTATTCCAAGCGTCGGACAGGCGAACTACAGTGCCTCAAAAGGGGCGATCCTCGGATTTACCCGCACGCTGGCAGCCGAGCTGGCGCCGTACGGCGTGCGCGTTAACGCCATTGCGCCGGGAATGATTGAATCCAAAATGGTGAAAAAAGTTTCCCGCACGGTAGTGCGCGGCGTTACCGCGTCTATTCCATTGCGCCGGCTGGGTAAATGCGACGAGGTGGCGAACACCGTCGTTTACTTAGGATCGACAGCGTCCAGTTACATTGTGGGCCAAACCATCGTTATCGATGGCGGCCTGGTGATGCGGTGAGTTATGTCTAAATACGTTATCCCCTCGAAGATCTTTCTGGAAATGGGCGGCTGGCGTCAGCCGCTGCTGATGGTCGACAGAATTGATGACTTCAAATACGGCGAAAATGGCTTTGTGAAGGTGACGAAGCACATCACCTATAACGAACCTTATCTGCTCGGGCACTTCCCGGACGATCCGATCATGCCCGGGGTGATTATTTCTGAAATCTTTGGGCAGGCCAGCGAATACCTCTCGTTCCTCACCGATATCTGCGATATCTACGGCGAGACGTACGGTGGCGAACTCAAATCGTTACGCGATATCCATGCGCTCATTCAGCGTGATGAAATGCGGGAGATCATCCGCACCCGCCGCGCGCAGGTGCGCGGCGTACTGGCTGCCCAGAATTTAAAATTTAAGGATATTGCCTACCCTGGCGACTCGATTGAAGTCACCAGCAAGCTGGCATTTTCTGATGCTCATGGCTTTAAGCACTACTCCGTGACGGCAAACGTCGGAAAGCGACTAATCAGCCACGGCACAATTATTAATTACCGCGAAAGTAAGTAAACCCCTGAGAGAGTTAATACCATGTCTACAATGAAAAACGAAATTGACCAGCGCAAGGATGTGCTGATGACAATTAAAACTGAGATTATTCAGCGTTTGAATATTCAGCGCGATGAATCTCAAATTGATGATGATACTGCCCTGTTTGGTAATGGCTTAAAACTGGATTCCGTTGATGCAACGGAAATCGTGGTTATGCTGGATAAAGTTTTCGATATTAAAGTCAGCGAAAGCGACGATCCTTCTTATATGAGAAGTATCAACAATCTGGCGACATTTATCATCCAGAAGAAAAAAGCGTAATTCACCATTGCGAATAACAGGATCCCGTTATGACGTCTCTTTATGATTTTCATTTGAAAAACAATGCGAAAATGGGCATTTATAACAATGCCAACGTGCCTTCTGCCTACCACGACCCGATGGTGGAATATAAAGCCGTGCGTGAAAATGCTCTGCTGGTGGACTATTCCCACATGTCCATCGTCAGCGTGATGGGCGATGATGCCTGGGCTCTGGTGAATTACTATGTCTCTGCGGACGTTTCTATTATCCGTGACGAGCAGGGGATTTACTCTCTGGTACTGAATGAAGACGGTACCGTGCGCGGTGACGTGTATGTCCTTTGCGCTTCAGACGGCTATTACATCATGTCTGAAAACATTCCTGCAGCGGAAATTATCGCTGGCCTGAATGCCCTTCTGGTAAAAGCGGACGAACTGGATATTCAGGAAACCCCGGACATTGCTGATATGCGCGAGCAGAACTGGGGGGCCATCATGGTTGAAGGGCCATACTCCTGGGAACTGATGTCTGAGATCCACGGTTTCGACGTTATCGGCCTGCCTTACTATGAGTATATGAATACCGACGACGAGCTGATGGTATTCCGCTGCGGCAAGCACGGCGAGTTCGCCTATATGGTTGTGGGCCAGCAGGAACAGCTGCTGGAGCAGTGGCAGCAGCTGCTGGAGCAGGGGGATAAATATCAGCTGAAGACCGGCGGTCTGGACTACCAGAAAATCGTGCGTATCGAAAACCCTGGCTGGGACGAGGCGCTGTGGGCTGGCTACCGCCTCAACCCGGTAGAGCTCCAGATGCAGTGGGCCGTACAGTACGACAAAGAAGGCTTTGTGGGTAAAGAGGCAGCGGAAGCGTTGTCCCATAGCGAAGGCTCTCGCAAGGTAATCGGCATGATTGTCGAAGGGGAATGTGCGGGTATTGCCTCAGGCGACAGCGTACTGGTTGACGGTCAGGAAGTCGGTAAAGTGGCGAAGGCTATTTTCTCTCCAGCCCTGCAGTGCGTTATTGCGCTGGCACTGATTGAGAATGAATTTGCCTGGTCTGATATTAGCGGCTTTGATATTCAAACCGCTTCTGAAAACGTCGCCGCGAAAACCAAAGGGATGCCTTTCATCTATAACCTGAGCATGCTGGTTAATCCGACCGAGCACAGCTTTGTTGATGCATCTAAAGCAAAAAGCGCGCTGTAGTTAATTATTCACTGAAACAGTGAGGGAGAGTCGTGGATTAATTAATGCCACGGCTCCTCTCATGCTGTTACTTGTCTGTACACGGTGGTACATAGTTATGAAGACAAACCGGAAACGCGTTGTTATTACCGGGATTGGGATCCTCTCCTCGCTGGCGGATAACCTGCAGGATTTCAGAGACGCATTATTAAATAAAAAAAATGGCGTGACCGACAGCGTGCGTTTTTCAAAATGGTTTGAAAACGCCAGAGCGGCTGAAGTTTTGCATGATATTGATTATTCAGAATTGCCTGATGATGTAATTGCATCTCTGGATAATGCTGCACTCTGGGCCTACAAGGTCGGAAAAGATGCGCTGAACCAGGCGGGCCTGGCCGAAAATAAGGCTCACCTGAAAGACACCGGGCTGATTGTGGGCGTTTCTTCCGCCGGCACCGAGGCGTTCTTACCGCTGTTCGAACAACGTATGGAAGATTTCTCCCTGCGTAAAGCCTTATTCTCAGGCGGTTTCTCTTCCTGCTGTTCCAGCGTTTCTACGCTGCTCGGGCTGCAGGGCGGGGTTGAGCTGGTGGCGACCGCCTGTACGGCCAGCCCGAACGCGGTCGGGATGGCGTTTGACTATATCCAGAACGGCAAAAGCAAAACGATGCTGGCCGTTGGGACAGAGCCAATCTACCTGCCAACCTTCGCTGGGTTTTACGCCCTCAACGTGATGCATCCCGAAGCCTGCACGCCGTTTTCCGGTAACTCCGGCATGTCGATTGGCGAAGGCGCGGGTGCCGTGGTGCTGGAAGAATATGAGCACGCCGTTGCGCGCGGTGCCACCATTTACGGTGAAATTCTCTCCTATGCCACCTCCTGCGATGCGTTTCATGAAACCGGACCGGATCCGCGCGCCAGCGGCGCTGTGCAGGTAATGCATAAGGCGATGGAAAACGCGGGCGTCACCCCAGAGCAGATTGAGTACGTCAACGCCCACGGCACCGGCACTGAAGCGAACGACCGCATCGAAACGCTGGCGATGAAAAAGGTGTTCGCTAACAACGAAAAGCTGCTGGTTAGCTCTACCAAGTCTTACTTCGGCCACAACATCGGTGCGGCGGGGATCGTCGAACTGATCGCCTGCCTGGTTACGTTACCGGATAACCGCGTGCTGCCGACGCTGAACTTCAATAACGCGCGTCCTAACTGCGATCTGGACTACGTGCCGAACGACTTCCGCGATCGGAAAATCAACCTCTTCATGAAGAACAATTATGCGTTCGGCGGTAATAACTGCAGCATGATTATCAGCATGGATCCGTGTTCCGTTCCGGTCAGCGTCTACGACGAAAAGCGCGTCGCGATCTCCGGTCTCGGTGCCGTCTCCGCGATTGGCCACACCGTTAACGAGATCCTCGACAACGTCTGGAAGCAAAGCCAAAGCGTAGAGCTGGGGGGCGTCACCTTCCCGGAAGACACGCTGGAAGAAGCGAAAGAGCTGCTGGATGTTCTCGAAACGACCCGTCAGTTTGAGGACCTGTTCGGTGAAGCGTTTAGCGATCTCACGGCAACCCGTCCGGAAGCGAATGAGCACTTCAAAACCTTCCAGGTCACCGGCCTTGAGCCGCGTAAACATCTGCGTCGCTTCGATCCGCGAAAAGCTACCCGTGGCGGTACGTTTGCGCTGATCGCGTTGTCCGAAGCGCTGGAGCAGGCGAAGCGTAAAATTAAACGTGATGGCGATGCGCTGGGTATGGTGATGGGAATGTCCAGCGGCCCGCAGGAAACCACCTACAAATATCTGCAAAGCCTGAAGCCCGATCCGCGCAAGGTCAGAACCTCTGAATTCCCGGGCTCGCTGATGAACTCTATCCCAACGTTCTGCGGCATTTCCGAAGGGATCAAGGGCTATACCACCACGCTGGCGACCGGGGAAAACGCGGCACTCGGCGCATTAACCTACGGCTACGAAATTGTGCGTCAGGATCTGCAGCCGCAGGTGCTGGTGGGCGGTGCGGACGAGTATTTCCCCTCAATGTCTCTCTACATGGATGCGGTCACCCGGAAGCTCCATATGACCTCTGACGCGCGGGATTATCACATCTACGGTAACGATCCGAAGGGTTATATCCCTGGCGAAGGTGCCTGCATGCTGCTGCTGGAAGATCCGCAGCGCGCGGCGGAGCGTGGCGCCGAGGTGCTGGCAGAAGTGGTTGGTTACGGCAAATCCTGTAGCAATAGCTATTTTGACGCCTCACAGCAGGGCGAGAAATCTGCCTCTATGGCGCTGGCCATCGCTCGCGCGCTGAAGGATGCCGGCGTGACGGCGCAGGAGATCGACCTGGTCTGCGGCACCAGCAACGGCAGCGATGAAAGTTCACGCATTGAAATCGATGCGATCGCTGAAGCCTTCGCGCAGGCAAAACCGGACGTGCCTGTGGTGAACTATAACGCCTGCTTTGGTTTTGTCGCGTCTGCTGCCGGGCTGCTTAACCTGGCCGTCATCATTGACTGTATTAAGAAGCAGGCGGTTCCCGCTATTCCTCATACCGTTGAGTTCTTCGATAAGCGAATTAACTTCGTTCGTGAACCGTTGAAACTGGCCCTTAAGCACGTGCTGCTGGTGGGCGCGACGGAAGGCGGCAACTACTACGCGTTTGTGATTAAAGGATAATATTGTGGATAATGCCGCTATTATTTCGGGGTTCAGTTCCTGCCTGCCGTTTGCCGAAGACAGCCTTCAGCTTATACAAAACCTGAAGCTGGGCAAACGCGTTGAAAGAAAGCCCTGGTTTAAATCCGACGACGAGGCAATTAAGTGTGGGTTCGATGGCAATAAGCATATTGCCACGCTGGATCATACGGATGATAGCGCATTAGATCTGCTTTATCGTCTGATTGACGATGCACTCGCCCAGGCCGGGCTGGATGTCCAGTGGCTGGGCGGGTGTAACGCTCGCGTTTATTTAACCGGCATCGGCCCTCGGGTCGATGGTATGGCCTTCAAGAATTTTTATAACAAAAATGATGTTGAAGATATTTATCTTTCAAAATCATTAATGACGCTGCACGTCGACAATATGTCGCAGGACAAGATGGCAGGACATATTGCGCGTAAATATCACCTGCAGTATCTCCCCCCCAATATGAACTGCACCAGTAATTCAGCGATGACGGCGGTGCATTTAGGCTGTCAGGCCATCGAGCATGGCGGCGTTGATATTGTGCTGGTGGTGAATTGCTCAAAAATAAAAACCCAGGATATCTGGTTCCTCGATACCCAATCGATGCTGGATACGCACCTGGTTCAGCCTTTCGGTGAGAACAGTAAAGGTGTTCTTTTTGCGGAAGGATACAGCGCGATTCTGCTCGAAAATGCGCGTCACCGCCGCGCAAGGAAGGCAGGCCCCGGCGTGCGGCTGCAAACCACCTACACGCAGATTAGCGCCGGAAGAAGCAATGACAGCTCATGGCTCAGCACCAATATCCTGAAGGTGATGCAGGCTGCGATGAAAAAAGCGGACCTGAGTGCGGAAGAACTGTGCGCAATCATGCCGCACGGTAACGGCTCATCCATCAGTGACAAAGCGGAAGCTAAAGCAATAGCGGTCTTCGCTGAGGAAAATACCATTCCGGTTCTCGCCTACAAAGGCCAGATTGGCTATACCGCCACCGGTTCAGGAATTGTCGATTTAATTATTGGACACCATACGTTATCGCAGCAAGAGCTTATTTCCCCGGTGGGGAATGACACCATTATTGAAAGCGTTGCGCAGCATGTCCTTATTGACCAGGGCATTATTGGGCACCACAAAAAACATCTTCTTAAAGTCGGCGTTGGCGTGGATGGTTCAATCATTGGTGCCGTGATGTCTGATATTCACCGGGGCCTTTGAAGGAGCGTGGAGAGCCATATGTATTTATCCTCATTTTCGCTTGTTGAGCCGGAAGATAAATTTTATTTCTATCAACCCAGCTGGTTAAACGCCTGGGAAGCACATTTATTTAATAAGGCGCTTAAATCTACCCACGCCAATGGATGGGGATTAAAACGTTTTGGTACGCAACCGGACCTCTACCCGGGAGAGATGATCCGTAACCCTCACTATCAAAAATATCTTGAGGCGATGGAGAAGGCGGCTGATGACGCGCTAATGGCGCTGCCGACCAAAGAGCGTATGAAGCTATTAAAGCAGCGTACGGCATTTATCTACGTCGATTCCTGGGGGGAATCCGGGCCGTTTGAGAATATTTCCAGCGCGTTGCACATATCAACGATCGATACGCTGCCGAAAAACCTGGTCAAGAAATTCTCGGTTAACGCACCTACGTGCAAGCTGCGAAGCGAGAAGCAATCTTTCGTGCAGGCCATCGCTCTGGCGAACGATTACCTGAGCTGGGATGTTTTTGATTTTGTGGTGATTTGTGCGGCTTACCGGGCGATCCCCATCCTGGTGTTTTCTGATGAAGATATTTCCCTGAAGTGGGGGGAGAAACGCAGGGGCAAGGCCGAAGACGTGAATTTAACGGTTGAACGCGCCGGATGTTTCATCTTCAGCCAGCAGGAGAGCGCTATTCGGGTGAAGGGGGGGCAATACGTCATGGCCGATGCCATCGAGCACACCCAGGTTCCTGAACAGATTGCGTTTTCGGGCCTGCGCAAAGACCTGCTGTCTCGCTCGGCGCTGCCCGCGAATAACACGCTGGATCTGGTTGATCTCTACGGTGCCAGCGGCTGCCTGACTCCAGCGTTAAGTTTCGCCTGGCTCAAACAACATGCTGATTTTTTTGGGCGATTAAGAACCATCGTTCCCGACAAGCAGTTTGGCTACAGCTATTTCGACATTGAATATTGCAAGGAATAACGACATCTCCATGAGCGGAATAATTAAAGAACTCCCAATGATATCGTTGAACAATATCTATAAGAGTTATGGCTCGGGCGAAGGCAAAGTCGATGCCCTGAAAAATATCAATCTGGAAATAGAAAAAGGCGAATTTCTGGCGCTTTGCGGCCCGTCCGGCAGCGGTAAAAGTACCTTGTTAAATATCCTCTCGGGAATTGATAAACCCACCGTGGGAACGGTGATGTTTCTGAAAAAATTACTCAACCATCTGCCGGAAGAACAGCTCGCGGCGATCCGCGGTAGGCACCTGGGTTTTATTTTTCAGTTTTTCAATCTGATACCCGTATTGAGCGTATTCGATAACGTCTTTTTCCCGCTGGTGTTAAACGGCCATGTCGGAAAAAAAGAAGCCAGAGAGCGGGCGCTGCATTTTATCGAGAGCGTGGGGCTTGCGGGATTTACCGAACGTAAACCGGGCCAGCTTTCGGGCGGGCAGCAGCAGCGCGTGGCCATCGCCCGGGCGCTGGCACACGACCCGCAGGTTGTCATTGCCGATGAACCGACCGGAAATCTCGATCTGGTCACCGGGGAAGCCATTCTGGATCTCCTGCTGAAAATTAATCAGGAGACACGCACCACTTTTATTATTTCCACGCACTCCAGCCAGCTTAAAGAGCGTGCACGGCGCGTGGTTGAAATTAAGGACGGAGTTTTAGTTCATGATTCACAATCGTAATTTTTTCCTTCTCTGCTGGTTTCTGCTGTGCCTGGCCTATGCCGGAAACATCAAAGCTGCACCGGCACCGGTAGCCGAGCACGTCATAAAAAGCGGTTTCCCGATGGAGGCAGACATGCTAGCCGAGATGACGCAGTCGCTCTTCAAGGAATACAAAGCCAACGACAATCCTCTGTCTCTGGTTTTCTATGCCTACGGTACGCTGCGTCAGGCCGACTATTTCCTTAAAACCAATGACTTTATTCGGGCATCTGAGTTCGGCAAAACGGGCTTTTTCTACCTGGATGAGGCGGTCGATCTCTATGCAGAGAATCCGCTGGTGCGCTACATGCGCGCGAGAGTCGATGCGTATTTGCCTGCGGCTATCGGACGCTGTGTGGTGACGTTAAACGATACGGAACAGATGCTGAAAACTCCTGGCATATTCAATGCCGGTTTGGTGGAACACATTAACGAAATGCGCTATCGCGCGCTGTTGAGTTGTAAACGCAAGAAGCAGGCGGACACGTTACTGGCTGAGATTGAGCTGCGTAATGCCAGTACCGCATCGTCTCTGGCATCGGGCAATGCGCCAGAGTGGGATATCAACGAAGTGACAGAAGTCCTGTTACCGCTGGTGAAAGGGAAATAAATGTCCGGGGAAATGATGTTCGCGATAAGCGTTGTTGTGTTGATCCTGCTTTTTGTCCTCTGGTGTGTATTATTTCGTTCGCGGGACGTAAAGTTTGCTTTCTTAAATCTGTTTCGCCACAAAAGGCGCTCGTTTTCAACGATTGCCGCCATTATGTTAGGTGGCGTGTCGATTTTTCTGTACGGCGGTTTTATTGATTACTCCTTTTGGATCCTGAAAGAGCAAACCATCCGTACTAACATTGGTCATGTTCAGATTTATAATAAAAACTATTTCGAAACATCCAATAAAAACAAAAGTCTGATCGAAGATTACCCGGCATTAAAGAAAGCGATCCTCAACGATCCGACTCTGGCCGAGAGTATCTCGACGCTCTCCGGCCAGCTGGAATTCACCGGTGTTATTTCGCAGTATGAGAGCGAAACCTCCAGCTATTTCTCCGCGCTGGGCGTAGAGCCGCTGCCGGCACTGAAGCTGGGTTCGTTTGATAAATTAATCATCGGCAGCGATCTGTCCCGCATCCGTACGGATGAAATCACGCTTGGGAGCGGGCTGGCGAAAACGCTCAATGCCCACTATGACGACTGGCTGGACGTGCTGGTGGTCAACACGCAGGGCGGACAGGGCGCGCTGTCAATGAAGCTTCGCGGCATCTTTGAATCGGGCATTAAAGATTACGATGACGTAGCGATGAAAATTCCGCTGGATACTGCGCAACGTATTATGGGCACCGCTAGCGTGAGTAAGGTGCTGATCCTGTTAAAAGAGGACGATACTGCCGCGTTCACGGCGAAACTGCG
The DNA here is from genome assembly GCF_014930695.1 of Enterobacter cloacae complex sp. P40C2. Taxonomy (NCBI): domain Bacteria; kingdom Pseudomonadati; phylum Pseudomonadota; class Gammaproteobacteria; order Enterobacterales; family Enterobacteriaceae; genus Enterobacter; species Enterobacter cloacae complex sp. P40C2. The sequence continues at coordinate 180,579 of NZ_JADBRP010000010.1, read as the reverse complement.
TCAATTTATTGGCGACCACAAATTACCGTTAATCGTCAAAGACTGGAAAGAGGCCTCGATATTTTATCAGCAGGTCGAGGGGCTTTTATCAGGGATCTACTTCTTCATTAAGCTCATCGTTGGTCTGATTGTCATCTTTATGATCGGTAACTCGATGACGATGAATATTATCGAGCGTACCCGTGAAATTACCACGCTCAGGGCGATTGGCCTGAAGCCGCTACACGTGACTCGCCTGTTTTTGCTGGAGGGCATTTTCATCGGCATTATCGGCGCGTTGGGCAGCCTGGCGATTGGTTACGCCATTGCTGCCGTGATTAACCTCTACGGTATCGCGATGCCGCCGTCGCCAGGGCAATCGCAGGGCTACACGGCATTTATCAAAACCGACAGCGCCGCGCTTAACTGGATAACCCTGGTATTGCCGATCCTGGCCGCGACGGGAGCTTCAGTACTGCCCGCGCTGCGTGCTTCACGTCTCAATATTTCGGATGCATTTAAATTCTCGTAAGGAAACGATATGAAAGGTCGTGTTATTGCTCATCTCCTGATGGGGGCGTGCCTCTTTTCAGCAGCGGCTTATTCTGCCGCGGCTGACGAACGCGCGCTGGAAATTATTCGCCGTGCGGATGAAGTCCGTTCGCCAAATAAGCCGTTTCGCTACACCCTCACTATTCATGAATTTAAAGCTGGCGCCACACGGCCCGAAAATAAACAGGTGCTGGATATTTCCATGCGCTTTATGAAACCAGACGGTGAAATAAAAGCGGATGCCCGCTCCCTGGCGCGCTTTGTTTATCCCCCGCGCGACAAGGGCAAGGTGCTGCTCTCAGACTGGTACGATCTATGGTTCTACACCCCTGAACTGCGCCGTCCGGTTCCCGTCTCCCGCCAGCAGCGGCTGATTGGGCAAATATCCAATGGCGACGTGATTGTCACCAACTTTGAATATGCCTACGACGCCTCGCTTAAGGGAGAAACCGCCTGCGGTGAGGCGCGGTGTTACGTGCTGGAGCTGGTCCGCAAATCTGCGGAGGTCACCTGGCCGAAGGTAATGTATTACGTCGAAAGCGTGGGAGATAACCGTCCGTATAAAGCGGCCTATTTCTCTCTGGATAATAAGTTAATTAAAGAAGTTTTATATCAGGATTTCCAAATGGTATTAGGCAAGATGCGGCCGATGAAAATTACAGTGAAAGAGGCGCGTCACGGTAACAGTTATTCCGTCATGGAGTACAGCGACGTCCGACTGGAGTCGTTACCTGAATCGGCGTTCACTCGCGAGTCTATTCAGCGAGGTGTGAAATGAAGCGCACGTTGACCGGATTAACCCTCGTGCTTTCTGCTCTTCCGGTGAGCGTGTTTGCTGACTGCCTCTCGGGTAATGACGTCGCAAAAAACACGTCCGTGACGTTATATGAGCAGGTGTCCGCCGTTAAAAAACAGATTTCAGACTGGCGAATCAATGGTCGAAACCCGTATACCAGACACAATATCTATAACGATGCCGGAGTGAATGTTTCAAGTCGCTGCTCGTTGATTGATAATGCGCTTGATCTGGACTTTTCCGTCTATGGGCTGACCTGGTACACGCCGCGCAAGCTCGGGGCATTTGAAGAGGACGATCGCCGCTCGCGTCTGCTCATTGAGCGGCTCAAGCTTGCCTATACCGTGTCGGACAGCCTGCAGCTTGAGGTTGGCAAACTCCAGGCCAGGCAAGGGCTCTTCTTCCTGCGCTCGCCTTCCGATCTCACGCCGCATTATTACGACGGAGCAAAACCAACGCGGCTTTACGATCCCGAGCTCCGTACGGCTTATCAGTCCTCTTCATGGGCGGCAACGCTGTCGATGGACAACCGGGATGAGTCGTTCTCGCTGACGGTGATTCCGAAGCTGGCCTCAATTGATAAATATTATCTGACCTCCGGAAACTGGTCTGCAAACCAGCGCGGCAACAGCAGTGAGTCATGGCTGCTGGGCTATACCTCTCACGCCTTCCGTGACCATACGCCGGGTATGCGCGTTCTGATGGGCGATTCGCATTCGGTTGCGCTTTCAGACAGTTACCACTACACCCCGCAGCTCACCATCAATGCCGAAGTGGCGTGGCATGCGGAGCAGCGCTGGCGTCATCTGTCGGACGAAAAAACTGCTGAGCTGGCGCGATATGAATTCCCCGGCTCGCTGTATGAAACAGAGGATAAACAGGGCGTGGAGGTGGCCGTTGGTGCGCAATACACCTCCGATACCTTCAACGTGTTTGGACTGGAATATTACTACCAGAGCGAAGGCTATTCGCGCTCTGAGTGGAATAAACAGCGCGACCTGATGACCTTTTTGAACACCGCGACAGGCTATGCGCCGCTCGACAGGGCATTTGATTCCTACAAGTACCTGATGGCCTCCGAGATAAGCAATACCGGCAATAAAGGCATGCTGCAGGGGAAACACTATCTCAACGCCTGGTCCAGCGTGCAGTTCACGCATCAGATCGCCGCGCAACCCTATTTGATCCTCAACCTGATGGATCAAAGCACCCTGACGGGGCTACACCTCAGCGCACCGCTGACCTTTATTGATGACCAGCTGGAGGCCTATACCGGCGTCTATTCAGCACTGGGTAGCGCAAATTCTGAGTTTGCCTTCTTCGGCGATGTCGCCGGTGGCTATGTTGGCTTTAAGTATTATTTATAAGGAAATGACAATGACGCTTAATAACGCATCGCAGCCTGTCGTGCTGCTGTTTTCCGGGCAAGGGAATCCAGTGATTGGGATGGGTAGCGATCTCTGGGATCTGAATTCAACGACGAAACAGATATGGGATTGTGCCAGCGATATTTCTGGGCTTGATTTGCGCCGACTCTGCCTCAAGGGGCCGATGAACAGACTGATTCAGACTACAGTGCAACAGCTGGCCGTCACGGCAATTAACGTATCGCTGTATAGCCTTTGCCGCGAGCGTTTTCCGGCGCTGCGGGTGACGGGAGCCTGTGGCCACAGCGTGGGGGAATACAGTGCGCTTTACGCTGCGGGTGCGATCTCGCTGGAGACGCTTTTCCGCACCCTCCATTTTCGCGCCAGCACCATGGATGCGGTCAGCAAAAGGCAGAAGGGCGCGATGATTGCGCTGAAGGGGGCGGATTTTGCCGCCCTGAGCAACATCATCACCCGCTACGGGTTTGAGCTGGATATTAGCTGTGATAATACCCCGCGTCAGCAGGTTATCGGCGGGACACCGGCTGCGCTTAGCGAGTTCGCTAAGGTGCTGGTGGACGAAGGCTATGAGCCGATTAAGCTCGGCGTCAGCGGCGCGTGGCACACGCGTCTGATGGAAGAGGGCGTACAGCTGATGCGCGATTTTCTCGCCGGACAGCCTTTCACCTCACCCGCGTACGACGTGCTGATGAACGTGACGGGCAAAATAGAAATCGTGCCGGAGGCCATTAAGGAAAACCTCTCGCTGCACCTGACCCACACGGTCAAATGGCGTGAGTCCATGACGCGGTTTATCGAACAGCCAGGCAGCCCGCTGTTCCTGGAGATGAGTAACAAACCTTATCTTGGCCAAATGCTGAATGATTTCGTCGGTTTTAATGCCGAGCGCGTTCTGCACTGTAGAAAAGCATTAGAGATGTAAAGGTCGAGATATGATTCCAGATTATTTAACGTTCATTCGCTTTCAGGATAAAAGGACCCTTCTTTTTATCTATATCGTGACGTTTGTGCTGCTGGGCTTTTACTGGAAAAATGCCGGGTTCTCCTTTACCCGACAGGATGTCTGGCTGGCGAGCGCTATTTTTGCGCTGATACTGTATAGCTTCACTGCCGACCTCAAGGCGTTCTGGGCGTACAAGTGCGTGGTTAAGAATGTCGACTTGTCCATTTTTCTCAAGAAAGAGACCCGGCCGACGGCTCCGATTGTTTACGATCCTCTCGTTGCTATGGTTATCGCCACGCTGGTTTTCGCTGGCATTAGTGCACTGATGCTTACCCTGGCTCAGCCGGACATCGTGCTGCTGACGCTGACCATCGTTGCCCCGCTGATTATGTGGGGGATGTTCGCCGCACTGCGCACGATCTACATCCGACAGGTCATCGCATCCGCAAGGGACAAAAAGAAATATCAGCGTCTGTCCCAGTATGTCGCTCTCGCTATCGTCATGTCCGTGGTGATGAACCTGCTGACAATTAGTCCCATACGTAACAGTGAGCAATTTGAGCGCTATGGCCGGTACTTCACCCTCGAGTCCATCATTACCATGCTGGTGCTTTGTGCGGTGGTGCTGGCAATCAATCTTCTGTTTTTACGGTTCACGAAGCGATATATCTTTTTGGGGCACCTTTTCCTTAATGAGATCGATCTCTTTTTCTCTCCGGCGATCCCCTGGCGGGCTTTATCTGAGAAACCGCTGTGGCTGAGGCTGGTGATGCTGTTGGGCGTGGAGTTTGCCTGGTCGGCGATTGTCGGATTGCTGCTTACCCTGCTCGGATGGAAGGTATGGTTTGAAGTGTACTTCCTGCTCAGCTACCTCCCTTGCCTGGCCTATTACGCTCTCCATACGTGGTGGAAATGGCATAACGATTTCATGATGTCGAGCGATATGTATCTGCGCTGGGCGGAGATCGATAAAGAAAACCCGCTGTGGTAAGACGTCAGAGGCAATAAAAAAGCCAGACCGTCATTACTGACGGTCTGGCTTTTTATCAGGTCGATACGATTCAGGTTATTCGCATCCAGGACAGCATCATCGCGGCGCTGGCAATAACATTTACGTTGGAAATGTATCCGTCATAGCGATTATTAATGGCGGAGAGCTGGTTGTTAAAGTGGTCGTTTTCAGCGGTCAAAACGTCAAGCAGCGTTCGTTTGCCCAGGTGATACCACTGCTGGTAGAACATCTGACGCACGCGGTCTGTTTCGTCTGAGAGACGATCGTAGTCATCGGCGCGCAGGAATGACGAATCACGGACCTGCACCTGATAGTTGATTTGATACTCCAGGTCGCGGTAACTCACCTCATACTGCTGCTGCGCGACGTTAGCTTTGGCACGGGCCGTCATCTGAGCGGCACGCTGAGAGCCGCCGCTAAACGCTTCCCATTCGACGTTAAGGCCGGTATACCAGCCGCTTTCGTTGCCGTTGCTGTCTTTGGCTGTGCTTTTAGATACCACCCAGTTGACCTGCGGCAGCGCCGCGGCCTTAATGCTCTCCGCTTCATATTCCGCAGCGCGGACTTTTGCTTGCAGGTTCAGCATCATCGGGTTCTTATCCAGCGACGCAATGGCGACCGATGCCGGAATAATCGTATCCTGCCAGTTGAGATCGTCTGGTAGCGATGGCTCTGCGCCAAGCAGGCGCACCAGCTTAATTTTACTCGCGCTCAGCTGATGTTCGATATTGTCCATGCTCGCTTGTGCAGACATCAGTTTCGCTTTTGCCTGTACCAGCTCGCTCTCTCTGCCGCGGTCCGCCTGGGTAATTTGCGACAGCATATTAACCAGCTCTTTCATCCGACCAACGTAATGCTTCGCCACTATTCGGCTTTGCTCATAGCGGCTCATATTCATCAGTTCAGACACGGTGTTATAGGCCAGCTGCTCCCGGGAATACTCTTTTGAATAACGAGCGGCCTTGGCCGTCTCCAGCGAATTATCCACCTGATTACCGATCCTGCCCCAGTCGATGATTGGTGTATTAACGGATACGGTTCCGCTGGAGTCGCTAAAATGCGTGTTGTTGGAAGAAGCCTGCCGATCTCCGCCCACCGTCGTCAACGGCGAGGTTACGCCCAGCCGCACCTGGGGCAAACGCTGGCCTTTGACCTGATCCACCATATAATCCGAGGCCAGAACCTCAGAGGAGGCTGCACGAAGTTCGGGGCTGTACGCCAGCGCTCTTGCGACCATGCTGCGAAGAAACTCCCGCGAATCACTGGTGCTGGTGCCGTTGAAGTTGCCTTGCACCATGCCGCTGGTGGCGCGACTATTTGCCGACGCGCTGTGGCGACGAACGCTGGCATAGGCCGGATCGGGCTCATAGTATTCGGTGACGGCCGGGAAGAAGTCGTAATTCTTTTTCAGCGCGGCCCTGTTACCCGCCGTGCTTTGCGGCTTCGACAATGGCGCTGCGGGCTGCTGTGCGGTGGCATAACGCTCAGGTTGCGGCGCGGAGAAGGCCCGAGTCGGCACGGCTTTGGACGTACTGGCATATTGCGACTGCGTGCGCATAGAAGGCAAGGATGTGGCAGGCGCGGCATTCTGAGAACGCGCGCGTGCTACCGGCTGCGTTTGCGATGCGCGGTTTAGTTCTGACTGCGTGCGCATAGGCGGCAGCGAGGCCGGGATGTTTTTGATCTGCGCCGCGTCAGCCGCGTGAAGCGGGGTGACAAAAGAAGAGCAGGGCAAACAGAGTGCAACCGCGGCTGCAACCCTGGCCCAACGGCGCTCTTTACGTGCCTTAACCATAAAATTATCTCTCCCTGAATGCTTCACGCGCTTTCAGTATTGGTTTGAGGATGTAAGACAAAATGGTCTTCTCCCCGGTTCTGATTTCAACGTTTGCCACCATCCCCGGAATGATCGGGAACGCTTTATCTTTAACCTGTAGCGCCGCCCGGTTTGTGCGGACAAAGACCCGGTAATAGGTCGAATCGCCACGTCCCTGACGGGCTTTCTCTTCATCAATTAGCGTGTCTGAACTCAGGTGTTCGACGACGCCGGTCAGGCCGCCGTAAATGGCGTAGTCGTAGGCGGTAATTTTTACCGTCGCGGGAAGACCCGGATGAATAAATGCCACATCAGAGGGTTTAATTTTGGCTTCGACCAGCAGGTTATCTTCGAGCGGAATGATGGTCATGATCTCCGCTCCCTGCTGTATAACTCCGCCGCGCGTGGTCACGCGGATATTGTTCACCGTGCCGCGCACGGGGGCGACAACGGTAGTACGGTTCATCACGTCCTGACGTCCGCGCAGGATCTCCTCCGCCTGCGCCAGTTCAGACTCCAGACGGTTTAGCTCGCTGTTGGCATCAGAGCGGAAGCGGTTGGTCCGTTCGGCAATTTGCAGGCTGAACTCGTTGGCCTGACGCTTGAGGCGCAGGATCTCCACATCGGACATCAGCCCTTTGCGAGCCAGCGGCTCGGAAAGGCTGACCTCGTTTTGCGCCAGCGCCAGGCTGCGCTGCAATGCCTGTACGCTTTCATTCAGGGTTTTGAGGCGCGCGTTATAGGCCTGCGTCTCATCACGCACAATGGATTCAATTCCTGCAATTTCCGGCGGGAAGGTCAGGGGAGTGTCATAGGCTTCAGCCCTGAGACGAGCAATGCTGCCCTTAAGCCCCTGAACTTTTGAAAGCGATTCACCGTAGCTGGCGCCGGCGCGCGTGGGGTCGATTTTCAGCAGGATTTGTCCTTTCTCGACAATATCGCCCTCCTGAACGTTCAGCTCCTCAAGAATCCCCCCCTCCAGGCTCTGAATAAGCTGCTCACGGCTGGCCGGAATGACTTTTCCATCGCCACGCGTAATCTCTTCAACGCGAGCGAAATGTGCCCACACCAGCGCGACGACGACAACCATCGTGATGGTATAGAGCATGATCATGCTGAAAGGGGTTTTCTGCGCGATCAGGGCGCCCTGCAGGTCATGCATGAATTTCAGATCGTCCGCTTTTACCTTTCCTGTCGGCTGCGGTTTTTGCACCGCCAGCGCTGTTTTTCCGGCGCCGCCCTCAATCTTTCTCAACGCCGTGGAGGAAGCTCCCGCTCCGCTATCGGCCTCTCCTTTTGAGGCGTTCTGATTCACATCGTCCTCGTTCATCATCCCTTCACACCTTGTTCCTGTTGCTTTTCTTCAACCGAATGCATCGTTTGTTTTTTCTTCAGCACGTTCTCATTCAGGCTTTCCATGACCCGATCTTTTGCCCCGTCTTTCACAACGTGCCCGTCTTCCAGCACAATCAGGCGTTCAACCAGACTGAGAACGGACATGCGATGCGTGACAATAATCAGCGTTTGCCCCTTTGTGGCCTCTTTTAACCGCCGCAGGAATAACGTCTCCGTCATCGCATCCATGGAGCTGGTCGGTTCATCCATCAGTAAAATCTTCGGCCTCAGCAACAGGCAGCGGGCAAGTGCAACGAGCTGCTTTTGTCCACCCGACAGGCAGTTCCCCATTTCACCAATGGGCATGTCAAAACCCAGCGGGTGTCTGGCCGCGACCTGATCCAGCCCGGTCAGGCGAACCACGCGCAGAAACTCTTCCGTGCTTACGCCCGGGTTGCCAATAATGATGTTATGACGCAGCGTGCCGTAAAAAAGACGGCAGTCTTGCCCGACATAGCCTACGGCCGCACGCCAGTCCGCCGGATCAACCTGGGTTGCATCAACGTCATCAATGAATATCTGCCCGCTGCTCTGCTGATACAGGCGCGCCATCACCCGCAGCAGGGTAGACTTCCCGCTGCCGATCCTGCCCAGAATCGCAATCTGCTCACCGGCTTCAATATTGATACTGATATTCTCGAGAATGCGCGGGGCTACCATCATTCCCGGCACTGGATAGGTGAACCCCACTTTGTGCAGGCGCATGCTGCCCGTGAAATTCGGCGTTGGTAGATAGGTAATTAAGGAATCGCGTTCAGTGGGGGTATCCATCAGCTGGTTAAGCGATTTCAGGGCCGTTTTGGCATGCTGATAACGCAACGCCAGCCCGACAACGGATGCCAGCGGGGCGAGAGAACGGCTGGAAAGGATCACCACGCCAATCATGGCGCCCATCGTCAGCTCGCCCGCGTGGATCAAATACACACCCAGCACAACAATACAGACCGTGGTAATTTGCTGAACGAAGGAGACAAAATTGGTTGTCAGCATGGAAAGGTTGCGGGTTTTCATGGAGGAAGCGGCAGCCAGCGCGCTGAAATCATCCCAGCGCTTTTGCATAACCCCTTCACCCTGCGCAGCTTTCAGGGCTTCAAGTCCCTCAATGCTTTCAATCAGCAGGCCTTGCTTGAGCGAAATCTCGCGAACGTTTTCTTCCATATAGCGACCCAGCGGCCACTGAATAACGATGCTGGCAATTAAAATGAGCGGCATTGCCACCAGGGGCACCACGGCAAGCGGACCGCCAATCATATAAATGATGAACATGAACAGCACGCAGAAGGGCAGGTCGGAGAGCGTGGCGAGCGTCGCAGAGGTAATAAAATCCCGTACAGCCTCAAAATCGCGCAGCTGGTTAGCGAAGGTCCCGGAAGACTGTGGTTTATATTCCATGCGCATAGACATCACCTGGCGAAAAAGCTTCGCGCCCAGGATCAGGTCTGCCTTTTTCCCCGCGATATCGATCAGGTATGCGCGGATCTGGCGGCTGGAAAACTCAAATATATTGGCAATCACGACGCCAATAGCCAGCGACCAGAGGGTGACATAGGCCTGCGTCGGGATCACCCGGTCATAGACGTTCATCGTAAAGAAGGTGCCAGCCAGCGTAAGTATATTTGCCAGCAGTGCCGCCAGCGCAGCGCTGTAAAAATAGTGGCGGTAGCGCCACAGCGTTGAGTAAAGCCAGTGACCTTCATTCTGCGCTTTCGGTAAGAGAAGATCGTCGGCACGCGCATCCAGACTGGGTTTTGGCGTGGTGACAAGGGCATAGCCGCCGTAAACTTCCAGCAAATCAGCCGCTGAAACGGTAAGTATTCCTTCGTTTTCAGGCACCACGATCTGATAGGTGAATTGTCCGCGTTTACCGTTACGCGCGGTAATAATGCAATACGTTCCATCTTTGCGGGCGATCAGCAGCGGAAAGAGCCAGGACGATATTGAATTAAGATCGCGTTTTACCCAGCCAGCAGATATCCCCATCTGATCGAGCATACGCAGAGCCATTTCCGGCTCAAGCTTGTCGCTTTTCGGCAAGCCAGCGTAAAGAACTTCTTTGCTGGCATACTTTGCGTGATGTGCACAAAGCCATTCAACACCCCACAGAAGAGAATCTTTTCTGGGTTCTTCAATATTATTGAAATCGTGCTCTGAATTAACTTTTACGGTGGAAAGATGCGTATTCATTATCGAATCCAGACCTGTAGTTACGTTCCTTACTTTAAAAATAAAGTGAAGGCATGCTATTAAAATTGACCAGGAACATCCGTAAGTACGAAGTTTATGGCTGATGGTTATAGTGAAATTACAAGCGCTGGCAATATCGTAGTGTAAAGTTAGCCGTATATGTACACAATAAAGATAAACCACTGCATGATTAAGAATATTATATGTGGTTTGATCCAGGTTTATGTTTTTTCTGGTTTTTTTAACTGAGGGTTAACTGGCGAGCCTTGAAATAGGTACGCCCAGCTTGTTCTCGATTCTTATCTTCATGGCGTAAATGTTTTTAACATTTGTAGCATTCTTCATGGCTATCTTTTTCGGGAGTTGTCCCTTATACAATTCAGAAAACAGGGCGTATTCATTTGCACTAAGTTTGGCCTTCTTCTCCGAAGGTCGCGTTATCTTGCCAAGGAACGACTGGCGAATTTTAAATTTTATATCATCAATAATATCATCATGAAAAATGACGGTGCTGATTATTGTTTCGCTTGTGTCGTTATAAAACCAGTAATGGGCAATCGCGGCCATCTTTTTATCAGTTATCAGGATCAGTCTTGCGTTTTTAAAACGATATAACCAGCTGTTTGTTAAGAAAAAATTTATATTCTTATAGTTAAAATCAATGACTACAATGGGTTGAGAAATGATTTTAACCGTAATGTTGTTAAAGTATTGTAATATACCTTCTATCAAAAAAGAGTTATTTTCAGGCCAGATATAAAATTCAGAACCATTACACTCGCCCTGTTGTTCAGTACGAAAAGAAGGAAAAACACATTTATTCATACACCCATAGCAGCGCATAGTGTTGTCGTTGTGCTCAATATGTCTAATAGTAACGATATCCATGTGATAAAACTCTATGCGTTAAAATTATAAATGTTAAATCTACTATAATATATCAATATTTATATTAATAATGCATTAAGGAAAAAAACGAGTTGTTATGAGATAAAGCATCGTTTATCCAGGAATTTTCTACAGAAATTAATTCCCATCCGTGATTGTCGATTTTTTTACGCAATACCATTTAAGGCTAATTCACCAGGCGGGTGATAGAAACTCCCAGTTTGCGCTCAATTCTGTTTTTCATGGCATAGGTGTTTTTGACGCTAGTACCGTTCTGATACGCGATTTTTTTAGGTGTCCATCCATTGAACAAGAACGAAAACAGGCTGAATTCATTCTGGCTCAGCTTTGGCCTGCTCCCGGATGGTTTGATCGTTTTTGCCAGGAACGTTTTCTTCAGTTTCGTGGCAACCTCCTCAGCGGAATCATCATAAAAGATAATAGAGCTGATGGTGGTCTCTAACGTATCGTTATAGAACCAGTAATGGGCAATCGCCGTCATCTTTTTGTCAGTGACGAGGATAAGGCGCATATTTTTGAATTGTTCGAGCCAGCTATCGTTCAGAAAATAGGTGATATTTTTATGGCTAAAATCAATAATCACGACTGGCTGAGAAATATATTTGTCGCTCACACATTCAAAATAGTGCCGGATACCTTCTACAAGGTAAGAATTGTTATCAGGCCAAATATAGCATTCAAGTCCTGTGCAGGTTTTATGAGCGCACGCTTCAGCGTCACCAAACAGGCATTTTTTCTCACAACCATAGCAATGCATAGACGGCGTGTGGCTCACCTGCTGACCATCATTATGAGATAAATAAATAGAGTTATTAGTGTGGAAAGACATATTACACCTTAATGCGCGATGATTAAGCACGATATTAGTTTTGGACGAAGCATCAACCTCGTCGTTTGATGTGAGGCATCATACTGAATACCAGGTATAAGTCTTAATTAAATAGTCTGAACACACCTTTCCAGACTGCATTTAAGATTTAAGTCTATATTTTTCAAGTGGTTACAGATTTTCTTAAATGACCAGTTTACAGGTTTTTTGGTTATTGCTCTTCTGTTTTGTTAATGGATGGTTATTTCTTTTCACTTGGCAATGCTATTGCAATTAACATAATGTTAAACATTGAAGGACTAAACTTTATAAGGTTGGAATAGAATGTTTCGATAAAAAGAAAAGAGGGGGTGGGCGGGAACGTCAGATTCAGTGTGAATGTAAATATTGCTTATTTTCCAGGTCGCGCATTAGGTTCTCGTACGACCTGGCTAAAGTAAACGACGATGTCCTTTATTTATTTTGTATGCTAAAACGATCGGCATCCTGCCAGGCCGGAAACTTCTCGCGATATTCCGCTAGCGCAGTTAACGAAAGCTCGGCGTCAATTCGCGTGGCCTGATGCGGCTCGGCTGTAGCAATAATTTCTCCCTGCGGGCTTATCACCCGGCTGTCGCCGCGATAATGGTGTCCGTTACCATCCGTGCCTACGCGGTTACATCCCACAATATAAGCCTGGTTTTCAATTGCCCGCGCCGTTAATAACGCCTGCCAGTGAAGTGAACGTGGCGCAGGCCAGTTGGCAACATACAGCGCCAGGTCGTAATCGTTGCGGTTGCGGGACCAGACGGGAAAGCGCAGGTCATAACAGACCAGCGGCAAAATACGCCAGCCGCGCCATTCAAACACCACGCGTTCGTTTCCGGCTACATAATGTTGATGCTCATCCGCCATGCGGAACAGGTGGCGCTTATCGTAGAAATGCACCTTTCCCTCTGGCTCGACCAGCAGGAAGCGGTTAACCGGCCCGCGTTCGGTCTGGAGGGCGACGCTACCGGCAATCAGCGCGTTTGTCTCCTGCGCTTTGGCGTGCATCCAGGCCACAACCTCGTCCTGCGGCATCGACTGTTTTGCAGCCTCCATCGCAAAACCCGTGGTGAACATCTCCGGCAGGACAATCACATCGCGACCGCTAATCTCTTCGAGCTGGCGATCGAAATGGCGAAGGTTGGCTGGACCGTCCATCCAAACTAAAGGCTGCTGCAAAACAGAAATCTTCAAACCAGGCACGATACCGACTCCTTAAAAGATCGCTTTTTGACACTGTAGCACGTCATTACGAGAAAATGTGGCAATAAAAAACCCCGCACGGAGCGGGGTTGATGGACGCTGAACGTCTTATGCGGCTTCAGGTTTGCGGTGCTTCTCCGGCAGCTTTACCGGCTGTGTCGCCAGCTCTTCCGGTTCGAAATCATCCACGTTAATACTGCGCAGACGGCTCTCTTCGGCTTTTACCAGGAGTGCGGCTTCGCTGTTGTCGATGATGCCGCCCGCCAGGGCCTGTTTTGCCAGCTCGTCCAGGCGGGTGAACGGCAGGTTTTTACCCAGCTGTTTGCAGATCTTCTGGTGAATCGGGTCGGCGGCCATCACGTCCAGCAGCGCCTCTTCCAGCAGGCCGACAGGGTTATGCGGGGTAGGGGCCAGATACTGGCCGCGGCCAATACGGGAGCGGGTTGCGCTCGGAACCTGAAGGATCTTCGCCACTTTATGATCCAGCTTGTCAGACGGCGCCAGGTAATGACGACCGGTCGGGAAGATCGCCACGCGCAGGGCTCCTGCCACAAAGCGGTTCGGGAAGTTCGCCAGCAGGTCGTCAATAGCCTGTTCTGCCTGATACAGCGCATCCTGTACACCCCAGTGCACCAGCGGCAGATCCGCTTCCTGACGGCCTTCGTCGTCGTAGCGTTTCAGAACCGCAGAGGCCAGGAAGATCTGGCTCAGCACGTCGCCCAGACGGGCAGAGATGCGCTCGCGACGCTTCAGGCTTCCGCCAAGAACGGCCATCGAGACGTCAGACAGCAGGGCCAGGTTAGCGCTCAGGCGGTTCAGGTGCTGGTAATAACGTTTAGTCGCATCGCTGGTCGGCGTCGCGCTGGTGAGGCCGCGCGTCAGGCCGAGCCAGAAGCTGCGCACTTCATTGCTGCCCACGTGACCGATATGTTTGAACAGCAGCTTGTCGAAGGCATCCACGTCGTTATTCTGCGCGGCGGCCATCTCTTCCAGCACGTACGGATGGCAGCGAATGGCGCCCTGACCGAAGATCATCATGCTGCGGGTCAGGATGTTTGCCCCTTCAACGGTGATGGCAATCGGAGCGCCCTGATAGCCGCGCGCCAGGAAGTTGCCTTCGCCGAGCATAATGCCTTTACCGCCTGCGATATCCATTGCGTCAATGATCGACTGCTGCGCGCGGTGGGTACAGTGATACTTCACGATAGCGGACAGCACGGCCGGTTTTTCACCCAGCATAATGCCGTAGGTGATGAGCGAGGCTGCGGCATCCATCACGTAAGCGTTACCCGCGATACGCGCCAGCGGCTCTTCAATACCTTCCATCTTGCCGATGGAGATTTTGAACTGACGGCGGATATGGGCGTAAGCACCAATCCCCATTGCCACCGATTTCAGCCCGCCGGTTGAGTTCGACGGCAGGGTAATGCCACGGCCCACCGACAGACATTCCACCAGCATGCGCCAGCCCTGACCGGCCATCTTCGGACCACCGATGATGTAGTCAATCGGCACAAAGATATCCTGACCGCGGGTTGGACCGTTCTGGAACGGCACGTTCAGCGGGAAGTGGCGACGACCAATTTCCACGCCCGGGGTAGAGGTTGGGATCAGCGCACAGGTGATGCCCAGATCTTCTTCACCGCCCAGCAGTTTTTCCGGGTCGGAGAGCTTAAATGCCAGACCCAGCACGGTGGCTATAGGCGCCAGAGTGATATAACGCTTGTTCCAGGTCAGGCGCATGCCCAGCACCTGCTGGCCCTGCCACTCGCCCATGCAGACCACGCCGGTATCCGGGATCGCGCCCGCATCGGAGCCCGCTTCCGGACTGGTCAGCGCGAAGCATGGAATTTCCTGACCGCGCGCCAGACGCGGCAGGTAGTGATCTTTCTGCTCTTCCGTTCCGTAGTGCTGCAGCAGTTCGCCCGGGCCTAAGGAGTTCGGCACGCCGACGGTAATCGCCAGGATCCCGGAAACACCCGCCAGTTTTTGCAGCACGCGGGCCTGAGCGTAAGCGGAGAATTCAAGACCGCCGTACTCTTTCTTAATGATCATCGCGAAGAAGCGATGCTCTTTCAGGTATGCCCACAGCTCCGGCGGCAGGTCGGCCATTTCATGGGTAATAGCAAAGTCGTTCGCCATGCGGCACGCTTCTTCTACCGGACCGTCAATAAATGCCTGCTCTTCGGCGGTCAGGCGCGGCTGCGGATAGTTGTGCAGCTTTTTCCAGTCCGGGTTGCCCTGGAACAGATCGCCTTCCCACCAGGTGGTACCGGCATCAATCGCCTCTTTCTCCGTACGGGACATCGGCGGCATCACTTTACGGAAGCCCTTAAAGACCGGCGCGGAGATCATCGACTTACGCATCGGCGTCAGGTTGAACGGCAGCAAAATAATGGCCAGCGGGACGAGGACCCAGATGTTCCACAGGCCAGCGACGCCAAGTGCGGCCGTCCAGGCCAGAAGAATAAGGCTACTCAGTAATAAGCTGACGCGGTGATAGAACAACACGCCGAGCAGAATAACGGTTGCGAGAATGCTCAAAATCATCATAAAGAAAAGCTCCCTTGCTTGTAGGAGGTCTGACCACTTGTGATGATATGGTTGTAGTTGATGTCATTTCCTTTAGCAATGTGTTTACAAAATAATTACAACCTGGTTCACATTGTTCGCGTTTTAGTCGGCACAAAAAAGCAAAACGCCGGACGATTCGCATGGCTTTAGCTTCTCGCTTTTACCGCTATCCGGTACACTCCACTGTGTTATTTCATCAATACTGAAGGATTATCCTCATGTACCAGGATCTTATTCGTAACGAACTGAACGAAGCGGCGGAAACGCTGGCGAACTTTCTGAAAGATGATGCCAACATTCACGCTATTCAGCGCGCGGCGGTCCTGCTGGCCGACAGCTTTAAAGCCGGTGGTAAAGTGCTCTCCTGCGGTAACGGCGGTTCCCACTGCGACGCCATGCACTTCGCAGAAGAGCTGACCGGACGCTATCGTGAAAACCGCCCAGGCTACCCGGCGATTGCGATTTCTGACGTAAGCCACATCTCCTGCGTGGGCAACGACTTCGGTTACGACCACATTTTCTCCCGCTACGTTGAGGCGGTAGGCCGTGAAGGTGACGTGCTGCTGGGTATTTCGACGTCCGGTAACTCTGCGAACGTGATCAAAGCCATTGCGGCAGCGCGTGAAAAAGGGATGAAAGTGATCACCCTGACCGGTAAAGATGGCGGTAAGATGGACGGTACGGCAGACATTGAAATCCGTGTTCCGCATTTTGGTTATGCTGACCGCGTTCAGGAAATTCACATCAAAGTGATCCACATCCTGATCCAGCTGATCGAAAAAGAGATGGTTAAGTAAGACTTCGCTGGGGGGCGCCGGTGCCCCCCGCTGTTGTGGAGGTGAGATATGTGCGAACTGCTCGGGATGAGCGCCAATGTGCCAACCGATATTTGCTTTAGCTTCACCGGGCTGGTTCAGCGCGGTGGGGGAACCGGGCCGCATAAAGACGGCTGGGGCATCACCTTTTACGAGGGCAAAGGCTGTCGCACGTTCAAAGATCCACAACCCAGCTTTAACTCACCCATTGCTAAACTGGTGCAGGACTACCCCATAAAATCCTGTTCGGTAATTGCCCACATTCGGCAGGCAAACCGTGGGGAAGTCGCGCTGGAAAATACCCATCCGTTTACCCGCGAGCTATGGGGCCGTAACTGGACCTATGCGCATAACGGACAGCTTACGGGCTATAAATCGCTGGAAACCGGCAATTTTCGACCTGTTGGCGAAACCGACAGTGAAAAAGCGTTCTGCTGGCTGCTGCACAAGCTGACCGAGCGTTATCCCCGCACGCCCGGCAACATGACCGCCGTTTTTAAATACATCGCGTCACTGGCGTCTGAGCTACGCGAGAAGGGCGTCTTCAATATGCTGCTGTCTGACGGGCGCTATGTAATGGCGTTTTGTTCCACCAACCTGTTCTGGATCACCCGTCGCGCACCGTTTGGCGTCGCCACGTTGCTCGATCAGGATGTGGAAATTGATTTTCAGAAGGAGACCACACCGAACGATGTGGTCACCGTCATTGCAACGCAGCCGCTGACGGGCAACGAAACCTGGCAAAAGATCATGCCAGGCGAGTGGGTGCTATTTTGCCTCGGGGACAGAGTAATTTGACGCCAGCTGCGGCTGGACCACTTCATGGCTAAGCGGCTTGCTCACCACGTAACGGCCATTGACGATGGATACCACCGGCGGCTTGTGGGTCTGCTCAAAGTAGTCATAGCCCGGTTTTAGCTGTTGCCAGAAATCCTTGTAAACCGAGTACTTATGGCGCGCCATGTTCGCATCCGTCATACGGAACGGGTAGATGCTGACCTGAACATTCGGCTGGCCGAAGACCAGCGCGCCCGTGACAAACTGGAAAATCTCATCAATGCCGGAATCCGTCATCGCATAACAGCCGACAGACACGCAGGCACCGTGGATCATCAGGTATTTACCTTCGTAACCGTGAGCACGGTCAAAGGCATTGGGGAAGCCAATGTTAATCGCTTTATAGAAGCGGCTGTCCGGTTTTAGCTGGTTACGCTGAACGTTGTAAAACCCTTCCGGACTTTTGAAGTCGCCCTGACGCTGTTTTGGCCCCAGCCCGCCAGAGTAGTTACAGATTTTGTAGCTATCGAGCAGCTGATACGTCTCGCCCATTTTGACAAACAGCTCGAGTGTGCGCTCTTCCTTGAAGATTTGAATATAAACCGGGGATCCCATCAACTGCTGTTTATACTCTTTGCTGACCGGCGTCGTTGAACTATTGCTGCCAAGCAGCCCGGCAAACGACATGCACGGTATCAGAAGCATCGCAATGAACAATGCGATTTTACGCATACTACTGGTTCCTTGATAAAACAATGACCAACTTGCCAGAACGGCAAAAGACACCCGAAATCAGACTAATCTGGACAGGAGCGCTCACATTAGCACCGATGGAGATTTTCGCAAGAGCCAACCTTTGAGTTTACAAATTAGTTTTACGTTATAACCCATTCACCTTGTCCTGACTCCAGGAACTTTGCGCATTAGCTCGCAATTCGGCGCGCTGGACGACGGATTTACTGCCCTTGCAGGGGCCCAAAATGGTACACTCCGGCCACTCTGGATTGTTGTTCATGGATAACTGCTAACCACATGTTTAGAATCAGAAAAGGACTCGATCTGCCCATCTCTGGCGTGCCTGAACAGCACGTAACGCCGGGCGCCAGCATTCACCACGTCGCTATTTTGGGTGATGACTACGTGGGGATGCGCCCGGCGATGCTGGTGCAGGAAGGCGATCGCGTAATAAAAGGACAGGCGCTATTCGAGGATAAAAAAAATCCCGGCGTCATGTTTACAGCCCCTGCCAGCGGCACCGTCGTTGCCATCCATCGCGGTGAGCGCCGCGTCCTGCAATCGGTTGTTATTCAAATTGAAGGTGACGAGAAACGCGAATTTGCGCACTACGACGAGGCCGATCTCGCTACCCTCAGTCGCGAAGCGGTGCAGGCTCAACTGCTGGAGTCGGGGCTGTGGACGGCGTTTCGTACGCGTCCCTTCAGCAAAACTCCCGTGCCCGGCACCGTGCCGGCGGCTATCTTCGTGACGGCCATCGACACCAATCCGCTCAGCGCGGACCCGCAGCCTCTCATTCTGGCCGAACGAAAAGCTTTCGATGCCGGTCTCACCGTTTTAACGCGCCTGACGCCGGGTAAAGTGCATGTCTGCCAGGCCAGCGGCGGTAAGCTGGGCGGGCACCCGCAAGGGCAGGTCGCCTTTAATGAATTTGCCGGGCCGCATCCGGCGGGGCTGGTGGGCACGCATATCCACTTCCTGGAGCCGGTGAGCCTGACGAAACAGGTCTGGCACCTCAATTATCAGGACGTGATTGCTATCGGTAAGCTGTTCACCACGGGCGAACTGCATGCTGAACGCATTGTCGCTATTGGCGGCCCTCAGGCAACCCAACCGCGTCTGGTTCGCACTCTGCTAGGGGCGGACATTACTGCGCTGCTGGCTGGCGAAACAAAAGAGGGTGAAAACCGCATTATCTCCGGCTCGGTGCTGAGCGGCAGACACGCAACAGGCCCGATGGCCTGGCTGGGACGTTTCCATCTTCAGGTAAGCGTAGTGCTGGAAGGGCGCGAGAAAGAGCTGTTTGGCTGGGTGCTGCCGGGCGCAGAAAAATACTCCGTGACCCGCACCACGCTCGGCCACTTCCTGCGTCATAAGCTGTTTAACTTCTCCACCAGCACAAACGGCGGTGAGCGCGCCATGGTTCCGATTGGCAACTACGAGCGCGTGATGCCGCTGGATATTCTGCCAACCGTGCTGCTGCGCGATCTCCTTGCTGGCGATACCGACAGCGCGCAGGCGCTGGGTTGTCTTGAGCTGGACGAAGAAGATCTGGCGCTGTGTACCTATGTGTGTCCGGGTAAATACGAATATGGACCCGTATTGCGCGAGGTGTTAACCCGCATTGAGCAGGAAGGATAATCATGGGATTAAAACACCTCTTTGAAAAAATAGAGCCGCATTTTACCGAGGGTAAACTGAAGAAGTACTACCCGCTGTATGAAGCGACATCGACCATTTTCTACACGCCGGGTCTGGTGACGAAAGGCGCGGCGCACGTTCGCGATGCCATCGACCTGAAGCGCATGATGATTCTGGTCTGGTTCGCGGTCTTCCCGGCGATGTTCTGGGGCATGTACAACGTCGGGTTGCAGACTATTCCTGCGCTGCATCACATGTACGATGCAGAGCAGCTGGCGCAGGTGATCCAGTCTGACTGGCACTATCGTCTGGCGCAGACGCTGGGCGTGAGCTTTGCGGCAGATGCCGGCTGGATCAGCATGATGACGCTGGGCGCCGTCTTCTTCCTGCCAATCTATATGACCGTCTTTATCGTGGGCGGTTTCTGGGAAGTGCTGTTCGCCATCATCCGCAAACACGAGATCAACGAGGGCTTCTTCGTTACCTCTATTCTGTTTGCGCTGATTGTTCCGCCAACGCTGCCGCTCTGGCAGGCGGCGATGGGGATTAGCTTTGGCGTGGTCATTGCCAAAGAGATCTTCGGCGGAACCGGACGTAACTTCCTTAACCCCGCGCTGGCGGGGCGCGCGTTCCTGTTCTTTGCATACCCGGCGCAAATCTCTGGCGACCTGGTGTGGACGGCGGCAGACGGGTTCTCGGGCGCAACGCCACTTTCACAGTGGGCGGCAGGCGGCGGCGAAACGCTGATCAACAATGCCACCGGCCAGCCTGTGACCTGGTTCGACGCGTTTCTTGGCAACATCCCGGGCTCCATTGGTGAAGTGTCTACCCTGATGATCCTGATCGGCGGGGCCATCATCCTCTTTGGCCGCGTGGCGTCCTGGCGCATCGTCGCTGGCGTCATGCTTGGGATGGTGCTCACCGCCACGCTGTTCAATCTTATTGGTTCAGAAACTAACCCGATGTTCTCCATGCCGTGGTACTGGCACCTTGTGCTGGGGGGCTTTGCGTTCGGCATGATGTTTATGGCCACCGATCCCGTCTCTGCCTCGTTTACCGACAGGGGGAAATGGTGTTATGGGGCGCTCATTGGGGTGATGTGCGTACTGATTCGCGTGGTCAACCCGGCCTATCCGGAAGGGATGATGTTGGCCATTCTGTTTGCCAATCTGTTTGCGCCGCTGTTCGACTATCTGGTCGTGCGCGCCAACATTAAGCGGAGGAAGGCGCGTGGCTGAGATCAAAAATAACGACAGCATCAGCAAAACGCTGCTGGTGGTGCTGGTACTGTGCCTGGTCTGTTCCGTCATCGTGGCCGGTTCTGCCGTAGGGTTAAAACCGCTACAGCAGGAGCAACGTGCGCTGGATAAACAGCGCAACATCCTGGCCGTGGCCGGGCTGATGCAGGACGGCATGACGAAGGATGACGTCGCGGCCGTGTTTGCCGAACGCATTACCGCGCGGCTGGTGGATTTGAAAACCGGTGAGCTGATGGATAAAGACCCGGCGAAATATAACCAGGCGCTGGCGCTAAAAGATCCGCAGATGAGCACCATGCTTGACGCCTCGCAGGATCCGGCAGGAATTAAGCGCCGCAGCAACATCGCGGAGATCTACCTGGTGCGTGACGAGCAAAAACGCGTGCAGGAAGTGGTTTTGCCCATCTACGGCAACGGGTTGTGGTCAATGATGTACGCTTTTGTGGCACTGGATACCGATGGCCGCACGGTCAAAGGCATTACCTATTACGATCAGGGCGAAACGCCGGGGCTGGGTGGTGAAGTTGAGAACCCTAACTGGCGTGCCCAGTTTGTCGGTAAAAAAGTGCTCGATGACAACGGTCAGCCTGCGCTGAAGGTGGTGAAAGGGGGCGCGCGTCCCGGCGATGAATTTGCCGTTGACGGTCTTTCCGGCGCCACGCTCACCTCAAACGGCGTGCAGCACAGTTTTGATTTCTGGATGGGTGAACTGGGCTTTGGTCCCTTCCTGAAAAATGTACGTGAAGGAGCGCTAAACAATGGCTGATACGGGTGAACTGAAAGAAGTTAAAAAGGTGCTGATTGGCCCACTCTTAGCCAATAACCCGATAACGCTCCAGGTGCTGGGCGTGTGTTCCGCCCTGGCGGTAACGACCAAGCTGGAAACGGCGGTGGTGATGACGCTGGCGGTAACGCTGGTGACGGCATTCTCCAGCATGTTTATCTCAATGATCCGCCACCACATTCCCAACAGCGTGAGGATCATCGTGCAGATGGCGATCATCGCCTCGCTGGTGATCGTGGTCGATCAGCTGCTGCGGGCCTTTGCTTATGAAACCTCGAAGCAGCTTTCGGTGTTTGTCGGCCTGATTATCACCAACTGCATCGTGATGGGGCGTGCAGAAGCCTACGCCATGAAAATGCCGCCGCTGGCGAGTTTTATGGACGGCATCGGCAATGGCCTGGGTTACGGCGTGATCCTGCTGACGGTTGGTTTCCTGCGCGAGCTTATTGGCAGCGGCAAGCTGTTTGGCATTACGGTACTGGACACGGTACAGAACGGCGGCTGGTATCTGCCGAACGGCCTGTTCCTGCTGGCCCCAAGCGCATTTTTCATTATCGGTTTGCTGATCTGGCTGATTCGCACGTTGAAGCCTGAACAGCAGGAAAAGGAGTAACCGACGATGGCTCATTACCTGAGTTTATTTGTGCGCGCGGTGTTTGTTGAAAACATGGCGCTCGCCTTCTTCCTGGGCATGTGTACGTTCCTTGCTGTTTCTAAAAAGGTATCGACGGCGTTTGGTCTGGGCGTGGCGGTTACCGTTGTGCTGGGGCTTTCCGTTCCGATCAACAACCTGGTGTTTAACTTCGTGCTGCGGGACAGCGCGCTGGTGGAGGGCGTTGATCTCAGCTTCCTGAACTTCATCACCTTTATCGGGGTGATTGCGGCGCTGGTGCAGATCCTTGAGATGATCCTCGATAAGTATTTCCCGTCGCTGTACAACGCGCTGGGGATCTTCCTGCCGCTTATCGCCGTGAACTGCGCTATTTTTGGCGGCGTCTCGTTTATGGTTCAGCGCGATTACAACTTCAGTGAATCGGTTGTGTATGGTTTCGGCTCCGGTATCGGCTGGATGCTGGCGATCGTCACCATGGCGGGGATCCGTGAAAAAATGAAATATGCCAACGTGCCAGCGGGATTACGTGGCTTAGGGATCACCTTTATCACCACCGGCCTGATGGCGTTGGGCTTTATGTCCTTCTCCGGTGTGCAGCTATAAGGGCTAACAGATGGAAATTATTCTTGGCGTGGTGATGTTCACGCTGATAGTACTGGTGCTGTCAGGGCTGATTCTGGCGGCGCGTGCGAAGCTGGTCAATTCCGGGGATGTGGTCATTGATATCAATGACGATCCGCAGAATCAGATCCGTACGCCGGCAGGGGATAAGCTGCTGAATACGCTCTCCGGTAACGGGATCTTTGTCTCGTCGGCCTGCGGTGGCGGCGGCTCCTGCGGGCAGTGCCGCGTGACGGTGAAAGAGGGCGGCGGTGATATTCTGCCAACGGAACTGTCGCATATCACGAAGCGTGAAGCGAAAGCGGGCTGCCGTCTGGCGTGCCAGGTCGCGGTGCGTCAGAACATGAAGATTGAGCTGCCGGAAGAGATCTTCGGCGTTAAAAAATGGGAGTGCGAGGTTATCTCTAACGATAACAAAGCTACCTTCATTAAAGAGCTCAAGCTGCGCGTTCCTGAAGGGGAGAGCGTCCCGTTCCGTGCGGGCGGGTATATCCAGATTGATTGCCCGGCGCACACCGTAGCGTATGCGGACTTCGACGTGCCCGAGGAGTATCGGGCCGACTGGGATAAATTTAATCTCTTCCGCTTTGTCTCCGAAGTAAAAGAGCCCGCGCTTCGCGCCTATTCCATGGCGAACTATCCGGAAGAGAAGGGCATCATTATGCTCAACGTGCGTATTGCTACGCCGCCGCCTAACGTGCCAAACGCGCCGCCGGGCGTGATGTCGTCGTATATCTGGTCTCTTAAGCCAGGCGACAAAGTGACCATCTCCGGCCCGTTCGGGGAATTCTTCGCCAAAGATACCGATGCGGAAATGGTCTTTATCGGCGGCGGTGCCGGGATGGCGCCAATGCGTTCGCATATCTTTGACCAGCTTAAGCGTCTTGGCAGCAAGCGTAAGATAAGCTTCTGGTACGGTGCGCGCTCGCTGCGCGAAATGTTCTATGACGATGAGTTCGAACAGCTGGCGCGCGATAACCCTAACTTTACCTTCCACGTGGCGCTTTCCGATCCGCAGCCTGAAGATAACTGGACCGGCTATACGGGCTTCATCCACAACGTGCTGTATGAAAATTACCTCAAACAGCATCCGGCACCGGAAGACTGCGAGTTCTATATGTGTGGTCCGCCAATGATGAACGCCGCCGTGATTAAGATGCTCAAAGATCTTGGCGTGGAAGATGAAAACATCATGCTTGATGATTTCGGAGGCTGATTGTGCTGACCTTTCTGGCGACCTTTGCGGTGTTTGTGCTGGTGATTTTTGGCATGTCTTTAGGCTGGATCATCAAGCGTAAAAGCATTCAGGGCAGCTGCGGCGGCATCTCTTCCATTGGAATGGAGAAGGTGTGCGACTGCCCGGAACCGTGCGATGCGCGGAAAAAACGGCTGGCTCGGGACCAGCAGAGGATCATCTAGAAAAAGGCCGCTTCTTGCGGCCTTTATTCGTTATTTTACCCAGCTTTTGGCGCTGGCTGGCGAGTCCACCAGCACGCCTTCGGCACCTAATGCCCTGGCCTTCTGATAATCCTCACTGGCGTTCACGCCGATGAAAATTAAATGGGCATTGCCCTGCGAGCGGAAACAGTCAACGGCCTCTTTGTCCCACGTTAAGGTTGCGGGAGAAATACCTTCGCCCAGGGTGAATTTTTCGACTACCTCTACTTTGCGGTTTAACTCAAGCCCGTACCAGTAATCGTCCATTTTTTGCGAAGGAGGCAGACATTCGTGGCTTAACGAAACGGTGGCCAGTCGCGTGCGGGTCTCGCTGCGCGTGACAAAGCGAGGAATGTCGGCAGGGAGTGCTTCCATATAGCGATCTTCGGTTGAATAGACGCGAACGCGATTCAGGCTGTTGGTTTCTTTCAATACGTTAAGCAGTTTGTTGCTCATCGTCGCCGGATCGGCGTCCGGCGATTTGATGTCAATGAAAAACCGCGCGTCCGGCCAGGTCGTCAGCACTGACTTCAGCGTCGGTATCGACGCGTTCAGCAGGCTTTCCGGCAGGCCCTTATCTTTCCACTTAACGCTGGCATCCGCCTTTGCCAGCTCTTCAGCGGTAAACTGTGACACTTTTCCCTGCAAGCTGGTTAACGCTTTCAGGTCAGCCGGACGATAGAGCACCGGTACGCCATCCCGACTAAGCTGCACGGTTATCCAGACGATATCTGCTTTGTTTTCGAGCGCGAGCTTAATCGCAGGCAGGGTGTTTTCAGGTGCATCCGCGGTGCCTCCCCGGTGTGCAACGATCTCAGGATTAGCGGATGCCGCGCTTGCCAGAAACAGTAACGAAACCGAAAGTATTTTCCTCATGAATGATATCTCTCCATTTACTTTGATAAGCTTATGAATATAAAGGTTTTATTTCGATCCTTTGTATCATGTATTTATGACAACTGAGAGAAAGGAAAATAGCTGACGCATTTTTTGCCTTTTGTTATACTGTATATAAATACATGTGTGGTGTAATCAATGCGCAAAATAATCCATGTCGATATGGACTGTTTTTTTGCCGCAGTGGAGATGCGTGACAACCCCGCGCTGCGGGACATCCCTATCGCCATTGGCGGCAGTCGTGTCCAGCGCGGTGTGATCAGCACCGCGAACTATCCTGCACGCAAATTTGGCGTGCGCAGCGCCATGCCGACGGCGATGGCGCTAAAACTGTGTCCGCACCTTACCCTTTTGCCCGGTCGTTTTGACGCGTACAAAGAAGCGTCGAGCCATATTCGGGAGATCTTCTCCCGCTATACCTCCCTGATTGAACCGTTATCGCTGGATGAAGCCTATCTGGACGTCACCGACAGCGTGCACTGCCACGGCTCTGCCACCCTGATGGCGCAGGAGATCCGCCAGACCATCTTCAACGAGCTGAATCTGACGGCGTCAGCCGGCGTCGCGCCGGTAAAATTCCTCGCCAAAATCGCTTCCGATTTAAACAAGCCCAACGGCCAGTACGTCATCACCCCGGAAGAGGTTCCGGCGTTTTTAAAAACGCTGCCGCTCAGCAAAATTCCCGGCGTCGGTAAAGTTTCCGCTGCGAAGCTGGAAAATATGGGATTACGCACCTGCGAAGACGTACAGCGAAGCGATCTGGCGATGCTGCTTAAGCGCTTTGGTAAGTTTGGCCGCGTGCTGTGGGAGCGCAGCCAGGGCATTGACGATCGCGATGTGAACAGCGAACGGCTGCGTAAATCCGTCGGGGTTGAACGTACGCTGAGCGAAGATATCCACGACTGGTCGGAATGCGAAACCATTATCACGGAACAGCTCTATCCGGAACTGGAACGACGCCTTATCAAGGTGAAGCCGGATTTACTGATTGCCCGGCAGGGCATCAAGCTGAAATTTAATGACTTTCAGCAGACGACGCAGGAGCACGTCTGGCCGCGTCTGAACAAAGAGGATCTTATTGCGACGGCAAAAAAGGCGTGGGAAGAGCGTCGGGGCGGGCGAGGAGTAAGGCTGGTGGGGCTGCATGTCACGCTGCTGGATCCGCAGCTGGAACGTCAGCTGGTGCTGGGACTGTAGGCGCGACGTTGTCTGCCCTCTCCCGGTGGGAGAGGGCGGGGGTGAGGGTGTTACTTCGCAGGAATGGCTTTCAGCAGTTCAGTCAGCAGCGTCCAGTAATGGCCGACGCTTTCAATGTGAACCTGCTCATCCGGCGAGTGCGGACCGGTGATGGTTGGCCCAATGGAAACCATATCCATATCCGGATACGGTTTCTTGAACAGACCGCATTCCAGGCCCGCGTGAATAACCTGAATGTTTGGCGTGCTGTTGAACAGACGCTGGTAAGTTTCGCGCACCAGCGCCATCACCGGGGAACTTGCATCCGGCTGCCAGCCCGGGTAGCTGCCTTTCGCAGACGTTTTTGCGCCCGCCAGGGTACCCAGAGATTCCAGCATGCTCACAACGTATTCTTTACCGCTGTCGATCAGGGAGCGGATCAGGCAGATGATCTCTGCGCTGTCGTCGCCCATGGTCACAACGCCCACGTTCAGTGAGGTTTCCACCACGCCTTTCGCGACGTCAGAGTTACGGATCACGCCGTTTGGCGTTGCGTTAAGCAGCTGGACGAAAGCGTCACGGGACGGCACGGTCAGCGCGGCTTTATCCGTCGTTACGGACTCCAGCACCACCGTCAGGTTTTTCTCTTTCGCAGACAGTTCGTTTTTCAGGATATCCAGGTACACGCTGGAAAGCTTTTTCAGCTCATCCGCTTTCGCCGCTGGTACCGCTACGGTCGCAAAGGCTTCGCGTGGAATGGCGTTACGCAGGGTACCGCCGTTGAAGTCCACCAGGCGCAGATCCAGTTCAGCCGCATGGCCAGCCAGGAAACGTGCCAGCAGTTTGTTGGCGTTACCGAGGCCCAGGTGAATATCACCGCCGGAGTGACCGCCCTTCAGCCCTTTCAGCGTCAGCTTAAAGGTCTCGAAGCCAGCAGGGATCGCTTCGCGGCTCAGCGGCAGGGTCGAAATAAAATCAATCCCGCCCGCGCAGCCCATGTAGATCTCACCTTCTTCTTCGGAGTCGGTGTTGATCAGAATGTCTGCCTGCAGCCAGTTCGCCTGCAGACCGAACGCACCGTCCATGCCCGCTTCTTCGGTCATGGTCAGCAGCACTTCCAGTGGACCGTGTTCAACGCCGTCATCGGCCAGCACCGCCAGCGCAGAAGCCATACCAATGCCGTTATCCGCGCCCAGCGTGGTGCCGCGCGCTTTCACCCATTCGCCGTCGATGTACGGCTGGATTGGGTCTTTAGTGAAGTCGTGAACGGTGTCGTTGTTTTTCTGTGGAACCATGTCCAGGTGCGCCTGCAGAACCACCGGCTTGCGGTTTTCCATACCCGCGGTGGCAGGTTTGCGGATCAGAATGTTGCCAACCTGGTCGCGCTCAGCGTGCAGACCTTTTTCCTTCGCCCAGCCCATAATATGTTCGGCAAGCTGTTCTTCGTGATAGGAAGGGTGCGGAATAGAGCAGATTTTGGCAAAAATATCCCACAGCGGCTGTGGAGATAATTGAGACAGTTCAGACACGATAGGTCTCCTTGTCGATGCGCTGCAAAACAGTGTTGCAGGTCACAGGGTTAGCAGGTTAATAGTTACCACAAGACAGGCTTGCGAGATGCAACTGAGAATACCACTTTCTCCCGTGGCTGGTAGCATAAAGCATGTAAAAACTCAGGCTCGGGGCGCTTAACACTGGTTTTTAGTGCGTCAGATCTCTATAATCTCGCGCAATCTGGTTCACCCTCATTTTTTAAGCCGTATATAAACAGGCTGGGACACTTCACATGAGCGAAAAATACGTCGTCACCTGGGACATGTTGCAGATTCACGCACGCAAACTGGCTGCGCGTTTGATGCCTTCCGAACAGTGGAAAGGCATTATTGCCGTCAGCCGTGGCGGTCTGGTACCGGGGGCGCTGCTGGCTCGTGAGCTGGGTATCCGTCATGTCGATACCGTTTGTATCTCCAGCTATGACCACGACAACCAGCGTGAGCTGAAAGTGCTGAAACGTGCGGAAGGCGACGGTGAAGGCTTTATCGTGATTGACGATCTCGTGGATACCGGCGGTACCGCGGTGGCTATCCGCGAAATGTATCCAAAAGCGCACTTCGTGACTATCTTCGCAAAACCAGCGGGTCGCCCACTGGTTGACGATTACGTGATTGATATCCCGCAGGATACCTGGATTGAGCAGCCGTGGGACATGGGCGTGGTCTTTGTACCGCCTATCTCTGGCCGTTAATTTCAGTACGTAACTTTACACGCCCGGTTATGCCGGGCGTTGTTCTTTTTGCCCTGCCACGCGCTACAATGGTCTCCCTATGACGTATCCATGGAGGCAACGCAATGGCGCAGGCGAATCTCACCGAAACTCTCTTCAAACCCCATTTCAAGCACCCTGAAACGTCGACGCTGGTGCGTCGGTTTAATCCGGGGACCATGCCTGCTGTACAGTCAGCGTTAGATGGTAAAAACGTGCCCCACTGGTATCGCATGATTAACCGCCTGATGTGGATCTGGCGCGGTATCGACCCGCGCGAAATCCTCGACGTGCAGGCGCGTATCGTGATGAGCGAGACCGAGCGTACCGACAGCGATCTCTACGATACGGTGGTGGGCTACCGCGGCGGGAACTGGATCTACGAATGGTCGAAGCAGGCCATGCTCTGGCAGCAAAAAGCCAGCCAGGAAGAGGATGCCACGCTCAGCGGCAAGCACTGGCTGCATGCGGCGAACCTGTACAGCATTGCCGCCTACCCGCATCTCAAGGGCGATGAGCTGGCGGAGCAGGCGCAGGCGCTGGCAAACCGGGCTTATGAAGAGGCCGCGCAGCGGCTGCCGGGCCGGATGCGTGAGATTGAGTTTGCGGTTCCCGGCGGCAGCCCGGTGACTGGCTTCCTGCATATGCCTGAGGGTGAAGGCCCGTTCCCGACGGTCCTGATGTGCGGCGGCCTGGACTCATTGCAAATCGACTATTACAGCCTGTATGAGCGCTACTTTGCGCCAAACGGGATCGCCATGCTGACGCTCGATATGCCTTCGATTGGCTTCTCTTCCAAATGGAAACTGACTCAGGATTCCAGCCTGCTGCACCAGCATGCATTAAAAGCGCTGGTAAATATTCCCTGGGTTGATCACACCCGGGTAGGGGCATTCGGCTTCCGCTTCGGGGCTAACGTTGCGGTACGGCTGGCTTACCTTGAATCTTCACGCCTGAAGGCGGTCGCCTGCCTTGGCCCGGTAGTGCATGCACTGTTAAGCGATCCGGCGCGCCAGGGCAGCGTTCCGGAGATGTATCTGGACGTGCTGGCGAGCCGACTTGGCATGCATGATGCTTCAGACGAAGCGTTGCGCGTGGAACTCAATCGCTATTCCTTAAAAACGCAGGGATTACTGGGGCGTCGCTGTCCAACCCCGATGATGTCCGGTTTCTGGAAGAACGATCCCTTTAGCCCGGAAGAGGAGTCGCGCTTAATCACCTCGTCATCTGCGGATGGTAAATTGCTCGAAGTGCCGTTCAGCCCCGTGTACCAGAATTTTGACAAAGCGCTGAAAGAGATTACACGCTGGATCACGCAGAGATTGTGTTAAAAGTTTGCTAAATTTCGTTGGTTTGGTAAAACAGTGCTTCACAAAAGGAGATCGTAATGACGTTACCGAGTGGACACCCGAAAAGTAGACTGATTAAGAAGTTCATGGCTCTTGGCCCGTATATTCGTGAAGAGCAGTGTGAAGAGAATCGCTTTTTTTTCGACTGCCTGGCTGTTTGCGTCAACGTGAAGCCTGCACCCGAAAAACGTGAGTTCTGGGGCTGGTGGATGGAAATGGAAGCACAGGAAAACCGTTTCACCTATAGCTACCAGTTTGGCCTGTTTAATAAAGACGGGTACTGGGAAGCGACGAGCATTAAAGATCGGGAAGTGATTGACCGTCTGGAACACACGCTTAAAGAGTTTCACGACAAGGCAAGCGCGTTGCTGGCCACTCTGGATCTCAAGTTCGAACCAGCGGATGACTTTTCCAGCGAAGCGGTAAAACTGAGCGCCTGATGGTCTTCTCCCTCTCCCAAACGGAGAGGGCGGGGTGAGGGCAACAGACCGCATTAATCCCCGCAATAAAAAAAACCGGCATTAAGCCGGTTTTTTTATTTCGCATGATTAGAACTGATAGGTCATGCCCAGCGCAACGATATCATCGCTGCTTACGCCCAGTTTATTATCGTCGTCGATCTGGTTGATTTTATAATCAACAAACGCGGACATATTTTTGTTGAAATAATACGTCGCGCCCACGTCGATGTATTTCACGATATCTTCGTCACCGATGCCCTCGATATCCTTACCTTTTGACTGCACATAGCCCAGAGACGGGCGCAGACCAAAGTCAAACTGGTACTGTGCGACTACTTCGAAGTTTTGCGCTTTATTGGCAAAGCCGCCGGAGATTGGCGCCATATTGCGTGTTTCAGAATAGATAGTGGCCAGATAAATATCGTTGGCATCATATTTCAGACCGGTTGCCCAGCCTTCTGCTTTTTTACCTTCACCGCGCGTCTGCAGGTTCTGTTCGTTGGTGCGGTCAGAGCTGGCGTACGCACCAATTACAGAAAAATCGCTACCGCCGAAGTCATAGCCCAGAGAGGTACCGAAGCCGTCACCGTTCTGCTTTTTCACGTCGCGGTTTTCATTTTTGCCCTGGTACTGCAGGGTCATATCAAGGCCGTCAACCAGGCCAAAGAAGTCAGTATTGCGGTACGTGGCCAGACCGGAGGCACGCTTCGTCATGAAGTTATCGGTCTGCGCCAGGCCGTCACCGCCGAACTCAGGGAACATATCGGTATATGCCGCGACGTCATACAGCGCGCCCAGATTACGGCCGTAATCAAAAGAGCCAAAATCTTTCAGCTTAATACCGGCAAACGCCAGGCGCGTCTTTTGAGAAGAGTCGCTTTCTGCTTTGTTGCCCGCGAACTCGGCTTCCCAACGACCATAGCCCGTCAGCCGATCGTTAATCTGGGTTTCGCCTTTAAAACCAAAACGAACGTAAGTCTGGTCACCGTCTTTAGCGTCATCATCACTGAGGTAGTGCATTGCTTTTACTTTGCCGTACACGTCCAGTTTATTACCATTTTTATTATAAACTTCTGCTGCGTGAACGGATGCGGAAGCAACTACGCCCATTACCACTAATGCCAGAGTGCTCTTTTTCATTTTCAATCCTGATATTTTAAAACGCGCTAATATTCGCTGAGCAATAAGATTCAACTTACTGCCCCGTGAAAAACAGGAAGGGTTTTATCGTCCGCGGGTGAAACTTTTATGACAAAGTAAGAATATGTCTAAAAAAGTATGTTTTAATTTTTCGGTAATAAAATTGTCAAAATCTGCCGCTACGCTTCCTGATCCTGCGCAACAAAGTGATTTCTGATGTGCTAAGGCAGTTGGCAACGGGGCTGACACCTGTTAAAACGTCTGACTGACATCATTTTCCCTTATTGTTGAATGGCAGAGAATCATGAGTGACAGCCAGACGCTGGTGGTAAAACTCGGTACCAGTGTGTTAACAGGCGGATCGCGCCGCCTAAATCGCGCCCATATTGTTGAGCTTGTACGTCAGTGCGCTCAGTTGCATGCCGCAGGGCATCGCATTGTGATTGTGACGTCCGGGGCGATTGCCGCCGGACGTGAACACCTGGGCTACCCCGAACTCCCCGCGACGATTGCCTCCAAACAGCTGCTGGCCGCCGTGGGACAAAGCCGACTCATTCAACTCTGGGAACAGCTGTTCTCCATCTACGGCATTCACGTTGGGCAGATGCTGCTGACGCGCGCGGACATGGAGGACAGAGAGCGCTTCCTGAACGCACGCGACACGCTGCGCGCGCTGCTGGACAACAATATTGTTCCGGTCATCAACGAAAACGACGCCGTTGCCACCGCTGAAATCAAAGTGGGCGATAACGATAACCTCTCTGCGCTGGCCGCGATCCTGGCGGGGGCCGATAAGCTCCTGCTCCTGACCGATCAGCAGGGGCTGTTTACCGCTGACCCGCGTTCTAATCCGCAGGCTGAACTTATCAAAGACGTTCACGGCATTGATGATGCGCTGCGCGCCATCGCCGGTGACAGCGTTTCTGGCCTGGGGACCGGCGGGATGGGCACCAAGCTGCAGGCCGCTGACGTGGCGTGCCGGGCCGGTATCGACACCATCATTGCCGCAGGCAGCCGCCCTGGCGTAATTGGCGACGTGATGGAAGGCATCTCTGTGGGCACGCGCTTCCACGCGCAGGCATCCCCGCTGGAGAACCGCAAACGCTGGATCTTCGGCGCGCCGCCGGCGGGAGAACTTACCGTGGACGAAGGCGCTACCGCCGCAATTCTGGAAAGGGGAAGCTCATTACTTCCAAAAGGAATTAAAAGCGTGACAGGTAACTTCTCCCGTGGTGAAGTGATCCGCATCCGTAACCTTGAAGGTCGCGACATCGCCCACGGTGTGAGTCGCTATAACAGCGACGCGCTGCGTCGGATTGCGGGCCATCATTCACAGCAGATTGACGCCATCCTGGGTTATGAATATGGCCCGGTTGCCGTGCATCGCGATGACATGATTATTCGTTAAGGAGCCAGAACATGCTGGAACAAATGGGCGCAGCTGCGAAAGCCGCCTCTTACAAACTGGCGCTCCTTTCCAGCCGCGAGAAAAACCGCGTGCTGGAAAAAATCGCTGACTATCTGGAATCTCAGTCGCAGGAGATCCTGCTCGCTAACGAACAGGATCTTCTTGAAGCGCGTCGCAACGGCCTGAGCGACGCGATGCTCGACCGCCTGGCGCTGACCCCGGCACGCCTGAAGGGCATCGCCGACGACGTGCGTCAGGTGTGCAACCTCGCTGACCCGGTAGGGCAGGTGATTGACGGTGGTGTGCTCGACAGCGGGTTACGTCTGGAGCGTCGCCGCGTGCCGCTTGGCGTTATCGGCGTGATTTATGAAGCCCGTCCTAACGTGACGGTGGACGTTGCATCCCTGTGCCTGAAAACCGGTAACGCCGCCATCCTGCGCGGCGGGAAAGAGACCTGGCGCACCAACGCGGCGACGGTAAAAGTCATTCAGCAGGCGCTGGAAGAGTGCGGCTTACCGGCGGGGGCCGTACAGACGATAGAAAGCCCTGACCGCGCGCTGGTGAACGAGATGCTGCGCATGGACAAATACATCGACATGCTGATCCCACGCGGCGGCGCGGGTCTGCACAAGCTGTGCCGCGAGCAATCCACCATTCCGGTGATCACCGGCGGGATTGGCGTATGCCATATCGTTGTGGATGACACCGCAGAGGTAGAGCCTGCGCTCAGGATTATCGTCAACGCCAAAACCCAGCGCCCAAGCACCTGTAATACGGTAGAAACGCTGCTGGTGCATCAGGGCATTGCGAACGCCTTCCTGCCTGCGCTGAGCAAGCAGATGGCAGAAAGCGGCGTCACGCTGCACGCGGACGAAAATGCGCTTGCCCTGCTGAAAGACGGCCCGGCGACGGTGGTTCCGGTTAAGGCGGAGCAGTATGACGATGAATTTTTGTCCCTGGATCTGAACGTGAAGGTGGTTGCCGATCTCGACGACGCCATTGCGCACATTCGCGAACATGGAACCCAGCATTCTGACGCGATCCTGACGCGCACCCTGCGCAATGCCGATCGTTTTGTGAATGAGGTGGATTCGTCTGCGGTTTACGTGAATGCCTCCACGCGCTTCACCGACGGTGGCCAGTTTGGTTTAGGCGCGGAGGTGGCTGTCAGTACCCAGAAACTCCACGCCCGCGGTCCGATGGGGCTGGAAGCACTGACCACCTACAAGTGGATCGGCTTCGGTGACGATACCATTCGTGCGTAAATAATCACGGGTGATGCAAAAATAGCCGTTTGATTCAAAAGGGCATTGACGCATCACCCGGTTAGATCTACTCTTTTGCCCCGTGGTTACACTCGTAACCGGCCTCTCAGGGCCGATATAGCTCAGTTGGTAGAGCAGCGCATTCGTAATGCGAAGGTCGTAGGTTCGACTCCTATTATCGGCACCATCTTCTGATTTTCTCTTTTCTACTCAACTCTATAAAACCATTAAAATCTCATAAATTGTCTGGTTAAGGTTTGAACATACCTATTGAAACCTGATGTGCGGTTTTATGGTTGGGTAAACCGAAAGGTAAACAAAAAACATTCTGATAAACTGATTTAGTCACTAATGACTTTCGCAAAGGGATACGAACCCTAAAGTCATCATCTTTTGGCACCTCCTTGGCTAAAAGGATTGGGAGAAAGCGTGCCACAATACTTCGGCTGGATTGCTGTGAAAATTATCTTCATCATTTTCTTGCAGTAGCTGATCAGATTAAACAGAACGCCGTAACCCTTTACATCATCCTTAAATAAGCCAGCTTTCATTATCTTTTTTTTGCAGTGAAAAACATTCAATAGGGAACAAATTTTTTTTCGTAAAATGCTTTGTTTTCGTTAAAAACCATAGAAATGGCGGCATACCCCTAAGACTATACCGCCAGCCCCACATTATCGTGCCATTAACGCAAACACGCCCCAGCCAATGTATTCCCGCGTATAGGTCACATGGCGTTCAGGCGCTATTGTCAGCTCCGCCCGAATCTCCTCGGCAAAACCATCGTCGGGGTTTTCCTCCAGCCAGCGACGCATGGTCATCCATTTCGCGGCTTCGTATCTGTCCCAGCCTTCCTGATCTGCCAGCACCATTTCCACCAGGTCATAGCCCTGCTGAGCGAAAAATGCGACAAGGCCGGGCAGGGTGAGAAAGTCTGCGACAGACGTGACGCCGCAGGCCTGAGCTATCTCTTCCGTCGCGGGAACCTGACGCCAGTACGGTTCGCCGATGAGAATCAGCCCGCCGGGCTTAAGGCTCTTTGCCAGTAGGTCGATCGTCCCGGCGACGCCGCCTGCAATCCATGTTGCACCTACGCAGGCCGCCACGTCGCATTTTTCATTCGCCACGTAGCCCGCCGCGTCGTTATGAATAAAATGGACGCGTTCGCTGACGCCGAACTCTTCCGCGCGGCGCTTTGCCTGCGCGGTAAAGAGCGGGCTCATGTCGATGCCGGTGCCGGTCACGCCGTAGTCACGTGCCCAGGTACACAGCATCTCTCCCGAGCCGCTGCCGAGGTCAAGAACGCGCGTGCCCGGCTTCATGCGTAGCACGCGGCCCAGCGTGGCATATTTGTCTGGCGTGAAGGGGTTATGAATGCGGTGTTCACTTTCGCTGATAGTAAAAATACGTGGGATATCCATAAGCCTTTCCTTAACGATTATCAGGCTGGGCGCGAACGTTGTTCAGCCCGGTGGTATTAATGCGGTAGGGCTGACCGTTAACGGATATGATCAGCTTTTTGGTTTTGAGCTTTTTGAAAACGGCGAGCGTGCAGTCGGCCAGCAGCAGTCCTTCGCGGCTGTAGCATTCAACGGCGGTAACGCGGCCGGACGTATCGCGAACGTGCACGATATGGCCACCTTTGGCGAGAACGTGTAAGGTACGCTGTTCCTGACGGGATAAATTCATACTGGAAAACCTGTTTAATCATCATGTGCAAACGTGCAAACACACGGCGGTGTCCGCATACGATTTCAGCGCATTGATAATCAGTCCGGCCTGAAGGGGCAGGGAGCTGACTATCGGATGATTACATTCTCCAGCATCAAAGCCTCGGGTTGAGTTGAGAGGTATTTACGGCGTGAATAATAACACCTGGTTTTTGTAAGTGAATAACCGGAGCTGAAAAGTGTGATCCCGGTTGGCGCCTGCGGGCGATGCGTTATGTTTAGCCAGCTGAGCTGATGGAGTCATTGCAGGCCGCGCTTAATTTTACTGTCGACCTCAGGCAGTGGTTTACTGAAAAGGTATCCCTGCACCAGCTCGCAACCCAGCGCCTGTAGACGCTCAAGCTGCTCTTCGGT
The DNA here is from genome assembly GCF_014930695.1 of Enterobacter cloacae complex sp. P40C2. NCBI lineage: Bacteria > Pseudomonadati > Pseudomonadota > Gammaproteobacteria > Enterobacterales > Enterobacteriaceae > Enterobacter > Enterobacter cloacae complex sp. P40C2. The sequence goes on along the minus strand of NZ_JADBRP010000010.1, from coordinate 144,247 downwards.
CTCAACGCCCTCGGCAATCACCCCCATGTTAAGGCTTTTGGCCATACCGGTAATAAGCTTCACAATATTAAGCGCATCTTCCTGCGTGGAGATTGGATTGACAAAAGATTTGTCGATTTTGATTTTATCAAAATTCAGCTCGCTGAGACGTGAGAGCGACGAATAGCCCGTCCCGAAATCATCGATTGAAATTCTTACGCCCAGTGAGCGTAGCTTTTTGAGAATGGTAATAGGGTTATTTCTGTCGCTGAAGAGTGAAGACTCTGTCACTTCTAGCTCAAGGCGATTGGCCGGTAGCCCGGTCTCCGTCAGAATAGACTGCACCATGGTAATAAACGATTTGCTGCCCAGCTGAACAGGCGAGACATTCACGGAGATCATTGCCGGAACGGCCCACGAAGCCGCTTCCCTGCAGGCAAGCTCAAGCACCGTTTTACCAATCTCGTTGATCATGCCTGTTTTTTCAGCGGCAAAAATAAAGCGATCCGGGGACAGCATCCCCTTTTCGGGGTGACTCCAGCGAATGAGCGCTTCATAGCCGTAGATCTCCTTGCTGAAGGCGTTGACGATAGGCTGATAATAAATAACAAACTCATTATTCTTTATTGCCTTTGCCATATCAATTTCAAGGTTTCTGCCTTCCTGCAATTTTTGCAACATCCGTTGCCGGAAGACTTTAATCTGCTGTGAGCCTGCCTTTTTGGCTTCATAGAGGGCCAGATCGGCGAACTTATACAGATAATCAGCGCGTCGTTCATTATCTGATAAAACAATGCCTACGCAGGTGGCAATTTTTATAAGCTGGTTATTAATCGTGTAGGGCTTGCTGATATTCTCGCTGATTTCTCTTGCGCGCGAAACGGCAGCGCTTTCGGTTAGCCCACTGGATAAAAAAGCAAACTCGTCTCCGCCTAAACGGTAAAATCTGTCTGAAATGCTGCTCATGGCGGTCAGGCGTCTGGATACCTGGCGTAACAGTAAATCGCCAGCATCATGCCCATAGGTATCGTTGACCTCTTTGAACCGGTCTAAGTCAAATAACATCACCGTGACGGGGGCGTGATTTTCTTCGGCCTCAAGATTGAGTTTGCTGAGGTCATCCCAGAAGTACAGACGGTTTTTCATGCCGGTGAGGGAGTCATGGTAAACGTCATACTCCAGCTTTGTATTCTGAATCTGTAGCGTTTCTTTTGATAACTGAAGTTCTTCTGCAAGACTTTCAACCTGCCTGTGCGCTTTAAGGATGTTTTTATTTTGATAGATTGTTAAAAAGCCCAGAATAATACTCAAAATAACCAGCAGTAAAGAGAGTGCTGAATAGATATAATACAGGATCTGTATTTTATGGTTGGTGTTGTTAATCGTGCTTATATCTTTCGTTAACGCGCTTGATGATAGCTGGCTGAGTGGCGCATCCAGCAAATGCATGGTTTGCAGGTATGCTTTTACGTCCGAATGGCTCATCTTTTCGAGATTAGCATCCAGATAGGTAAGTATTTTATCAAGGCTTAACGCGAGGTCGCGATGCGCTTGATCGTTTTTAATATAATGTCCTAAATCACCCTCCTTAAATAAATCATTCTGGCTTAGCATAATTTCCAGGCGCATGCGGACCTGGTCTACCGTAACGTCATCGGAATCGGTTGCGTACAGACCAAGCCATGATTCAAAGCGGTAATATTCGGATACCAGCTGGGCGACAGACCATGACTCCGTGTAATGAGTCAGTTTTTGAAGCTCCTGCTGTCGGTCATAGACAAGAAAAGCAATATAGCCAGTTGTAATAAAAAGAGAAAAAATGATACCAACCAGTATCCTGTTCATTATGTTCTCCTGAACTGCTATTCAATCTTCATCTTGCTGACCTGCCATGCCGATCGCGAGTAATAAATTTGATTATTGAGTTCAGGAAGACTGTCATACGGATAAACAATGAATGCCGGACCTTTATCGCGGATGCGCATATATTCGCCATTAACCTTTAGAGCAAGTATGGCGTTGTATTTTTTAAAGTCGCTGAGCGGGATGGCTGTCGCGTAATCATTAAGCGCAATAACATTAACCACGTTACCCTTTGCGCCGACATAATCCATGAGTTTGCTCATCGGAACACCCTCAAACTTAGTGCGGCCATTATACCAGGGAGACGATGTCTGGAAACTCACCACACCCAGCTTTTCAAGACTGGCGATATCAAAAACGGCTTTTCCATTTTCATTCGTGTTCTCGATATTACCGTAAATCGTTAAAATGGGTTTACCAGCAGGTTTTGGCAGCTCACCCGCCAGGGTGACGCTTTGTACTAAAAAGCAGCACAGCATTAGGATTAATCGCATTTCAGCCTCCACTTTTTAACTTAAGTATAAGAATTATAATTTAGTTATCCTACTAGTTTATATATTTTCTCTCTCCACTCGTTTATCCATCATGGTCAGGATGTAAAAACGCCACCCGTCGGGTGGCGCTGCGGTATTTAGCGATTATTTGTCCGGGCAGGAAAGTCGTTCAGCCGGGGGGAGCAGAGGCTTTAAGGCCGTTCGTTACCGGATCGGAACGGCTTTCTCCGGCGTCAAGGCCTTTGCCGGTAAACGCCATAGATCATAGCGTTCCTCCCCGGCCTTAACCGCTCCCGCGAAATGATCGTTCAGCCGGCTGGAGGTGAAAATCAGATCGCCATCAGGGCGGATCGTCGGCGTGTCGGGCCAGTAGACGCCTTCGTTCGACGCGAGCGGTGACATCGCTTTGCTGACGGGATCGTACCTGACGATACCGTTACGGGTGACGTCTGTAATGTAGAGATTGCCCTTCGCATCGGTCACGATCCCGTCAGTGTTGCCCCCCACGTCACCCAGGTCCTCAATTCGGGACGCGATTTGCGCATCGGTCGAACCCGGCTGTCGCAGGATTGCCGTCGGCAGCGCGTAGGCATGGGTTCCCGTCGTGACTGTCCAGTACAGCGTACCTGCATCCGGTGAGAGCGCAATGCCGTTGATGCCAATCAGCAACGGTTTACCCGGCCATACCTCGCGTCCGTGTGCGACAACCTTTACGCCCGGCACGTTCAGCAGGGCAGGGTGCCGGTCCAGTACGCGCCGGGCCTTGCCGGTGGTGAAATCAACGATGATAAGGCCAGCACGATTGTCAGGCGCGCTGCGCGATCCGCTGTCGGAGATATAGGCGACGCGGCGACGCTCATCAACGGCTACGTCATTAAGGAAACTGGCCTTACGATCGGCCACGCCATCAAGAGCGATGCGTTTGATGGTGCGCCCTGAGTTCAGATCCAGCACCACCAGTTTTTGCGAGCCCGCCGGAGATTCCGCTTCTCCCGCGACGAAGCCCATATCCAGCGCCCATAGCCAGCCGTTATTGCGATCGATATAAAAACCGAGGACGTTGCGCAGGCTTTGCCCGTAAGGCCCGTCTACCGCATTTCCCTCGCGTGAGGGGAATGCGGTCAGGCGTGCCGGGCCCGACGAAACCGCGGTATCCAGAACGCTCAGCGTGGCGGGCGCGCCGGCGGATACCAGCCGGGGGGTACTGACGTAGGCTGTGCCTTTTGCATCAAAGTGGATCCCGGCGATGGGGGCATTCACCGACCCGGAAAACGCCGCTGGGGCTGCCGCGCGATCGGCCAGATCCCAGCTTACGCCAGCATAGCTGCGCCAGCGTTCAAGGAGTGCGCCACTGGCCGCGCTCGTGAAAGACAACAGCGCCACCACCGCGATGGCGGGCAAACTACGTTTAGACATGTCTATACTCCGGTGAACTCACTGTTACAGAATGGAGCGGAACGTGCCGCCTTCAACGCGCACCGCAGCTCCGTTAGAGGCCGCGCCAAGCGGGCTTGCCAGCAGCGCAACCATTGCGGCTATCTCGTCTGCTTCGATCATTCGCGCAATCAACGAGCTGGGACGGTAGGTCCTGAAGAAATGTTCTTCGATTGCCCGATCGGTCATCCCCGGTTCAGGTGCGGTCTGGCGAAGATACTCAATGATGCCGTCGGAGCGAGTCGCCGAAGGAAGAACGCTGTTCACCGTTACGCCAGTGCCTTTGGTCAGCTCTGCCATACCGCGCGAAACGGCGAGCTGTGCAGACTTGCTGACGCCGTAATGCACCATGTCTGGCGGCGTGAACGCGCCAACTTCACTGGACATAAAAATCACCCGGCCCCAGCTGCGTTCCAGCATGCGCGGGAAATAATGCCGGGACAGGCGAACCCCGGACATAACGTTAATATCGATCATGCGCAGCCACTCTTCGTCTGTGATGTCGGCGAAAGGCTTAGCTTCGTAAAAACCCAGATTATTAATAAGAATGTCGGTATCCGGGCAAGCCGCAAACAGCGCTTCGGCACCCTCAGCGCTTCCCAGATCTGCGATAACGGCACTTACCGGCACGCCAGGCGCGGCGCTGCTGATATCGGCGACGGCGTTTTGCAGCTTCGCCTTTTCACGTCCGGTGATGGTCACCGCAACGCCTTCTCGCGCCAGCGTGCGGGCAATGGCCAGGCCAATCCCTGCCGTTGCGCCTGTAACAAGGGCTGTCTTACCGCTGAGTTGAAGATCCATAATTTTTACCTTCTGATGATGTGTGAGGCCACTTTACTCATCGCTCAGCGGGGGATAAATTAGCGAAATTGAAAAACATTTGTTCGTGAAAGAGCAAAATGAGCCGAAAATTTGATTATCTTGGCGATGTCGAAGCCTTCATTACCGTTGTTGAGCACGGCTCATTTACTGCCGCCGCGGTTGTCCTCTCAACCACGCCCTCGGTACTGAGCCGTGCAGTTACCCGCCTTGAAGCGCGCCTTGGGCGTCAGCTACTGCAGCGCACCACCCGTCGTGTAGGGCTAACGGATGCAGGGCGCGTGTATCTGGAGCAGGCGCGCGCGGCGTTTTCTCTGCTGGATGAGGCTGAACGTGAAGGACGGGGGCAGGAGGGCAACTTAACGGGCCGCGTGCGCATGAGCGTGCCAACCACCTACGGGCACTACCGTCTGCCCTCCCTGCTGGCACGCTTTGCCCGACAGTATCCGCACGTTAAGGTCGAGCTGAACATTACCAACCGCAACGTCGACCTGATCGCCGAAGGATTCGACCTCGCGATACGTTTGGGCCAGATGCCCGACAGCGGCTTAGTCGCCCGTAAGCTGGAGGATGCCGCGCTGGTACTGGTCGCGTCACCGGATTATATCCATCGAATGGGAAACCCTCAGACGCTGGAGGAACTACGGTTGCACATGTGTTTGCCGTTTATCCTGCCGCGTACCGGTCGCATTGCACCGTGGGTATTTCGTGAAGACGGGCGCGATATTGACTGGCTGCCCGTTTCTTCCGTCGAAACGTCAGAGGACGTGCTTGGCGTGGTTTCCCTCGCTGAACAGGGGATGGGGATTTGCCAGAGCTATGCGTTTATCGTCCAGGAGAGGATCCAGCGGGGCCAGCTCGTTGAAGTGCTTCCGACGCTGCGGGGGCGGTCGCGGCCTTTCTCGGTGATCTACGCGCCACACCGACGTCAGTCGGCGGCCGCCCGGGCAATGATTGATCTTCTGACCGCGCAAAAATGACAAGGACGCCTCTACTATGAAAAAAAAGGCTTACCCGTATTTGATCCCAGCGATCGTGGGAGCGGCGGCACTGTTATGTGGAGTGATTGTCTGGCGAGCAGAAATTTATCGCGTAACCTTTCTCAATACCCGAGGGGCGCTGTGCGTTGTGATTGGTACAGGCCTGCTGACAATATTCCTGATGTCCATCGTATTCGCGAAGGGTAATCTCAAAGGTAAGCCCATTTCTGACTATCTGAAAGCCTGCCTCGGCGCCGTCCTTTTAAGCTATCCTGTTGCCGTTTTCATTGTTATTACCGCAGCCTGGATGCTGGATGGAGAACAATCCGCCTGGAGCGAACCTTACCGCTATTCCTCGGGCGGCCGACACAGCTGTGAGGGAGCGGTGGTCAATGAACCAGAATTGAAAAATGAGATCCGTGTCTGTAAGCCGTTGGGGAATTATTCGTCCGATAATATCCTGTACGTTGAAAAGCGGAGTAATGCACTGGGAATTGTGGTCCTTTGGGCAATAACGCGCCCCTGACAGGAGAGTGCCAGTGGAAAGGTACTTCTGCTAGCCCGACTCCAGCATCCCAAAGCTGACAATCCTCGCGCGCCCCAGCTCTTTCGCCCGGTATAGCGCGACGTCCGCCGCGCGCAGCAGATTATCGCCCTGGGCGTGCTGGGGATAGCTGGCGATCCCGATCGAAACGTCCACCGGGCCAATTTCCGAAAGCCCGTAGCGCAGCGAAAGCGCGTGCACGCCGTTGTAGATCTCCGTTGCGGCGGCGTGCGCTGCCTCCTCATCCGCGCCGGTGAGAAGCGCCAGGAACTCTTCGCCACCGTAGCGGAAGGCCAGCCCGGTATCGTGTACCGCCCGTTGAATAATGGCTGCCACGCTTTTGATCACCAAATCGCCGGCCTCATGACCAAAGCGGTCATTAATGCTCTTGAAGTGATCGATATCGATCATCAGGCAGCTTACCGGCTCATCGTTACGCACGGCCTGCTTCATTTGAGTACGTAACGTATCCTCCAGATGGTGGCGATTACGCAGCCCCGTCAAGGGATCGAACAGGGCTTTTTCCAGAAGAGCATCCCGCAGCCGCTGGTTGGCCAGCGCCAGACCCAGCGCCTCGGCCATCAGTTCCAGATAGGCGCGGGACGGCGCGGTTTCAGGCGTGATGTTCTGGAACGAGAGCAACCCAATCGCCTCGCCCTGAGCAATTAAGGGAACGCACAGCGATTGCCGTGCCTGGGATTCAGGCAGATGATAACAGCCAATATCCGGCTCGCCGTTCACCGGCGGATGGCTTTGACCACGCCGGACGGCCCAGCATTCATCAGGATGGAACGGCTTTTTATCCCCTTCAGGCGACAGCCATTCGGCCGCGCAGCGCATCTGCCACGGATCGCGCTCCAGAATATACAGACGCCCGGAAACCCCCGGCGCGATATTGGGCCCAAACAGCTCCGCCACATTCATCACGTCGGCAAAGTTTTCACAGCCCTGCAGCCGCTGGGTCATGCGCGCCAGCAGCTCGCGGATGGCCCAGTCAGCATCGCGCTCTTTTTCCAGCCGCTGCCTTGCCAGCCCGTTCTCGCGGAAGATGCGGATGGCCTGCGCCATATCGCCTATTTCATCAACCTGGGTGAAGTTCGGCGTTTCGACGGCGTAATCCTGGAATGCCAGACGATGAACCACGTCACTCAGACGCACCACCGGACGGAGCACGCGGCGCTTGAGGATAAAGCCCATCACAAACAAGAAGAGCAGGGCGGTCAGGCCGACCATCACCTCAGAGGCAGTGCGAAGCGTTTTCGACGTTTTGGTTGCAGCCTGCACGTCGGCAATAATGCGCTTGTCCAGCAGCATGCGAAAGCGTTCAATATTGTTCTGCGCCCGTTCAAGCTCCAGCTCATAGCTCTTACCAAAAAGCAGCGCAACGGCCTGCTGTTCTTCGCCCCGTGCGATGCCGTCAATGGCTGCCTGCTGTTCATCCTGGAGTTCGTCAACAATTTTCAGACCGTCATACAGCAGCGCCAGCTCTTCGCCCGATGCCCCCGTGTTTTTGAGCTGGCGCAGCGTGTGTTCAATATTCTTTAGCTCAGCTTCTTTCGCCTGGTATTTCTCCAGCACGTCGGGCTCTTTTTTGATGACGTAAAGGCGCGCCAGATCGGAGAGCATCCAGGTATCTATCTCGATCTCTTCCGTAAGCTGATCGAAGACCTGGCGTTGCTTAACGGCTTCACGTTCGATGTTGTCGGCGTGGGAAGCCATCAGCATGACGATGCCGGAGGCAATGGTCAGGCACACCGTGACGCCATAAGCCCAGTTTGTGATCGTGGCGATTCGCACCTGTTGGTTTCCTCTGCGACAAAAATGGAAGAGCGTTCTTTTAAGATTATAGAAAACCGCTGATTTATGGCGAAAAAAAAGGCGGCACGGGGCCGCCTTTCAGAACGTCTGCTTTCAGAGATCCCGAGGGTTTCTTCCCTCTTCGATAAAGTCTGCGTCCAGCTCCTCGGCATTGCCTTCGTGATCGCGCCCGGAGAAGAGGTTCCAGCAGGCGATAAACAGGGCGGCAATCAGCGGCCCAATCACGAAGCCGTTAATGCCGTACAGCTCCATGCCGCCGAGCGTGGTGATCAAAATCAGGTAGTCCGGCATTTTAGTGTCTTTGCCCACCAGCAGCGGACGTAATAAGTTATCGACCAGCCCGACGACGATCGCAAAGAAGCCAACGATGAAAAGGCCCTGCCACAGCTGGTGGGTGGCGAACAGGAAAATGGCTGCGGGAACCCAGACGATGGCCGACCCGACGGCGGGCACTAGAGAGAGGAACGCCATCAGCGCGCCCCACAATACGCTGCCGTCAATACCGACAATGGCAAAGGCGATACCGCCAAGCGTGCCCTGAACCACGGCCACAACCGCCGTGCCTTTTACCGTGGCGCGCGACACGCCGACAAACTTGGCGAACAGGTGCTGCTTAACGAAGTCAGACAGCGGTAGCGAATCGAGGATCTGGCGCACCAGATACGGCCCGTCTTTCAGCAGGAAAAACAGCAGATACAGCATAATGCCGAAGCTGATGGCAAAGCCGAACGTGCCTTTACCAATCAGGAACGCGCTGCCCGCCAGATACTGTCCGCCCTGTAATGCGACATCGGAAAGTTTTTTCTGGATCTGCGCGGCGTTGGTCAGGTTGTGATCCGCCAGGAAACCGCTGGCCCAGTCCGGCAGGCGGTTGAAGATCCCTGCGACCACCTCAGGAAACTGCGTGTTGTTCTGTTGCAGCTTGGTGTAGACCACATTCAGCTCCAGCGCGAGCGATGAAAGGATCGCCATCAGCGGAATAAAAACAATCAGGCAGATAATGCCGAGCGTCAGGAGCGACGCCAGCCCGTTACGATCGCCCAGCGCGGTACGCAGTTTGTTTTTAACCGGGTTGAAAATAATCGTCAGGATCGCGGCCCACAGGATCGCCGAGAAATAGGGGGACAGCACGTCAAAGAAGGCCCAGGTAACGAGGGCGAGGATGAAGATGAAGAAACCTTTGGTCAGTCCGTTAAAGCGCATAGTGAGTCCTGGTGTAGAAGAAACTGTGTCGACTATAGAACCGATTTACGTATTTACCAATAATTGCGCCGATGCGGAGTCGGGTGGCTTTTTGTTAACAATCGCGGTATAACACCTTATCTTTGGATGTTTAGATGTCCATACGTTTAGAAGGTAATATGCAAACACAACAAGAAAACGGGCAGCTTAAGCGCACCATGAAAACCCGCCACCTGATTATGCTCTCGCTGGGCGGCGTGATTGGCACAGGGTTATTCTTCAACACCGGATACATTATTTCAACGACCGGCGCGGCGGGCACGCTGCTGGCGTACCTGATCGGGGCGCTGGTGGTCTGGCTGGTGATGCAGTGTCTGGGCGAGCTCTCCGTGGCGATGCCGGAAACCGGGGCGTTTCACGTCTACGCCGCTCGCTATCTTGGCCCGGCGACGGGGTATACCGTGGCCTGGCTCTACTGGCTGACCTGGACGGTGGCGCTCGGGTCGAGTTTTACCGCGGCCGGGTTCTGTATGCAGTACTGGTTTCCGCAGGTACCCGTCTGGACGTGGTGCGTTGTCTTTTGCGCGGTAATTTTTGGTCTTAACGTGATTTCCACGCGCTTCTTCGCGGAAGGGGAATTCTGGTTCTCGCTGGTCAAGGTTGTCACCATCGTCGCCTTTATTATTCTCGGCGGCGCGGCCATCTTTGGCTTCATCCCGATGGCGGACGGATCTGCCGCGCCGGGGCTGAGCAACATAACTGCCGAAGGCTGGTTCCCGCACGGCGGCCTGCCGATCCTGATGACCATGGTGGCGGTTAACTTTGCCTTCTCCGGAACGGAGCTTATCGGCATCGCGGCGGGTGAAACGGAAAATCCGCACAAGGTTATCCCGGTGGCCATACGCACCACCATCGCGCGGCTTATCATCTTCTTTATCGGCACCGTGTTCGTGCTGGCGGCGCTGATCCCGATGCAGCAGGCTGGGGTCGAGAAAAGCCCGTTCGTGCTGGTGTTTGAAAAAGTCGGCATTCCGTATGCGGCTGATATCTTTAACTTCGTGATCCTGACGGCAATCCTCTCGGCGGCGAATTCCGGCCTGTACGCGTCTGGGCGCATGCTCTGGTCGCTGTCTAACGAGAACACGCTGCCGCGCTGCTTTGCCCGCGTTAACAAAAACGGCGTGCCGCTGACGGCCCTTTCCGTTTCCATGCTCGGCGGGGTGCTGGCGCTGTTCTCCAGCGTGGTTGCGCCGGACACGGTGTTTGTGGCGCTGTCCGCTATCTCCGGCTTTGCGGTGGTGGCGGTGTGGATCAGCATCTGCGCGTCGCACTTCGTGTTTCGCCGCCGTCACGTGCAGTCCGGCCAGCCGCTATCCGCGTTGCAGTATCGCGCGCCATGGTATCCGCTGGTGCCCGTGCTCGGCTTTATCCTCTGCCTGGTAGCCTGCGTCGGCCTGTGGTTTGACCCCAGCCAGCGTATTGCCCTTTATTGCGGGCTTCCGTTTGTCGCCCTGTGTTATGGTGCGTACTACCTGACCCGAAACCTGACAACGCAGGAGCCTGAACATGTCGCAGAATAATCCGCTTACCGCCCTCCTTGAAAAGCAGCCGTTTGTGGTGCTGGATGGGGCAATGGCAACGGAGCTGGAAGCGCGCGGTTGTAACCTTGCCGACAGCCTCTGGTCGGCCAAAGTGCTGATGGAAAACCCTGAGCCGATCCGCGACGTGCACCTCGATTACTACCGCGCGGGTGCACAGGTGGCCATCACCGCCAGCTATCAGGCCACGCCCGCAGGCTTTGCCGCTCGCGGGCTGGATGAGGCGCAATCCCGGGCGCTGATTGGCAAAAGCGTGGAGCTGGCGCGTAAGGCGCGCGAAGCGTATCTGGCGGAGAACGCGCAGGCGGGCACGCTGCTGGTTGCGGGATCCGTCGGCCCTTACGGCGCGTACCTGGCCGATGGCTCTGAATATCGTGGCGACTACGTGCGTAGCGCTGAAGAATTTACCGCCTTCCACCGTCCCCGCGTGGAGGCGCTGCTGGATGCGGGCGCGGACCTGCTGGCCTGTGAAACGCTGCCCTCTTTCGTCGAAATCAACGCGCTGGCCGCGTTGCTGACCGCCTATCCCCGCGCCCGGGCATGGTTCTCGTTTACCCTGCGCGATAGCGAGCATCTGAGCGACGGTACGCCGCTGAAAGAGGTGGTCGACGCGCTGGCACGCTATCCGCAGATCGTGGCGCTGGGCGTCAACTGCATCGCGCTGGAAAACACCACCGCGGCGCTAAAACACCTGCAAAGCCTGACGGCGCTGCCGCTGGTGGTCTATCCAAACTCGGGTGAGCATTATGATGCGGTGAGCAAAACCTGGCATCATCACGGCGAAGCCTGCGAAACGCTGGCGGGGTATTTACCGCAGTGGCTGGAGGCAGGCGCGAGGCTGATTGGCGGCTGCTGTCGGACCACGCCGAAAGATATCGCTGAGCTTAACGCGCAGCGCTGATACCTCACCCTGGCCCTCTCCCGGTGGGAGAGGGAAAAAACCAACCGCACAAAATTCACTATCCTTTCCCGTTTTTTTTCTAAAAACGAATCGTCATTAGCGATGCTTTTTAATTCCTTTATCAAAATTCCCGCGCCGGAAATACTGCCCTCATAACAACAGGGGGAGCAGGCACTATGGCAATTTTATCGCGAATCACATTACTCGGCGCACTGGCGCTGTGGGCTTTTCAGGCACAGGCGGTGGACGTGACCGTCGCGTATCAAACCTCTGCGGAACCGGCGAAAGTCGCGCAGGCGGATAATACCTTCGCCAAAGAGAGCGGTGCGAAAGTCGACTGGCGCAAGTTCGACAGCGGCGCGGCGATTGTGCGGGCGTTAGCCTCCGGCGACGTGCAGATTGGCAATCTCGGCTCCAGCCCGCTGGCGGTGGCCGCCAGCCAGCAGGTGCCGATTGAGGTTTTCCTGCTGGCGTCGCAGCTCGGGAATTCCGAAGCGCTGGTGGTGAAGAAAACCATCACTAAACCTGACGATCTGATCGGCAAACGCATCGCGGTGCCGTTTATCTCCACCACCCATTACAGCCTGCTGGCAGCCCTCAGGCACTGGGGCATTAAGCCGGGCCAGGTGCAAATTCTGAATCTTCAGCCTCCGGCGATAATCGCGGCCTGGCAGCGCGGCGACATTGATGGCGCTTACGTCTGGGCCCCCGCCGTCAACGCGCTGGAAAAAGACGGCACCGTGCTGACCGACTCCGAAAAAGTGGGGCAGTGGGGCGCGCCCACCCTCGACGTCTGGGTGGCTCGTAAGGACTTTGCCGAAAAACACCCTGAGGTAGTGAAAGCCTTTGCCAGAAGCGCCATTGACGCCCAGCAGCCCTACATCCGCAACCCGGATGAGTGGCTTAAGCAGCCTGCGAACCTGGAAAAGCTCTCACGTCTGAGCGGCGTACCGGAAGCGGACGTGCCGGGGCTGGTGAAAGGCAATACCTATCTGACGCCTGCGCAGCAGGTCCAGCAGCTGAACGGGCCGGTGAGCAAAGCGATTGCAGATACCGCGGCGTTCCTGAAAGAGCAGGGCAAAGTGCCTGCGGTGGCGGCGGACTATAGCGCCTACGTGACCGATCGCTTCGTGAAATAAGGGGGCTGAATGCTGAACATTACCAACCTGTCCGCCGATTACGACGGTAAACCGGCCCTGAAAGAGATCAACCTGACGCTGGACAGCGGCGAACTGCTGGTCGTGCTGGGGCCGTCCGGCTGCGGGAAAACGACGCTGCTGAACCTGATTGCCGGGTTTATACCGTATCAGCACGGCACAATTCAGCTGGAAGGAAAAAAGGTGGAAGGCCCGGGCGCGGAGCGCGGCGTGGTCTTTCAAAATGAAGGACTGCTCCCGTGGCGTAACGTGCAGGAGAACGTCGCGTTTGGTCTGCAGCTGGCCGGAGTCGAGCGTGAGCGGCGCCTGAATACCGCACGCGACATGCTGAAAAAGGTTGGGCTGGAAGGTGCCGAAAAACGCTTTATCTGGCAGCTTTCGGGCGGGCAGCGCCAGCGCGTCGGCATCGCCCGGGCGCTGGCGGCAAACCCGCAGCTTCTGCTGCTGGACGAACCTTTCGGCGCGCTGGACGCCTTCACCCGCGAGCAGATGCAAACTCTGCTGCTGCGCCTGTGGCACGAGACCGGTAAGCAGGTGCTGTTGATTACCCACGATATTGAAGAAGCGGTATTTATGGCGACGGAACTGGTGCTGCTCTCGCCGGGGCCAGGGCGGGTGCTGGAGCGCCTGCCGCTAGCGTTTGCCCGGCGCTATGTGGCGGGAGAGCCGGTGCGCAGCATCAAATCCGATCCGCTGTTTATCGAGAAGCGGGAGTACATCTTAAGCCGCGTGTTTGAGCAGCGGGAGGCGTTCTCATGAGCATTATCTTCAGTGAAAAATCCCGCCGTACCGGGATGCGCTGGCGCTGGCCTGTGCCGCGTCAACTCACGCTGAGCGTTGGCACGGTGGTGGTATTGCTGGCGTTGTGGTGGGCGGTGGCCGCGCAGCAGTGGATCAGCCCGCTGTTTCTGCCGCCACCGGGTCAGGTTCTGGAAAAGCTGATCGCCATCGCCGGGCCGCAGGGCTTTATGGATGCCACGCTCTGGCAGCACGCGGGTGCCAGCCTGTCGCGTATTCTGGTGGCGCTGCTCGCGGCGGTCTTTATTGGCGTTCCGGTGGGGATCGCGATGGGGCTGAGTTCGACGCTGCGGGGCATTCTCGACCCGCTGATTGAGCTTTACCGTCCCGTGCCGCCGCTGGCTTATCTGCCTCTGATGGTGATCTGGTTTGGCATCGGCGAGACCTCAAAAATCCTGCTGATATATCTGGCGATTTTCGCGCCGGTAGCCATGTCGGCTCTGGCCGGCGTAAAAAGCGCTCAGCAGGTGCGCATTCATGCGGCGCAGTCGCTCGGCGCCAGCCGCGCTCAGGTGCTGCTGTTCGTTATTTTACCGGGCGCGCTGCCGGAGATTTTAACCGGGCTGCGCATCGGCCTTGGCGTGGGCTGGTCAACGCTGGTCGCCGCAGAGCTGATTGCCGCCACGCGCGGCCTGGGATTTATGGTGCAGTCGGCGGGGGAGTTCCTGGCGACTGACGTGGTGCTGGCAGGGATCGCGGTAATCGCCGCAATCGCCTTTGGTTTAGAACTGGGACTGCGCGCGCTACAGCGTCGCCTGACGCCCTGGCATGGAGAAATACAATGAGTGAACGTCTGACCATTACCCCGCTGGGGCCGTACATTGGCGCGCAGGTGTCGGGCCTGGACGTGACCCGTCCGCTGAGCGATAACCAGTTTGAGCAGTTGTACCACGCGGTGCTGCGCCATCAGGTGGTGTTCCTGCGCGAGCAGGCCATCACCCCGCAGCAGCAGCGCGCGCTGGCGCTGCGCTTTGGCGACCTGCATATCCACCCGGTTTATCCGCATGCGGAAGGCGTGGAGGAAATTATCGTGCTGGATACCCACAACGATAATCCGCCGGATAACGACAACTGGCATACGGATGTGACCTTTATCGAGACGCCTCCGGCCGGAGCGATTCTGGCGGCAAAACGGCTGCCGGAGACCGGTGGAGATACGCTATGGGCCAGCGGAATTGCGGCCTTTGAGGCGCTCTCCGCGCCGTTTCAGACCCTGCTGAGTGGTCTGCGTGCGGAGCATGATTTTAAAAAATCGTTCCAGGAATATAAGTACCGTAAGACGCAAGAGGAGCACCAGCGCTGGCTGGAGGCGGTCGCGAAGCATCCGCCGCTGCTGCACCCGGTGGTGCGTACCCATCCGGTGACGGGCAGGCAGGCGCTGTTTGTGAACGAAGGGTTTACCACACGCATTGTGGATCTGACGGAAAAAGAGAGCGAGGCGCTGCTCGGCTTCCTGTTTGCCCATATCACCAAACCGGAGTTTCAGGTGCGCTGGCGCTGGCAGGAGAACGATCTGGCGATCTGGGATAACCGCGTGACGCAGCATTATGCCAATGCGGATTATCTGCCGCAGCGAAGGATTATGCAGCGGGCAACCATTCTGGGGGATAAGCCGTTCTACCGTGCGGTTTGAGCCCCTCACCCTAACCCTCTCCCCAAAGGGGCGAGGGGACTGTCCGGGGCGGTTTTCACCCTCTCCCTTTTAGGGTGAGGGTATTAAATGCGCCTCAATATACCGCTGATAGCGGTTCGCCTTCAGGTAACACAGGTCTACCAGCACCAGCCCGTCGACGCAGTTGTTAAACGCCGGGTCGCTGCCAAAATCAATAAACTGCACGCCGCCCGGCTCGCATAGCTCGGAATACTGTTTATAGAGCGGGGGGATGCCGCAGCCCAGATTGCCGAGCAGGGATTTCAGCTTCGTCAGATCGTCCACGTAATCCACGCCGCCAAACTGGGCCAGCACGTCCGGAAGTGAGGCCGGGTAGGGCTGACGCGAGGCGGCTAACGGGTGGCTGGCCGGAAACCAGAGGCGATAAAACGCCACCAGCAGATCCCGCGCGGCCGGAGGTAAACCGCCGGAGATCGAGACCGGACCAAACAGGTAGCGGTAGTCCGGATAGCGCGCCAGATAGGCACCAATGCCCGACCATAGATAGTCCAGGCCGCGACGCCCCCAGTAGCGCGGCTGTATAAAGCTTCGCCCCAGCTCAATGCCGTGCTCCAGAATGTCCTGCATTTTTTCGTCGTAGTGGAACAGGCTGTAGCTGTACAACCCCTCGACGCCGCGCTTTTCCACCTGCATGGCCGTTGGCATAAAGCGGTACGCGCCGACAATCTCCAGATCGTCGTCATCCCACAGGATGAGGTGCAGATAATCATCATCATAGCTGTCGGTATCCCGACGCTTCCCGCTGCCTTCCTCCACGGCGCGAAAGGCAATCTCGCGCAGGCGTCCCAGCTCGCGCAGCAGCGGCGCGTCTTCCTGGCCGTTGCGCTGCCAGAGATAGATGGTTTTACCGTCGCTGGTTTTGCCCAGACACTCGGCCTGTGCCAGCTCGCGCTTCAGCGTGGCCCTGTCTTCAGGACGGGCAATGGCGCACCGGGTTTTAAAGACGCCGGGCAGTCCCTTGCCAAGACGTATCACGTGCTGACGGCACTGCTCGGCCATTTCACGCGATGAAAGGGTGGCGCTGAAGCCGGCATTCCAGGCAATCTGCTGGCCGATTTTAATCGGCAGCTGGCTGTGACGGCGGCGAAACATCTGTTGCATCAGCAGCAGCATGGACAGCGTCGGCGAGACCAGCGTGCTGGCATAAAAAAGCAGGCTGTTGTGCGCCTGAATATGCACCGGCAGCAGCGGCACCCGCAGCTTGCCGGCCAGCTTGATAAAGCCCGGATGCCATTTTTTATCGCGGATGCCTTTGCGCGTGGGACGGGAAACTTCTCCCGCCGGGAAGAAGATCAGCACGCCGGCGTTTTGCAGATGTTGCTCCATCTGCACCAGCGACGCTTTTGCGGTCCTGCCGCCCATATTGTCCACGGGAATAAACAGCGAACTGAGCGGTTCCAGATGTGACAGCATCCGGTTGGTGACCACCTTAACGTCGCGGCGCACGCGGGAGACGGCATACAGCAGCGCGAGCCCGTCGAGGGTGCCCGTCGGGTGGTTAGCCATCACAATTAGCGGACCGTGTTCGGGGATTTGTTCGAGATCGCGTGCGGATACGGTGCAGAGAATATCAAGGTGTTCCAGAACCTGCTCCACCATGTCCAGCCCTTTCAGGTGACGGTGGCTGGCGGCAAACTGCTGAAATTCGTCTTCGTGGAACAGTCTTTTTAACAGACTTTTTTGCCAGGGTGCGGGCCTCGCCTGAGGCCAAAGGTCGTCGAGAACGCTGTCGAGACTAAACATGATCACTCCTCCTGCCGTCTTGCCCAGACAGTAGAAGGAGGAGATGTCGGTTGTATTGCAGTTTGGTGAAGATTAGCGGAGGATTTTTTTCTCGGCCAGATCCAGCGCGAAGTAGCTGAAGATCAGATCCGCGCCCGCACGTTTGATCGCCCCGAGGCTTTCGAGGATCACTTTCTCTTCGTCAATGGCGCCGGCCTGTGCGGCGAATTTGATCATCGCGTACTCGCCGCTCACCTGGTATGCGCCCAGCGGCAGCTCGGTGCGTTCGCGGATGTCGCGCAGGATATCCAGATACGCACCCGCCGGTTTCACCATCAGGCAGTCTGCACCCTGAGCTTCATCCAGCAGCGATTCACGAATGGCTTCGCGGCGGTTCAGCGGGTTCATCTGGTAGGTTTTACGATCGCCTTTCAGCGCCGTGCCCGCTGCTTCGCGGAACGGGCCGTAGAAGGAGGAGGCGAATTTGGTGGAGTAGGACATGATGGCGGTGTCGGTGAAGCCAGCGGCATCCAGCGCCTGGCGGATCGCCTGCACCTGGCCGTCCATCGCCGCGGAAGGCGCAATGAAATCTGCACCCGCAGCGGCGGCGACAACCGCCTGCTTGCCAAGATTCAGCAGGGTTGCGTCATTGTCCACGCCGTGATCGCACAGCACACCGCAGTGGCCGTGAGAGGTGTATTCGCAGAAGCAGGTATCGGACATGACGATCATCTCCGGTACGGTCTCTTTACAGATGCGAGACATACGGGCGACGAGGCCGTCCTCTTTCCAGGCATCGCTGCCGGTAGCGTCGGTGTGGTGGGAGATCCCGAACGTCATCACCGAGCGGATCCCCGCATTCGCAATGCGTTCGATCTCGCGGGCCAGATGCTTTTCTGGAATGCGCATCACGCCTGGCATCGCGTCGATGGCTTTGTAGTCATCGATCTCTTCTTCAACAAAAATCGGCAACACCAGATCGTTTAGGGTCAGTGTTGTCTCTTCAAACATGGCGCGCAGTGCGGGTGACTTGCGCAGGCGACGGGGACGTGCAATTAAATCGGTCATGGTATGCCTGATGTTTGTGGAACAAAGAGGGATAGTGTACCTGAAAGCCGGGGGCGGTGTTTTACTAAAGTGGGCTTTTTGATTTTGCAAAATGCGCCGAAACGCGCGGCAATGCAATTATTTATTCCAAACGTAATCAGGTTTTTTTACTCGCTTTGAAATATTGGTGTTATTTCTGTATCGCAGGGAATGTATCATTATAAATGATCTATTATTTTTTATTATATTTTCTTAGCCAATACAATAATCGTGCAATGTGCTGATTTTATGATTTTTATTTATAATGGCTGATATAAAACCGGGTGGTAAATCTTATTTGTCTGGATACGGACTTAATGGAATCATTCATTGAACCTTTTCGAAATGAAACTGCATAATTCCTTCCGCAATTAAAAATTGCTAAATGATTTGATGGACAAACTTGCTTACGTCCCTGAGGAGGGATGACCCAATGCAAACATGGAAAAAGAAACTGGTTGTATCTCAACTTGCATTAGCCTGCACCCTGGCTATCGCTTCTCAGGCCAATGCGAAAGATATATCAGGAACGACATATAATACTTTTGGATATGACAATACGGCGACCGCGCCGTGGTTTTATGGTTACGCTGACTGGAATTATTCAGACGCCACCCATGACGGTGATATTTATCCGGTCGTGAATAAATCAACCGTGAACGGGGTTATTTCGACGTACTATCTGGATGATGGTGCCAATGGCCGCGCGCATGCGCTGAGCATTTCTAACAGCACCGTTAACGGCATGATCACGTCAAAATGCATGACCACGACGTGTGCGGATGGCCTGGATACCGACGGTACCCATCATACCCAGTACGATCGTTTCAGCCTGACGGTGGATCACTCCACCATCAACGATACGTACGAGCATTACGCGTATGATGTCGTCAACGGTGATACCACTGAAACGCATTATCAGGACACCTATGGTCTGGGTAACGCCATTACCCTGGACGTTGAGTCTGATATCGTCATTCAGAACAATTCCCACGTCGCGGGTATCACCCTGACCCAGGGTTATCAGGAACTGGATAACACCCCCTACGACGGCGTAGAAGGCGTGGCTAACAGCAGCAACGTCTTTACCGAATCGCTGGTGGTAAAAGACTCTGTGCTGACCTCCGGCGCGTACAGCGATCTGGGCACCAGCGGGTTCTATGGTCAAACGGCGAAGCCGAGCGACTACGGTGAAACCAACGCCACCGGTGCGGATGACGCGGCACTGATCGTCGCCGCCGGCGCGTCGGATAACGCCATGCAAACCACGGCCACCTTCGATCGCACCACCGTGACGGGTGACATTCTTTTCTCCAGCACCTTCGATAACAACTTCTACGAGAATGGCGATGCGGCAACGGACACCACAGACGATGGCGTCTACAACCCAACCACCAACGGCTGGGATGGCACCGATAAGCTGGATGTTACGCTGACAAACGGCAGTAAGTGGGTCGGTGCAGCGCAGTCCAGCGTGGAAGCTATCGGCACGTCGCAGATGTATGGCCAGGGCTACAGCAACGTTGACTGGCACGCGCTGTCCCCGAACAGCATCTGGCCTGACTCTACCTTCGACAGCAACGGCCACGTTGCCGGTGAAGAGGTTTATCAGAGCGGTCTATTCAACGTGGCGCTGGATAACGGTTCCGAGTGGGATACCCGTAAGGTCTCTAACATTGACGCGCTGATGGTGAACAACCGCTCTCAGGTCAACGTCGAAAACTCTGGCCTGCTGGCGGATTCCATCACCCTGACCAATGCGTCTACCCTGAATATCGGCGACAGCGGAGCCGTGGCAACCGACAGCCTGTATCTGGACAGCGGCAGCCGCGCGGCACTGACTGAAGAGACCGCCGATCTGTATGCCAACACCATTACCGTGGATAACGGTGCAGAGCTGGCGCTTGGACTGGGCCAGGTTGATACGCACAATATGGTGCTGACCGACGGCGGTGTGCTCGACGTTGCCAGCCGCGATTATGTGCTGAACAGCGACCTGAACAACGCACGCTATATCACCAACGATCGGTACAAAGCGGATTACGACTATGGTGTTGTCGCGCTGAACTCTGACGGCCATCTGGCGGTGAATGGTGATGTTGCGGGTAACTATAAGGTGCGCATCGACGATGCAACCGGCGCCGGCTCCGTTGCCGACTACAAAAACAAAGAGATCGTTCGCGTCTACGACAATAACGCGGATACCGCAGCCAGCTTTACTGCCGCAAACAAAGCCGATTTAGGGGCATACACTTATCAGGCGCAGCAGAAGGGCGACACGGTTGTTCTGGAGCAGAAAGCGCTGACCGACTACGCCAACATGGCGCTGAGCATTCCTTCAGCCAATACCAACATCTGGAATCTTCAGCAGGATACCGTGGGCACGCGTCTGACCAACAGCCGTCATGGCCTGGCCGACAGCGGCGGAGCATGGGTGAGCTACTTCGGCGGCAACTTTGACGCGGATAATGGCACCGTCAGCTACGATCAGGACGTAAGCGGCATTATGGTTGGCCTGGATACCCAGATCGACGGTAACAATGCGAAGTGGATTGTCGGCGGTGCGGCAGGCTTCGCGAAGGGCGATATCAGCGATCGTACGGGTCAGGTCGATCAGGACAGCCAGACGGCGATGATCTACGCGTCGGCGAAGTTCATGAACGACATCTTCCTCGACAGTTCCCTGAGCTACACCCGCTTCAACAACGAGCTCTCTGCCACAATGAGCAACGGCCAGTACGTTGATGGTGATACCACCACTGACGCCGTTGGCTTTGGGATGAAGCTGGGCTATGACTGGAAACCAAACCTGTCCGGCTACATCACCCCTTATGCGGCGATCTCCGGCCTGTTCCAGTCTGGTGATGACTACCAGTTAAGCAACGACATGCGTATTGATGGTCAGTCTTACGACAGCATGCGCTATGAACTCGGCGTGGATGCAGGTTATACCTTCAACTACGGCGGCGAACAGGCGCTGACGCCTTACTTCAAACTGGCTTACGTGTATGACGATGCCGACAACAATGCGGATATCAACACTGACAGTATTGATAACGGCGTTGAAGGCTCGGCAGTTCGCGTGGGGCTGGGCACCCAGTTCAGCTTCACGAAAAACTTCAGTGCGTACACTGACGCGACTTATCTGGGCGGCGGCGACGTTGACCAGAACTGGGGAGCAAACCTGGGTGTGAAATATACCTGGTAAAGAAAGCGCGGGGGATTTTACCCCCGCTTTTTTATATGGTTTAAAAATAATAAAGAACCGACAGATACAGATGACTTGAGGTATGCATGAACGTTAATGCGAAACCACTTTCTGAATTAAGCCGGCTCGTAAAGTGTCTGGAAGTCGCCGGTACCCCCTTTAAGCACGAACCACAGCAATTAATAACAACCGGCAATAATGATGATGAGCCATCCACCTTTGTAATACAGTCCGGGCTAATCGCCGTTCACCGTAAATCAGATGAGCTTCTTGTAGGTATTGCGCGGGCACCTTTTATCTATGGGTTGAGCGCATGGGTAAATGACAGCTATCTGGAATATTCCCTGATGGCACAAACCCCCTGTTCAGGCTTTTATTTACCCGCCTCAACGACGTGCCAGCTTATTCAGCAGGAGGATCTCTGGCAGGATGCTTTCTGCTGGCTCTCCTGGATTAACCATATTATGGGTAAGCGCGATATGCAGCTGGTGGGAAATAGTTCCTACAGCCAGATACGGGCGATGCTGATCAATATGGCCGAGTGGGATGACACGCTACGCTCAAAAATTGGTGTTATGAATCATATTCAGCGTAGCACGCGTATTTCACGCTCGGTGGTTGCAGAAGTACTGGCGGCGCTGCGGCAGGGGAATTACATCAATATGAGCCGGGGCAAGCTGGTCAGTATTAACCGCTTGCCCACGGACTATTGAGGCTAGTTCGACGCGGTAAGAACCTGCGCTTTGTTGGCGCTCAGTTCGGCGACCAGGTTATTCACGCCATCACTCATATTCACGAAGCGCGTGTTCGGGGAGCGGGTGACCACCACAAACGCTCCCACGTTTGATTGCGGAATCATCGCCATGTAGGTGATGAATCCGCCGCCCCCACCGGTTTTCTGAATAATACCCGGACGGCCCTCTTTCGGCGCCATATACACCCAGCCCAGACCGAGGGCATCCGCCTTCCCGGGGACGTCCATGCCGGTGACGCGACGTAACTGCGCACGCTGGTAGATAAGCGTCTGCATACGGTCGGCCTGATTGCTGCGCGCGTAAAAATCTGAAGAAAGGAACTGCTGCATCCAGCGCATCATATCGCCGGGCGTGGAGTAAACGCCTCCGCTGCCAACGGCCGCCAGCGTGTTGTTACACGGGCTTGCCCCTTTCTCTGCCACCATCAGGCGTTTGCACTGGTCCGGGGATGGGGTAAAGGTGGTGTCCTTCATCCCGAGCGGACGCGTGATTTGTTCTTCAAAGAGCTGCGGGTAGGGTTTACCCGAAGCCGTCGCCAGGGCGTCGGCCAGCAGATCGAACGCCAGATTTGAATAGCCAGCCTGCGAGCCCGGGGCAGACTTCAGGGTCGCGGTGCTCAGATAGTTCCAGCGCTGCTCGCGGGTTGGCCAGACAAATACAGGGCGATGCGCGGCGCCGCCGGGCTGTTCACGCGGCAGGGCGCTGGTATGGGTCGCCAGGTTAACCAGCCGGATCGGCGTTCCCTGATATGTCGGAACGCGGGCGCCGGGCGGCGCGTATTTGCTGAGCGGATCGTCGAGTTTCACCACGCCCTGATCGAGCAGCTTCACCAGCATTTCACTGGTCATCAGCTTGGTTATGGAAGCCACACGGACAACGGAATCCAGCTGGGGGCGAACGTTATTTCCCGGGCGCGTTTCACCAAAGCTGCGAAACACCCGCTGGTTACCGTCGATCACCACCAGCGCCATACCTGTCGCCCCACTGCCGTAATAGATAAGGTTTGCATAGCGATCGGCAATGTCAGAGGCCAGCACCGGGGCCGTCAGAGGCTGAGCTGCCTGGGCGGTAGACAGGCTCACCGCACACAGCGCGGCGAAAGAGAGCAGACAACGTTTCAACGAAAAACATCCATCAAGTGAATAAGGAAAGTTACGGGTATTTATACTACTAATCGGTACGGAGCAATGGCCCGATTTGCATAACGATAGCGAGAAAAACGTAACCATGGGTAAATAACAATAAATTACTTGCGACCCGGCTCCCATTTTGTGACATCGACCGTATGATAGTCGCTATGATGGCTGCTGCAGATGAAACGGACCGAAACAATTCCGGGAAACCGGAAAGCGAACTAATAATTAAGCCGCAGGTCTGACTTTTTTGCCTGAGCCGGGCTGCTGGCACAGGCAAGGTTTCGCGTGGTGATATGTTGAGCACAGCAACAGCCATAACAACAAGAAGGAAGCACAATGTTTAAGTCTTTTTTCCCAAAGCCGGGGCCATTTTTTCTGTCGGCATTTATTTGGGCACTGCTGGCTGTCATTTTCTGGCAGGCCGGTGGCGGCGCGTGGTTGACCCGTCTTACGGGCGCGACGGGCGATATTCCCATTAGCGCGGCGCGCTTCTGGTCCATGAGCTATCTGCTTTTCTACGCCTATTACATGCTCTGCGTGGGGCTGTTCGCCATCTTCTGGTTCCTCTATTCACCTCACCGCTGGCAGTACTGGTCGATTCTCGGCACGTCGTTAATTATCTTTGTTACCTGGTTCCTGGTGGAAGTGGGCGTGGCGGTCAACGCCTGGTATGCGCCGTTCTACGATCTGATCCAGACGGCACTGAGCTCGCCGCACAAGGTGACCATAAACCAGTTTTACCATGAGGTGGGCATTTTCCTCGGCATCGCCCTCATCGCCGTGGTGATCGGCGTGATGAATAACTTTTTCGTCAGCCACTACGTGTTCCGCTGGCGTACCGCGATGAACGAACACTATATGGCGCACTGGCAGCACCTGCGTCATATCGAAGGTGCGGCACAGCGTGTGCAGGAAGACACCATGCGCTTTGCCTCTACCCTTGAGAATATGGGCGTGAGCTTTATCAATGCCATCATGACGCTGATCGCCTTCCTGCCGGTGCTCGTGACGCTCTCGTCACATGTTCCGGAGCTGCCGATAGTCGGCCATCTGCCGTACGGCCTGGTGATTGCCGCGATTGTCTGGTCGCTGATGGGGACCGGGCTGCTGGCCGTGGTGGGGATCAAGCTGCCCGGGCTGGAGTTCAAAAATCAGCGCGTGGAGGCGGCCTACCGTAAAGAGCTGGTGTATGGCGAAGACGATCCTGACCGTGCGTCACCGCCTACCGTGCGTGAGCTGTTTGGCGCCGTACGTCGTAACTACTTCCGTCTCTACTTCCATTACATGTATTTTAATATCGCGCGCATTCTTTATTTGCAGGTTGATAACGTTTTCGGGTTGTTCCTGCTGTTCCCGTCTATCGTTGCGGGTACCATTACGCTCGGTCTGATGACCCAGATCACCAACGTCTTTGGTCAGGTTCGCGGTTCGTTCCAGTACCTGATTAGCTCCTGGACCACGCTGGTGGAGCTGATGTCCATCTATAAGCGTTTACGCAGCTTCGAACGTGAACTGGACGATAAGGATCTGCAGGAAGTTACTCATACATTAGGATAAGACAGGGAACTGCTATGCCATTTGCCGTACCACGTGCGTTACCGCTGACGTTGCTCGCCGCCTTCGTGCTGGCGGGCTGTGCCGAAAAAGGGGCCGCACCGCTCAAGGAAGGTGAAAAGCCTGTGGATGTGGCGAGCGTCGTGCGGCAAAAAATGCCCGCCAGCGTGAAGGATCGCAATGCGTGGGCGCAGGCCCTGGCAACGACCTTCAAAAGCCAGAAGATAGCGCCTACCGAGGAGAATATCTGCTCGGTGCTGGCGGTGGCGCAGCAGGAGTCGATGTATCAGTCAGATCCTGTCGTGCCCGGCCTGAACAAAATCGCCTGGAAAGAGATTGACCGCCGGGCCGAATCGTTGCACATCCCGGTCTTCCTTGTGCATACCGCCCTTAAAATCTCCTCGCCAGACGGTAAAAGCTACAGCGAACGGCTGGATGCGGTGAAGACCGAGAAACAGCTCAGCGCCATTTTCGACGATCTTATCAATATGGTGCCGATGGGGCAGAGGCTGTTTGGCTCGCTGAACCCGGTGCATACCGGCGGCCCGATGCAGGTCAGCATCGCCTTTGCGGAAAAACATACCGACGGCTATCCGTGGGAGATCGACGGTACGGTGCGTCAGGAAGTCTTCTCCCTGCGCGGTGGGCTGTGGTTTGGGACTTATCACCTGCTGAACTATCCGGCTAATTACGACAAACCGCTGTATCGCTTTGCTGACTTTAACGCGGGCTGGTACGCCAGCCGAAACGCGGCCTTCCAGAATGCTGTAAGCCGCGCGAGCGGCGTGAAGCTGGCCCTGGACGGCGATCTGATTGCTTACGGCAGCAGCGAGGCGGGTACCACCGAACGAGCGGTGCGTAAACTTTCGACAAAGCTTGGGATGAGCGACAGCGATATCCGCCGTCAGCTGGAGAAGGGCGACAGCCTGGCGTTTGAGAAAACGGATTTGTATAAGCAGGTGTTTACGCTGGCAGAGAAGAAGAGTGGTAAACCGTTACCGAGAGCCGTTCTGCCGGGTATTCAGCTGGAAAGCCCGAAGATCACGCGTAACCTGACGACCGCCTGGTTCGCGAAACGCGTGGACGATCGTCGGGCGCGCTGTATGGGGCTGTAATCAGCGGCGGTGGCGCCAGCGCAGGACGAGTGCAATCACGCCCAAAACCATGCTGCCCGCGAGGAAGGGGATGAGCCCGAAGACGGTGCTCACGCCTAAACCGATTTCAACGCGCGGGCGGCCTGTATCCTGAACCTGCATCAGCTGCTCATACACGCCAGGGGCATGCACCAGCATGTTCAGCAGCTGGGTTCCCGCCCAGAAGCAAAACAGAACAAACAGGGCATAGGCAATATTCCCCGCCGTGGAGGTTTTTGGTTGTTTTCCGCCAAAAATCGGTTTCGACAATGTAAAGTCTGCCATAAGACCTCCCGAAATATCACTCTGTTTTAATACGCGTCGTACAGGGTGAGTGTGACAGGTCATAGCATTTGTCAATATCAGAATCGTGGGAAATACGGCTCAGGATTCCTCCTGGATTGTCGATTTCTGCATCACGTCACAAATTGATAACATAAGTGAAACTTTGCTACATTTCAGAATTTACGTATTCGCCACAGTTGCCTGCATTAAAATGTGAGAGGATAGCTTTTTTTCTGCCGGAGTTGTCATGAAGCTCACTTCCAAACTACGCCGTGACTGGCATTACTACGCCTTTGCTATCGGGCTGATCTTTATTCTTAACGGTGTTGTCGGGCTGCTGGGATTTGAAGCTAAGGGCTGGCAAACCTACGCGGTTGGGCTGGTGACCTGGATTATCAGTTTCTGGCTGGCGGGACTCATTATCCGCCGCCGTCCCGATGAGGCGACGGCGGATCGTACGGAAACGACGCAAAAAGTCGATTAACCGCTTACGGAACTCTTCAGGGCGCTGTCGGCAGCGTGACGCTCCAGCGCCAGTTCAATCAGGCGTGTGATCAGCTCCGGATAGCTTATCCCGCTGGCCTGCCACAGTTTCGGGTACATGCTGATGTTGGTAAAGCCCGGCAGGGTGTTAATTTCGTTAATCACCACCTCGTTATCCGGCGTCAGGAACACGTCGACGCGCGCCATCCCGCAGCATCCAAGGGCCTGATAGGCTTGAATAGCGATCGCCCGGATCTTATCGTTAACGTCAGGATCGAGCGCGGCCGGCACCACAACCTGGGCACCTTTGTCGTCAATATATTTGGTGTCGTAGGAGTAGAAGTCGCTGTTCAATACCACCTCACCGCAGGTGCTCGCCTGTGGGAAATCGTTGCCCAGCACGGCGCACTCAATTTCGCGGCCTTTAATTCCCTGCTCAACCACCACCTTATGGTCAAACTCAAAGGCCAGACGAACGGCGTCGGTAAACTGCGCTTCGCTGGTCACCTTGCTGACGCCAACGGAAGAGCCCTGATTCGCGGGTTTGACGAACAGCGGCAGACCGAGCTGCGCCTCAATCTTCGCGAAGCTGTATCGATCGCGGTTGGCGCGGGTGAGCGTCACGAAGGGCGCAATATTCAGACCGGCGTCGCGCAGCAGGCGTTTAGTGACGTCCTTATCCATGCAGGCGGCAGAGCCCAGCACGTCGGAGCCGACAAACGGCAGGTTGGCCATACGCAGCATGCCCTGCAGGGAGCCGTCTTCGCCCAGCGTGCCGTGCACGATAGGGAATACCACGTCAATCTGTGCCAGCGCCTGGGCGTTACCGGCATCAATAAGCTGCCCCTGCACCACGCCTGGCACCGTCGCGACGCTGATATCTGAAGGATTAAGGGCTATATGCGCCGGATCGTCAGCATTCAGCAGATACTGGCTGGCGTCGTTAACATGCCACTGGCCCTGTTTATCAATGCCCAGCAGCACGACGTCAAAACGGCTTTTATCAATCGCATCAACGATATTTTTGGCCGATTGTAATGACACCTCGTGCTCTGCCGATTTTCCCCCAAAGACAATACCTACGCGCTGCTTAGCCATCTCACTCTCTTCCAGTCTGACGAAAAGCCAATAACATACCACGATGCCCGGCGGGTTTCGCGGCCTTCTGCCATAATGTTTTGAGGGATGCTGAAGGAGGGCGCGTGAGGGGAAAAGGTCTGCTTATTCTTATCGTTATTGCCGGGATTGCCGCGGTGGGCTACCGCTGGCTGCCGCCGCATTACAACCCTTTCGCGCCGCTTACGCTTGACGATCCGCCCGGAAAAATAACCCAGCTTAAGCTTCGGCGCTTAACGCCTCAGGCGTGCGAAAGCCTGCTGGCGCAGGCCAATCAGCGCCAGCTTATCCGCACTCAGGCCGTCGCTGACAGCGCCGGTGAATGCCCGCTGAGTAACGTGGTGCGGGTGCGCGATTTTGGTCCGGTCAGCCTGAACAGTAGCTTTCTTGCCAGCTGTCCGCTGGCGTTAAGTTCTGCTCTGTTTGTCAGCCAGCAGGCGCGGCCGCTCACCCAGTCCTGGACGGGAAGCAAGCTCACGCGCATCGAACACCTCGGCAGCTTTGCCTGCCGCAACATCTACAGCCGTCCGGACGCGCGGCGCAGCGAACACGCCACGGCGGACGCGCTGGATATCAGCGCCTTCCGGCTGGCAAACGGAGAGCGCGTTACCATACTCAACGGCTGGAAGGCGGAAAAGACCAGGCCCTGGCTACAGGCGCTGCTGTCGGCAAGCTGCGGCTATTACGGTAACGGCCTGGGGCCGGACTATAATGCCGCCCATGCCAACCATTTCCATCTCGGGATGCGCGGGTATGGGTTATGCCGCTAAAGCATAATCTTCCGCCAGAAATTGGATATTTTGTGACTTGTTTCACAAATATGATGACTGGGCAGATAAAACACTGAAGTCTGCAGGGCCGCATCTCTGGCGCTATCTCATTACGCGTAACTTGCTAATCTGTCGGCGAATTCGCCTAAAAATGAAGACTATTTCTGTTATGGAATCCTGGAAAGTTAACCTCATCTCAGTCTGGTTCGGCTGTTTCTTCACCGGACTGGCTATCAGCCAGATATTGCCCTTCCTGCCGCTGTACGTGTCGCAGCTCGGGGTGACTTCCCATGAAGCGCTCTCCATGTGGTCCGGCCTGACGTTCAGCGTGACGTTTCTGGTATCCGCCATCGTGTCGCCAATGTGGGGCAGCCTGGCGGATCGCAAGGGGCGCAAGCTGATGCTGCTGCGCGCCTCGCTGGGGATGGCGATTGCCATCCTGCTTCAGGCCTTTGCGACCAACGTCTGGCAGCTGTTTATTCTGCGGGCAATCATGGGGCTGACTTCCGGGTATATCCCGAATGCGATGGCGCTGGTGGCCTCGCAGGTACCGCGTGAGCGAAGCGGCTGGGCGCTCAGCACGCTTTCCACCGCGCAGATTAGCGGGGTCATCGGCGGCCCGCTGCTCGGCGGCTTCCTGGCCGACCACGTTGGCCTGCGCGCGGTCTTTATCATCACCGCCATTCTGCTGACGATAAGCTTCCTGGTTACGCTTTTTCTGATCAAAGAGGGCGGGCGGCCAATGGTCAGCAAATCCGAACGCCTGAGCGGCAAGGCGGTATTCGCCTCGCTGCCTTATCCTGGCCTGATGATTAGCCTTTTCGTTACGACGATGGTGATCCAGCTTTGCAACGGCTCGGTGGGGCCTATCCTGGCGCTGTTTATTAAGTCAATGGAGCCGGACAGCAGCAACATCGCGTTTCTGAGCGGGATGATTGCCGCCGTGCCGGGCGTGTCGGCGCTGATGTCTGCGCCGCGTCTGGGGAAGCTGGGCGACAGGATCGGGACGGCGCGTATCCTGATGGCGACGCTTGTCATTGCGGTGATCCTCTTCTTTGCCATGTCGTTTGTCACGACGCCGCTTCAGCTCGGGGTGCTCCGTTTCCTGCTCGGCTTTGCGGATGGCGCCATGCTGCCTGCGGTTCAGACGCTGCTGGTGAAATATTCCGGTGACCAGGTGACGGGCCGCATTTTTGGCTATAACCAGTCCTTTATGTATTTAGGCAACGTAGCCGGCCCGCTCATTGGCGCATCGGTTTCGGCAATGGCGGGGTTCCGCTGGGTATTTGCCGCGACGGCGGTCGTGGTGCTTCTGAATATTATACAGCTGGCCTTCGCCTTGCGCCGTCGCAGGCAAATCGCCGCGGCAAAATCAGCCCGGTAAGCGCGATAAAATATTATTAATTCTTATGAAGGCCGCATTTTTATATAACGAAATGCGGCCCTTTTTTTAAAGAAAAACGTTTCGCTGTCAGGGCTGAATATCATTTTTGGCAGCGACGTCACTTTTGCATAAGATAAAACTAATCCATGCTTTTCATTATTCAGGGAGAGTGCTAATTTCAGGGAAAATCACATAAGGAAATAGCGCCATGAAAAATCTCATTGCTGAGTTGTTGGTTAAGCTTGCCCAAAAGGAAGAAGAGTCGAAAGAGCTGGTCGCCCAGGTTGAGGCGCTTGAAATTGTCGTCACGGCGCTGCTGCGACAGATGGCGCAGCCGGAACAACAGGCGCTGATCGACAACGTTGAAGGCGCGCTGGACAAGGCTCGCCCCGATTCACAGGTGCCCACTGAAGATGCGGAGCTGCTTCAGCAATACGTAAAAAAGCTATTAAGGCATCCTCGCACCTAGCCTGCTGAAAGCGAATAGGGCATGTCATAGAATTGTCATGCAGGATGCCTGTAGTCGCTCTGTTTTTATTTCAGGTAGTAATATTAACTGAAGCAGAGCGCGCTTTTACACCGCGTTATGTCCTCTGTTAAATATCTCTCTTCTGGCGAGTCCCGGTAATGATAACCACGCCGCGTGCGGGCTGAAATAACCGAGAAACCCGACGAAAAACATGGTTGCAGGGTGGTTTTTTTCCCGCAACGAACCAGACTTAACGTGGAACTTCACATAAAGGATGGTGCAATGAAAACAACATTACTGGTTACCCTGTTATCCGGCCTGTGTCTGATCGCCTCAGCGCACGCGGAAGAGAAAACCCTGACCCCGCAGCAGCAGCGCATGACAACCTGTAATCAACAGGCAACGTCGCAAAGCCTGAAAGGTGACGCCCGCAAAACCTATATGAGCGACTGTCTTAAAAACGGCGCGACTAAACCGGGCGAAAAAAGCCTGACTCCGCAGCAGCAAAAAATGCGCGAATGTAACGCCCAGGCAACGCAGCAGATGCTGAAAGGGGACGATCGCAGCAAGTTTATGAGCGCGTGTCTTAAGAAACAGGCGTAGTGCTAACGGGTGAGCCGCGGCGCTGGCTCACCCGAAATTTCATACTTTCCCCGACATGCCCCTCTCTATAATTTGGGAAAATGTTTCAGAATATTCCCAAAAATGATGAATGATGAAATTTATAACCATGACCAGAGCATTCGGGAAGCGTGGCACCAGCAGCTTTCTCAGGATGACGCCTGCCGTTCCGGCCTGCAGTTTGCCCGGCGTATACGGCTGGCCCGCATCGCTGGCCTGGGAGCCCTGTTTTTCCCGCTTGCCAGCGTTCTGGTCAGCCAGTTTTTCTCCGGCGGCTGGTGGTTATTTCTGCTTGGCTGGGCCTTCGTCTGGCCACACCTCGCCTGGCAGCTTGCCTTTCGTGCGGCGGATCCTTTCAGCAGCGAGATCGTTAATCTGAAAATCGACGCCATTATTGCCGGCGTGTGGGTTGGGCTGACAGGGCTCAACGCGCTGCCGGCGGCGGCGCTGATCGTGACGATCGGGATGAACATGATGGGATCGGGCGGCTGCCGGTTATTTTTGACGGGACTCGTGCTGCTTGCCCTGTCTGCACTGCTTACCGTGCACGTAGCGGCCATTCCGGTGAGATTAAGCGCTGAGCCGCTGGTGCTGTGGCTGACGCTGCCCGTGCTGGTGGTCTACCCCGTGCTGTTTGCCTGGCTCAGCCACCGCACGGCGATCCGGCTTGCAGAGCATAAGCGCCGGCTTGAGCTGATGAGTACCCGCGACGGTATGACCGGCGTGTTCAATCGCCGCCACTGGGAAACGCTGTTGCGTAACGAGTTTGAGGCCTGCCGTCGCGGCCATCGACAGGCGACGATACTGCTCATCGATATCGATCACTTTAAAAATATCAACGACACCTGGGGTCATGACGTGGGGGATGAAGCGATAGTGGCGATCACGCGGCAGCTTCAGCTGGCGCTGCGCGCCGGTGATTTTATTGGCCGCTTCGGGGGAGATGAATTTGCGGTGATCATGTCCGGCACGCCTGCCGACAGCGCGATTGCTGCCATGTCGCGCGTGCACGAGCGGCTGGTTAACATGCCGCTGCACGGTGCGCCAGCGGCGAGGCTGTGCATCAGCGTTGGGGTTGCCCCGTGGGGCGCGCAGTTCACGCACTATCGTGAATGGCTGAAGGCGGCGGACGTGGCCCTCTATAAAGCCAAGAATGCCGGACGTGGCCGCACCGAAGTGGCCGCCTGACGCCCGGCGCTGCTCGTCAGGACTTGCTCAGCTTCTCTGATTTTTCCATGCATTTTTGCATCGCCTCGATCACGGCGGAGCGGAACCCGCGATCTTCCAGCACGCGCACGGCTTCAATAGTTGTGCCGCCCGGTGAGCACACCATATCCTTCAGTTCGCCCGGATGTTTGCCCGTCTCCAGCACCATTTTGGCCGAGCCCATCACCGCCTGCGCGGCAAATTTATAGGCCTGCGCGCGCGGCATACCGCCGAGCACGGCAGCATCGGCCATGGCTTCGATAAACATAAACACGTAGGCTGGTGCAGAGCCGCTTACGCCGACAACCGGGTGGATCATCGGTTCGGCAATCACTTCCGCTTCGCCGAAGCAGCGGAAAATGTTCAGTACATCCGCCACGTCTTCAGAAGTGACCAGCGCGTTCGGGGTGACGGAGGTCATGCCGGCATTCACCAGCGACGGCGTGTTCGGCATGGCGCGGACGATCTTCCGATCGTGGCCCAGCGCACGGGCGAGCTGGTCGAGGGTGACGCCTGCGGCAATCGACACCACCAGGGTCTCTTTATTCAGGCTGGAGGTAATTTCGCTCAGGACTTTTATCATGATGTTTGGCTTAACGGCGCCAAAGACAATATCCGCAACCTGGGCCACTTCCTGCGCGCTTTCAGCAGCGTTAACGCCGTACTCATCGCGCAGCGCCGCGACCTTATCCGGTGATGGGGTATAAACCCAAATCTGCCCCGGCAAAACCTGACCGCTGGCGATCAGCCCGCCGAGGATTGCTTTGCCCATGTTCCCGCAGCCGATAAACCCGATTTTCTTATCCATCACGTCTCTCCGTTATTATGCGTTGTTATCTCTGACTGATAGCTTAACAACGAAATGCAGGCGACAATAGTCGCCAGCAACATAATGGGGAGAGACTATGGCTATCTGGGTTGATGCGGACGCGTGTCCGAATGTGATTAAAGAGATTTTATTCCGCGCCGCCGAGCGGGTGCAGATACCGATGACGCTGGTGGCGAACCAGAATATCCGCGTGCCGCCCTCCAGGTTCATTCGTTCTCTGCGCGTGCCGGCCGGGTTCGACGTGGCGGATAACGAGATTGTGCGCCTGTGCAGCGCCGGAGATTTGGTGATCACGGCGGATATCCCGCTGGCTGCCGACGTGCTGGCGAAGGGGGCCGCGGCGCTTAACCCGCGCGGCGAGCGCTACTCTCCGGCAACGATTCGGGAAAAGCTCACCATGCGAGATTTTATGGATACCCTGCGTTCCAGTGGCGTCCAGACCGGCGGGCCGGACAGCCTGTCTCAGCGCGACCGCCAGCAGTTTGCCGCCGAGCTGGATAAATGGCTGCTGGAAGTGAAGCGCCGCCCGGCGTAATCCTCAGCCGGGCTGTTTTATGGTACAGTGTGGCCTCCACAGGCTTGTCATTCCGTACCGCTTTGCAGTAAAGTTAGCGCAACATCTTCTGCAATCATTTCTTTACAGCCTTCAGTTATCCGGCATCAAGGGGAACACCTGGTTATGAACCCACCCATCTTTTTAGTTGGCCCTCGCGGCTGTGGGAAAACCACCGTTGGTCTGGAGCTGGCGCGTCTGTGCCAGAGTCAGTTTGTCGATACTGACCACTGGCTGCAGGAGAAGGCTGGTCGCACCATCGCCGATATCGTGGAAAAAGAGGGCTGGGAGAGCTTTCGTGCGCGTGAAACGGCAACGCTTGAGGCCGTCACCGCGCCATCTACCGTGATTGCGACCGGCGGAGGCATTATTCTGGCGCCGTACAACCGCCAGTTTATGCGTGAAAATGGGGAGGTCATCTATCTCTGCGCGCCGGTCTCTACGCTGGTGGGGCGGCTGGAAGCGTTTCCGGAAGAGGGGCAGCGTCCGGCACTAACCGCGAAACCGCTGAGCGAAGAGGTCAGCGAGGTGCTTGCCGAACGCGATGCGCTATACCGCGAGGCCGCGCACCACGTGGTGGATGCGTCTGCGTCACCCGAGAAAGTTGCGATTCAGATTATTACCGCCCTGCGTTTGGCTTGCGCCAGCTAACAGCCGTCTATACTCATAGCTCAGACATAAAAAAAGGATGAGCTATGCCAACCAGACCTCCCTATCCACGTGAAGCCCGCATTGTTACCGTTGAAAAAGGTAATGGCGATCGGACTGTAACCTGGTATCAGCTGCGTGCCGATCACCCAAAACCCGATTCGCTCATCAGCGAACATGATACCGAACAGGAAGCGCTGGATGCGAAACGGCGGTACGAAGATCCTGATAAGACCTGACAGGGTTCCGAATTCGCTACAACCGTGCCTGAATCACATTTTTAACTTATCGCTAATGTTAAGTAGCAGTTAATATTTAGTTATTACAGGTAGATTCGTTAAGGCCAGCCGATCTTTACATTACGGTGTAGAGATCCGCTGCTACGCTTGGTGCTGTTTTGTTCAAAAAACGAACCGTGCAGCGTAGTGAGCCTGTACCTGTGTTGTAGTTATGGCAGTAACGAAAGGCGATCAAAATGAAGGCGACGTTGGCGATCCTCACGATTGGTGTGGTCCCTGTAAGCGAAGTATTACCGCTCTTAACGGAGCATATCTCTGAACAACAGATTACGCATCTTAGCCTGTTAGGGAAGTTGAGTCGGGAAGAGGTCATGGAAGACTACGCTGTCGAGGCGGGGGACGATCCCCTGGCGACGTTATTAAGCGACGGTAAACTGGCGCACGTGTCGCGTCAGAAAATTGAGCGCGCGCTTCAGGGCGTGATCGAAGTGCTCGATAATCAGGATTATGACGTTATTTTGCTGATGAGCACGGCCCCGGTTAAGGGACTCAGCGCGCGTAATGCGATTCTGCTGGAGCCGATGCGGATCATTCCACCGCTGGTGGCCTCCATTGTCGACGGTCATCAGGTTGGGGTCATTGTTCCCGTTGAGGAGCTGCTGGATAACCAGGCGGTGAAGTGGTCCGCGCTGGAGCACCCGCCGCTGTATGCGCTGGCAAATCCGTTCTGGGACAGCGAAGCGAAGCTGATTGCCGCGGGGCAAGAGCTGATCGACAGAGGGGCGGACGTGCTGATGCTGGACTGCCTGGGCTTCCACCAGCGGCATCGTGATTTACTGCAAAAAGCGCTGGACGTTCCGGTGCTGCTCTCTAACGTGCTGATGGCGCGTCTGGCGTCAGAATTACTGGTGTAATGATTTTGCGTGACAGGTCATGAGCATGGCCCCTATAGTGGATTTTTCTCTATAAATATAAGGGCCAGTTCATGCTTCAGAGTAACGAATACTTTTCCGGTAAAGTGAAATCCATCGGTTTTACCAGCAGCAGCACTGGCCGCGCCAGTGTTGGCGTGATGGCGGAAGGAGAATACACCTTTGGCACCGCAGAAGCGGAAGAGATGACGGTGGTCAGCGGCGCGCTGAACGTCCTGCTGCCGGGTGAAACAGAGTGGAAAGTATATAGCGCCGGGCAGGTATTCAACGTGCCGGGCCACAGCGAGTTCCATTTACAGGTGGCAGAGCCAACCTCTTACCTGTGCCGCTATCTGAAATAATCTTCTTTCTTCCCCCTCAGCCCTGACTGGCGAGGGGGAAGGACATTACCTCTGCGCTTCGCCGCCGAGGCCTTCCACCAGATTCTGGATCAACGCCGCCAGCTCTCCGGTCATCAGGATAAAGTCCGCATCAAAGCGCTGCGCGTAATCTTCGCGGTCGATATCTTCGTTCTGATCGCGCAGTTCATCGCAGAATTTAAGACGCTTCACGGAGCCGTCATCACACATGACAAACTGAATACGCTGCTGCCAGTCGAGCGCCAGCTTGGTTACGACTTTGCCCGCTTCAATGTGCACGGCTATTTCGTCGCTCACCAGATCCTGTTTTTTCGCGCGGATCACGCCGCCATCTTCCAGCAGCGCTTTCAGCTCTGCCTCATCGAGGATCTGGAAGCCCTGAGCGGCGGTGCCGCTGCGCACCCACTCCGTCAGGGTCAGCTCAATCGGCGTTTCCAGCGCCAGGGGAACGACCGGCAACGAGCCGAGGCTCTTACGCAGCAGCGCCAGCGTATCTTCCGCTTTTTTGGCGCTGGCGCAGTCCACCATGATCAGCCCGTTAACGGTGTCGATCCACATCATGGTCTGGCTAAAGCGGCTAAAGGCGCGAGGCAGCAGCGAGTGCAGCACTTCATCCTTCAGCGAATCTTTTTCGGTTTTTTTAAGCTTACGGCCCTGTTCTGCTTCCAGCTTGAAGATCTTCGCTTCGAGCGCCTGTTTAACCACCGGCGTTGGCAGGATCTTCTCTTCTTTACGGGCGCAAACGATGATTTGCCCCGTGCTGTTGGCGTGGGTCAGCGCATCGCTTTGAGAACCCATTGGCGGAACCCAGCCGGTTTTCGCCATGTCCTGGCTACCGCAAGGGGTAAAGGAGTAAGCGGCTAACTGTTTTTCCATCTCTTCTGCACGCAGCGAAATGTCGCGGCTGAGACGGTAAACCATCAAATTTTTGAACCACAGCATGATAATTTCCACGGCCTTGTCGTTAAATCAGCGGGCATGATAGCGAATTGTCGCATCGCTTGCATTGCTAATCGGGAAGCAGGCTTCTACTCTGTTGATAATCAAAATAATGAGGAGTGTCTTGTGCGTATTGGGATTGATTTGGGCGGCACCAAAACGGAAGTTATTGCGCTGAGCGAGCAGGGGCAGCAGCTGTTTCGCCACCGTCTGCCTACGCCGCGTGATGACTATCACCAGACCATCGAGACGATTGCCAGGCTGATCGATATGGCCGAGGAGGCCACGGGCGAGACGGGGACGGTGGGAATAGGTATCCCCGGCTCTATTTCGCCGTATACCGGCGTGGTGAAAAATGCTAACTCCACCTGGCTTAACGGCCAGCCGTTCGATAAAGACTTAAGCCAGCGCCTGAACCGGGAGGTGCGTCTGGCGAATGACGCTAACTGCCTGGCGGTGTCTGAGGCCGTCGATGGCGCAGCGGCAGGCGCGCAGACCGTGTTTGCGGTGATTATCGGTACCGGCTGCGGTGCCGGGTTGGCCTTCGGTGGACGTTCGCATATTGGCGGCAACGGCACCGCGGGCGAGTGGGGGCATA
Organism: Enterobacter cloacae complex sp. P40C2; assembly: GCF_014930695.1. Taxonomy (NCBI): domain Bacteria; kingdom Pseudomonadati; phylum Pseudomonadota; class Gammaproteobacteria; order Enterobacterales; family Enterobacteriaceae; genus Enterobacter; species Enterobacter cloacae complex sp. P40C2. Next base: position 106,983 of record NZ_JADBRP010000010.1, on the reverse strand, counting down.
ACCCGCTGCCGTGGATGGATGAAGATGAGCTTAAGTACCGCGTCGACGTGCCGTGCTACTGCGGCAAGCAGGGCTGTATCGAGACGTTTATCTCCGGCACCGGTTTTGCGACGGACTACCACCGCCTGAGCGGGCAACCGCTGAAGGGGAACGAGATTATGCGCCTGGTTGAGGAGCAGGATCCGGTGGCCGAACTGGCGCTCAGCCGCTACGAAATGCGGCTGGCAAAATCGCTGGCGCACGTGATCAATATCCTCGATCCCGACGTTATTGTGCTGGGTGGCGGCATGAGCAACGTCGACCGGCTGTACGCGACGGTGCCGACGCTGGTGAAGCAGTGGGTATTTGGCGGCGAGTGTGAAACCCCGATCCGCAAAGCCGTTCACGGGGATTCCAGCGGCGTGCGCGGTGCGGCATGGCTATGGCCGGAATAAAAAACGCACGCTACGGTTTTTAGCGTTTGTTCCCTCTCCCCGTGGGAGAGGGCCAGGGTGAGGCAAGGCGAAGGCAAAACGGCAACGAACGCTACGGTTTTTAGTGTTTGTTCCCTCTCCCCGTGGGAGAGGGCCAGGGTGAGGGCACCAGACCGCACCGACCCCACCATTTACCGCACCGCAAACTCTCGATCCAGCCTGCTATACCCCAGTCCGTTGATCTTCTTCACCTTAATCTGTACCGGAATGCGCTCTTTCATCGCCTCAACGTGGCTAATCACGCCGATGGTTTTCCCGGTGGCGTTCAGCGCGTCGAGCGCGTCCAGCGCGGTGTCCAGCGTTTCGCTATCAAGCGTGCCGAACCCTTCGTCCAGAAACAGCGAATCAATCCGCGTTTTGTGGCTGACCAGATCGGAAAGCGCCAGGGCCAGCGCCAGGCTGACGAGGAAACTCTCGCCGCCGGACAGGGTACGGGTATCGCGTACCGCGTCCGCCTGCCAGGTATCGACCACCTCCAGCTCCAGCGCGTCGCTCGCTTTACGCTGCAGCAGATAGCGGCCATGCAGGCGGTTGAGCTGCTGGTTGGCAAGCCACACCAGGTTATCCAGCGTCAGCCCCTGGGCGAACTTACGGAATTTGTCGCCGGTGCTGGAGCCTATCAGCGAGTTAAGGTAGCCCCAGTCGTCGGCCAGACGCGCCGCCTCTTCAATCTGCTGCATGAGCGCCTGCTGGTGCAGACGGTTATCTGCGTCCTGCTTGAGCTGCTGGCGGAGCTCCCCCTGATGGGTGGTATTGTCCCGAAGCTGCTGCCCCAGCTGCTGTAGCTGCGTCTGAAGGCTTGCGGCATCCGTGTCCAGCCCTTCCGGGCGCAGCGCCTGATGCGCCTGAAGCTGCTGACCTGCCTGCCCGGAAAGCGCCGTAGCCTGCTGGAGCTGATTTTCCAGCGTCTGCTTTTGCTGCTCAAGCCGGCGGATCGTCGCCTCATCCAGCAGGGCGGAGAGAAACGCCTCCCGATCGGCGAAGCAGCTCGCGGCCAGCGCGGCGCTGAACTGTTCCTGCGAATGCTGTAGCCGCTCGCGCTCGAGCGTCTCCTGCTGCTGTAAGGTGGCGAGCTGGCTTTGCAGCGACAGGCATTCGTCGTGGATCCCGCGCCAGTTCTCAGGAATGGCCGCCTCGGCTTCCGCGCCCTCGGAGACCGGCAGCGTATCCAGCAGCGGCGTCAGGGCGTTAATACGTTCCTGAATCGCGCCGTGCTGGGTCTGCTTTTCCTGCCACCGGGTATATTCGGCTTCGCGCGCGCTGAGCCAGGCGCTTTCCTCACCTTCATCGGGCATGCTGAGCGACAGCGGCCGTAGCGAGGACGCCAGCGCCTCACGCGTCGCCGCCAGCTGCTGCTGGTACTGGCGCGCCTGACCTTCCTGTTCATTGAGCTGGTTTTGCAGCGTCAGGCGCTGGCTGAGCTGATAAAGCTGGCGCTCGTACTGCTCCTGCTCGCTCATCCAGGGGGCGATATCATCCTGTATATTCAGCGCTACGTTCAGGGAAGTGCAAACCTCAAACCACTCTTTAGTGAGCGCTTGCTCTTCCTGAGAGAGCGTCGTGGCTTCCTCTGTTTCTCGCTGGATCTGTTGGGCCAGCGCATTCACCTGCCCAAGCACCAGCAATCCTTCGTCCTTAAGCGCGGCAACCTCTTTTTCCAGCGCGTCACGGCGGCGCTGATTGTCGGTCAGCTCAAGCGCCTGATACTCCACCACGGCCGGATGTTCGCTTGAACCGCAGAGTGGACAAGGCTTACCCGCTTCCAGCCGTTCCCGATAGTGCTCAAGATCTTTGATTGTCGCTTCACGCTCGCAGAGCGTTTTAAGGTCGGCGAAGTGCTGGTTTTTCTCTTTATACTGCTGGCGGCGCAGGGTCAGCGTTTCGTTGAGTTTACCCTGCTCAGCCAGCGCCTTTTGCACGCTTTCCCCATTCTGGCGCAGCCGCTTTTGCAGCGGCTGGTAGCGAGCGTGAAGCGCGGTCAGGCGCTGACGGAGCGCCCGGGATTGCGCCTGTTGCTCCATGGCCGTCGCGAGCGCCTCAGCCGTCAGCGTAAGCGCGCTTTCCGGCATGGCAGCCAGCTTCTGGCGGAGGTCTGCAATGCGCGCCGACTGGGACGCGAGCTGATTTTTATCGCGGCTCAGCTGCGTAAAATTCGCCCGCCAGCCGGCCATCTCCTGGCCCCACAGACGAAAGCGATCGTGTTCGGTCAGCCACTGCGCCAGCGACGCGTGCTCTGCCTGCAGGCGTTCGCGTATACCCAGCGCGCCGTTGCGGATACGCGAGCGCAGCGCAGCTCTGTCGAGTAAGCGAGTATTTACTTCGACAATCCGCTGCGTCGTTTGCGCCAGGCGGGTGGTCTGCTCCTGCTGGCGCTCCCACAGCGGCCGCAGCTGGGCGGCGGGCTGAGCCAGCTGGAGCTTCGCCAGTTCAGGCGCGGCATCGGCCAAAGCCCTTTGCGTCTGCTGCTGCGAAGCGGTCGCGCGCTGCTGTTCACGAACCAGCTCGTCGTTGCGCGTCAGCCACTGAAAATCTTTCTGTTGGCTCTGCTGTTGAGCCAGCAGGGTTTTCTCTTCGTCAGTAAGCGCCTGCAAACTTTGCTGCAACTGCTGCTGCTGTTCTTCGCTCAGAAGCACCACGCCAGCGGCCTGGGCTTCGCACCTCTCCAGCGCGCCGCGTGCCGCCTTGTGTCTTTCAAAGACCGTGGCGGAAATCTGGCCGTAAATTTCCGTGCCGGTCAGCTCTTCCAGCAGCTCGGCGCGATCCCCCGGCTTAGCGTTCAGGAAGGCGGCAAACTGTCCCTGAGAGAGCAGCATTGAGCGGGTAAAGCGGCCGTAGTCCAGCCCGGTCAGTGCGGCGGTTTGTTCCAGCTTATCCGTGACTTTATCCGCCAGGATTTTGCCGTCTTCGCAGCGGGCCAGCTCAACGCGCGGTGCCTGCAGGTTTCCGTCCGGCTGGTTGCGGGCGCGGTTCTGGCTCCAGAAAGCGCGGTAGGCGACGCCTTTAACCTCAAACTCCACCTCCGCCAGGCATTCGGCGGTATCGCGCGTCATCAGGTCGTTTTGCGCCTGGGAGACCTTATTCAGACGCGGCGTTTCGTGGTAAAGCGCCAGGCAGATGGCGTCCAGCAGCGTGGTTTTCCCCGCGCCCGTGGCACCGGTAATGGCAAACAGCCCGTTGCTGGCAAACGGCTCAGCGGTAAAGTCAATTTTCCACTCGCCCTTCAGCGAGTTCAGGTTTTTCAGACGCAGGCTCAGAATTTTCATGCGTTTTCTTCCTCGTCATGAAGGGTGTGCAGAGTCTGCGCAAACAGCTCGTTAAGCCTGGTGCGCCTGGCGTCGTCCATCTCTTCATGCGCCAGCCGCCGCTCGAAGACCTCCTCAACCCGAAGTTCGCTAAGCGTTTCGCGCCGGGCGCTTAGCAGCGTTTTCTCGCGCTGCTCGCGGCTTCGGCGCACCAGCAACACTTCTACGGGCAGCGCTTCCGTCAGCGCCTGGATTTTGCGCTGCATATCGTGCAGATACTCGTCGGTGGTAATCTCGATATCGAGCCAGACGGGCGGGTTATGTTCGGCGCCGCGAAACTGCTCAAGCTGAGCGGTAATGGCGGCAAGATCGCCCTTCAGCACCGCCAGCGGCTGGGTGACGGGAACCTCAAGGCTCTCCACGGCGCTGAGTTTGCCCTCGGTAAAGCTCACCAGATGCACGCATTTTGCTTTGCCCGTTTCGTCGAAGCTGAGCGAAATGGGCGACCCGCAGTAGCGAATGTGCTCGCAGCCGCCGATGACCTGCGCCCGGTGAATATGCCCGAGGGCTATATAGTCGGCGGGCGGGAAGTTCTGGGCCGGGAACGCGTCCAGCGTACCGATGTAGATCTCACGCACCGCGTCACTTTTGCTGGCACCGACGGTCGTGAGGTGCCCGGTGGCGATGACCGGAATGGCCTGTTCACCGCGCAGGGCGCAGGCCTCCGCGTGCTGGCGATGGTAATAGTCGGTGATGGCCTGCAATAGGTGCTGCTGCTTTTCGCTGCCGGAAAGACCAGCCTGGCTCTGCACGATATCGCGCGGGCGTAAAAAGGGGATCGGACACAGCACCGCGCCCGGCGTGCCGTCGCGTTTTTTCAGGATCTGCGGCGCATGCCCGGCGCTGGCTACCACGGTGGTATTGAGAAACGCCAGAATATCGCGGGATTCATTCAGCGTCGCCACGGAGTCATGGTTACCGGCGACGATCACAAGGTGGCAGCCGGTTTGCTGGAGGTTAACCACGAAACGGTTGTACAGCTCGCGCGCATAGCTCGGCGGCGACCCGGTATCAAAGATGTCGCCCGCCACAATAATCGCGTCCACCTCATGGCTCCGGGCCGTCTCCAGCAGCCAGTTCAGGAACGCTTCATGTTCAGCGGCGCGGCTTTTGCTGTAAAAATTTTGACCCAGGTGCCAGTCTGAGGTGTGAAGTATGCGCATAAGTGATCCGTGGCAAAAATAAGAAAGCAGGATTATAAACTTTCAGGGAACGGAAAATAACCGCTGTAATAAAACAACAGTTTGCTATTTACCATGGTAATGTTTTTCATAAATCTGTCATAAATCTGACGCATAATGACGCCGCATTACAGACTTGTAACTTAAATACGATAAGACAGGGCAAAGTATGGCGAGACGTATTCTGGTCGTAGAAGATGAAGCTCCGATCCGTGAAATGGTGTGCTTCGTGCTTGAACAAAATGGCTTCCAGCCGGTTGAAGCGGAAGATTATGACAGCGCGGTGAACCAGCTGAATGAACCCTGGCCCGATCTCATCCTGCTGGACTGGATGTTGCCTGGCGGTTCCGGGTTGCAGTTTATCAAGCATATCAAACGCGAAGCGCTGACCCGCGATATCCCGGTGGTTATGCTGACGGCGCGCGGTGAAGAAGAGGATCGCGTGCGCGGTCTGGAAACCGGTGCGGACGATTACATTACCAAACCGTTTTCCCCGAAGGAGCTGGTCGCTCGCATTAAGGCCGTGATGCGCCGTATTTCACCGATGGCGGTGGAAGAGGTGATTGAGATGCAGGGGCTAAGCCTGGATCCTACCTCGCACCGCGTGATGACCGGCGAAAATCCCCTCGATATGGGGCCAACCGAATTTAAACTCCTGCACTTCTTTATGACACACCCGGAACGCGTTTACAGCCGCGAACAGTTGCTGAATAACGTCTGGGGAACTAACGTCTATGTCGAAGACCGAACGGTTGACGTCCATATTCGCCGCCTGCGCAAAGCACTGGAGCTGAGCGGCCACGATCGCATGGTGCAGACGGTCCGCGGCACGGGTTATCGTTTCTCGACCCGTTTCTGAACAATGACAGGAGTGTGACGCGTGCTGGAACGTCTGTCATGGAAAAGGCTCGTCTTTGAACTGATCTTATGCTGTATTCCGGCCTTCATTCTGGGGGCTATTTTTGGCTATCTGCCGTGGTTTTTACTGGTGGCCGTGACGGGACTGCTCGTCTGGCATTTCTGGAATTTACTGCGCCTCTCCTGGTGGCTGTGGGTCGACAGAAGTATGACGCCGCCGCCGGGAAGCGGAAGCTGGGAGCCGCTGCTCTACGGCCTGCACCAGATGCAGATGCGTAATAAAAAGCGCCGACGGGAGCTGGGAAGCCTGATCAAACGCTTTCGCAGCGGCGCGGAGTCGCTGCCGGACGCGGTGATCCTGACGACGGAAGAAGGGACGATCTTCTGGTGTAATGGCCTCGCACAGCAGCTGCTTGGCCTGCGCTGGCCGGATGATAACGGCCAGAACATCCTCAACCTTCTGCGCTATCCCGAGTTCACGCTGTATCTGAAAGCGCGTGATTTTAGTCGTCCGCACAATCTGAAGCTCAATAACGGCCGCCATCTTGAAATTCGCGTGATGCCCTACAGCGATCGGCAGTGGCTGATGGTGGCGCGAGATGTAACCCAGATGCACCAGCTGGAAGGGGCGCGTCGCAACTTCTTTGCAAACGTCAGCCACGAGCTGCGCACGCCGCTGACGGTGTTACAGGGCTATCTGGAGATGATGCAGGAGCAAACGCTTGAAGGTGCGCCGCGTGAGAAAGCGCTGCACACCATGCGCGAGCAGACGTACCGCATGGAAGGGCTGGTCAAACAGCTGCTGACGCTCTCGAAGATTGAGGCCGCGCCGTCGCTGGCGCTCAACGAGGTCATCGACGTGCCGATGATGCTGCGCGTAGTGGAGCGCGAGGCGCAAACCTTGAGCCATAAAAAACACACGCTGGCGTTTGAGGTTGATAACGACCTGAAGGTGCTCGGCAGCGAAGATGAACTGCGCAGCGCCATCTCGAACCTGGTGTACAACGCCGTAAACCATACCCCGGAAGGGACGCACATCGTGGTGCGCTGGCTGCATACCCCGGCGGGCGCTGAGTTTAGCGTCGAAGACAACGGGCCGGGAATAGGGTCTGAGCACCTCCCGCGCCTCACCGAACGGTTCTACCGGGTGGACAAGGCGCGCTCGCGGCAGACCGGGGGCAGCGGTCTGGGGCTTGCAATCGTGAAGCATGCGGTGGGCCACCATGAAAGCCGTCTTGATATCGAAAGCACGCTGGGCAAGGGCACGCGCTTTAGCTTTGTTATCCCGGAACGATTAATTGCCAAAAAGAGCGCCTGACCGCGGGCGTGTCAGTCATGCTTTCCACGGGCCAGCCACTGCTGGCCCGTTTGCTTTGCAGTCAAGCGAAGCGCGGGTGAATATTATACGGTTGATGCTTTTTTGTTCGCATGATTAGCCATGGGTTTTTCTTATACATGGCATATTATGTTGGCCTGTATTTTCATGCTGGCATATTGTTCTGGTTTTACGATCCCTTCTTGCCTTTAAACGTTATAAGCGTTTAAATTGCCCCCCATATACTGTCAGACAGACTGTATTTGCGTGGTAAATCGAAAAACTATTCTTCTCCACGCCAGGACGGGAGCATTTCCCGCTGAAATTGAGCAAATTTTCCGCTGTATTGTCCCGTCAGGGATGGCGAAAAACTCAACGTTTTCAACACCACATCCACAGGCAGTAAGGTTTTATGACCCATCACTTGAAATCGCGTGACATTATCGCGCTGGGCTTTATGACATTTGCGCTGTTCGTTGGCGCAGGCAACATCATTTTCCCTCCAATGGTTGGCTTACAGGCGGGTGAACACGTCTGGACGGCCGCGTTTGGTTTTCTGCTTACTGCGGTGGGTCTGCCGGTATTGACCGTCATCGCGCTGGCGAAAGTCGGCGGCGGCGTGGACAGCCTCAGCACGCCGATTGGCAAGGTAGCTGGCGTTCTGCTGGCGACCGTGTGCTATCTGGCCGTTGGCCCGCTGTTTGCGACCCCGCGCACGGCGACGGTTTCCTTTGAGGTGGGTATCGCCCCGCTGACCGGTGACGGTGCGATGCCGCTGTTTATCTACAGCCTGATCTACTTCGCGATCGTTATTCTGGTGTCGCTCTATCCGGGCAAACTGCTGGATACCGTAGGTAACTTCCTGGCGCCGCTGAAGATTGTTGCGCTGATCGTGCTGGCGGTTGCGGCCATCGTCTGGCCTGCGGGTCCTATCAGCTCTGCGATGGACGCGTACGAGAACGCGGCGTTCTCGAACGGTTTTGTTAACGGCTATCTGACGATGGATACGCTGGGCGCTATGGTGTTTGGCATTGTTATCGTTAACGCCGCGCGTTCCCGCGGCGTAACCGAAGCGCGTCTGCTGACCCGCTACACCATCTGGGCTGGCCTGATGGCCGGTGTTGGCCTGACGCTGCTGTATCTGGCGCTGTTCCGCCTGGGTTCAGACAGCGCAACGCTGGTCGATCAGAGTGCAAACGGCGCGGCGATCCTGCATGCCTACGTGCAGCACACCTTTGGCGGTGCGGGCAGCATGCTGCTGGCGGCGCTGATTTTCCTGGCGTGCCTGGTCACGGCGGTAGGGCTGACCTGCGCCTGTGCGGAGTTCTTTGCCCAGTATCTGCCGCTCTCGTACCGCTCGCTGGTGTTTATCCTCGGCATCTTCTCCATGGCGGTGTCAAACCTCGGTCTGAGCCATCTGATTCAGGTGTCTATTCCGGTACTGACGGCAATCTATCCGCCTTGCATCGTGCTGGTGGTGCTGAGCTTCACCCGTCCGTGGTGGCATAACTCCACGCGAATTATTGCGCCAACCATGTTTATCAGCCTGATTTTTGGTATCCTTGACGGGATCAAAGCATCAGCGTTCGCCGACATCCTGCCAGCATGGACACAGCGTCTGCCGCTGTCCGAGCAGGGACTGGCCTGGCTGATGCCATCCGTTGTTGCGCTGGTGCTGGCTATTGTCTGGGACCGTGCGGCGGGGCGTCAGGTTACATCAAACGCCCATTAATCAACGGCAACAAATTGTTTAACCACGGGGCTTAAGGCCCCGTGGTTTTTTGTTTTTTTCGTGTTGAATGGCAAGATTTTAATGGAAAGCACTAACAAACTTAAACGTGGATTGAGCACCCGCCACATCCGCTTTATGGCGCTGGGCTCGGCTATCGGCACCGGTCTTTTTTATGGCTCGGCAGATGCCATCAAAATGGCCGGTCCAAGCGTACTGCTGGCCTACATCATTGGCGGCGCCGCGGCCTACATCATCATGCGTGCGCTGGGGGAGATGTCGGTTCACAACCCGTCAGCCAGCTCGTTCTCACGCTACGCGCAGGAAAACTTAGGCCCGCTGGCCGGGTTTATCACCGGCTGGACCTACTGCTTCGAAATCCTGATTGTGGCCATAGCCGACGTCACGGCGTTTGGCATCTATATGGGTGTCTGGTTCCCCGCCGTGCCGCACTGGATCTGGGTGCTGAGCGTGGTGCTGATCATCTGCGCCGTTAACCTGATGAGCGTGAAGGTGTTTGGCGAGCTGGAGTTCTGGTTCTCCTTCTTCAAGGTCGCGACCATCATCATCATGATCCTCGCCGGTTTTGGCATCATCATCTGGGGTATTGGCAACGGCGGACAGCCGACGGGCATTCAAAATTTATGGAGCAACGGCGGCTTCTTCAGCAACGGCTGGCTCGGAATGGTGATGTCGCTTCAGATGGTTATGTTCGCCTACGGCGGTATTGAGATTATCGGGATCACCGCCGGAGAAGCGAAAGATCCGGAGAAATCCATTCCGCGCGCCATCAACTCGGTGCCGATGCGTATTCTGGTGTTCTATGTAGGGACGCTGTTCGTGATTATGTCCATCTATCCGTGGAACCAGGTGGGCACTAACGGCAGCCCGTTTGTCCTGACCTTCCAGCACATGGGCATTGCGTTTGCTGCCAGCATTCTCAACTTTGTGGTGCTGACCGCATCGCTGTCGGCCATCAACAGCGACGTCTTCGGCGTTGGCCGTATGCTGCACGGCATGGCGGAGCAGGGCAGTGCGCCGAAGGTCTTCGCCAAAACGTCGCGCCGCGGCACGCCGTGGGTAACGGTGCTGGTGATGACCGTAGCGCTGCTGTTCTCGGTTTACCTGAACTACATCATGCCGGAGAACGTCTTCCTGGTGATCGCGTCGCTGGCGACCTTTGCGACCGTGTGGGTGTGGATCATGATCCTGCTGTCGCAGATTGCGTTCCGCCGCCGTCTGCCGCCGGAAGAGGTGAAGGCGCTGAAGTTTAAGGTTCCGGGCGGCATCGCAACGACCGTCGTCGGGCTGATCTTCCTGTTGTTTATCATCGGCCTGATTGGCTACCATCCGGACACCCGTATCTCGCTTTACGTGGGCTTTGCGTGGATCGTCCTGCTGCTGGTGGGCTGGATGTTTAAATGCCGCCGTGACCGTCAGCTGGCGCAAGCGCAGTAATATTTTAATCTCCCTCTCCCGCCGGGAGAGGCTCAGGATGAGGGCATCAGGCCGCACTGATGCCTCATCCCCCATCCTCCTCCCCCAATAAACGTCCTCACGATGAGCTAACCTTAACCACCCTGTGGCATGGTGACGTCAATTTCATCAAAGGGGATTCGTGATGTTAAACGCCTGGCACCTTCCGGTTGCCCCATTTGTTAAGCAAAACAAAGACAACCTTGTGATTACGCTCTGGCTGGCGGGGGAAAATCAGCCTGAACGTGTGACCTTACGCGCCGAAGTGGATAACGAAGAGACGTCGCTGAAAATGCACAAGGCGCGCAGCCAGCCTCAGCCGGGAATCACGGCGTGGCGGGCGAATATCGACCTTCGCAGCGGGCAGCCGCGTCGCCGCTACAGCTTTAAGCTGCTGTGGAATAACCGTCAGCTGTGGTTTACCCCGCAGGGGTTTAGCCGTTTCCCTCCGGCCAGGCTTGAGCAGTTTGCGGTTGATTATCCGGATAACGGCCCGCAGTGGGTTAACGATCGGGTCTTTTACCAGATATTCCCGGACCGCTTTGCGCGCAGTGAAAAACGCACCGCCGGGCAGGACAAGGTCTACTACCACCATGCGGCCGGTCACGACATCATTATCAAAAAATGGGGCGAGCCGCTGACCGCGCAGGCGGGCGGCTCGACCTTTTACGGCGGCGATCTCGACGGTATCAGCGAAAAGCTGCCGTACCTGAAAAAGCTCGGCGTGACCGCGCTGTACCTGAACCCGGTGTTTAAGGCGCCAAGCGTACATAAGTACGATACTCAGGATTACCGGCACGTTGACGAGCAGTTTGGCGGTGACGAGGCGCTGCTGCGGCTGCGCCATAACACGCAAAAGGAAGGTATGCGCCTGATTCTCGATGGCGTGTTCAACCACAGCGGTGATTCTCACGCGTGGTTTGACCGTCATAATCAGTCGATGGGCGGCGCATGCCATAATCCGGACTCACCGCAGCGTGACTGGTACAGTTTTGACGAAAACGGCCGCGCTCTGGACTGGCTTGGCTACCCGAGCCTGCCGAAGCTGGATTTTCAGTCGCCCTCTCTGGTGAATGAGATCTACGGTGGTGAAGACAGCATCGTGCGCCACTGGCTGAAGGCGCCGTGGAATATGGACGGCTGGCGGCTGGACGTCGTGCATATGCTCGGTGAGGCGGGCGGAGCGCGAAACAACCTTCACCACGTCCGGGAGATCTCTCGCTCGGCGAAAATCGCGCGTCCGGAGGCGTTTGTCTTTGGCGAACACTTTGGCGACGCGCGCCAGTGGTTGCAGGCAGATGCCGAAGACGCGGCGATGAACTATCGCGGCTTCACCTTCCCGCTGTGGGGATTCCTCGCCAATACCGACATTTCTTACGACCCGAACCATATTGATGCCGAAACCTGCATGGCGTGGATGGAGAACTACCGCGCCAGCCTGTCGCATCAGCAGCAGCTGCGGATGTTCAACCAGCTCGACAGCCACGATACCGCCCGCTTCAAATCTCTGCTTGGTAAGGATGTAGCGCGACTGCCGCTGGCGGTAACCTGGCTCTTTACCTGGCCCGGCGTACCCTGCATCTACTATGGCGATGAAGTGGGGCTGGACGGCAACAACGATCCGTTCTGCCGTAAAACGTTTCCGTGGGAGCCTGAGAATCAGGATCGGGAGCTGTTCAGCCTGTACCAGCGCATGGCGACGCTGCGCAAGCAGAGCCAGGCCCTGCGCTACGGGGGCTGTCAGGTGATGTACGCTCACGATAACGTGGTGGTGTTTGTCCGCGTCTATAACCAGCAGCGCGTGCTGGTGGCTCTCAACCGGGGCGAGGCGTGCGAGGTGGTGCTGGAAGATTCACCGCTGCTGGCCGGTAAAACGTGGAAGAGCAAAGCGGGTAAAGCGACGTTCCAGGAAAGCGTGCTTACGCTTCCGGCCATCTCAGCGGCGGTCTGGTTCGGCAGCTGACTGCGGGCGGAGCGGTTTTCACCTTTTAGATGGCGCAAATGCAACTATTTGTGTCAATCTTAACGGATCGTTTACGGTGAAGGTGGAAACATGGACGAGCTTTACATCCTTGGCTGTTTGCTCCTGGTTTTTGCGCTGCTGGTGGCGCCCGTGCTTGCGGTTATAGGCTTTAACCGAAGCACGGCGGCGCAGCAGGAGATCGTCCGCCTACGCCAGCGCATTGAGGCGCTTGAGCAGCGCGGCGCGGCTGATAACGCGCCGGAGCCGGTACAGCCCGCCGCGCCGGTGGCGGAGCCTGCTCCGGCGGCAGCGGTCGAGTCTTTGCACGTCGATCCCTGGCGCCCCGGGCCGCCTGTTACTGAGGCAAAACCAGCGCCGGCACCGGCGCCGAAACGGCCCTCCGCCTTTGGCGGCATCCTGTCTTCACTGACGCGCTGGTTTATGCAGGGCAATCCGCTGGCGAAGCTGGGGATTGTGCTGCTCTTCCTCGGCCTCTCTTTCCTGCTGCGCTATACCGTCGAACATTCACTGTTTCCGCTTGAGCTGCGCCTTGCAGCCACGGCGCTGTTTGCCATGGTCCTGCTGGCCGTCGGATGGCGGCTGCGGCACAGGCAGCGGATCTATGCCCTTATTCTTCAGGGCGGCGCAACCGGCGTGCTCTACCTGACCGTCTTTGGCGCGTTCCGGCTCTGGCAAATGTTGCCGATGACCCTGGCGTTTGCGCTGCTGGTGGTGATTTGCGCGGCGAGCGTCGGGCTGGCCGTGCTGCAAAGGGCGCTGAGCCTTGCCATGCTGGCGAGCCTCGGCGGGTACCTTGCACCGCTGCTGCTGTCGACGGGAGGGGGAAGCTTTGTGGCGCTGTTCTCCTTCTATCTCCTGCTCTCTATCGGCATTCTCGCCATCAGCATCTGGCAGCACTGGCGCGAGCTCAACCTGCTCGGGCTGCTCTTTACGTTTGGCGTGGGGGGATGGTGGGGGCTGAGCGACTATCAGCCTGATGACTACGTTATCTGCCAGCTGTTCCTGATTGCCAATACGCTTATTTTCGGCGTGTTTAGCGTAGCGCTGTCGCTGCGGGCGCAGGAAAAAGGTAAACAGATTATTGACGGCGTACTGCTGTTTGCGCCGCCGCTTGTTGGATTTGGGATGCAGTACGGCATGACGTCGCACTGGACATACGGCCCGGCGCTCGGCGCGCTGGGGTATGGGGCGTTTTACCTCTCGCTGGCGTTCCTCGCGCTGCGACGCTATCCGTCAGTCGGGCGGCCGCTGGTGATGGCGGCGCTGGCCATCGGCGGAGGATTCGCGACGCTCGCCATCCCGCTGGCGCTGTCGGCGCGCTGGACGGCAATGGCCTGGGCGCTGGAAGGGCTGGGCATCCTCTGGCTGGGGATCCAGCAGCAGCAAAGGCGCATGAGCTATAGCGGGACGGCGCTGCAGGTGCTGGCGCTCGGCAGCGCGCTGTGGGCGCAGATGAACGGCGTTACGTCGCTGAGCCTGCTGCTGATCTTCGCCATTCTCAGCCTTAGCTGGCTGGCCGCGGCCTGGCTGTGGCGGACTCTTTTCATGCCGGTCAGCTGGGCGCTGCTGGCCGGCGGGCTGCTGTTCTGGTTAGTCGCGCTGCTGGGCGCATCCCAGCTGTTGCTGAAGCAGGAGCTATCGATTCTGGCGGGCGTGCTGGCGCTGACGGCGGCGTCGGTCTGGGGCTGGCGGCAGGTGGCCGCTCGTCTGGCGTGGCGGGAGCTGGATGGAAGCAAATGGCTGCTGTGGCCGGTAATGCTGCTGATGTTGGGTTATCAACTCTCGCACCAGCAGGTCTTTGCCGCCGGCTGGGCAAATCTGGCCTGGTGTGTTGCGCTGCCTTCCGCGCTGCTGCTGTTGCGGCGTGACGGAGAAGGTCTCCTGCCGCGTCTCTCAATGGGGCTGCATCTTTCGCTGCTGTGGATGATTTTACTGGCGCTGGCCGCTGAGCTTTACTGGTTTGCCCGATCGTTGCCGTGGGGCATGCTGCCCTGGGGCTGTGGGCTGGCCATGGCCGCTGGCGGCGCGGTAATTATGGCGCTCTCTGCGGCGGTGCGGCGTCGCGGGTGGCCGTTCCGGGAGTGGCCTGCACTTTATGCGTGCGTGGCACCGATCCCCGTGGTCGTAGCGCTGCTGGTACTGCTGGTGGTGACCAATTTCCAGGACGGTGTGGTTTATGGTCAAGCCTGGCTGCCGCTGGTAAACCCGCTTGAGGAAGGGGCCGCGTTTGCGCTGCTGGGGCTGGTGGTGTTTTATCGGGCCGTGGATTGCTATTGCCCGGCATCGCTCGCGCAGTCTCGCCCGTGGCCCGCCGTCATGCTGATGGCGTTTGGCTTCTGGTGGCTTAACGGCGCGCTGCTGCGCGCGCTGGCGTGGTACGGCGAGGTGGCATGGAATATGGCGTCGCTGTGGGATTCGCGGCTTATCCAGACCACGTTTGCCCTGTTCTGGATGTTGTGCGCGCTGGTGGTCATGATCCGCGCTACCCGCCGGGCCGCCCGGCAGGAGTGGCTCTGCGGTGCGGCGCTGCTGGGCGTGGTCATGCTCAAGCTGATGCTCGTAGACAGCGCGGGCGGCGGCGGCCTGTCGCGCGCCGTCGCGTTTATCGGCGTGGCGATCCTGGTGCTGATTGTGGGCTATTTCTCGCCGCTACCGCCTAAAGCAGGAGAAGAAAAATGAAATGGATGAAAGCGGTAGCCTGTACCGCGCTGCTGGCGCTTGCAGGCCCGGCGTTCTGCGACGAGGTGCAGACGGAATCGTCGCGGGATTATGCCTTCGGTCTTTCGCTGGATACGTCTGTCCCTTCCCAGTGGTATCGGGTGATGCTGCCGCTCGCCGTGTATGCGCAGAGCACGTCGCCGGAACTGCAGGACGTTCGCGTCTTTAATCAGTCGGGCGAGCCGGTTCCCTTCAGCCTGGTCGCCGCGACGCGTCCGCAGCCGTCGGTGCAAACCACGGCGCTGCGCCTCTTTCCTCTGGATGCCTCGCCGCTGGCGCCTGCGCGAGGGGACGAGGACCGCGATAAAATCCTGCTCCGTTCCCGAAACGGCGTTGAGATTGTGCTGGAAGGGCAAAAAGCTGCCGCAGCCGGGCAGCATTATCTGCTGACCCTGCCGGAGCAGGCTACGGGTGAGGTTGCCCTGTCCCAGCTACAGCTGCTCTGGAATACCCCTCAAACGCCGTGGCAGGGAACGGCGTCGGTTTATTACAGTGAGGATCTTAAGCGCTGGTATACCCTGCGCGAAGATATGCCCCTGCTGGACGTCGCTAGCGGCGAGGATCGTCTTAAGCTCGATCGGATCGATATTGATACGGTTTTATCTCCCGACGCTAATCGCTATCTCATGGTGGTGCTGAACGCGCAGAGCCCCGGAATAACCCTGACCGGCGTAAATGCGATCGGCGCTCCCGCGCAGGCGGCGCCGGAAACGATCGATCTGGAGGGGAAAGGGGAGCAGCTATCGACAAGCGAAGCGCAGTGGCGCTGGGCGCGGCCGCAGCCGCTGCGTGCGGTCAGTATCTTACTGAATGGCGACGGCGTCCTTCCCGTAGAGATAGCGTGGCGGAGTACGGAGACGGACAAATGGCATCCTCTGAAAAAAGAGGTGCTTTACCGTTTGGAGGGCAAAACCTCTCCACCCGTTTCGCTTAGCGGAGGCCTGGTGCAGGCGGTGAAAATCACGACGCTGAATGCGCGACTGCCGGAATACCTGCCGGGCGTCATCGGGTATCGCGACCGCTATGACCTGGTGTTTAACGCGCAGGGAAAAGCGCCGTACCTCCTCGCATGGGGAAACGGGGCTGCAAAACCTGCCGGCGTGGAGCCTGATATGCTGATCCCTGCCGCGCTGCGTAAAACGTATGATATGGCGAACCTGCCGCAGGCCGATCTTAAGGACAATGTCGCCTTAGGCGGCGAGGCTCGTCTGACCGCCACCTCTGCGGCCGAACGGGCGAGCAGGATGAACACGCTGCTGGTGTGGGGCGTGCTGATTGCGGGCGTGATCCTGCTGGCGGGCATGGCCTGGCGCATCTGGCGAGAGACGCAGCGTAAAGCATAAAAAAAGGCCCGCATAAGCGGGCCTCTTCCGTAAACCGTGCCGATTACAGGCTGGATACGTTCTCAGACAGGTATTTAGCCACGCCGTCCGGGGAAGCAGCCATACCTTCTTTACCTTTTTCCCACTGAGCCGGGCACACTTCACCGTGCTCTTCGTGGAACTGGAGCGCGTCAACCATGCGCAGCATTTCGTCAACGTTACGACCCAGCGGCAGGTCGTTCACAACCTGGTGACGAACGATGCCGTTGGCGTCGATCAGGAAAGAACCACGCAGCGCAACGCCAGCATCCGGATGTTCGATACCGTAAGCCTGCTGAATTTCGCGCTTGATGTCCGCAACCATCGCGTATTTCACCGCACCGATGCCGCCTTTGTCGACAGGGGTGTTACGCCATGCGTTGTGTACAAATTCAGAGTCGAAGGAGACGCCAACCACTTCCACGCCACGCTTCTGGAATTCTTCGTAACGTTTGTCGAACGCGATCAGCTCAGACGGGCAAACGAAGGTGAAGTCCATTGGCCAGAAGAACAGAACGGTCGCTTTACCGTTGGTGTGCTGTTTGAAGTTGAAGTTTTCAACGATTTCACCGTTGCCCAGAACTGCTGCAGCCGTAAAATCCGGAGCCGGACGAGTTACCAGAACCATATGATTCTCCTGTAGATACTAAGGTTATTTGGAACGCAACGCGGCCCAGTATAGAGAGTGTTCGCTCATAAGACAAAGAGGTGGTGACAATCGTTCCGCCAGCTTTTACCTATCAATGAAAACGCACTCAGAGCTGCTTGTTTTTTGCCTGCGCCATCATGCGCGGGTAGAACTGCCAGAAGCGCGTTTCCAGCGCGTCATAATGTTCGTCCAGGTCGTGCCAGGAGTCGCGCAGCGCGTCAAGACGCGGGCGGCGGCTGGCCATGCCGTTAAGCACGTTCTGAATGAAATCCATCTCGCGGTAACGCTCCAGCCAGCGTTCCGACCACAGGTAATTATTGAGATTAACGAAGCGCGGCGGCGAGTCAGGCAGAATGATCGCCACCTGCTGACGGGCATAGCGCACAAATTCGGGTAATGGCATCTCCGGCGAAAGCCGTTCCCAGTGGCGCGAGAGGAAATGATCCCACATCACGTCAAGGGTAATCGGCGCAACGCGGCGCGTTTCGGGACGGAACCAGGCTTTGGCTTCGGTCACTTCCGGCAGGTTGTCGGTCAGCACGTCGATGCGGCGATGCATAAAAATCCCGTCGACAACCTCCGGGGAATACGCGTCAGCGGGGTTACCGCGCACGAAATCGGCCAGCAAATTGCCGGAAAGGGAGCTGTCCGCGAGGTGAGCGAGATGCAGGTGAGCGAGAAAATTCATGCGTTTTATTTGTCCGGTGGCGGCTAGTTGTTGCAGCAAATGGGTGTGAGCACTAGACTATGCCGCCTGTTTTTAAGTCACGAGTATACGTCATGCGCGTCGCCGATTTCTCCTTTGAACTACCTGAATCCCTGATTGCTCACTACCCCATGCCTGAGCGTAGCAGCTGTCGCTTGCTGTCACTTGACGGGCCAACGGGCGCGCTGACGCACGGTACTTTCACCGATCTGCTCGACAAGCTCAACCCTGGCGATCTGCTGGTCTTTAACAATACCCGCGTGATCCCGGCGCGTCTGTTTGGCCGTAAAGCCAGCGGCGGCAAGATTGAGGTGCTGGTCGAACGTATGCTCGATGATAAACGTATTCTGGCACATATTCGCGCCTCCAAAGCGCCGAAGCCGGGCGCTGAGCTGCTGCTGGGCGATGACGAGAGCATCAAAGCGACCATGACCGCGCGTCACGATGCGCTGTTCGAGGTGGAGTTCAACGACGAGCGCACGGTGCTTGATATCCTCAACACCATCGGCCACATGCCGCTACCGCCGTACATTGAGCGCCCGGACGAAGAGGCCGACCGCGAGCTGTACCAGACCGTCTACAGCCAGAAGCCTGGCGCGGTTGCGGCGCCAACCGCGGGCCTGCACTTTGATGAGCCGCTGCTGGAAAAATTGCGCGCTAAAGGCATCGAGATGGCGTTTGTCACGCTGCACGTCGGCGCGGGGACGTTCCAGCCGGTACGCGTGGACAGCATCGAAGACCACATCATGCACTCTGAGTACGCCGAAGTGCCGCAGGAGGTGGTGGATGCGGTGCTGGCGGCGAAAGCGCGCGGCAGCCGCGTCGTGGCCGTCGGTACGACGTCGGTACGTTCCCTTGAGAGCGCCGCGCAGGCCGCGAAAAGCGGTTTGATCGAGCCGTTCTTTGGCGATACGCAGATCTTTATCTACCCGGGCTATCAGTACAAAGTGATTGATGCGCTGGTGACCAACTTCCATCTGCCTGAATCTACGCTGATTATGCTGGTCTCCGCATTTGCGGGTTATCAGCATACGATGAATGCCTACAAGTCTGCGGTAGAACAAAAATATCGCTTTTTTAGCTACGGTGACGCGATGTTTATCACGTACAATCCGCAGGCTTTGAATGAGCGTGTCGGGGAATAAGTCCGCGGCACCGTGTTACAACGTTGGACTGTTTTTCTGACGTCGGAGAAAAAATGAAATTTGAACTCGATACCACCGATGGCCGCGCGCGTCGCGGTCGCCTGGTGTTTGATCGCGGCGTGGTTGAAACCCCCGCGTTTATGCCTGTGGGCACTTACGGCACCGTAAAAGGGATGACGCCGGAAGAGGTGGAAGCCACTGGCGCACAGATCATTCTCGGCAACACGTTCCACCTGTGGCTGCGTCCGGGTCAGGAGATCATGAAGCTCCACGGCGACCTGCACGACTTCATGCAGTGGAAAGGCCCGATCCTGACCGATTCCGGCGGTTTCCAGGTCTTCAGCCTGGGCGATATCCGCAAGATCACCGAGCAGGGCGTACACTTCCGTAACCCGATCAACGGCGATCCGATCTTCCTCGATCCGGAAAAATCAATGGAGATTCAGTACGATCTCGGCTCCGATATCGTGATGATCTTCGACGAATGCACGCCATACCCGGCGGACTGGGACTACGCGAAACGCTCAATGGAGATGTCCCTGCGCTGGGCGAAGCGTAGCCGCGACCGTTTTGACTCCCTGCAGAACAAAAATGCGCTGTTCGGCATTATTCAGGGCAGCGTTTACGAAGATTTACGCGATATCTCCGTTAAAGGTCTGGTAGAGATAGGCTTTGATGGCTACGCTGTCGGCGGTTTGGCTGTGGGTGAGCCGAAGGAAGATATGCACCGCATTCTGGAGCATGTCTGCCCGCAAATCCCGGCGGATAAACCACGATACCTGATGGGTGTGGGCAAACCGGAAGATCTGGTTGAAGGCGTACGTCGCGGCATTGATATGTTCGACTGCGTCATGCCAACACGAAATGCACGTAACGGTCATCTGTTCGTTACCGATGGCGTGGTGAAAATCCGTAACGCGAAGCATAAGAGTGACACCAGCCCGCTCGATTCCGAGTGCGATTGCTATACCTGTCGCAATTATTCTCGCGCGTATCTGCATCATCTCGATCGTTGCAACGAGATTTTGGGCGCGCGACTCAATACCATTCATAATCTTCGTTATTATCAGCGCTTAATGGCTGGTTTACGTAAGGCTATCGAAGAGGGTAAATTAGAGAGCTTCGTGACCGATTTCTACCAACGTCAGGGGCGGGATGTTCCACCGTTGAACGTTGATTAATTTTAATAATGAGGGAATTTGAATGAGCTTTTTTATTTCTGATGCGGTAGCAGCAACGGGTGCACCAGCGCAGGGCAGCCCGATGTCTCTGATTCTGATGCTGGTTGTGTTCGGTCTGATCTTCTACTTCATGATCCTGCGTCCACAGCAGAAGCGTACTAAAGAGCACAAAAACCTGATGAACTCCATCGCGAAAGGCGATGAAGTCCTGACCAATGGTGGCCTGGTAGGTCGCGTAACCAAAGTAGCGGAAAACGGCTACATTGCTATCGCCCTCAACGACACCACTGAAGTGGTTATCAAACGTGACTTCGTAGCTGCCGTTCTGCCGAAAGGCACCATGAAGGCGCTGTAATCCCAACTTTTCCCAAAGGGAACTGCCGTGTTAAACCGTTATCCTTTGTGGAAGTACATCATGCTGGTCGTCGTGATTATCGTCGGCCTGCTGTACGCGCTTCCCAACCTGTATGGTGAGGATCCGGCCGTTCAAATCACTGGCGCGCGCGGTGTCGCCGCCAGTGAGCAAACGCTGATCCAGGTCCAGAAAACGTTACAAGAAGAAAAAATTACCGCTAAGTCTGTGGCACTGGAAGAGGGCGCAATTCTTGCTCGCTTCGACACCACCGACACGCAGCTCCGCGCACGTGAAGCGCTGATGGGCGTGCTGGGTGATAAATACGTCGTGGCGCTTAACCTTGCTCCTGCAACCCCACGTTGGCTGGCTGCGCTGAACGCAGAGCCAATGAAACTCGGTCTTGACCTGCGTGGTGGCGTTCACTTCCTGATGGAAGTGGATATGGATACCGCCCTCGGCAAGCTGCAGGAACAAAATATCGACAGCCTGCGCAGCGACCTGCGCGATAAAGGCATTCCGTACACCACCGTCCGTAAAGAAGATAACTACGGCATGAGCATCACGTTCCGCGACAGCGCGGCGCGCGATCAGGCTGTAACTTATCTGACCCAGCGTCACCGCGATCTGGTCATCACCTCTCAGGGCAGCAACCAGCTGCGTGCGGTAATGACGGATGCGCGTCTGAGCGAAGCGCGTGAATACGCCGTTCAGCAGAACATCAACATTCTGCGTAACCGTGTAAACCAGCTGGGCGTGGCTGAGCCGCTGGTACAGCGTCAGGGTGCTGACCGTATCGTGGTTGAACTGCCGGGTATCCAGGATACCGCGCGGGCGAAAGAGATTCTGGGCGCGACGGCGACCCTGGAGTTCCGTCTGGTTAACTCCAACGTCGATCAGGCTGCTGCGGCCTCAGGCCGTGTGCCGGGCGATTCCGAAGTGAAACAGACCCGCGAAGGCCAGCCTGTTGTGCTGTACAAGCGCGTGATCCTGACCGGTGACCATATCACCGACTCCACTTCAAGCCAGGATGAGTACAACCAGCCGCAGGTTAACATCTCGCTGGATAGCGCGGGTGGTAACATCATGTCTAACTTCACCAAGGACAATATCGGCAAGCCGATGGCGACCCTGTTCGTGGAGTACAAAGACAGCGGTAAAAAAGACGCTAATGGTCGCGCGGTGCTGGTGAAAGAGGAAGAGGTGATTAACATCGCCAACATCCAGTCTCGTCTGGGTAACAGCTTCCGCATTACCGGTATCAGCAACCCGAACGAAGCGCGTCAGCTTTCTCTGCTGCTGCGTGCCGGTGCGCTGATTGCGCCAATTCAGATTGTTGAAGAACGTACGATTGGTCCAACCCTGGGTATGCAGAACATCAAACAGGGTCTGGAAGCGTGTCTGGCTGGTCTGGCGGTGTCCATCATCTTCATGATCTTCTTCTACAAGAAGTTCGGCCTGATCGCGACGTCCGCGCTGATTGCCAACCTGGTGCTGATCATCGGTATCATGTCCCTGCTGCCAGGGGCGACGCTAACCATGCCGGGTATAGCGGGTATCGTGCTAACCCTTGCGGTGGCGGTCGACGCCAACGTACTGATAAACGAGCGTATCAAAGAAGAGCTGAGCAACGGTCGCTCTGTACAGCAGGCGATTGAAGAAGGCTACAAAGGGGCGTTCAGCTCCATCTTTGATGCGAACGTAACAACACTGATTAAGGTTCTTATCCTGTATGCAGTGGGTACTGGCGCGATCAAAGGCTTTGCGATTACAACCGGTATCGGTGTCGCAACGTCGATGTTTACCGCTATTGTCGGCACCCGTGCCATCGTGAACCTGCTGTACGGCGGCAAGCGCGTCAAAAAGCTGTCTATCTGAGGAGTGCGTTGTGGCACAGGAATATACTGTTGAACAATTGAACCATGGCCGTAAAGTCTGGGACTTTATGCGCTGGGACTACTGGGCCTTCGGCATTTCAGGTTTTCTGCTGATTTTGTCCATCGTCATTATGGGCGTGAAGGGCTTTAACTGGGGGCTTGATTTCACCGGTGGTACGGTGATTGAAATTACCCTTGAAAAACCGGTCGATATGGACCAGATGCGCGAGTCGCTGCAAAAAGCGGGCTTTGAAGAGCCGCTGTTGCAGAACTTCGGCAGCAGCCGCGACATCATGGTGCGTATGCCGCCGGTACACGATGCTAACGGCAGCCAGGAGCTGGGCAGCAAGGTCGTGCAGGTTATTAACGAAACGACCAGCCAGGATGCAACGGTTAAGCGTATCGAGTTTGTTGGCCCGAGCGTCGGTGCAGACCTGGCGCAGACCGGCGCGATGGCGCTGCTGGTGGCGCTGATTTCGATCCTGATTTACGTCGGTTTCCGCTTTGAGTGGCGACTGGCGGCAGGCGTGGTTATCGCTCTGGCGCACGACGTGGTCATTACCATGGGCATACTGTCCCTGTTCCACATTGAGATTGACCTGACGATTGTGGCATCCCTGATGTCCGTTATCGGTTACTCACTGAACGACAGCATCGTGGTATCTGACCGTATTCGTGAAAACTTCCGTAAGATCCGTCGCGGTACGCCGTACGAAATCTTTAACGTGTCGTTGACTCAAACGCTGCACCGTACGTTGATCACCTCCGGCACCACGTTGATGGTGATCCTGATGCTGTTCCTGTTCGGTGGCCCGGTGCTGGAAGGCTTCTCGCTGACCATGCTGATCGGTGTTTCTATCGGTACGGCCTCATCTATCTACGTGGCGTCCGCGCTGGCGCTGAAGCTGGGCATGAAGCGCGAGCACCTGATCCAGCAGAAGGTCGAGAAAGAAGGGGCGGATCAGCCGTCAATTCTGCCGTAAGGCAACGTCTTATGCGGTATCGAAATCCCGGTCTGTTGGCCGGGATTTTTTTTACCTGAACCGGATAAATACTCCTGACAGTATGCTGTCAGGAGCCCTGGCGTAGACTCCCTCTGAACCCTAACAGCAGGCAGGAGGAAGTATGAAAAGTGTGATTAACTGGTTTGAAATTCCCGTCGTCGACATGGACCGCGCCATCAAATTCTACGGGCCGGTGATGCAGGTTGCGCTGCGTCGCGAGAAGATGGACGTGGCGGAACTGGCGATTTTCCCGCATGAGGATCCCGCCACCGGCGGCGCGCTGGCAAAATTTGACGGTATTACGCCGTCCTCTCAGGGCGCTATTATTTATCTGCACACTGACAGCCTGGCGGCCACGCTCGATCGTATCGCTTCCGCGGGCGGCGAGTGCGTGTTTGGCCCGCTGGAATTGCCAGACGGTATTGGCACTATCGCCCTGTTTACCGACAGCGAAGGCAATCGCGTCGGCCTTCATCAACCGGCCTGAGAGCAACAAACACGATGACCCGACGCGCTGACCGTTTATTTCAGATTGTGCAAATCCTGCGGGGCAGGCGTCTGACAACGGCGGCGCATCTGGCAGAAAGGCTCGGCGTATCTGAACGCACGATTTACCGCGATATCCGCGACCTGTCGCTGTCTGGCGTACCGGTAGAAGGCGAGGCGGGAAGCGGATATCGCCTGATGTCGGGCTTTGATTTGCCGCCGCTAATGCTGACCAACAAAGAGTCCGAGGCGCTAATGGTGGCGATCCGTCTGCTCAAGACCTGGGGCGGGGAGACACTGTCGCGAGAGCTTGAGTCGGCGCAGGAAAAAGTGCTGGCGATCCTGCCGGAGGAGTGTCGCCGCAGGGCCGAACAGACGCGGATTTATGCCCCGGAAATTGCGCTACAGCAGCACTCGCGCAGCGGCTTCGACCTGATTCACCAGGCCATCTCCGCTCAGCGCGTGCTGGCGCTGCACTATCGTGATGAGGCCGGGCAGTTAAGCCGGCGTGAGGTCCAGCCGCTGGGGCTGTTCTTTTGGGGCGAGCACTGGCTGCTGGCCGCGTGGTGCGAGCGGCGCAATGACTATCGCTGCTTCCGTCTCGACAGATGCCTTAATATTGCACAGACGGAAAGACGGTTTAGCGAAAGCGCGGACAGGTCGTTGGCGGATTTTTTGCGCAAGGTTAAGCAGTAAAAGCCGGGTGGCGAGGTAAAAGCAAAACGGCAACGATGTTGCCGTTTTTTGTGTTTGCGCCCTCTCTCGTGGAAGAGGCGAGGGCGCAATATTGCACGGGTTAGAAGTTGTAACCCACGACCAGGTAACCACCCCAGCCGGTAGAACGAACGCTGAAGTCGCCTTTGCCGAAGTTCAGGCTCGCATCGTCGTTCCACTGACCACCGTTGTGCCAGTAACGCGCAACAACAGAGTAGTGCCAGTGATCGTAGTTCAGCGCCAGGATGTGGCTGGAGGCGATGGAGTCGTTGGTACGCGCTTTCTTACCGTTCAGGTCACGGAAATCGTTGTCGCCCAGGTCTGAGCCCCAGTCAAAGTTGGTGAAGCCAATGTAGCTCAGGTTGCCGCCCCACAGCTGGGTGATTGGCACGAAGTATTTCACCTTGAAACGGTAGCCATCCCACTCGTTTTCGTTCGCTGCGCCGTAGTTCTGCCACTGGTATTTTGCATACACGTTCAGGGACAGGCTCATTGGCAGGCCGGTATCAACGTCGGTACCCAGACCCATATACCAGGTGCTCTGGCGACCGGACTTATTGCGGCCCATGTCGTAGATATAGTTGTTCGCGAAATACCACTCTTTGAACGGACCAAACGCCAGGCTGGTACCGGTTAGTTTGTCGATGGAGAAGCGCGGTTCGATCTCCATGAACAGCGGAGAACCGTGGTTCCAGATACCTTTCGCGTCGGTGTTACCACCGAAGAATACCGGTGCATCCATGTAGCCATAGAAATCAAACCAGTCTTTCTTGGCGAAGGCTTCGTACTCCAGGTAGGTATCGTTACGGATCTGCGGTCCGAAACGGGTGTGATAGCTGCCTACAACGTTAACGCTCTGATGCCACCAGTCGGATACGTATTCTGGCTTGTTATTCTCCGCTGCGTTAGCGGCGAAAGAGGAGGAGAGTGCCAGAACTGCACCGGCTGCGAGTAATGTTTTTTTCATAATCATGCCACTGATTGAAATTCCCTTCCGGGAGTGAAAAATGCGCGAATTGCGTTTCTAAATATTTCGTGTTTCTGCGGAGCCTATTATAGGAATCCCTGCTCACAAAAATATGTGTTGTTTCACATATCTCTCACATACGTAATCGATTGCGTTCACGTTTGCGTACTTTAGACGGGCGGGATTGTAGCGGCAATCATTTATGTTGCCAATCTTTGCGGAGTGTAAATGTTAGCGGAGTGACATTGCACTCCGCTGCGGATCTGAGGTTACTGCGCGGCGGGCTGAATATCGTGAATGCGGATAAAGCCTAACTGTTCCGGAGTGAGGCCGCTTAGCTGAACGGGGATATCGACGTCGCTAGGCGCCAGGGTGCTTGCCGGGGCGGTGAAGAGCTGGTTCTTTACGTTCACTTCCTGGTAATCTTCGGTGGTGCCCTGGATCTGCCCCCACTCGACGGTGCCGCTAAAGGCCGGAAGCGGATCGTTGGACTCCCCCTGGATACGCAGTGTTGCGCGCGTACCATCCGCGTTGGCTGCAACGTTCACCAGAGACATTTTAAGCATGCCAATCTGGCTGTTGAGTCGGGCCGGCGTATTTGCGCCTGGCAATAAATAAACGCCGTTGCTGGATTTCGCGTTGAGCGCGTTCTGCTGGGTTATCTTCACCGTTTCCTTGTTGAGCTTGTCCATGGCCACGTTCAGCGTATTCACGCTCTGTTTCATCTCGCGGACTTCACTTTGCTGTGCGCAGGCGCTAAGCGTGAAGAGGCTCCCCAGCAGCACTATTTTCAGGTAACGTCTTGTCATTGCGTTTAATTCCTTGAAATCACAGATTGTTGCAATGGTAGACAGGATAGTGCGCTCAGGCATAGATCCTTTGTCTCAAAAAGCTCTTCCTTTGTTGTCGGGCCAGTTCAGGGTAAAATAGAAATCAGTTAACCAGATAACAGGGACATCGTATGCATTGCCCATTTTGCTCCGCTGTGGATACCAAAGTCATCGACTCACGTCTTGTAGGCGAAGGGTCTTCCGTGCGCCGTCGTCGGCAGTGTCTGGTGTGCAACGAGCGTTTTACCACCTTTGAGGTGGCAGAGCTGGTGATGCCGCGCGTGGTAAAAAGTAACGATGTGCGCGAGCCGTTCAACGAAGAGAAATTGCGTAGCGGAATGCTCAAGGCGCTGGAGAAGCGGCCCGTCAGCTCCGATGACGTCGAAATGGCGCTAAACCATATTAAATCTTATCTGCGGGGGCTGGGCGAGCGCGAAGTGCCGAGCAAAATGATCGGTAATCTGGTGATGGAGCAGCTGAAAAAGCTCGATAAAGTCGCCTATATCCGCTTCGCCTCGGTTTACCGTAGCTTTGAAGATATCAAAGAGTTTGGCGAAGAGATCGCCCGCTTACAGGATTAAGACCATGCAGGACGAGATGTACATGGCGCGAGCCATGAAGCTGGCGCAGCGCGGTCGGTTTACCACTCACCCTAACCCGAATGTTGGGTGCGTTATTGTTAACAATGGCGAGATCGTAGGGGAAGGTTTTCACTACCGCGCGGGCGAGCCGCATGCCGAAGTTCATGCCCTGCGCATGGCGGGAGAAAAAGCGCGTGGCGCAACGGCCTACGTTACGCTTGAGCCGTGCAGCCATCACGGGCGCACGCCGCCGTGCTGCGAAGCGCTGATTGCGGCAGGCGTCTCGCGCGTGGTTGCCGCCATGCAGGATCCTAACCCGCAGGTGGCGGGGCGCGGCCTTTACCGCCTGCAGCAGGAAGGGATCGACGTCAGTCACGGCCTGATGATGCAGGATGCGGAAGCGATCAACAAAGGCTTCCTGAAGCGTATGCGCACCGGCTTCCCGTTTATCCAGCTGAAGCTTGGCGCGTCGCTGGACGGCCGTACGGCGATGGCGAACGGTGAAAGCCAGTGGATCACGTCACCACAGGCAAGGCGCGATGTGCAACGTCTGCGCGCGCAAAGCCATGCTATTCTCACCAGCAGTGAAACGGTGCTGGCTGACGATCCGGCCATGACCGTGCGCTGGGACGAGCTGAACTCCGATACTCAGGCGCTTTATCCGCAGGAAAACCTGCGCCAGCCGCTGCGCATTATCATCGATAGCCAGAACCGCGTGACGCCGGAGCACCGCATCGTGCAGCAGCCGGGGGAAACCTGGATTGCGCGCACTAAAGACGATACGCGCGCGTGGCCGGAAGGCGTGCGCAGCATAATGGTGCCGGAGCACAACGGGCATCTCGATTTGGTGGTGCTGATGATGCTGCTTGGCAAACAGCAGGTTAACAGCATCTGGGTCGAAGCGGGCCCGACGCTCGCCGGCGCGCTGCTCCAGGCGGGGCTGGTGGATGAGCTGATCGTCTACCTTGCACCTAAACTGTTAGGGAACGACGCGCGCGGCCTGTTTGTGCTGCCCGGCCTTGAAAAACTGGCCGACGCACCGCAACTCGCCTTCAGCGAGATACG
The DNA here is from genome assembly GCF_014930695.1 of Enterobacter cloacae complex sp. P40C2. NCBI lineage: Bacteria > Pseudomonadati > Pseudomonadota > Gammaproteobacteria > Enterobacterales > Enterobacteriaceae > Enterobacter > Enterobacter cloacae complex sp. P40C2. The sequence goes on along the minus strand of NZ_JADBRP010000010.1, from coordinate 79,029 downwards.
TCCGGTGGGTCCGGATGTCTGCCTCCATTTAACGACAGCGTAATTGCTCCCGAAATAGGGAAGCAGCGCGCAAAGTATTATGATAAAATCCGCCCCCCTGCGGGGCCAAATGAACCCGTAAAGGAAGAGTATGAACATTATTGAAGCTGCTGTAGCTACCCCGGACGCTCGCGTCGCCATCACCATTGCGCGTTTCAACAACTTCATCAACGACAGCCTGCTGGAAGGTGCGGTTGACGCCCTGAAACGTATCGGCCAGGTTAAAGATGACAACATTACCGTTGTTTGGGTTCCAGGTGCATACGAACTGCCACTGGCAGCAGGCGCGCTGGCGAAAACCGGTAAATACGACGCCGTGATTGCGCTGGGTACCGTTATTCGTGGCGGCACTGCGCACTTCGAGTACGTTGCGGGCGGTGCAAGCAATGGTCTGGCACACGTTGCACAGGATGCTGAAATTCCTGTCGCGTTCGGCGTGCTGACTACCGAAAGTATTGAACAAGCCATCGAACGTGCTGGCACCAAAGCCGGTAACAAAGGTGCAGAAGCTGCACTGACCGCGCTTGAAATGATCAATGTATTGAAAGCCATTAAGGCCTGATTTTTTGTAAGGGGAATTCCGTGAAACCTGCTGCTCGTCGCCGCGCCCGTGAATGTGCCGTTCAGGCACTTTACTCCTGGCAGTTGTCCCAGAACGACATCGCTGATGTTGAATACCAGTTCCTGTCAGAACAGGACGTGAAAGACGTTGACGTTCTGTACTTCCGTGAACTGCTGTCGGGAGTGGCGACTAATAGCGCGTATCTCGATGGTCTGATGAAGCCATACCTGTCCCGCCTGCTGGAAGAGCTGGGTCAGGTGGAAAAGGCAGTGTTGCGTATCGCGCTGTTTGAGCTGTCAAAACGTGATGATGTGCCGTACAAGGTAGCCATCAACGAAGCGATCGAGCTGGCGAAAACCTTCGGCGCTGAAGACAGCCACAAATTTGTTAACGGCGTGCTGGATAAAGCCGCACCTGCGATCCGTCCCCACAAAAAGTGATCCGCAAACCGGAGTCCTGCATTGCCTGACGGGCAGTGCGGCTCCGGTTTTTTATTTTATTTGCTGAGGCATAACGTATGGCATGCGGCGAATTCTCCCTGATTGCCCGTTATTTCGACCGTGTCAGAACCTCTCGTCTTGATGTTGAAACCGGCATTGGCGATGACTGTGCACTTCTCAATGTTCCCGAAAAACAGACGCTGGCAATCAGCACCGACACCTTAGTGTGCGGACGTCATTTTTTACCTGATATCGCTCCTGCCGATCTGGCGTATAAAGCGCTGGCGGTTAACGTCAGCGATCTGGCGGCAATGGGCGCCGATCCCGCCTGGCTGACGCTGGCCCTGACGCTGCCAGAGGTGGATGAAGCCTGGCTTGAAGCCTTTAGCGATGCGCTGTTTGAGCAGCTGAACTATTACGATATGCAGCTGATTGGCGGTGATACCACGGCTGGTCCGCTGTCGATGACCCTGGCGATCCACGGCTACGTGCCGGTGGGACGTGCGCTGAAGCGCTCGGGTGCAAAACCGGGTGACTGGATCTACGTGACCGGTACGCCGGGGGACAGCGCGGCGGGGCTGGCGATCCTCCAGGACCGCCTGAAGGTTAACGACGCCGACGATGCAGCATACCTGGTGAAGCGCCACCTGCGGCCAACGCCGCGTATTCTGCACGGTCAGGCGCTGCGCGAGCGCGCCAGCTCGGCTATCGATCTGTCTGACGGGCTGATCTCCGATCTCGGCCACATCCTCAAGGCCAGCGGCGTGGGGGCGCGTATCGATCTGGACCTGTTCCCGCTGTCAGAGCAGCTGCTGCGCCATGCAGAGCCTGAACAGGCGCTGCGCTGGGGGCTATCCGGCGGAGAAGATTACGAGCTGTGCTTCACCGTGCCCGAACTGAACCGCGGAACGCTGGATGTGGCGTTAGCGCATCTGGGCGCGAAATTTACCTGCATCGGGCAGGTGATGCCGGAGAGTGAAGGTTTGCAGTTTGTCCGTGAGGGCGCGCCGGTTACGCTCGACTGGAAAGGGTACGACCACTTCGGCTGAATGTTTTGAGCGCCGGGTAAGCGCTGCGCTACCCGGCGTTTGCTTACTTAAACCCCACCACCGGATGCTGCTGGTACGGCGTCTCCAGCTCGGCAATCTGCTCCGGCGTCAGCGATAAATCCACCGCGCTCAGCAGCTCATCCAGCTGTTCTTCCCGCGATGTACCCACGATCGGCGCGGCGACGCCGCGCTTGCTCAGCAGCCACGCCAGCGCCACCTGGGCGCGGGTTGCTCCGGTATCGTCGGCGATCCCGGCCACGCGTTCGGCAATTAGCGCATCGCTGGCTTCGGTAGCGTCGTACAGATTTTTCCCCACTTCATCCGACACCAGGCGGGCCGTGGTCTCCCCCCACGGGCGGGTTAAACGCCCGCGCGCCAGCGGGCTCCACGGGATCACCGCCACGCCTTCCTGATAGCAGAGCGGCAGCATCTCGCGCTCTTCTTCGCGATAGAGTAGGTTGTAGTGATCCTGCATGGTGACAAAGCGTGCCCAGCCGTGCTGCGCCTGGAGATCGAGCGCCTGAGCGAACTGCGACGCGTGCATAGACGACGCGCCAATGTAGCGCGCTTTACCGGCCTTCACGACGTCGTTCAGCGCCTCAAGCGTCTCTTCAATCGGGGTGTTGTAGTCCCAGCGGTGGATTTGCAGCAGGTCAACGTAATCCATGTTCAGGCGTCTGAGGCTGTCATCAATGGAGCGCAGGATCTGCGCGCGCGAAAGGCCTTCGGCCAGGTCGCCCACCGGATAGTACACCTTGGTGGCGACCACTACCTCATCCCGACGGGCAAAATCCCGCAGGGCGCGGCCCACGATCTCTTCGCTGCTGCCGTCGGAGTAGCTGTTGGCGGTATCAAAGAAGTTAATGCCGCCGTCAATGGCGCGTTTGATGATGGGACGGCTGCTCTCTTCCGGCAGCGTCCAGGCGTGGTTTCCCCGATCAGGCTCGCCAAACGTCATGCAGCCCAGGCAAAGCCGGGACACCCTGAGGTCCGTTTTTCCTAATGTCGTGTATTGCATGGTTCCGCTCCTGCTGTTTAAACAATACGTTTAAGCATAGCAGGAGCAGAAAAGGGGAGGGATCAGGCCAGCCAGCTGCGGATTCTGGCTTCAATACCGGCGGCATCCAGACCAATGTCCGCGCGCGCCTCGTCCTGAGTGCCTTGCGGGATGAAGTGGTCCGGCAGGCCGAGGTTCAGCACCGGAACCAGCTTACGGTTCGCCATCAGCACCTCGTTAACGCCGCTGCCCGCGCCACCGATGATGGCGTTCTCTTCCAGCGTAACCAGCACGTCGTGGCTTTCCGCCATGCTCAGGATAAGCGATTCATCGAGCGGCTTCACAAAGCGCATATCGACCAGCGTCGCATTCATGGCTTCAGCGGCTTTTGCCGCTTCAGGCATCAGCGTGCCAAAATTCAAAATCGCCACTTTTTCGCCGCGGCGCTTCACCAGACCTTTACCGATGTCCAGCTTTTCCAGCGGCTTAAGCTCAACGCCCAGGGCATTGCCGCGCGGGTAACGCACCGCGCAGGGTCCGTCCTGATAGTGGTAGCCGGTAAAGAGCATCTGACGACACTCGTTCTCGTCGCTTGGCGTCATGATAATCATATCCGGGATGCAGCGCAGGAAGGAGAGGTCAAACGCCCCCTGGTGCGTCTGGCCGTCAGCCCCCACGATGCCCGCACGATCGATAGCAAACAGCACCGGCAGCTTCTGAATGGCAACGTCATGGATAACCTGATCGTAGGCGCGCTGCAGGAACGTGGAGTAAATCGCCACCACCGGTTTGTATCCGCCAATCGCCAGGCCCGCCGCGAAGGTGACCGCATGCTGCTCGGCAATCGCAACGTCGAAGTACTGATCCGGGTATTTTTTGGAAAACTCCACCATGCCGGAGCCTTCGCGCATGGCGGGTGTGACCGCCATCAGCTTGTTGTCTTTCGCCGCCGTTTCGCACAGCCAGTCGCCGAAGATTTTTGAATAGCTCGGCATGCCGCCGCTGCTTTTCGGCAGACAGCCGCTGGTATGGTCGAATTTTGGTACCGCGTGGAACGTGATCGGATCTTTTTCCGCCGGCTCGTAGCCACGCCCCTTTTTGGTCATGATGTGCAGGAACTGTGGGCCTTTCAGGTCGCGCATGTTCTTAAGCGTCGTCACCAGCCCCAGCACGTCGTGGCCGTCAACCGGGCCAATATAGTTAAAGCCCAGCTCTTCAAAAAGCGTACCCGGCACGACCATGCCTTTGATGTGTTCTTCGGTACGCTTGAGCAGCTCTTTAATCGGCGGCACGCCGGAGAAAACTTTTTTACCGCCTTCCCGCAGCGAGGAGTAAAGCTTGCCGGAAAGCAGCTGCGCCAGGTGGTTGTTCAGCGCGCCGACGTTCTCGGAGATAGACATTTCGTTATCGTTGAGGATAACCAGCATGTCCGGCTTGATATCGCCCGCGTGGTTCATGGCTTCAAAAGCCATCCCGGCGGTGATCGCTCCGTCGCCAATCACGCAGACCGTGCGGCGCTGCTTATTTTCTTTTTCGGCGGCAACGGCAATACCGATACCCGCCGAAATGGACGTAGAGGAGTGGCCGACGCTGAGCACGTCATATTCGCTCTCGCCGCGCCACGGGAACGGGTGCAGGCCACCTTTCTGGCGAATGGTGCCAATTTTATCGCGACGGCCGGTCAGAATTTTGTGCGGGTAGGCCTGGTGGCCCACATCCCAGATTAGCTGATCGAACGGCGTGTTATAGACGTAATGCAACGCCACGGTCAGCTCAACCGTGCCAAGTCCGGAGGCGAAGTGGCCGCTGGAGCGGCTGACGCTGTCGAGCAGGTAGCGACGCAGCTCGTCACACAGCTTCGGCAGACTCTCTTTCGGCAACAGACGTAACTCCTGAGTGGAGTCAACTAACGCCAGTGTCGGGTATTTGGCAATATCAAAACTCATCAAAGGCTCATCGAGATATATAGTTTATTTATCACGCTGGATTATGTAGTCCGCTAGCGCTTCCAGTGCCGAGGTATCCAGCGATTGCGCGGCCAGCTCGTTCAGCGAGCGGCGGGCATCGTCAATCAGATCCCGGGCTTTACGTTGGGCATGCTCAAGGCCCAGCAGGGCGGGGTAGGTACTTTTGCCAAGCTGCTGATCCGCACCCTGACGTTTTCCCAATGTTGCAGTATCGCCCACCACATCCAGAATGTCATCCTGAACCTGGAATGCCAGACCGATACTTTCTGCGTATCTGTCCAGAATCGGCAGGGCTTTCCGCCCGCGTTCACCCGCGCTCAGTGCGCCCAGGCGAACGGCTGCACGAATCAGTGCGCCCGTTTTATGACGGTGAATACGCTCCAGCTGTTCCAGATTAACCTGACGACCTTCAGCCTCTAAATCCAGCGCCTGACCGCCGCACATGCCGGCGACGCCGCTGGCCATGGCCAGTTCGGACACCATCGCCAGACGGTCACAGTCGCTTACCTCAACCATTGGCGCATCGCTCAGAATCGAGAAGGCCAGGGTTTGCAGGGCATCACCCGCCAGAATCGCATTCGCTTCGCCAAATTTGATATGGCAGGTCGGCTGACCGCGACGCAAATCGTCATCGTCCATGGCCGGCAAATCGTCATGGATCAGCGAGTAGGCATGGATGCACTCCACGGCGGCTGCCGGGGCGTCCAGCGTGTTATCGCTGATGCCGAACATATTGCCCGTGGCATAGACGAGGAACGGGCGCAGACGTTTACCACCCAAGAGTGCGCCATAGTGCATGGCTTCAACCAGTGGAGTGTTCTGAAAAGGCTGCGGCTCAATAAAACGGCGCAGGGCGTCGTTGGCGCGAGCGACGCGCGCCTGAAGCGCGTTGGCAAAATCCATTTACTCGGCGTCCGGTGTGAATGGCGTGGTTTTAGCGTCTTCGCTGTCGGAAAGCAGGATCTGCACGCGCTGCTCGGCCTGCTGGAGTTTTACCTGCCCCTGGCGCGCTAGCTGCACGCCGCGTTCAAATTCGTTTAGCGCCTCTTCCAGCGGTAAATCGCCGCTCTCAAGGCGGGTAACAATCTGCTCAAGCTCACTCAGCGCAGTTTCGAAACTGGCCGGTGCGTCGTTCTTCTTCGGCATAGTGAATTGACTCTTATCTTTTAGCCCCGCCATGGTAACGGACTCGGGGCAATTATCAAATAACGCGCAATGTGCACAGGAGCCGCGCGATGGTGGTATACTTGCGCGCCTGGAAGCAGTCTTCGGTTATAGGGGCTGCTGTACTTTTCCATTACAAGCCCAACCGCTTGCCTAAGAAACATTGCCGCCATGAAGTTTATCATTAAATTGTTCCCTGAAATCACCATCAAAAGCCAATCTGTGCGTTTGCGCTTTATTAAAATTCTCACCGGGAACATCCGTAACGTATTAAAACACTACGACGACACCCTCGCCGTGGTGCGCCACTGGGACCACGTTGAAGTCCGCGCGAAAGACGAAAACAAACGTCAGGATATCCGCGACGCGCTGACCCGTATCCCGGGCATTCACCATATCCTGGAAGTGGAAGATGTTCCGTTCACCGATATGCATGACATCTTCGAAAAAGCGCTGGTGCAGTACCGCGACCAAATCGAAGGCAAAACCTTCTGCGTGCGCGTGAAGCGTCGCGGTAAGCATGAGTTTAGCTCGATTGAAGTCGAGCGCTACGTCGGCGGCGGTCTGAACCAGCACGTTGAGACGGCGCGCGTGCGTCTGACGAATCCGGACGTGACCGTTCATCTTGAGATCGAAAACGATCGTCTGCTGCTGGTAAAAGGCCGCTACGAGGGTATTGGCGGTTTCCCAATCGGCACGCAGGAAGATGTGCTGTCGCTGATCTCCGGCGGGTTCGACTCCGGCGTCTCCAGCTATATGCTGATGCGTCGCGGCTGTCGCGTGCACTACTGCTTCTTCAACCTGGGCGGCGCGGCGCATGAAATCGGCGTTCGTCAGGTGGCGCATTACCTGTGGAACCGCTTCGGTAGCTCCCACCGCGTGCGTTTTGTGGCAATTAACTTTGAGCCGGTGGTGGGCGAAATCCTCGAAAAAGTGGATGACGGCCAGATGGGCGTCATCCTCAAGCGTATGATGGTGCGCGCGGCATCCAAAGTGGCCGAGCGCTACGGCGTGCAGGCGCTGGTCACCGGCGAAGCGCTGGGCCAGGTCTCCAGCCAGACGCTGACCAACCTGCGTCTTATCGACAACGTGTCCGATACCCTGATCCTGCGTCCGCTGATTTCTCACGATAAAGAGCACATCATCGATCTGGCCCGAGAAATCGGTACCGAAGATTTTGCCCGCACCATGCCGGAATACTGCGGCGTGATCTCAAAAAGCCCGACCGTGAAAGCGGTGAAGGCGAAGATCGAAGCGGAAGAAGAGAACTTCGATTTCAGCATCCTGGACAACGTGGTGGCGGAAGCGACCAACATCGACATCCGCGAGATTGCCCAGCAGACCGAGCAGGACGTGGTTGAGGTGGAAACCGTCAGCGGCTTCGGCGCTAACGATGCGATTCTGGATATTCGCTCTGTTGATGAGCAGGATGACAAACCGCTGCAGGTGGATGGCGTGGAGGTGGTTTCTCTGCCGTTCTACAAGCTGAGCACCAAATTTGGCGACCTCGACCAGAGCAAAACGTATCTGCTGTGGTGCGAGCGCGGTGTGATGAGCCGCTTACAGGCGCTGTATCTGCGCGAGCAGGGCTTTGCGAATGTGAAGGTGTATCGCCCGTAGTTCATTGTCGGGGAGTGCGGCCTGATGCCCTCACCCCGACCCTCTCCCACGGGAAGAGGGCGCAAACATTAAAAACGGCAACCTGTGCGGTTGCCGTTTTGCTTCATTCGTAATAATTATAAATACCCGCCGCCATCACTAACGATGACGCCACCTCGTACGCTTTCTCGCGCCCGACCAGCAGGTCAATAATCTTTAAGCCAAAATCAATGGCGGTGCCTGGTCCCTGGCTGGTGAGCAGGTTAACGCGCGGATCCCAGACCACACGCTTATCTACCCACTGGTCTTCCGGGATCGTGTCCTTTAGCCCAGGGAAACCGGTCATATTGCCGATGGGGAAAATGTCGTGCGGAACCAGCACCGTACCTGCGGCAGCGCAAATGGCCGCGACGATGCGGCCGGAAAGGTGAAACTGGCGAACGGTTTCAACCAGCAGCGGGCTGTCGCGAAAACACTCTGCACCCTTCAGGCCACCCGGCAGAACGATAATGTCGTAATCACCGTCCGCTACCTGTACAAGCGGTGCATCCGCCAGGATCTTCACCCCGCGCGAGCAGGTAATCGCCAGACTTCCGTCGCTGGCGACGCTGGCGGTAGTCACCTTAATGCCGCCACGTACCATCAGATCGATGGCAGTAACCGCTTCCGTCTCTTCGCTACCAGGGGCGAGGCATACCAGTGCCGATGCGCTCATACTCACTCTCCTTTCGTTTTACTAACTCAAACAGACGGCTGTTTTCCGCAACGGTAATACCGTGTGCCCGGGCACGCTTTAACAGATAACCGGTGATGTAATCAATTTCGGTATGCCGCAAAGCCCGAATATCCTGCAACATCGAGGAGATATTTTCTGCCGTACTCTCAATGACCTGGTCGATATAATAGCGTAAATCGTCCTCGGAGGTGTGGTGGCCTTCGCGTTCAATCACGGCGGCGACCTCCCGGCAAATCAGTGCAACCTCATCGGGATGATGGCGCAGCTCGCCGTTGGGGCAATCCCACAGTGCGGTAAGCGGGTTAATCACGCAGTTTACCGCCAGCTTGCGCCAAAGTTCGGCGCGGATAGCATTGTGCCAGGCGACGTCTGGCAACGTGCCTTGCAGGGTATCCGCAAGGTAGCTGTAATCGCCGTGCTGTTCACGCGCCGGGCCGATATGGGTGACGCCGCTGGCAACATGAATGATGACGTTACCGTCACGACGCGCCGCGTGGGTAGTGGTGCCTGTCAGCAGCGGCTGACGGACGGCTTTCAGCTCTTCAATGGTACCCATTCCGTTGTGGATCAGCAGGATGGGCGTGCTCTCACGCAGCTGAGCGGCAAGGCTTTTCACCGCATCGGAAACCTGCCAGGCCTTCAGCGTAACCAGCAGCAGGTCGCTGCTGGCGAGAAATTCCGGATCGTTTGCCGTCAAAGACTCGTTAAAAATGGAACCGTCGGTTCCAATCACGTTCACGCTGCAATAGGGCTGGGGAATACGCAGCCAGCCCTGAACGCTATGTCCCTGTTTGCATAGCGCGCTAAGCCAGAGTTGACCAAGTGCGCCGCATCCAAGCACTGTTACTTTCATTGTTCCTCCTCACCCGGAACTGCGCCAGGTGCTATGACGCTAAGTATAGCGGCATCAGCTAAGCTTCTCGTTATGCCTCGTTGCAGGTATTATGCAACGCAACAAAAATGAAGGGAGAAGAAAAGATGCCATCTTTCGATATTGTTTCTGAAGTTGATTTGCAGGAAGCGCGTAACGGCGTAGATAATGCTATCCGTGAGGTTGAATCACGTTTCGATTTTCGTGGCGTAGAGGCGACCATTGAGCTGAACGACGCGAACAAGACCATCAAGGTGCTGAGCGAGTCTGATTTCCAGGTTAACCAGCTGCTGGATATCCTGCGCGCCAAGCTGCTGAAGCGCGGCATTGAAGGCACGTCGCTCGATGTGCCTGAAGATTTCGTCCACAGCGGCAAAACCTGGTTTGTGGAAGCGAAGCTGAAGCAGGGCATTGAGAGCGCGGTGCAGAAGAAAATCGTTAAGCTCATCAAAGACAGCAAGCTGAAGGTGCAGGCGCAGATTCAGGGGGAAGAGATCCGCGTGACGGGGAAATCCCGCGACGATCTCCAGTCGGTCATGGCGCTGGTGCGCGGCGGCGATCTGGGTCAGCCTTTCCAGTTCAAAAACTTCCGCGATTAAAACTAAAAAGCCCGGTTTTACCGGGCTTTTTCAGGCCTTCAGCGCCTGCTCCACTTCAAAGCGGTTAGTCACCTTGCTGTCAATTTTAACGTAAACGCTGCGCTCTTCCGGAACAACCAGCACCTCGCTCACCCCCGCCGTCGTTTCCAGACGCTGTTTTAAGGCGTCGCTAACCTCTACGTCATCCGGAATTTCTACCCGCAGGCTACTCACGTAGCGTGGCTCTTTCATGGTGCTGGCCACAAACAGCCAGACCATCGCCAGCAGCGCACCCGTCAGGAATACGGTTTGCGAATCAAACAGGCCGTCTACCCAGCCTCCCAGAGCGCCGCCTATCGCCACGCCGAGAAACTGGCTGGTGGAATAAATGCCCATCGCGGTGCCTTTGTATCCTGCCGGAGACTCTTTGCTGATAAGCGACGGCAGCAGGGCTTCCATCAGGTTAAACGCCAGGAAGAATAGCTGTACGCCTGCGATCAGCTCCCAGAAGTGCGGGCCGGAGCCCCACAAAACAATCTCGGCAATCAGCAGTAACGCGACGCAGCCCACGAAGACGCGCTTCATCCTGCGCTTCACTTCGGCGTAAATGATGAACGGCACGACGGAAACAAACGAGATGAGCATGGTCACCAGATAAATTTTCCAGTGCTCAGCCGCCGGAAATCCCGCAGCGGCAAGCTGGCCGGGCAGGGCGACAAAGGTCGACATCAGCAGAATGTGCAGGCACATGATGCCGAAGTTGAGCTTAAGCAGGCGCGGCTCGGCGATGACTTTGCTGAAGCAGCCTTTGACCATCCCGGACTCGCGGTTGAGGACGTGGTTTTTACTGTCCGGCACGACCCACAGCGTAAGCGCGATCCCGACGGTCGCCAGGACGGCAATCATCCAGAACAGGGCGTGCAGGCCGAGCGCATGGGTAATAATCGGACCAAGCACCATGGCGATGGCGAAGGTGACACCGAAGCTGACGCCAATAAACGCCATCGCTTTGGTGCGGTTTTGCTCGCGGGTCAGGTCTGACAAAAGCGCCATCACGGCGGCAGCAATGGCCCCGGAACCCTGCAGGGCGCGGCCAAGAATAATGCCCCAGATGGAGTGGGAGAGGGCGGCTATGACGCTGCCGAGCACAAATACCAGCAGCCCGCCGACGATCAGCGGCTTACGGCCCACGCGGTCGGAGAGCAGACCAAAGGGGATCTGGAAAATGGCCTGCGCCAGGCCGTAGATACCGATCGCCAGGCCAATCAGCGCTTCGCTGGCACCCTGCAACGCCATACCGTACGTGGTCAGAACAGGCAGGACCATAAACATGCCAAGCATCCGCAGCGAGAAAACAGTCCCTAAACCCCATGTCGCGCGCAGCTCGACTGGCGTCATTTTATAATCGTTCATTACCACCTCAGTTCAAAAGCAGGCCATAGTGTAGTGCGGGGAAGGGGCGGGGTAAATAAAGGGTTATTTAACAAATATTACATGCGTAACTAATAGATTTCATGAATAAAAAAGGGTGCCGAAGCACCCCTTTATGTCCTTGCTATGGCTTACCAGACGTAAGTCAGCAGGTTTTGTGAATCCGGCACCATAAAGTCTACGGACATCATCACGGACAGCGAAGTGATGGCGACAATCGAGAACACAAACAGCTTACGTGCCCAGACTTTGTCATCCTCCACTTTGTAGCCGCGCAGGGCCATGCCGAGCCACCAGACGCTCACCGCAGCCGCTACTACCAGATATTTATATCCGGCGTAACCGCCCAGAGAGAGCATCAGCGTTGCCACGGCAAAGGCGATGATGTACAGCGTGATGTGGTTCTTGGCAACCGAGATACCTTTCACGACCGGCAGAACCGGAATGTTCGCCGCCTGATAATCCTTGAAGCGGAAAATCGCAATGGCGTAGGAGTGCGGCATCTGCCACAGGCTAAAGATAGCCAGCAGGATGAGCGCACCGCTGTCGAACTCGTTCGTGACGGCGCAGTAGCCAATCACCGGCGGCGCAGCGCCGGAGAGAGAACCAATCAGCGTGCCGTAGACGGAGTGTCGTTTCATATACAGGCTGTAGACGCCTACATACACCACGAACCCCATCACCCCCAGCCAGCAGGCCAGCGGATTAGCACCAAACCACAGCAGCATAAAGCCAGCAATACCCAGCAAGGTGGCGTACACCAGCGAGACGGAAGGGGCAATCAGGCCTTTAACCAGCACCCGATTTTTAGTCCTTTCCATCTTCTTGTCGATATCCATGTCGATGTAGTTGTTAAATACACAACCGGACGCAACCACCAGTGACACACCGACCAGCGTGTAAATAAAGAGGGTGTAATCAATGCTGCCTTTAGAGGCCAGCAGGAACCCTCCGATTACGGAGATCAGGTTGCCAAAGATGATGCCTGGTTTCGTGACTTGCAGGTATTGCTTAAACATACTCGCCGCTCTTAGTGAACCATCATGTTGTAGTTGAGGTTCCACATAATCCAGATGGAACCGACTACCAGGATAGCGATGATAATCACGGTAAAGATAAAGGCCGTCATGTTCCAGCCTTCATCGGACTTGGTGTTCATGTGCAGGAAGCAAACCAGATGCACCAGAATCTGAATCACCGCGGTTACCAGGATTACGCCCAGGATAACCGGCTTGGATGCAGAACCGCTCATCACCATCCAGAACGGGATCACCGTCAGGATGATCGACAGGATGAAACCTGTCATGTAGGTTTTTACGCTGCCGTGGGAAGCGCCATGATCGTTAGAATGACTCATTACATCGCCCCCATCAGATAGACAACAGAGAACACACAGATCCATACCACGTCAAGGAAGTGCCAGAACAGGCTCAGGCACATGATACGGGTACGGTTAGTACTGGTCAGGCCACGACGGGAGATCTGGAACATCAGCACTGCCATCCAGATCAGACCCGAGGTAACGTGCAGACCGTGGGTACCAACCAGCGCGAAGAACGCTGACAGGAAGCCGCTGCGATCCGGACCGAAACCTTCCGCGATCAGGTGATGGAATTCATAGATTTCCATCCCGATAAATCCAGCACCAAACAGCCAGGTCAACGCCAGCCAGGAGACAACCTGGCTCTTGTTGTTTTTGTACATGGCGATAGCCGCCATGCCGTAGGTGATGGAGCTGAATAACAGCAGTGCGGTTTCAACCAGAACGAACGGCAGCTCAAAAATGTCCTTACCGGTCGGGCCGCCCGCTGTGCCGTTCACCAGAACGGCATAGGTCGCGAACAGACAGCAGAACAGGATGCAGTCGCTCATCAGGTAGATCCAGAAACCGAAGACTTTGTTCGGTCCTGCATCGTGGTGCGCATGTTCATGCGCGTGGGCAGTTGAGTGCGCCAGAGTATCAGTTGCCATTTTTCAGCCCCGCTTTAGAAATCTCGTCGAAATGCTGATTTTCCAGCTTTTCAACTTCACGGACTGGTACGTAGTAGTCCACGTCCTCGTCAAAGCTTTTCACAATCCAGCTGATTACGACGCCAGCGAAGCCAACAATCGCCATCCACCAGATGTGCCAGATCATTGCGAAACCAAATACCGTTGCGAAAGCGGCAATGACGATGCCCGCCGCGCTGTTTTTCGGCATGTGGATCTCTTCGTAATGCTCAGGTTGCTTGTACGCTTCACCTTTTTCTTTCATTTCCCAGAATGCGTCGCGTTCATGGATCTGCGGCACAACGGCGAAGTTATAGAAAGGAGGTGGAGAAGAGGTCGCCCACTCCAGCGTACGGCCACCCCATGGGTCACCGGTCAGGTCACGGTTCTGATCGCGGTCGCGAATAGAAACGTAGAACTGAATCAGCTGAGACGCGATACCGCACGCAATCAGAACCGCACCGCCCGCTGCAACCATCAGCATTGGGTGGAACTGCGGGTCAATTTGCTGGCTCAGACGACGGGTCATACCCATGAAGCCCAGCACGTACAGCGGCATAAACGCCACGAAGAAGCCGATAATCCAGAACCAGAAGGCGCGTTTACCCCAGGTTTCGTTCAGCGTGAAGCCAAACGCCTTAGGCCACCAGTAGGTCACACCCGCGAAGCAGCCGAAAACGACGCCGCCGATGATAACGTTATGGAAGTGCGCAATCAGGAACAGACTGTTGTGCAGTACAAAGTCAGCGCCCGGTACCGCCAGCAGTACGCCGGTCATCCCACCTACGGAGAAGGTAACGATGAAGCCGATAGTCCACAGCATTGCTGAGTGGAACTGAATACGGCCCTGGTACATGGTGAACAGCCAGTTGAAGATCTTCACCCCAGTTGGGATGGCGATGATCATGGTGGTGATACCGAAGAAGGCGTTTACGTTCGCGCCCGCACCCATGGTGAAGAAGTGGTGCAGCCAGACGATGAACGACAGAACGGTAATACACACGGTTGCCCACACCAGTGAGGTGTAACCAAACAGGCGTTTACGCGAGAAGGTTGCCGCGATTTCGGAGAATACACCGAAGACTGGCAGAACCAGGATGTACACTTCCGGGTGACCCCAGGCCCAAATCAGGTTGATGTACATCATCATGTTGCCGCCCATATCATTCGTGAAGAAATGGGTGCCCAGATAACGATCCAGGGTCAGCAGCGCGATGGTGACGGTCAGAATTGGGAACGACGCGATAATCAGTACGTTGGCGCACAGAGATGCCCAGGTAAATACCGGCATCTTGAACATCGTCATACCAGGAGCACGCATCTTCAGGATGGTCACGAAGAAGTTGATACCGGTCAGGGTGGTACCAACACCGGAGAGCTGAAGCGCCCAAATCCAGTAATCGACCCCTACGCCCGGACTGTACTCAATTCCCGAGAGCGGTGGATAAGCCAGCCAGCCGGTCTGAGCAAATTCGCCCACGCCCAGCGACAGGTTAACCAGGATAACGCCAACAACGGTGAACCAGAAGCTCAGGTTGTTCAGGAACGGGAAGGCAACGTCGCGTGCGCCAATTTGCAGCGGAACGACAACGTTCATCAGACCGATAACCAGCGGCATTGCTACGAAGAAGATCATGATAACGCCGTGGGCGGTAAAGATCTGATCGTAGTGGTGCGGCGGCAGGAAACCTGCTTCACCCGCAGAAGCGAGCGCCTGCTGGCTACGCATCATGATCGCATCCGCAAAGCCACGAATTAACATGACGATACCGACGATGCAGTACATGATGCCGAGTTTTTTGTGGTCAACCGAAGTCAGCCACTCATTCCACAGGTAGCTCCACTTACCGAAGTAAGTAATCAGGCCCAGTAGGGCTGCGCCACCAATGATAATTGCAGCAATCGTAACCATGATAATGGGTTCATGGTACGGCACCGCATCCAATGTCAATTTTCCGAACATTTTCTTCCTCGGCCCCTTAGTGAGCGGTTTCCGCGTGGCTCATGTCCATGCCTTCCATACCCTGGTGCGTGTTGTGCTCGCCTTCAGGCTGGGTCATGTCCATGCTCATACCGTGGTCCATAAATTTGCCAATAACGTCTTTAAACAAATTCGGTTTCACGTTAGAGAAGTACTCCACCTTGTTGTATTCGCTAGGTGCAGCCACTTTTTCGAACGCCGCCATGTCAGACATGGTGTTGGTAGACTGCTTCGCTTTTGCAACCCACTGGTCGAAAGTCGCGCGGTCTGGCGTAGCGATAGCTTTAAACTTCATACCCGAGAAGCCCGGGCCACTATAGCTGGCGGAGATACCGTCGTAGGTGCCTGCTTCATTCGCGATCAGGTGCAGGTTAGTCTGCATACCGGCCATCGCGTAAATCTGGCTGCCCAGACGTGGGATGAAGAAGGAGTTCATTACGGAGTTGGAGGTCACTTTGAACTGAACCGGAGTGTTCGCCGGGAAGGCGATTTCATTCACGGTAGCAATGCCCTGCTCTGGGTAGATGAAGAACCATTTCCAGTCCATGGAGACCACTTCAATGGTAATCGGTTTTTCATCGTGAACCAGCGGTTTGCTCGGCTCAAGTGCGTGAGTGGTTTTCCAGGTCAGTACGGCAAGGAACAGGATGATCAGAATAGGTACCGTCCAGACCACAGCTTCCACTTTATTGGAGTGTGACCAGTTAGGGCTATACTTCGCATCTTTATTGCTCGCACGATACTTCCAGGCGAAACCAACAGCCATCAAGATGGCAGGAATAACCACAATCAACATCAGGCCAAAAGCCGTCAGTATCAATGAACGTTGTTCCAGTCCAATCTGTCCTTTGGGGTCTAGTAGTGCAGAATCGCAGCCACTGAGTAATACAGTGCCTGCGAATAATGACAACCATCCCAAACTTTTATTGTATTTCCTGAGTCTCATTTAACGACCTCAATTCCACGGGAGTCTGGTGGCGTTTAAAGTGTGGGGGCATTTTACGGGAAGGTTACATTACTGTAAACATCATTAGCCCTGTGTCAGGAAGGTGTTACTGGGTTCTGCCGCACATGTCACATGTGTTGCAAATTATGTCGCATTTTTGGAGGAAAGCCGCACAGCGTGGGCGTTATAACGAAAGGCCGCTTTAGCCTACCCCAAATGGGGCAATTGGTATAACCATTGCTAAAAATATACAAATAATTAACAATTAATTATCAATAAAAAGACAAATAAAAAACGAAAATACAATCTTTCGAAAGCTGAATCGTTTAACGAAAAATAGCGTAGCGAATTAAGCTCCAATAATTTCCGAATGCTATCCCGCACAAAACAACAAATATTTTTTTATCCGATGGCGGTTA
This sequence comes from Enterobacter cloacae complex sp. P40C2, assembly GCF_014930695.1. NCBI lineage: Bacteria > Pseudomonadati > Pseudomonadota > Gammaproteobacteria > Enterobacterales > Enterobacteriaceae > Enterobacter > Enterobacter cloacae complex sp. P40C2. Next base: position 62,261 of record NZ_JADBRP010000010.1, on the reverse strand, counting down.
TTTCACCGTTATAATTTCGCACGGTTATTACAACGGGAAATAACCTTTCGCTTTTTGCTTCAGGTCATCTGCGTTTTCCGCAAGGACATGAAATCCAGCGTTCCGCCTGTCAGGATACCTGCAACGGCGAGAAGCACGCCTGCATCAAGCAGCACGGTTTCATAAGGCAGCGATAGCGCGGTGGTGGCGTTAATAATGAGCACCACGAGCCACAGAACCAGCGCAACGCAGCCCACCATCAGCAGGCGAAGGGCAAACCGATAGGCGGCATGGTATTCCGTGCGCGGCATGAAGTGTTCCGTGCGCTGGGTATATTCCAGCGTCTGGCGACAGACCAGCAGCAATAAAATCCCCGGTACGGCGGCCACCACCGAGAAGAGATAAAATGTCGGCCAGCCGTGGGCTTCAACAAACCAGCCCGCGACGGGACCTACGTACACGCGCCCGACGGCGGAGAGGGCAGAGAGCAGGGCAAACTGGGTGGCGGAAAATGACTTATTGCACAGCGTCATCAGCAGCGCAACAAATGCCGCCGTGCCCATACCCCCGCACAGGTTCTCAAAGAATACGGCCGTCGCCATGCTGATCATGTTCTTGTCGGTAATCGACAGCAGCCAGTAACCGGCATTCGATGCGCCCTGAAGAATGCCGAAGATCAGCAGCGCACGAAACAGCGTCAGGCGCTGCATCAGTACGCCGCCGTACAGAGCGCCGACGATCGTGGCAAACAGCCCCAGCGTTTTGTTGACCACGCCGACTTCCCCCGCATCAAACCCGACACCGCGGATCAGGAAGGTTGTCGTCAGGCTCATGGCAAAGGCATCGCCGAGCTTATAAAGGACAATAAGCAGCAGGATCAGCCAGGCATTATTACGGCCAAAGAAATCGCGCAGCGGTTCTGCCACGGCCTGCTCCAGCGAGCGCGGAACCGGAATGACCTCGCTCGGTTCTGGTGCGAAGAGGGTGGTAATAATGCAGGGGATCAGCAGGGCCGCCATTAGCCAGTACATACCCTGCCAGCCGAGATAGCGGTCGGCGAGCCACAGCGCCAGCCCGCCGGAGACAAGCATACCGAGACGATAGCCGAGCACGCTGATCGCCGCGCCAGCACCGCGTTCTTCCGCAGGCAGGACGTCCGTTTTCCAGGCGTCAAAAACAATGTCCTGGGAGGCGGAACAAAAGGCGATGACTACCGCAAGCGCGGCCATCCAGCGGAGCTGCGTTGACGGCTCAAGGAAGCCCATGGCGGCAATCGCCAGCAGCAGCAGGACCTGCGTCATCACTAACCAGCCGCGACGCCGCCCGATGAACGGCGGGGTATAGCGGTCCATGACCGGCGACCAGAGGAATTTAAAGACGTAGGCCTGGCCCACGAGCGAGAAGAAGCCGATGGTTTTCAGGTCGATGTTCTCGACCGTCATCCACGCCTGCAGCGTGCCGGAGGTGAGCGCAAGCGGTAAACCGGAGGCGAAACCAAGGATCAGCAGAATAGCTGATTTCGGTTGCTGGAAAATGCGTAAGTAGTGACTGGACATGTTCTTATGAACTGACCCGGTGAAGCACCGGGTCAGTCAGCAGGATTAACGGGCGTTCTGCTTGATGAATTCGTGAATGCTGGTGTCCTGTGCCATATCGGCAATGGTGTCAGTCAGCACGCTGTTAACCGCGTCAGCGATATTTTTGTTGGAGGCCTGGAACGCGCCCTCAACGGAATAGCTCGCACGGTAGTTTTTGTTCATCTTATTGCCGTTCTTCGCGGTCGCGATGATGGCGATATCGGCTTTGGTTGCGATGTTGTAGCGAACGTTGCCCTGGGACACGTCAGCGTACAGATTGTTCACGATGATTTGCAGGTCAACCGCGCCGCTTGGGCCAATCATGTAGCCGCGGGAGGTCATCTGCTTCTCCAGCACTTCCTGTAACAGGAAACGCAGGTCGCGGGATGCGGTCAGGGTGACCTGCTGGTTGTCGCGAGTGACTTTCGCCAGCGCCTGGTCCTGACGCTGATCGGCGCCGTTAATGCTGACCGTTACGCCCATCAGGCTTGGATCCTGCTGAGGCAGGGTAATTTTTGGGGAAACATCGATGGTCGTCGGCGGGGTTGCACAGCCGGCGAGCATAAAGAGCGCTACCAACGGAAAGAAGAGTTTTTTTAACATTTTCGGGTTCTCAACGAATCGTAAGCAAATAGAGAAAAATTGCCGCCATCATAACATCGCCAACGGCCAGGGGAAGTGGTCAACGCATGTAAATTCATCGCCTTGTCTGAAAACTGACCACCTTTCCGCTTTTCTCCACGCATGAGTGACAAAACGTATGAGTCTCATAGTGAACTTCATTCGTTTGAATGAGAAAATCAGACGAAAGCTAAATATTTGTTGTCTTGTTGTAATGGAACCGGTAAAAGCGGCTAATATTTAAAGGGATGGGTGACATCTTAGCGTTGTCGGAGGAGTGATTTCATGATGATACGTGAGCAGATAGAAGAAAAATTAAGGGCAGCGTTCAACCCTGTGTTTCTCGAAGTTGTCGACGAAAGCTATCGTCATAACGTGCCGGCAGGTTCTGAAAGCCACTTCAAAGTGGTTCTGGTCAGCGATCGCTTCATGGGAGAACGTTTCCTGAACCGACACCGCCTGATCTACAGCACCTTGACGGAAGAACTCTCCACAACCGTACATGCGCTTGCTCTGCATACCTACACCATTAAGGAATGGGAAGGGCTGCAGGATACGGTATTCGCATCACCGCCTTGTCGTGGTGCAGGCACCATCGCCTGATAAATCGGATTTGCAACCGCCGGAGTTTTTCCAGTATGTTGCTTACAGATTTCCTCAAAACGGCCTTCGGGCCGTTTTGTTTTGTCTGAGTTTTGAGCGGATGGCGCGATTTTAAGGCTAAAAATAGCCTTAAAGTGTGAAAAAAGCCGCAGCAACATGCTCCAACCGTTCTCGACTCACCTAAGTGATGCCGCTATAATGCCGCGTCTTAATGAATGTCTTCGGGATGATTCTGGCGACAGGGAATGTGAATCTGCACATAAGAGAGCATCCCGGTATAACAGACAGATTCAGAGTTGACCGAGCACTGTGATTTTTTTGAGGTAACAAGATGCAAGTTTCAGTTGAAACCACTCAAGGCCTTGGCCGCCGTGTAACGATTACTATCGCTGCTGACAGCATCGAAACTGCTGTGAAAAGCGAGCTGGTCAACGTAGCAAAGAAAGTACGTATTGACGGCTTCCGTAAGGGCAAAGTACCAATGAATGTTGTTGCTCAGCGTTATGGCGCTTCCGTGCGTCAGGATGTGCTGGGTGAACTGATGAGCCGCAACTTTATCGACGCGATCATCAAAGAAAAAATCAATCCAGCTGGCGCGCCAAACTACGTGCCGGGCGAATACAAAATGGGCGAAGACTTCACCTACTCCGTAGAGTTCGAAGTGTACCCGGAAGTTGAGCTGAAAGGTCTGGAATCTATCGAAGTTGAAAAACCGATCGTTTCCGTAACTGACGAAGACGTTGACGGCATGCTGGATACCCTGCGCAAGCAGCAGGCGAACTGGAAAGAGAAAGAAGGTGCAGTTGACGCAGAAGACCGCGTAACTATCGACTTTACCGGTTCCGTAGACGGCGAAGAGTTCGAAGGCGGTAAAGCGTCTGACTTCGTACTGGCGATGGGCCAGGGTCGTATGATCCCAGGCTTCGAAGACGGTATCAAAGGCCACAAAGCGGGTGAAGAGTTCACTATCGACGTGACCTTCCCAGAAGAATACCACGCTGAAAACCTGAAGGGTAAAGCAGCGAAGTTCGTGATTAACCTGAAGAAAGTGGAAGAGCGCGAACTGCCAGAACTGACGGAAGAATTCATCAAGCGTTTCGGCGTTGAGGATGGTTCTATCGCTGGCCTGCGTACCGAAGTGCGTAAAAACATGGAGCGCGAGCTGAACGGTGCTGTACGTAACCGTGTGAAGTCTCAGGCGATTGACGGTCTGGTGAAAGCGAACGACATCGACGTTCCAGCAGCCCTGATCGACAGCGAAATCGACGTTCTGCGCCGTCAGGCTGCACAGCGTTTCGGTGGCAACCAGCAGCAAGCGATGGAACTGCCACGCGAGCTGTTTGAAGAGCAAGCGAAACGCCGCGTTGTTGTTGGCCTGCTGCTGGGCGAAGTGATTCGCACCCACGAGCTGAAAGCTGACGAAGAGCGTGTGAAGGGCCTGATCGAAGAGATGGCGTCTGCATACGAAGATCCATCAGAAGTGATCGAGTTCTACGGTAAGAACAAAGAGCTGATGGACAACATGCGCAACGTCGCACTGGAAGAGCAGGCTGTTGAAGCGGTACTGGCGAAAGCGAAAGTGACCGAAAAAGCGACCTCTTTCAACGAGCTGATGAACCAGCAGGCGTAATTTCGCCCCAACGGTTTAAAGTTTGAACAAAAAACCCGTTGCCCTCCGGCGACGGGTTTTTTTTATCACAGCTTGAGTCCTGGAAGGGTGCTAAAACGCCTTTTCAGTGTTAGCGTTACAACAAAAGATTGTTATGCTTGAAATAGGGCGTGGCGAACCCCATAAGTATGTAATCGAGATGATTGAGACTGGCTGATAATCCGTCCATAAGGTTACAATCAGTACAGCAGGTGTTTTCAATTTTGAACCAGGAGACGGAAATGTCATACAGTGGCGAACGAGATAACTTTGCACCCCATATGGCGCTGGTGCCGATGGTTATTGAACAGACCTCACGTGGTGAGCGCTCTTTCGATATCTACTCCCGTCTGCTCAAGGAACGCGTTATCTTTCTGACCGGCCAGGTGGAAGACCATATGGCTAACCTGATCGTGGCGCAGATGCTGTTCCTGGAAGCGGAAAACCCGGAAAAAGACATTTACCTGTACATCAACTCGCCAGGCGGTGTTATTACGGCGGGTATGTCTATTTATGACACCATGCAATTCATCAAGCCGGATGTCAGCACCATCTGTATGGGACAGGCGGCATCCATGGGCGCCTTCCTGTTAACCGCAGGGGCGAAAGGCAAGCGCTTCTGCCTGCCAAACTCCCGCGTGATGATTCACCAGCCGCTGGGTGGTTACCAGGGCCAGGCGACGGATATCGAAATCCACGCCCGAGAAATTCTGAAAGTAAAAGCGCGCATGAATGAACTTATGGCGCAGCATACGGGTCAACCTCTTGAGCAGATCGAGCGCGATACCGAGCGCGATCGCTTCCTCTCTGCACCAGAGGCAGTTGAGTACGGCTTAGTCGACTCCATTTTGACCCATCGTAATTGATGCCCGCGACGCGAGTGTGCCGCTATACTAAGGTAGGGCGGCACGTTGCCAGTAAGCAGCTTGCGTCTGAAAATGGCATTTGCGTCGTCATGTGCGGCACATAGAACTTAAAAAGAGGTTTGGACTCATGACAGATAAACGCAAAGATGGTTCGGGCAAACTGCTGTACTGCTCTTTTTGCGGCAAAAGCCAGCATGAAGTGCGTAAACTGATTGCCGGGCCGTCCGTGTATATCTGCGACGAATGCGTCGATTTATGTAACGACATCATTCGCGAAGAGATTAAAGAAGTCGCGCCGCACCGCGAGCGCAGCGCGTTACCAACGCCACACGAAATTCGCCATCACCTGGATGACTACGTCATTGGTCAGGAACAGGCGAAAAAAGTGCTGGCGGTGGCGGTATACAACCACTATAAGCGCCTGCGTAACGGCGATACCAGCAACGGCGTGGAGCTGGGTAAAAGTAACATTCTGCTGATCGGGCCAACCGGCTCCGGTAAAACGCTGCTGGCTGAAACCCTGGCGCGCCTGCTGGATGTGCCGTTTACCATGGCGGATGCCACCACCCTGACCGAAGCCGGTTACGTGGGTGAAGACGTTGAAAACATCATCCAGAAGCTGTTGCAGAAATGCGATTACGACGTGCAGAAGGCCCAGCGCGGGATTGTCTATATTGATGAGATCGACAAGATCTCCCGTAAATCTGACAACCCGTCCATCACCCGTGACGTGTCGGGCGAAGGCGTGCAGCAGGCGCTGCTGAAGCTTATCGAAGGTACGGTCGCGGCTGTTCCACCTCAGGGCGGACGTAAGCATCCGCAGCAGGAGTTCCTGCAGGTTGATACCTCCAAGATCCTGTTTATCTGTGGCGGTGCGTTTGCAGGCCTGGACAAAGTGATTTCTCACCGCGTTGAAACCGGCTCCGGCATTGGTTTTGGCGCGACGGTAAAATCCACGTCTGAAAAACCAAACGAAGGCCAGCTGCTGGCTCAGGTTGAACCGGAAGACCTGATCAAGTTCGGTTTGATCCCAGAGTTTATTGGCCGTCTGCCGGTAGTGGCAACCCTGAACGAACTGAGCGAAGACGCGCTGATTCAGATCCTGAAAGAGCCGAAAAATGCGCTGACCAAACAGTATCAGGCGCTGTTCAATCTGGAAGGCGTTGAGCTGGAATTCCGTGACGAAGCGCTGGACGCGATTGCCAAGAAAGCGATGGCGCGTAAAACCGGTGCACGTGGCCTGCGTTCTATCGTTGAAGCAGCCCTGCTCGACACGATGTACGATCTGCCCTCTATGGAAGACGTCGAAAAAGTGGTTATCGACGAGTCCGTAATCGGTGGCCAGACCAAGCCGTTACTGATTTACGGTAAACCGGAAGCGCAGCAGGCATCTGGCGAATAATTCACCAATCCATACAATCAGTTAATCAAAAAGGGGGGATTTTATCTCCCCTTTACTTTTTCCGTATTCGTGGCGTTGAATGTATGGGAAACATCCCCATATACTGGATTACATGTTAATGGTTGTGTGAAGCACAGTTACATGACCAGTTTACCTGGCGGACACTAAACTAAGAGAGAGCTCTATGAATCCTGAGCGTTCTGAACGCATTGAAATCCCCGTATTGCCGTTGCGCGATGTGGTGGTTTATCCGCACATGGTCATACCCTTATTTGTAGGGCGGGAAAAATCTATCCGTTGCCTCGAAGCCGCCATGGATCATGATAAAAAAATCATGTTGGTCGCGCAGAAGGAAGCATCTACGGATGAGCCGGGTGTAAACGATCTTTTCACCGTCGGGACCGTGGCCTCTATTTTGCAAATGCTGAAGCTGCCAGACGGTACCGTCAAGGTACTGGTGGAAGGCCTGCAGCGTGCGCGTATTACCACTCTGTCAGATGATGGCGAGCACTTCTCTGCGAAGGCAGAGTACCTTGATTCACCTGAGCTTGATGAGCGCGAGCAGGAAGTGCTGGTGCGCACCGCGATCAGCCAGTTCGAAGGCTATATCAAGCTGAACAAGAAAATCCCACCAGAAGTGCTGACGTCGCTGAACAGCATCGACGATCCGGCGCGTCTGGCTGACACCATCGCTGCACATATGCCGCTGAAGCTGGCTGACAAACAGTCCGTGCTGGAAATGTCCGACGTTAACGAACGTCTGGAATATCTGATGGCGATGATGGAGTCAGAAATCGATCTGCTGCAGGTTGAGAAGCGCATTCGCAACCGCGTTAAAAAGCAGATGGAAAAATCGCAGCGTGAGTACTATCTGAACGAGCAAATGAAAGCCATTCAGAAAGAGCTCGGCGAGATGGACGACGCTCCGGACGAAAACGAAGCGCTGAAGCGCAAGATCGACGCGGCGAAGATGCCGAAAGAGGCGAAAGAGAAAGCGGAAGCTGAATTGCAGAAGCTGAAAATGATGTCTCCGATGTCGGCAGAAGCAACCGTTGTGCGCGGCTACATTGAGTGGATGGTACAGGTTCCGTGGAACACCCGCAGCAAGGTCAAAAAAGACCTGCGTCAGGCCCAGGAGATCCTGGATACCGACCACTACGGCCTGGAACGCGTGAAAGACCGCATTCTTGAGTACCTCGCGGTACAGAGCCGCGTGAACAAAATTAAAGGCCCAATCCTGTGCCTGGTAGGGCCACCGGGGGTAGGTAAAACGTCTCTGGGCCAGTCCATCGCCAAAGCGACCGGACGTAAGTACATCCGTATGGCGCTGGGCGGCGTACGTGATGAAGCGGAAATCCGCGGCCACCGTCGTACCTATATTGGTTCGATGCCGGGCAAATTGATCCAGAAGATGGCGAAAGTGGGGGTCAAAAACCCGCTGTTCCTGCTCGATGAGATCGACAAAATGTCCTCGGACATGCGTGGCGATCCGGCGTCGGCGCTGCTGGAAGTGCTCGATCCAGAGCAGAACGTCGCGTTCAGCGATCACTATCTGGAAGTGGACTACGACCTCAGCGACGTGATGTTCGTGGCGACCTCGAACTCCATGAACATTCCAGCACCCCTGCTGGACCGTATGGAAGTGATCCGTCTGTCCGGTTATACCGAAGACGAGAAGCTGAACATCGCCAAACAGCACCTGCTGCCGAAGCAGATTGAGCGCAACGCGCTGAAAGCTAACGAGCTGACCGTTGAGGACAGCGCTATTGTTGGCATCATTCGTTACTACACCCGTGAAGCGGGCGTGCGTAGCCTTGAGCGCGAAATCTCAAAACTGTGCCGTAAGGCGGTGAAACAGCTGCTGCTGGATAAGAGCCTGAAACACATTGTGATTAACGGCGATAATCTGCACGCTTATCTGGGCGTTCAGCGCTTCGACTATGGCCGTGCGGACAACGAAAACCGCGTGGGCCAGGTTACCGGTCTGGCATGGACGGAAGTGGGTGGCGATCTGCTGACCATCGAAACCGCCTGCGTACCGGGCAAAGGCAAGCTGACCTACACCGGCTCGCTCGGTGAAGTAATGCAGGAGTCTATTCAGGCTGCGCTGACCGTGGTGCGCGCGCGCGCGGAAAAACTGGGCATCAACCCGGATTTCTACGAGAAACGCGATATCCACGTTCACGTTCCGGAAGGGGCGACGCCTAAAGATGGTCCAAGCGCGGGTATTGCCATGTGTACGGCACTGGTCTCCTGTCTGACAGGTAACCCGGTACGCGCTGATGTGGCAATGACCGGTGAAATCACCCTGCGTGGTCAGGTACTGCCAATCGGTGGGTTAAAAGAAAAACTGCTGGCGGCACACCGTGGTGGGATCAAAACCGTATTGATTCCTTACGAAAATAAACGCGATCTGGAAGAGATTCCGGACAACGTTATTGCCGATCTTCAGATCCATCCGGTTAAGCGCATTGAGGAAGTTCTGACTCTCGCACTGCAAAATGAGCCGTCCGGAATGCAGGTTGTAACCGCAAAATAGTGACCTCGCGCAAAGAGCGTCAATAAAAACAAGGCTGGTAAGTCATTTCGTACTTGCCAGCCTTTTTTTGTATAGCTAATTTAGATTGCTGATTGGGTAAGCCATCAACAACGGGTGTTGTAAGGTCATAGCAGGACTGATATAACTGCTGCGCGGTCGCGCTGTGAAGGATTCAGGTGCGATATAAATTATAAAGAGAGGAAGAGAACAGTGAATAAATCTCAACTGATTGACAAAATTGCTGCGGGTGCTGATATTTCTAAAGCTGCAGCTGGACGTGCTTTAGATGCTTTAATTGCTTCTGTTACTGAATCTCTGCAGGCTGGGGACGACGTTGCACTGGTAGGCTTCGGTACTTTCGCGGTTAAAGAGCGTGCTGCCCGTACTGGCCGCAACCCTCAGACCGGTAAAGAGATCACCATTGCTGCCGCTAAAGTGCCGGGTTTCCGTGCAGGTAAAGCGCTGAAAGACGCAGTAAACTGATTGCTTTCCCGCTTCAGGGAAGCTGAAAAGTACAAGGGCGCATCATTTGATGTGCCTTTTTTGTTTGTCCAGACCTGATTTGTGCGAGTTTATGCGAGTTGTGGGCTGACAATTGCCCTGTTTTCTTGTCACAATACGCCTTTAAGCGCGACGGTCAGGATTTTCCGTCAGCGTCAGGTAACCAGTCACCTACAGCGGAGTGTTGTTACACCATGATGGACAGCTTACGCACGGCTGCTAACAGTCTCGTGCTCAAGATTATTTTCGGTATCATTATCGTGTCGTTCATATTGACCGGTGTGAGTAGTTACCTCATCGGCGGTGGCGCGAACTACGCCGCAAAAGTGAATGGCCAGGAAATCAGCCGTGGGCAGTTCGAGAACGCTTTTGCCGGGGAACGTAACCGCATGCAGCAACAGCTGGGCGACCAATACTCTGAACTGGCAGCCAACGAAGGCTATATGAAAAACCTGCGTCAGCAGACGCTGAACCGCCTTATCGACGAAGCGCTGCTGGACCAGTACGCGAAAAGTCTGGGGCTGAGCATCAGCGATGAGCAGGTCAAAAAAGCCATCTTCTCAACGCAGGCTTTCCAGTCTGAAGGCAAGTTCGACAACGCGCGTTATAACAGCATCGTAAACCAGATGGGCATGACGGCTGACCAGTACGCTCAGGCGCTGCGTAACCAGCTGACCACGCAGCAGCTGATCAATGCCGTCGTGGGCACCGATTTCATGCTGAAAGGCGAAACCGAAGAGCTGGCGGCGCTGGTGGCTCAGCAGCGCGTAGTGCGTGAAGCGACAATTGATGTTAACGCGCTGGCGGCGAAGCAGCAGGTCAGCGACGCTGAAGTTAACGCTTACTACGAGCAGAACAAGAACAACTTCGTCTCTCCTGAACAGTTCCGCGTAAGCTACATCAAGCTGGATGCGGCTGCGATGCAGGAAAACGCCACTGACGCGGATATCCAGTCTTACTACGACCAGCATCAGGATCAGTTTACTCAGCCGCAGCGTAACCGCTACAGCGTGATCCAGACCAAAACAGAAGCTGAAGCTAAAGCCGTGCTTGACGAGCTGAACAAGGGCGCGGATTTCGCGACCGTGGCGAAAGCAAAATCCACCGACATCATTTCTGCCAAAAACGGCGGTGATATGGGCTGGCTGGAAGACGCTACCACCCCGGACGAGCTGAAAAATGCGGGCCTGAAAGAAAAAGGCCAGCTGTCTGGCGTGATCAAATCCTCCGTCGGTTTCCTGGTGGCGCGCCTGGACGATATCACGCCTGCGAAAACCAAGCCGCTGGCTGAGGTTCGTGATGATATCGCTGCGAAAGTGAAGCAGGAGAAAGCGCTCGACGCCTTCTATGCCCTTCAGCAGAAAGTAAGCGATGCCGCGAGTAACGACAATGAATCTCTGGCGGGAGCTGAGCAGGCTGCCGGCGTGAAGGCGGTTGAGACTGGCTGGTTCAGCCACGAAAACCTGCCTGAAGAGCTGAACTTCAAGCCGGTTTCAGACGCCATCTTCAATGGTGGTCTGGTGGGCGAGAACGGTACGCCGGGTAGCAACTCAGATATCATCACTGTTGACGGTGACCGTGCGTTCGTTCTGCGCGTCAGCGAGCATAAAGCTGAAGCAGTGAAACCACTGGCGGAAGTGAAAGATCGGATTGTGGCGCTGGTGAAGCACAATAAAGCGGAACAGCAGGCAAAACTGGATGCCGAGAAGATCGTAGCCGAGCTGAAAGCAGGTAAGAGTGATGCGCTGAAAGCGGCTGGCCTGAGCTTTGGCGAGCCGAAAACGCTGAGCCGTACCGGTCAGGATCCTGTCAGCCAGGCGGCGTTTGGTCTTAGCCTGCCGGCGAAGGACAAACCTGTCTTCGGCACCACGACCGATATGCAGGGTAACGTTGTTCTTCTGGCGCTGGACGAAGTGAAGGCCGGCACGCTGCCAGAAGCGCAGAAGAAGGCTATGGTTCAGGGAATTACCCAGAACAATGCCCAGATTGCTTTCGAAGCGATGATGAGCAACCTGCGTAAAGAAGCCAAAATCAAGCTGGGTGATGTGGTCACTCAGGAGCAATAATTACGCGTCTGCTCGCAGATTTTCGTAACGCTCTGCAACAACCAAAGGCCGCTTTCGCGGCCTTTTCCATTTCTGCAATCTGCTGTTTGTCCCGGCTTTTCCTTGCGGCTATCGTGGCGTGGCTGTCAACAAACAAGGAGAAAACAGCATGAAACGTGGAATCAAAGCACTGTTTATTACGCTGGCTATTGCCACCTGCGGGATGAGCGCGGGAGCGCTGGCGGCACCTGCGGCTAAAGCGCAGGCCGTCCAAAACCAGGCGGAGGCAGCGCCCCAGGGGAATATTAAAGCTAACGCGACGACCAGCCCGAAAGCTGGCGAAGAGGAGGGTACGCGGGTCAGCATCAATACTGGCACCGCAGAAGAGCTGGCCCGGGCGATGAATGGCGTAGGTCTCAAAAAAGCGCAGGCCATCGTCAGCTATCGCGAAGAGTATGGTCCTTTCAAAACCGTTGACGATCTCAAACAGGTGCCGGGTATGGGAAGCGCGCTGGTTGAGCGCAACCTCGCACACCTGACGTTGTAATCGCGCAATAACTTGCACTGCGGCAAAAATTTGCCAGGATAAAGAGGTCATACCAGTTATGACCTCTGAACCTATAACAACGAAAGGCTATTGCGCTATGCAGACACAAATCAAAGTCCGTGGTTATCACCTCGATGTTTACCAGCACGTTAATAACGCCCGTTACCTTGAATTTCTGGAAGAGGCGCGCTGGGACGGCCTGGAGAACAGCGAAAGCTTTCAGTGGCTGACCGCTCACAACATCGCGTTTGTGGTCGCCAATATCAATATCAACTACCGCCGCCCGGCCGTGCTGGGGGATGTACTTACCGTGACCAGCCAGGTCCAGCAGCTGAATGGAAAAAGCGGTGTACTGAGCCAGGTCGTAACGCTGGAGCCAGAAGGGCAGGTGGTGGCCGATGCGCTAATCACCTTTGTCTGTATCGATCTTAAAACCCAGAAAGCGTTGCCGCTGGAAGGGGAGCTGCGCGAAAAGCTGGAGCTGATGATCGCGTAAATTTTTGTCTTTTATAAAAGACAAAAAGGTTTTTCAGGGATAAAATAATGAACAGGGACTACGTTGTTGAACGCTACCGGACCCGTGACGGAAAAGTGCCGTTTGAGGAGTGGGTGGCAAAAACGAGGCGTAAGGATCCGGAGACCGTTTTACGAATCCTTATGCGCGTTAACCGTGCAATAAAACGTAATTTTGGCGATTACAAATACCTAAGAGAAGGTGTTTGGGAGATGCGAATTGACTGTGGTCCCGGTTACAGGATCTATTTTGCCGTAGAGCATCGGAATGTCTTATTGTTACTCATCGGTGGCGACAAGAAGCGTCAAACAGCAGATGTTAAGCAGGCGGTAGAATATCTGAAAGATCATCTATCTCAAGGAAAAACAGATGGGCGCGCCTAAACGAAAATATTCAAGTTCTGTCAGTCATCACGATGCGGTTGTGAAAATGCTTCGCGAGAACCCTTCCTATGCTCAACTGTATCTTCAGATAGCGCTGGAAGAAATTTATGAAGATCAGGGGATCCCTGCCTATCTCATTGCGCTTCGTCAGGTCATTGAGGCCCGTGGCGGCATCGGAGAAATTTCTGCCAAAGCCGGTTTATCACGTCAGCAGCTATACCGTACCTTGTCTGATAACGGCAACCCAACGCTAACAACGCTCATGAAAGTGACGCGTGCTGCCGGCGTCAAACTGTTCGACAGCACGGTGAAGTAACTTATTTCAGCCCGGTTTTTTTCTGCATCGCGGCCATTACGCCCGCTTTATCCGCCAGATAGTGATTCAGCCCGTTTGTGCGCAGGTTGCAGGCGGCGCACTGACCGCAGCCATCCCCTTTAATACCGTTGTAGCAGGTGAGGGTGTCGTTGCGAACCACGTCCAGCTTGCCCCAGTAGTCGGCCAGCGCCCAGGTTTCTGCTTTATCCAGCCACATCAGCGGCGTTTCGAAGCGGGTCTCTTTTGCCATTCCCAGATCCACGGCGTGGTTTAACGCTTTGACAAATTCGTCCCGGCAGTCCGGGTAGCCAGAGAAGTCGGTTTCGCACACCCCCGTAATGACCGCTTCGGCCTTCACCTGATAAGCATATATTGCCGTCAGGGTCAGGAAGAGAATGTTGCGGCCCGGGACGAAGGTGTTCGGAATGCCGCTGGCGTCCGGTTCGTAATCTGGAACCGGAATACTGTCGCGGGTCAGGCTGCTAACGGCCAGTTCGTTCAGCAGCGTCACGTCCAGCACCTTGTGCGCGCGGGCCCCCAGTTTCAGGGCCAGTTCACGGGCAACGTCGATTTCAGCACGATGACGCTGACCATAATCAAAAGTGACGCAGTGAACTTCATCATACTGGTGAAGCGCCTGAATCAGGCAGGTTGTGGAATCTTGTCCTCCGCTGAACACGACGACGGCACGTTTCATAAATCATCTCGACAGTTACGGTAAAAGCGTCATGTTAACGCCTGGCTAAAGCGACGACCAGCTTCTTCACGCTTTGGGGGCCGGAAGCCAGGCTTCGGTGAAGTCAAACCAGCCACGGGTGTTAAGACGGATACCGTTCACGCCCGGCGGGGCGCTGATTTGATACTGGTAGTTAAAGAGCGGCGTCAGGACGGCATTTTCCATCAACCGGCTGAAAATAGCCTGCAGGCCCGCGTGTCGGTCGCGATCGTTGGCCTGCGTTTGCACCGCGTCCAGCGTGGCCTGCAAGTGGGCATATGCCGGTGCGCTCAGCAGATGCGGCCAGAGCGCATCGCAGCGGAGCCATTGCTCAAGCGTATATTCCGGCGCTTCGCCAATCAGCCTGTCTCCCATCATGATGTCTGCATCGGCAAGCTGCTGACATCCGTCCCACGTCTTGGCGTCGTGGAAGATGACGGTCAGTTCACAGCCCTGTAGCGCAAGGTAGGCCTTAAGCTGGCTGGCCATCATGTGAAGCTCAACCGGCAGGTGGTAGACCAGCGTCAATGACTCCGGCAGCGCAACGTCCGTTAAATCAGGCCATTGCGGGATCGCCCAGCCGGGAAGCAGTTCCCCGGTAGGGGTAATAAGCCCTTCGTTCAGCGGAAGCGTGTGCAGAAGCCTGGAGAGATGAATGATGTTGATAAGCCGCTTCGCCTGTAGCTCGCTCAGACGGGGACTCTGCTTCAGCGTGAGGTAGCAGAAGCCCAGACTGGTGCTGTTGCTGACCAGCCGCAGGCTTTCCAGCTCATCGGCTTCGCCTATGGCGATTTGCACCGGGTGGCGACAGCTGGTGCCCAGACTGTAGTCAAAAAGCTGGGGGGTGATCCAGTACTCGATAGCCTTGAGCAGCGGATGGCTCAGGTGATACTGCTCGTGACTTTCCAGGCGCACCAGTTCAGGCTCAAAAACGCTCAGACGGAAGGGACCGCTGCCGACACCGGGAATATCGGGATGCGCCAGACGGCTACAGTAGGTTGCCAGCCTGTGCGCCAGCCAGTAGTCCGGCTGATGCAGAATAAACGTCAGGCACTGGGGATGCGTGGTTTCGATACGCAAGACGCTCTGGAAAAGCGTGCGCATGACGGGCTGTGCCAGCAGCGCCGTCAGGCTTCGCTGGAGCTGCGCCGTCGCGATTTTATCGCCGTTATGCCAGTGCAGGGTGGAGCGGATGTAAAAATGCCAGCGCAGGCCGTCAGCAGAAACGTCCCAGTGATGCGCCAGATCGCCCGCGGGCTCGCTGCTGTTACCGTTGAAACGCGTTAAGCCCGAGAAGACCTGTCCCGCCAGATGCTGCTCGGCACGGCCGGGTAAAAACCCCGGATGAAGCGGCTCCAGCGAGCGATAGTAGGGGATACGCAGCGTCGGCGTATCATTTTGCCACTGCCCCCCCAGATACGGATGCAGCAGCGAGCGCAAATCTTCAGGCGCGAGCTGAGCCAGCTCCAGCACGTTGTGCTGCTGTCCGCTTTTAAGCGCGTCTTCCATCATGGTATTACGCAGCGAATCCGGGGTCACGTGAAAGGTTAGCTCTCCGCGCTTCCCTCGTCCGGACCGGGCGTGCCAGCTCAGCCAGCCCGCGTCCTGCGCCTGGCGCAGCAGGGTGCGAACGTGTCGCTCGCTGCAAAAGCAGCGGCTGGCAAGCTCGCTGATGGTCACCTGCTGCGGAGCGCCAGCGGAAGGTTGCCACAGGCGTTGATACTGGTTAAGACGGTTGAGCTGGCGCATGATAAACCCGGAACAATAATTATCATCTATTCACTATTACTTCCGTATATCCCACGCAATACTGATGCACAAGTTAACCGCATCACATTTCGGGAGTATTCATGGCTCGGCTCGCTGCATTTGATATGGACGGCACGCTGTTAATGCCGGATCACCGTTTGGGGGAGAAAACCCTGAGCACGCTTAAGCGCCTGCGCGAGCGTGACGTTACCCTGACGTTTGCTACCGGTCGCCACGTGCTGGAGATGCGCCATCTGCTGGGAGCCTTTTCCCTGAACGCGTTTTTGATAACCGGTAACGGGACGAGGATCCACGCCGTCAACGGTGATGTGCTGCACCGTCAGGATCTTGATCCGGAAGTGGCGGATATCGTCCTGCATAGCTCATGGGATACGCAGGCCAGCGTGCACGTATTTAACGACGAGGGCTGGTTTACCGGGCGCGACATTCCGGATCTGCTGCACGCTCATGTTTATAGCGGCTTCAGGTATCAGCTTATCGATCTGCGCCGGATCCCGGCACATAAAGTGACCAAGATCTGCTTCTGCGGCGATCATGACGATCTCTGCCGCCTGCGCATTCAGCTGAACGAGGCGCTTGGCGCCCGGGCGCATCTGACTTTCTCAGCGGTGGATTGTCTCGAAGTGCTGCCGGTGGGCTGTAACAAAGGTTCCGCGCTTGCGGTTCTGAGCGACCATCTCGGGCTGACGATGCAGGACTGTATGGCGTTTGGCGACGCCATGAACGACCACGAGATGCTGAGCAGCGTTGGCCGTGGTTTGATCATGGGGAACGCGATGCCGCAGCTTATTGCCGCGCTCCCCCATCTTCCGGTTATCGGACACTGCCGTAACGAAGCGGTGTCCCATTTTTTGACGCATTGGCTGGACAATAACAACCTCCCTTATTCCCCCGAATAGCGAGACCCTTCCAGCAAGCCAGGCTTCGGCCTGGCTTTTTTTATTTCACCAGCTGCGCAATCTGCGCTTTCCACGGTTCAACGTCGCCAATATTGGCCTGCACCCAGTCTGTATTGTAGTAGGTGTCGAGGTAGCGCTCCCCGCTGTCGCACAGCAGCGTTACGATGGAGCCGGTACGGCCTTCTTCGCGCATCCGCGCGGCCAGCTGTAGCGCGCCCCACATATTGGTGCCGGTAGAAGCCCCGACCTTGCGGCCAAGCTGTGTTTCCAGCCAGTGCGCCGTTGCGACGCTGGCGGCGTCCGGGACGCGGAGCATCTCATCCACCACGTCCGGAATGAACGAGGGTTCGACGCGAGGGCGACCAATCCCTTCGATCTTGCTGCCCACCGGGCTGCGCAGGCTGGCGTCGCGTGATTGCCAGTAGTCGAGGAATACCGAGTTCTGCGGATCAACGACCATCAGCTGCGTGTCATAACCCTGGCATCGGATATAACGCCCGATGGTGGCGGAGGTGCCGCCCGTGCCCGCGCTCATGACGATGTAAGCGGGAACGGGGTGCGGCTCGTGGGTCATCTGACGGAAAATGCTGTCCGCGATGTTGTTATTGCCGCGCCAGTCGGTGGCGCGCTCGGCGAAGGTGAACTGGTCCATATAGTGGCCGCTCAGCTCGCGGGCCAGCATTTCGGAGGCGGCATAGATTTCGCAGGCGCTTTCCACAAAGTGGCAGCGCCCGCCGTAAAATTCGATCTGTTCTACCTTACGTTTTGCCGTGCAGGAAGGCATGACGGCGATGAACGGCAGGCCCAGCAGGCGGGCAAAGTAGGCTTCGGAAACGGCCGTTGAACCGGACGAGGATTCAATAATCGTGGTGCCCTCTTTAATCCAGCCGTTACACAAGCCGTATAAAAAGAGTGAACGCGCCAGGCGATGCTTCAGGCTGCCGGTAGGATGGGTACTTTCATCCTTAAGGTAAAGCTGAATACCGGGAAATCCGGGCAGAGGCAGGCGGATTAAGTGGGTATCTGCCGAGCGCTGATAGTCGGCATTTATTTCGCTGATGGCATGTTTGACCCAGGTGCTATTCATCGTGATTATCCGTTTGTCATTTTGTGCCCAGCATAGCGAAAAGCACAGAAAAAATTGTTGCTATCTGGCCTTTAAAATAGAATGAAGGGAGAAAAATTTTCTCTGCGAGGTGGACATGCTAGATAAAATTGACCGCAAGCTGCTTTCATTGCTGCAAAACGACTGCACCCTCTCTTTGCAGGCGCTGGCAGATGCCGTTAATCTGACCACCACCCCGTGCTGGAAGCGCCTCAAAAAGCTGGAAGATGATGGCATTCTTCTGGGACGCGTGGCGCTGCTGGATCCCGAAAAACTGGGGCTTGGGCTGACCGCCTTCGTCCTGATAAAAACGCAGCATCACAGCAGCGAATGGTACTGTCGTTTCGTCACGCAGGTATCCGAAATGCCGGAAGTGCTCGGCTTCTGGCGGATGGCGGGGGAATATGACTACCTGATGCGCGTTCAGGTGGCGGACATGAAGCGCTACGATGATTTTTACAAGCGGCTGGTCAACAGCGTACCGGGCTTGTCCGATGTCACCTCCAGCTTTGCTATGGAACAGATTAAATACACCACAGCATTACCCATTGAATAACTTCGTAAAATACCTTCAGGAAAATACCGCGTGCGATTATTTGCCCAATTAAGCTGGTACTTTCGTCGGGAGTGGCAACGCTACCTCGGCGCGGTGGCCCTGCTTATTATCATTGCCGTCCTGCAGCTGATCCCGCCAAAAGTGGTGGGATACGTCGTCGATGGCGTTACGGAACAACATTACACCGCCGCACGGGTGATGATGTGGGTCGGTACGCTGGTGCTGACGGCCGTGGTGGTTTACCTGCTGCGCTACGTCTGGCGCGTGCTGCTGTTCGGCGCGTCCTACCAGCTCGCCGTTGAGCTGCGCGAAGATTTCTATCGTCAGCTGAGCCGCCAGCATCCCGAATTTTATCTGCGTCACCGTACCGGAGACCTTATTGCCCGCGCCACGAACGACGTGGACCGCGTGGTGTTTGCCGCCGGAGAAGGGGTGTTAACGCTGGTGGATTCACTGGTGATGGGCTGTGCGGTACTGATTGTAATGTCTACCCAGATCAGCTGGGAGCTTACTCTGCTGGCGCTGCTGCCGATGCCGCTGATGGCGCTGGCGATTAACCGCTACGGCGAACAGCTTCATGAACGCTTTAAGCTGGCGCAGGCGGCGTTTTCATCGCTCAACGATCGCACCCAGGAGAGCATGACCAGCATCCGCATGATCAAGGCGTTTGGTCTGGAAGACCGGCAGTCGGCGCTGTTTGCCGCAGACGCCGCCGACACCGGCGCGAAAAACATGCGCGTGGCGCGCATCGACGCCCGTTTCGATCCGACAATCTACGTAGCGATTGGCATGGCGAACCTGCTGGCGGTGGGCGGCGGCAGCTGGATGGTCGTGCGAGGCACCATGACCCTCGGGCAGTTAACCAGCTTTGCGATGTACCTCGGGCTGATGATCTGGCCGATGCTGGCGCTGGCCTGGATGTTTAACATCGTTGAGCGCGGGAGCGCCGCCTACAGCCGCATACGCGCCATGCTGGCAGAGGTGCCGGTGGTGAACGATGGCAGCGAGCCGGTGCCGGAAGGGCCGGGGGTGCTGAAGGCCAATATCCGCGCCTTTATCTATCCGCAAACGGAGCAGCCGGTGCTCGAAAACGTCAGCTTCACGCTGCAGCCCGGTCAGATGCTGGGCATCTGTGGCCCGACGGGGGCCGGTAAAAGCACGATCCTGTCGCTTATTCAGCGCCATTTTGACGTGAGCGAAGGCGATATTCGCTTCCACGATGTCCCGCTGCCGCGGCTGCTGCTGGACGACTGGCGCAGCCGCCTGGCGGTCGTCAGCCAGACGCCGTTCCTGTTTTCCGACACGATTGCCAACAACATCGCGCTCGGGTGCCCAACGGCCACCCGGCAGGAGATCGAGCATGTTGCGCGCCTGGCCAGCGTTCACGAGGATATTCTGCGCCTGCCGCAGGGCTACGATACGGAAGTCGGAGAGCGGGGCGTGATGCTCTCCGGCGGACAAAAGCAGCGCATCTCCATTGCCCGCGCGCTGCTGCTGGACGCTGAGATCCTGATTCTGGATGACGCGCTGTCGGCGGTTGACGGGCGTACCGAGCATCAAATTCTGCATAACCTTCGCCAGTGGGGGGAGGGGCGCACGGTCATCATCAGCGCGCACCGTCTGTCGGCGCTTACCGAAGCCAGCGAAATTCTGGTGCTTCAGCACGGGCATATTGCCCAGCGCGGTCAGCATGACCAGCTCGCAGAGCAGGCCGGCTGGTATCGGGATATGTACCGCTATCAGCAGCTTGAGGCCGCGCTGGATGAGGAGGTCGTCGATGCGTAAGTTTGGAAAGATGTGGCCGACGCTAAAACGTCTGCTGGCCTACGGCTCACCGTGGCGTAAGCCGCTTTCCATCGCCGTGCTGCTGCTGTGGATCGCCGCGATTGCGGAGGTGACCGGCCCGCTGCTTATCAGCTATTTCATCGATAACATGGTGGCGAAGAGCTATTTGCCTCTCGGCCTGGTCGCCGGGCTGGGCGTGGCGTACGTCGGGCTACAGCTGACGGCGGCGGGGCTGCATTACGCGCAGTCACTGCTGTTTAACCGGGCCGCCGTGGGCGTGGTGCAGCAGCTGCGCACGGACGTGATGGATGCCGCGCTGCGCCAGCCGCTGAGCGAGTTTGATACCCAGCCGGTCGGGCAGGTGATTTCGCGCGTCACCAACGACACCGAAGTGATCCGCGACCTGTACGTCACCGTTGTCGCAACGGTTCTGCGCAGTGCCGCGCTGATTGGCGCGATGCTGGTGGCGATGTTCAGCCTGGACTGGCGGATGGCGCTGGTGGCAATCACCATTTTCCCGGCGGTGCTGATCGTGATGGTGATTTACCAGCGCTACAGCACGCCGATCGTGCGCCGCGTGCGCGCTTACCTTGCGGATATCAATGATGGCTTCAACGAAGTGATCAACGGCATGAGCGTTATTCAGCAGTTTCGCCAGCAGGCGCGTTTTGGCGAGCGAATGGGGGAAGCCAGCCGCTCGCACTATATGGCGCGGATGCAGACGTTACGCCTGGACGGTTTCCTTTTACGTCCGCTGCTGAGCCTCTTCTCGGCGCTGGTGCTGTGCGGGCTGCTGATGCTGTTCGGCCTGACGACGCGCGGAACCATTGAAGTTGGGGTGTTGTACGCGTTTATCAGCTACCTTGGCCGCCTTAATGAACCACTGATTGAACTCACCACGCAGCAATCGATGCTGCAACAGGCGGTGGTCGCGGGCGAGCGCGTGTTCGAACTGATGGACAGGCCGCGCCAGACCTACGGCAGTGACGAACGTCCCCTGGAAAGCGGATCCATCGCGTTTGACAATGTCTCGTTCGCCTACCGAGACGACCAGCTTGTTTTGCAGGATATCAACCTTAACGTGCCGTCGCGCGGGTTCGTCGCGCTGGTCGGGCACACCGGCAGCGGCAAAAGCACGCTCGCCAGCCTGCTGATGGGCTACTATCCGTTGACGCAGGGGGAGATCCGTCTGGATGGACGTCCGCTTTCGTCGCTTAGCCACGCCGCGTTGCGCAGGGGCGTCGCGATGGTGCAGCAGGATCCGGTGGTGCTTGCCGATACGTTCTACGCCAACGTTACGCTGGGGCGGCCCTTTACCCAGGAGCAGGTCTGGGAAGTGCTGGAAACCGTGCAGCTGGCGGATCTGGCGCGCGGGTTAAGCGAGGGAATCAATACCAGACTGGGTGAACAGGGCAACAACCTGTCCGTCGGGCAAAAGCAGCTTCTGGCGCTGGCGCGCGTGCTGATTGATACGCCGCAGGTGTTAATTCTGGACGAAGCCACCGCCAGCATCGACTCCGGCACCGAGCAGGCGATCCAGCAGGCGCTGGCTGCCGTACGGGATCGCACTACGCTTGTGGTGATCGCCCACCGTCTCTCAACGATCGTCGATGCGGATACTGTTCTGGTGCTGCACCGCGGACAGGCCGTTGAGCAGGGAACGCACCGCCAGCTGCTGGAGGCAAAAGGACGCTACTGGCAGATGTATCAGTTGCAGCTGGCAGGCGACGAGCTGGCCGCCAGCGCGCGCGAGGAAGAGTCGCTCAGCGCCTGATGCACCATAACAAGGCAATGCGCTAACAGACTCAACTGTTGGTGCAAAACCGAAACGCGCCATGCACCGTCATGGTGCGTTTTTTTTTGCCGTTCTCCGGGCACCGCGCACCGCGCCGCTTTCCTGCTCGTATTTCATTTCTGGCACACCCTTTGCAATATCCCCTTCGTGTTAGCTGCGGCCATTACCGAATTCTGACAGGAGAGGATTTATGAAGCTGGTTACGGTGGTAATCAAACCATTCAAACTCGAAGACGTGCGTGAAGCGCTGTCTTCCATGGGTATTCAGGGACTGACTGTCACCGAAGTGAAAGGCTTTGGGCGTCAGAAAGGTCATGCCGAGCTTTATCGCGGGGCAGAATACAGCGTTAACTTCCTGCCAAAAGTGAAGATTGACGTGGCGATTGCGGACGATCAGCTCGATGAAGTGATTGATGTCGTAAGCAAAGCGGCCTACACCGGCAAAATTGGCGACGGCAAAATTTTCGTTGCCGAACTTCAGCGCGTCATTCGCATCCGTACCGGCGAATCCGACGAAGCGGCGTTGTAAGTAACTCCTGGCACACAGTGATAGGGATCGAGAAAATGAAGATAGCAACAATCAAAACGGGTCTGGGGTCGCTGGCGCTGCTGCCGGGCCTGGCAATGGCGGCACCTGCCGTGGCAGACAAAGCCGATAACGCCTTTATGATGATCTGCACCGCGCTGGTGCTGTTCATGACTATTCCGGGCATCGCGCTGTTTTACGGCGGCCTGATCCGCGGCAAAAACGTACTCTCCATGCTAACGCAGGTTGCCGTCACGTTCGCGCTGGTGTGCGTGCTGTGGGTGGTTTATGGCTACTCGCTGGCCTTCGGCGAGGGTAATGCCTTCTTCGGCAACGTTAACTGGGCGATGCTGAAAAACATCGAGCTGACCGCGGTGATGGGCAGCTTCTATCAGTATATCCATGTCGCGTTCCAGGGCTCGTTCGCCTGCATCACCGTGGGGCTGATTGTGGGGGCGCTGGCCGAGCGTATTCGCTTCTCTGCGGTACTGATTTTCGTGGTGGTCTGGCTGACCCTCTCCTACATCCCGATCGCGCACATGGTCTGGGGCGGTGGTCTGCTGGCCTCTCATGGCGCGCTGGACTTTGCGGGCGGTACCGTTGTGCATATTAACGCCGCGGTAGCAGGCCTGGTGGGCGCCTACCTGATTGGCAAACGCGTGGGCTTCGGGAAGGAAGCATTCAAGCCGCACAACCTGCCGATGGTCTTCACCGGTACCGCTATCCTCTACTTTGGCTGGTTCGGCTTTAACGCCGGTTCCGCCAGTGCCGCCAACGAAATCGCCGCGCTGGCCTTCGTGAATACCGTTGTGGCAACGGCTGGCGCTATCCTCTCCTGGGTATTCGGCGAGTGGGCCGTTCGCGGCAAGCCCTCGCTGCTGGGAGCCTGCTCAGGGGCGATTGCCGGCCTGGTGGGTATCACCCCGGCGTGTGGCTACGTGGGCGTCGGCGGCGCGCTGCTGATTGGTATCGTCGCCGGACTGGCGGGGCTGTGGGGCGTTACCGCGCTGAAACGCGTTCTGCGCGTGGACGATCCGTGTGACGTATTCGGCGTGCACGGCGTGTGCGGCATCATCGGTTGCATAATGACAGGCATCTTTGCCGCGCAGTCCCTGGGCGGCGTCGGCTACGCGGAAGGCGTGACCATGATGCATCAGGTGCTGGTACAGCTGGAAAGCATCGCCATTACCGTTGTCTGGTCGGGGGTTGTGGCCTTTATCGGCTACAAGCTGGCGGATATGACCGTCGGGCTGCGCGTGCCGGAAGAGCAGGAGCGCGAAGGCCTGGACGTCAACAGCCACGGTGAGAATGCGTATAACGCATAATAAAAAGCGAAACGGCAACCTTTGGTTGCCGTTTTAGTCTGTATTCCCTTACCCGCGGGAGAGGTGAGGGCAACATCATCCCCTGTTACGCATGACCCCTTCCTGAACCGTCGACGCTACCAGCACGCCATCCTGCGTATAAAACTCCCCGCGAACAAACCCGCGGGCGCTGGACGCTGAGGTGCTTTCCACGCTGTAGAGCAACCACTCGTTCATGTCGAACGGGCGGTGGAACCACATGGAGTGGTCGATGGTGGCGACCTGCATCCCTTTTTCCAGGAAACCGACGCCGTGGGGCTGTAGCGCAACCGGCAGGAAGTTGAAATCTGACGCATAGCCCAGCAGGTACTGATGCACGCGCAAATCTGCCGGTACGCTGCCGTTGGCGCGGATCCACACCTGGCGAGCGGGCTCAGCGGTGTGCCCCTTCATGGGGTTATGAAATTCGACGGGGCGGATCTCCAGTGGCTTATCGCACAGAAACTTCTCCTTCACCTGCGGAGGCAGCAGGTGGGCCAGCGCGCGGGCGATGTCGGTTTCCGATTTCAGATCGTCCGGCGACGGGGCAGGGGGCATCGTTTTTTGATGCTCATAACCCGGCTCTGGCGCCTGGAACGAGGCGGTCATGTAAAAGATGGGTTTTCCATGCTGAACGGCGGCGACGCGGCGCGCGCTGAAGCTTTGGCCGTCACGCAGAACCTCCACGTCGTACACAATCGGCTTAGCGCTGTCACCGGGGCGTAAAAAATAGCTGTGGAACGAGTGCACCAGTCGGTCTGCCGGAACCGTCTCCTTTGCTGCATAAAGCGCCTGTCCTACGACCTGGCCGCCAAATACCTGGCGTAACCCCAGATCTTCGCTCTGCCCGCGAAAAAGCCCTTCTTCTATTTTTTCCAGGTTCAGTAATGTCAGCAGATTGTTCAGTGCCTGACTCATAGTCGTCCTCAATAAACGCCGTGGCGAAAGATAGGCTGAGTATAACGCAGAAACGATAGTGGTCCGATGGGTGGAATTATCTTAATACCTGGGCAAAATTAGGCATAAATCCGTGATTTGTGCCACACTTGTTTACGTTATGTGAATAAAACGACATCGGATGGGATCGATCCCGCCGGTGCATTGATGATAAGGAGACTTCAATGAAACTCGTGCCTATGTTAAGCGGTGTTGCAATGGCGGTGGCGTTGTCCGCCTGTGCGGATAAGAGTGCCGATGTAGCGGTACCAACGGCGACCCCAAACGGGATTAACACCCTTTCACAGCAAGCTATTCGACAGCCTAACGTGTCCGGTACCATCTGGATCAAACAGAAAGTTGCTCTGCCGCCGGACGCGGTTTTAACGGTCACGTTATCCGATGCGTCTCTGGCGGATGCACCGTCTAAAGTGCTTGCACAGCGTGCAGTTCGTACAGAGGGTAAACAGGCACCGTTCAGCTTCGTGCTGCCGTACAACCCGTCTGACGTGCAGCCAAACGCGCGTATCCTCCTGAGCGCGGCGGTAACGATCAACGATAAGCTGGTCTTTATCACCGATACCGTGCAGGAAGCGGTTAACAAAGGCGGCACTAAAATCGACCTGACCCTGGTCCCGGTACAGCAAACTGAAGTGCCTGTTGCAACGCAGACCAATCAGCCGACGCTGCCAACGGCGCCAACGCAGCTGTAATTTCCTCTCGCCCTCTTCATCTTTCTGAAGAGGGCGTCAGTATTCCCAGCGATACCTTTGCATATCAATCCTGCCAGAACCGGTTACCTGCACCCCCTCAGACAGTAAAGCCTGACGCTGACGCTGCAAATCTGGCCCGGTGAGGGAGATTTCTCCATGTCGGTTGACCACCCGATGCCAGGGTAACGTGCTCCCCTCCGGCAGCCGTCTCAGCACACCGCCTACCTGACGCGCCGCGCGCGGTGAACCCGCCAGCCGGGCGACCTCGCCGTAGGTCGTCACGCAGCCTTCGGGGATAGAGGCCACAATCTGCCATACTCGCTGCGGAAAAGTGTCATGTTCGTCCATCGTTACTCCTGAGGAATAATCCGCGAAGGGCAATGGTAAACGAAGATAACGCGGATTGCTTCGCCAGTTTGCGCAATAATCCAGCATCCGGTTGCCGACGGCTTGCAATTGAGGTGCACCACAGGGATAATGCGCCAGCGCGTTGGTTATCAACGCTCTCAATGGGGGCTCTGTTGGTTCTCCCGCAACGCTACTCTGTTCACCAGGTCAGGTCCGGAAGGAAGCAGCCAGGGCAGACGACGTGGGTGCCGGGATGTAGCTGGCAGGGCCCCCACCCATTTGTGCTTCCCCATCTTTTCTTCAGAATATCCCTGTTATTACTGTGCCTGTTACGGTCCGCGTAATATATCTTTCATTCAATTGAAATAATATTGTCATAAACCTGTAATAATAGACTGTCATTTTATTATCGGGCGTCTTTTTGTTGTTATAAGCAAAAAATATATATCTGGATAAGAATGTTATCTTCGTGTATTAAATAAAACACGTATTCCGAAGGGATGTGACAATTATGGTGACTGCGGTATTAAACGTTAAAATTGATGAAGCGCTAAAAGAAAGACTTCGCCACTATGCGGAAGTAAATAATGAGAATTTAAGCGTGACCACGGAGAAACTGCTGCTGCTGGCATTTGAAGCAGTAGAAGAGGCGGGAGTATCGGAAGAGGATATTGATAATCAGCATACGGAAGAAGAGAGCGTAACTCCATTTACTCCTAAAGAAATCAAAGCACTACGTAAACTTCTGAAGAAGAGAAAATGAAACAACAACTGTCGACTGCCAGTGACTACAACGAGGCCTGCAGCCTGTTGCGTTCCGGCTACGTGAAGCACGTCCGTCTCGGCTGGAATGTAGGAAGCGATGAGTTCTTTAGAATTGCATCTGACTGGTGTGATACCGGTGCAAAAATAAAGAAAGAAGGGGATAATTTTATTATTTCCCTGAAAGGCTTCCCGATCCCTCCTCAACATTAAGCTTGCCGTTATGAAAACTGCTGACTGCATGCGTTACAGTCAGCAGTTTTTATTGTTTCTGTCGAATAATTTACACTAGGCTCCGCTTTACCGGCGGCGTGCTGTTATTTAGGGCAAGCCACAGGGGTTTGATCCGCAGTAATGCCGCTTCAAGTTCGGGCGGGTTGAGCGAGAAGGGCATCCGCAGGTAGCGGTCAAACGCCCCTGAAAGCCCAAAGCGCGTGCCGGTGCCCATGGTGATCCCGATTGATTCCGCACGCGCGGCCAGCTGGGTCGCCAGCGGGCCGGGTAGCTCAATCCAGTATGAAAGCCCGCCTTCCGCCTTATGAAAGCGCCATTCGGGAAAATGTTCCCGCAGCATCTGTCCGCAGCGGTCGCGCCGTTCAGCCAGCATTTTTCGGCGAGCGGGCAGGAACGTCTCACCGTTTTCGATAAGCCAGAGCGTGGCCAGCTGTTCGAGCACAGGCGAGCCCAGATCCAGCGCGTCGCGCGTCTGGGCGAGCGTGGCGATAGTGCGGGACGAGGCGCGGATCCAGCCGAGGCGTAGCCCGCCCCAGAAGCTTTTTCCAGCGGAACCCAGCGTAATCACGTCGGCCTCCGGGTTAAACGCGGCCAGCGGCGGCGGCGGGGGCGCGTCAAACCAGAGATCGACCATCGTTTCATCTGCCACCAGCGTGGTGCGGGTTTGCGCGGCGATGTCGGCTAGCGTCTGGCGCGTTGCGGCGTCCATGCAGCGCCCCGTCGGATTATGAAAATCCGGCATCAGATAGGCCAGACGAGGAGCGGTCTGGGCAAGCGTTGCGGCAAAACCATCGGTATCCCAGCCCGTCTCAGGAAGCGAGACGCCCACGGGACGGCAGAGCGCGCCCTGAATAGCGGCTATCGCCAGCGGGTAGCCTGGATGATCTACCACCACGCGATCGCCGGGGCCGGTCAACATGCGTAAGACCAGGGCAAAGCCGCTGACGGCGCCGTTTACCACCATCACTTCGTCTGGCCGGGTTGGCAGTCCACGCGCGGTATAGCGGATGGCGATGGCCTCACGCAGCGCCGGCAGGCCAAGCCTTTCGTACCCCGTCAGCGCCAGATGCGGCGTGATGGCCGCAAGCGCGTGGGTGTAAGCCTGATGGATCTCGGGTCCCGCGTTGAGTGCGGCGGTAGAGAGATCGAGCGCGGCGCTTGCCGTAGAGAGGGTGGGCACGGCGCGGCTGTCTGGCAGGATAACCCGCGAACCGCTGCCGTGACGACTCTCCAGATACCCTTCGTCCCGCAGGTGGGCCAGCGCGCTGCTGATGGTGGTCCGGCTGACGTCAAGCGCGGCTGCCAGCTCCCGCTCGCCGGGCAGACGGGTATACAGCGCCAGCCTGCCGTCGAGAATTAACAGCCGTAGCGCATCGGCCAGCTGGCGCCACAGCGGAGTACGGGAAGCGGCATGCTGCCAGTGGCCTAACAGACGTGCCAGAGACTGGCTCCCAAAACGACGTGATGACATGTGCAGTCCACTATTTGAAAACTGGACATTAATCATAGTGCCATTTTCACCGAAGATGGAAGCCTGGTTCTTCGGAGAAGATAAAATGGTACGTCGTCTGGTACAACTTTATGCCGGCTTAGGCCTCTACGGGCTATCAACCGCCATGTTCATACGCTCGGATCTCGGGGTCGATCCCTGGGACGTGTTTCACCTTGGAGTGGCAATCCAGGCCGGGTTAAGCATCGGCACGGTGATTATTTTGACCGGGGCCGCGGTGCTGCTGCTGTGGATCCCGCTGCGCCAGCGTCCCGGTCTCGGCACCCTCAGCAACGTCATTTGTATCGGCCTGGCGGCAGACGCGTCAATGGCGCTTTTGCCGGAACTTACCTCGATGCCCGTGCGCATTACCCTGCTGGTATCCGGCATCGTGGTGAACGCCATTGCCACCGGGATGTATATCGGCGCGGGGTTTGGCGCAGGCCCGCGCGACGGCCTGATGACCGGCATTCACGCCCGGCTGGGCTGGTCGATTCGCAGCGTGCGCACCGCCATTGAGGTGAGCGTGTTACTCATCGGCTGCCTGCTCGGCGGAACGTTTGGCGTCGGAACCGTGCTGTATGCGTTAACCATCGGCCCGCTGATCCAGCTCTGTTTGCCGTGGTTTCGCCAGAAGCCACGGGGGCTGACCGCACCGCGGCCGGAGCGCATTGTTTGATTTTGCGAAGCGCTCACAGGCTTTAATGGCGTAACTGTGCCAGAATAGCGGCTTCTCTTTTTGCGATGTCAGAATGCATGAAAGCCATCACTCTTTATGACGTTGCCCGCGTGGCGGGCGTTTCTTATCAGACCGTTTCCCGCGTGATTAACGACGCGGAGCACGTTTCTCCCCGCACGCGGGAAAAGGTCCGGCAGGCCATGGCGGAGCTGCACTATGTGCCTAACCGCGGCGCGCAGCAGCTGGCCGGAAAGCGCACCCGCACGCTGGGGCTGATCACGGCCGATCTTGCGCTGCACGCGCCGTCGCAAATTGCCTCAGCCGTAAAATCCCGCGCGGTGGAGCAGGGGGCAAGCGTGCTTATCTCGATGGTGGATCGGCCTGCCCGGTGCGGGGCCGCCCTGCAGGAGCTGCTGGCCCAGCGCGTGGAGGCGCTGCTGGTGAACGTTCCGCTGGAGGATACGCAGGCAGAAGCGCTACAGGACATGGCTTCGCCGGTTCCGGTGCTTTTTCTCGACGTGTCCCCTTCCGCGCGGGTGAACAGCCTCGTGTTCGATGCGGGGCAGGGTGCCAGCCTGGGGGCGGAGCATCTGCTTTCGCTCGGGCACCGGCGAATCGCTCTGCTCGCCGGGCCGGAAAGTTCTGTCTCTGCCCGGGCACGTCTGGCGGGATGGAAAACCACGCTGGCTAAGGCAGGCGTGGACGCGCTGGCTGTGGCGCACGGTGACTGGAGCGCGGCCTCTGGCTATGAGAAAGGGCATCACCTGCTGGCGGGTCCGGCGCTGCCGGAGGCGATACTCGTCGCAAACGATCAGATGGCGCTCGGCGTCATGCGCGCCTGTGCGGAAAAAGGCATAGCGATACCGGGCCAGATTTCGGTGGTCGGGTTTGATGATACCGCCGACAGCGCCTGGTTTTCACCCCCGCTTACCACCGTTCGGCAGGCGTTCCGTGAAGCCGGCGAGCGCAGCGTGGAATGGCTTCTGGCACCAGCCCGTAGCGAAACGCGCTGGCAGAAACAACTTCCCGTTACGTTGATCGTTCGCCATTCCACTGCACCGCGCGCCGGGCAGCAGGCCGATCGTGAAGCGCTGGCGCAACAGCTCAGAGCGCTGGCGCTGCTGGCGGAGAAGCTGGCCCGAGGCTGACGCTTTTGTGATCGGGCTCGCCTGGTGACGATCTCGGCCTTTACCGCGACCGTTTACCAGGGCATGTTGGCTATAAATTGTGAGCGCTTCGCAAAGAGGTTAATATGTCTTCTATCCCCCCGCTGACCCTCAGCGCACTTCTCGCTCGTCGTGACTGGGAAAACCCCGGCGTGACGCAGTGGAACCGTCTGCCCGCACACGCGCCTTTTCACAGCTGGCGTGAAGAAACGTTCGCCCGTGAGGATAAGCCTTCGCTGAGCAAGCGCTCGCTTAACGGCCGCTGGCGATTTAATTTCTACGCCGCGCCAGAGCTGGTGCCCGAGGCGTGGGTGACGGACGATCTCGCTGATGCCGTCGGGATGCCCGTGCCGTCAAACTGGCAGATGCAGGGGTTCGATACCCCCATTTATACCAACGTCACCTACCCATTTCCGGTGAACCCGCCGTATGTTCCGGCTGAAAACCCTACCGGCTGTTACTCGCTCACATTTGACGTGGAGGAGGCCTGGCTGCACGGCGGGCAAACCCGCATCGTCTTTGACGGAGTTAATTCGGCTTTTCATCTGTGGTGTAACGGCACGTGGATTGGCTATTCACAGGACAGCCGCCTGCCTGCCGAGTTCGATCTCAGCCCCGTGCTGCGCCCGGGTCAGAACCGCCTGGCGGTGATGGTACTGCGCTGGTGCGACGGCAGCTATCTGGAAGATCAGGATATGTGGCGGATGAGCGGCATATTCCGCGACGTCTCGCTGCTGCACAAGCCAGAAACGCGGATCGCCGATTACCGGATTGTGACCGACCTGAATGCCGAATGCGATCGGGCGGTACTCCGGGCAGACGTTGCGCTGGAAGGATCACGCTACGCCGGGTGCGAGGTGGCGTTTACCCTGTGGCGTAATGGCGAAGCCTGCGCGCGCGCCGTTCAAAAGCCAGGCTCGGCCGTCGTGGACGAGCGCGGCAGCTGGGCGGAGCGGCTTACGGTTGCGATACCGGTAAACGCCCCCGCGCTGTGGAGCGCCGAAACGCCGGCACTTTATCGCCTGACCATAACGCTCAGAGATGCGCAGGGCACCGTGCTGGAGACCGAGGCCTGCGATGTCGGCTTCAGGCGCGTTGAAATCAGCAACGGCCTGCTGAAGCTCAACGGCAAACCGCTGCTGATCCGCGGCGTGAACCGCCACGAGCACCATCCTGAAAGGGGTCAGGTGATGGACGAAGCCACCATGCGCCGCGACATTGAGCTGATGAAGCAGCATAACTTCAACGCCGTGCGCTGTTCGCACTACCCGAACCATCCTCTGTGGTACACGTTGTGCGATCGCTATGGCCTGTACGTGGTCGACGAGGCGAATATCGAAACCCACGGCATGGTGCCGATGAGCCGCCTTGCGGACGACCCGCGCTGGCTGCCTGCCATGAGCGAGCGCGTCACCCGTATGGTCCAGCGTGACCGTAATCACCCGTCAATTATCATCTGGTCCCTGGGCAATGAGTCGGGTCATGGAGCGAACCACGACGCGCTGTACCGCTGGCTGAAAACCACCGATCCCACGCGCCCGGTGCAGTATGAAGGCGGCGGGGCCAATACGGCGGCAACCGATATCGTTTGCCCGATGTATGCCCGCGTCGACTGGGATCAGCCGTTCCCGGCGGGGCCGAAGTGGTCGATTAAAAAGTGGATCGGCATGCCGGAGGAAACGCGCCCGCTGATCCTGTGCGAGTATGCGCACGCGATGGGCAACAGCTTTGGCGGTTTCGCCAGCTACTGGCAGGCGTTCCGCAGCCATCCCCGGCTGCAGGGAGGCTTTGTCTGGGACTGGGTCGATCAGGCGCTGACGAAGGAAGACGAGAACGGCACGCCATTCTGGGCCTACGGCGGGGATTTTGGCGATAAGCCTAACGATCGTCAGTTCTGCCTTAACGGACTGGTGTTCCCGGACCGCACTCCGCATCCAGCCCTTTACGAGGCGCAGCGTGCCCAGCAGTTTTTCACCTTTACGCTGGTGAGTACTTCTCCGCTGGTGGTTGAGGCACAAAGCGACTATCTGTTCCGTCATACCGACAACGAACAGCTGCACTGGTCCGTAGCGCGTGACGGGGCGGCGGTGGCCTCCGGCGAGATTGCGCTCTCTGTCGCGCCGCAGGAAGTACAGCGCGTTGAGATCCCTTTGCCTGCGCTTGCCGCCGGACCGGGTGAGGTCTGGCTCAACGTTGAGATCGTTCAACCTAAGAGCACGCCATGGTCTCCGTCCGGCCACCGCTGTGCCTGGGATCAATGGCCGCTACCGGCTCCGCTGTACGTTGCGCCACCGAAGGCGGGCGGGACGGCCCCGCAGCTAACGGTGCAGGACGAGGTGCTGGATATCATCCATCAGCAGCAGCGCTGGCAGTTTTGCCGCATCACCGGGAACCTGGTCCAGTGGTGGAATGCGGGCGCTGAAACGCTGCTTACTCCTGTCACGGATAACTTTACCCGCGCGCCGCTGGACAATGATATTGGCGTCAGCGAGGCGACCCGCATCGATCCGAACGCATGGGTAGAGCGCTGGAAGGCGGCGGGTATGTATGAGATGTCGCCACGCCTGCTCCGGTGTGAAGCGGAGCAGCACGAGCGTGAAGCCGTGGTGACCACGCAGCACGTCTGGGAATACCGGGACAGAGCGCTGTTCGTGAGCCGCAAGATCTGGCGGATTGATGACCACGGCGTGCTGCACGGTGATGTGCAGGTGACGGTGGCGTCCGATATTCCGGAGCCTGCCCGGGTGGGCCTGAGCGTTATGCTGGTGGATATTCCGGAAACGGTACGCTGGCTGGGGCTGGGTCCGCTGGAAAACTATCCGGACAGAAAGCTGGCGGCGCAGCAGGGACGCTGGGCGTTACCGCTGAAGGCCATGCATACGCCGTATATCTTTCCGTCGGAAAACGGCCTGCGCTGCGACACCCGCGAGCTGTCGTTTGGCTCGCATCAGCTGCAGGGGCAGTTCCATTTCTCCCTGAGCCGCTACGGTCAGCGGCAGCTGACTGAGGCAACGCATCAGCATCTGCTGCGGGAAGAGGCGGGCAGCTGGCTGAACCTGGATGCTTTCCACATGGGCGTTGGGGGAGATGACTCCTGGAGCCCGAGCGTGGCGCCGGCCTTCATCCTGCAAAACCGCCAGCTGCGCTACAGCTTTAGCTGGCAGCAGAACGGCTGAGACGTAACGCGCGGCCACGCCAGTGGCCGCGTCACCCCGCTCAGGAGGAAGGCTTGCTGATATTTTGCCCGGCCCAGACGATGAAATCCTCTTTTGGCAGCGCCTTGCTGTAGTACCAGCCCTGTCCGTACTGCACGCCGTGGCGGTGCAGCCATGCCAGCTGCCCCTCCGTTTCAATCCCTTCCGCCACCATCGCCAGCTTTAGCGATTTTGCCATTTCGATGATATGCGGCGTGACGTTTTTATACTCCAGCGCATCCACGAAGGATTTATCGATCTTCAGAATATCCACGTCCAGATCCTGCAAATAGCTCAGGCTGGAGTAGCCCGTACCGAAATCATCAATATAGATGGCGTGCCCGGAACGGCGAAACGCGGCGATGGCCGGCGCGCTGACGGCGGGATCGGCAAACCCGCGCTCGGTTAATTCAAGGGCGATTTGCTGCGGATGAACTTCCCATTTGTTCAGAAGCTTGCTCAACTGACGGGGCAGCTCGGGAGAGGTTAGATCACCGGGCGCAAGGTTGATGGATATGTGCAGCTCCGGGTGAAGATGCAGCCAGTATCCCAGATCCTCAAATACCCTGCTGACCACCAGCTGCGTCAGCTGAGAGATGAGCCCCGTTTCCTCTGCCAGGGGCACAAAAAGATCCGGCGCCAGGTTGCTGCCATCCGGCTGCGGCCAGCGCATCAGGGCTTCAGCCCCCACCAGCCTGCCGCTGCAAAGCGCCACGATAGGCTGATAGTGAACCTGGATCTCGCGGTTGTTGATCGCGTCGATCAGGCGGTTGCGCGGGGACTGCAGGCGGCGGAGGATCCGCAGGACAATAAGGGCTGCGAGCAGGCTTATCAGCATACCCACCGGTAGCCAGATGAACAGCTGCTGGTGCCAGGTTTCCGCCAGGGGTTTTAGCGACGCCCAGGCAATCACCGTAAAGCCCAGCTCGGGTACGGGCTTAAGAATGTACATTGAGCCGTTGTACCGGACGCTCGTCACATCCTGCCGATCCTTAACATACCTGAGAAGATGCGGATCGAGGCGGTTGCTGCTGGCGAAGATAAGATGGGTTGTGCTGCCCACCAGAGCCGCATCCGTCGTAATTTCGCCGAACGGGACGACGTCCACAAGCGACGCCGGATCGATCATTACCACGTAGTGTCCTTTCCCCATCACAACCATATAGCGGTGAATGCCCAGATCGTTTTGCGAGGTGAGCCACGCGCTGTAGCCATCCCCGGTGATGCGCAAAGGGGGCGGTAAGGTCGCGGTATTACTGGACTGTTCAAGCGAAGAGCAGAGCGGTTTCAGGCTGTCGATGTACATGACTTCCTGAACGTAGCGCCATGAAAAGGCGACCCGACGCATTTCATGTAAATGCAGGGGACTGCAGGGCGGGGCGTCAAAGGTTTGCAGGTGTGTAAGCGCCTGCTTTGCCTGAGCGACAACCCTGTCGGTACGTACCAGGACGCGTGAGGCATAGTTGTCCAGCGCATCCACAAATTTTTCCTCTGCCTGGCGATGAGCCAGCCAGATGCTGAGGCAAACCGGGACCAGCACAGAAAAGATCAGTACGCCTGTTACCAGACTGACCAGGTGTCGGGTTTTCATGCTGCTGTTTCCTTCTTATCTGCCCGCCGGAGGCTCTGAGTCTGCTCGCCAGTGAAGAAAGATTTTATCGCTAAATGATATAGTTATAGCATGCGAAATTCTCAGGCAGGTACTCGGATAAGCCTTTCATAAAAATACCG
Organism: Enterobacter cloacae complex sp. P40C2; assembly: GCF_014930695.1. Lineage (NCBI taxonomy): Bacteria > Pseudomonadati > Pseudomonadota > Gammaproteobacteria > Enterobacterales > Enterobacteriaceae > Enterobacter > Enterobacter cloacae complex sp. P40C2. The sequence continues at coordinate 26,974 of NZ_JADBRP010000010.1, read as the reverse complement.
CGATCCGCTGCATTATCAGAAGGGTTGTTTTTGCATCAAGGCTCGGATAGTATTTTGTTATGTTATAACAATACATGAGAGCCTGAAATGAAACCCAATATCCATCCAACCTATCGTACCGTTGTGTTTCACGACACCACGGCCAATGAATTCTTTAAGGTCGGTTCGACGATTAAGACAGACCGCGAGATTGAGCTCGATGGCAACACGTATCCTTACGTCACCCTTGACGTCTCGTCAAAGTCACATCCGTTCTATACCGGGAAGCAGAAGACCTTCTCGACGGACGGTAGCGCGGCACGCTTCCGCAAGCGTTTTGGCGGTTTTCTTGACGCGAAGCGAGGCTAGCCATGCAGGTACTTAACTCGCTGCGCAGCGCAAAACAGCGCCATCCTGACTGTCAGATCGTGAAGCGCAAAGGGCGTCTGTACGTTATTTGCAAATCCAACCCGCGCTTTAAAGCGGTTCAGGGGGGTAAAAAAAGGCGCTAAACAAACGCTTAGCGCCTTTTCCAGGGAGGGGCCCGTTAGCCGTTGGCAGGGCGGGAGAGCGTGAAAACGTCATAAAACGAGAGTTCACCTTTGGTCGAAACCATTTTTTTCAGCTTTTCCTTAAGACCGGGGTCGACTGAAGGTGAGCGCATTATGGTGTCGATAAGTTCAGGCGGCACATAGCGCGTGTTATACCATTCCCCGTTGTAGCACACGCGGAAATCGAGTACGTCGATGTCTTCATACCGGTAACGCGGATTGACGTCGAAAAAGAAGAACGCGTTAAACACCACGAACAGAACAACCAGCAGCCAGACGGAATCTGCCAGCGTGTCGGACCTCAGCATCACGATAAGCGTTGCCAGCCAGGCTGCATACATGCCGACAAACAAACCGGGATGCTTACGAATAAAGCTGATGCTAAAGCGCGGGCGGTTGTCACGTTTTTCGCGAACATTAAGATCGTCGATGGTGGCGATGAGCAGGCGCTGTATCTCGGTCATTTTTTGCCTTTATGATTGTTGAAAATACAGGTGATCTGCCTATTTTATGAGAGGGATCTGCGCGAAGAAAGTAACAGTTATGCCGGGAAAATGCATAACAGTTACTCAGGGGCGTTTAGAGCATTTTTATGATTTTTGCCGGATTCCCGCCCACGACGGCATTGGCCGGCACGCTTTTGGTCACCACGGCCCCGGAGGCCACAACCGCATTATCACCAATCGTCACGCCCGGGTTAATAACCGCACGCCCGCCGATCCACACGTTATGCCCAATAGTGACCGGCTTACCGTACTCAAGCCCGCTGTTGCGTTCGGCCGCATCCAGAGGATGGGTGGCAGTATAAATATGGACACCCGGCGCGAGCATACAGTTATCACCAATATGAACAGGGCAGACGTCAAGAATGACGCAGTCGAAGTTGGCGTAAAAATTTTTACCCAGATAGATGTTATAGCCGTAATCGCAGCGGAAGCTCGGCTCGATGTAGGCACCTTCACTTTGCCCCAGCAGCTCGGCCAGCAGCGCGCTACGCTCGGCTTTCTCATCGGGCGCGGTATGATTATAGCGGTGAACAAGTTGACGCGCGCGTAAACGGTCTGACCTCAGCGTGTTATCGCCAGGGCGGTAATATTGACCCGCAATCATCTTCTGTTTTTCTTCACTCATGGGAAACCTCTCTGGGATCGTTTTACGTAGCGTAATGAGGATTAACCAGAAAGGGAACGTTCCCTAAAAATGGCTGTGACGGAAGTCACAACATTATTGCGGGTACAGACGTTTTACACGGGAGCCTGGCTTTTGCACGTGAAGCGTAATTCGAAAGGTAAATTCAGCTTAACAATGGTCGTAATGCCTTTACTGCCTCTTCAGGGATTAACGGACAAACTTCCATACCGAAGAGGGGATCTTGTCATACAGTTTATTCATCGTCAGTTCTGCAAGACGATGGTCGGCGGCTGAATAAAATACAGCCAGTTCATTATCAGACAGCTCATATTTATTTTTTTCTATAACGCGTTCGAGCGTGTCAATTGACTGACAGCGTCGCAGGCGCATCAAATAATCGACTTTAGTTAATGGTTTATCAGACATAAATTCACCTTAGTATTTGTAATAATTTTAACAGGAAAGACTAACCGGATTAGCTCTGCTGACATTCGTGAAGCAGCGAAATAGACGGTTTCCTGATTTACGCCATTTCTGCAAATCCTGTGCGTTAATGCCGTAGCTGCTGAACAACATAAAGGTGTCGTCCAGGTATTCATCAATTTGCTCTATCAACTTATTATCTTCATTGTACTTAATTTTATAATTAAGTGCGAAGGTCGCGATATGCTCAATCAGCTCGTTGAGCTGTAAGTTGATAGCAGACGTTGGATCGTTCACCCAGCCATGGTTACTTTCATCAAGATTGGCGAGGCAGTCATGGTACAAGGATTCGCAGAGAAATTTCAACTGCGCGATATCATGCCTTTTTGGCGAGTACTCGTCCATAGCGCATCCCCTTTTGAGTGATTTCTTACTCACCGAACATCATGTCGGGATGGATACAACTTGCTTAGCCACACGGGTGCTGTGTTCCTGATAACTCTAACTATAAGCCACTCTGATCAAGATTTCATCGCGCTATTACGAAAAATTACAATTAAAACGTTACCCTGCGAGCGCTTACGCAAATGTGGCCACTCACGCGAACAATTTTATCCTGAAAAACACTTTTTTTAATCCGTTCCTTAAGATTCATTGAGTTAGCGCAACGTTTCATTTGAAGTCCGGATTCAGATATCTTCGGTATTTACGATGGTTTAGGAATTGTCCGAATATTTTAGGCGATGAATTGATAATAAAACAACGCTGAATTCTACGATTAGCTTATCGGATTATTATGATAAGACTTATCAGGATGGGTGAAAATAAATAAAACCACAATAAGTCTATTTTATGAATTTTTCTGAAAATGAAAAAGGCCGCAAATGCGGCCTTTTTATCATGTGAAACCGGTATCAGTGATGTTCTACCGAATGATTGTGCTCCACATCTTCATTTTTGCGGCTAAAGCGGCGACGTACCACCACGAAGAACACCGGTACAAAGAAGATGGCGAGAACGGTCGCGGTGACCATACCACCCATTACGCCGGTACCTACCGCGTTCTGCGCGCCGGAACCTGCGCCCGAGCTGATAACCAGCGGCATAACGCCGAGGATAAACGCCAGGGACGTCATCAGGATTGGACGCAGACGCATACGAACCGCTTCCAGCGTTGCTTCAATCAGGCCTTTACCTTCTTTCTCCATCAGATCTTTGGCGAATTCAACGATAAGTATCGCGTTCTTCGCCGACAGGCCAATGGTTGTGAGCAGGCCCACCTGGAAGTAAACGTCGTTGGTCAGCCCGCGGAAGGTTGCGGCAAGCAGCGCACCGATAACCCCCAACGGCACCACCAGCATAACGGAGAACGGTATCGACCAGCTCTCGTACAGCGCCGCCAGACACAGGAACACCACGATCAGTGAAATGGCGTACAGGGCAGGGGCCTGGTTACCGGACAGACGTTCCTGATAGGACATGCCGGTCCAGTCATAGCCGATACCTGCTGGCAGCTTGCTGGCTAACTCTTCCATCAGGTTCATGGCTTCACCGGTGCTTCGGCCCGGAGCCGCCTGACCGAGAATTTCCATGGACGGCAAGCCGTTATAGCGCTCCAGACGCGGCGAACCGTATTCCCAGCGCGAGGTTGAGAAGGAGGAGAACGGCACCATCTGGCCATTGCTGCCGCGAACGTACCAGTTGTTGATATCGTTCGGCAACATGCGGTATTGCGCTTCAGACATCACGTACACTTTCTTCACACGACCGCGGTCGATGAAGTCGTTGACGTAGCTACCGCCCCAGGCTGCGCCCAGCGTGGTATTGATGTCGCTGATGGAAACGCCCAGCGCCTGAGCTTTCTCCTGGTCGATGTCGATCTTGTACTGCGGCGTATCTTCCAGACCGTTAGGACGCACGCCCACCAGAAGGTCAGGGTGTTTTGCCACCTCGCCAAACAGCTGGTTACGCGCCTGGGTCAGTTTTTCGTGGCCCAGACCGCCCTGGTCGATCAGCTGGAAGTCGAAGCCGGTCGCCGTACCCAGCTCAACAATCGCTGGCAGGTTAAAGGCGAAGACCATCGCGTCTTTAATCTGCGAGAAGGTAGCCATTGCACGGCCGGTGATGGCTTCAACTTTGTTCTCATCGCCCGGACGTTCAGACCAGTCTTTCAGAGAAACGAAGGCAATACCGGTGTTCTGACCACGACCCGCGAAGCCAAAGCCGTTAACCGCAAACACGGATTCAACGTTGTCTTTCTCTTTCGTCAGGAAGTAGTCGGTCATCTCATCCAGCACTTTCTGCGTACGCTCCTGCGTCGCACCTGCCGGAAGCTGGGCCATACTCAGGAACACGCCCTGGTCTTCATCTGGCAGGAACGAGCTTGGCAGACGAACGAACAGGAAGGCCATCCCTACCACGATGATGATGTAGAGCAGCAGGTAACGACCGGTGCTGCGCAGGATATTACCCACGCTGTCGGTGTAGTGGTGCGTGCTCTTGTCAAACATGCGGTTAAACCAGCCGAAGAACCCTTTGTGCTCGCCGTGACCGCCTTTCTTAATCGGCTTCAGCATGGTTGCACACAGGGCTGGCGTCAGGATCAGCGCAACCAGCACCGACAGCGCCATCGCTGAAACGATGGTGATTGAGAACTGACGGTAAATCGCACCGGTTGACCCCCCGAAGAAGGCCATCGGGATAAATACCGCAGACAGTACCATCGCGATACCGACCAGCGCGCCCTGGATCTGGCCCATGGATTTACGGGTTGCTTCCTTCGGCGGCAGGCCTTCTTCCGCCATCACACGCTCGACGTTTTCAACCACCACGATGGCGTCATCCACCAGCAGGCCGATGGCGAGCACCATCCCGAACATCGTCAGGGTGTTTATCGAGTAGCCAAATATCGCCAGAACCGCGAAGGTCCCGAGCAGTACCACCGGCACGGCGATGGTTGGGATCAGCGTTGCACGGAAGTTTTGCAGGAACAGGTACATTACCAGGAAGACGAGGATAATCGCCTCAACCAGCGTTTTTACCACTTCGTGAATCGAAATTTTTACGAACGGCGTGGTGTCATACGGATAAACGATTTTCAGACCTGACGGGAAGAAAGGTTCCATCTTCTTCAGCTCTGCACGGATAGCCGTCGCGGTGTCCAGGGCGTTAGCGCCTGTCGCCAGTTTGATACCCAGACCAGAAGCCGGTTTGCCGTTGAACTTCGCGATAACGTCGTAGTTCTCGCCGCCCAGCTCGACTTTCGCCACGTCACGCAGGCGAACCTGAGAACCGTCCTGATTCACCTTCAGCAGAATTTTGCTGAACTCATCCGCCGAGGTCAGACGCGTTTGCGCGATGATAGACGCGTTAAGCTGCTGGCCTTTCACCGGCGGCGTGCCGCCCAACTGACCGGCCGCCACCTGGGCGTTCTGCGCTTTGATGGCGTTAATCACGTCAACCGGCGTCAGCTGGAAGTTGTTCAGCTTGTTCGGGTCCATCCAGATACGCATCGCGTACTGGGAACCGAACAGCTGAACGTCACCCACACCAGACGTACGGCTGATGGCGTCCTTCATGTTGGCGCCCACGTAGTCGGAAATATCCTCCTGCGTCATGGTGCCGTTGGTGTTGATTACGCCGACAACCATCAGGAAGCTGCTGGACGATTTCTCGACGCTCACACCCTGCTGTTGTACTTCCTGCGGCAGCAGCGGCATCGCCAGCTGCAGTTTGTTCTGCACCTGAACCTGCGCAATGTCCGCATCCGTACCGGATTCAAACGTCAGGGTGATCTGTACCGTACCGGTTGAGTCACTGTTTGAGGACATGTACATCAGGTTATCGATACCGTTCATGTTCTGTTCGATAACCTGCGTGACGGTATCCTGCACCGTTTTCGCATCAGCACCCGGGTAGGTTGCGGAGATCGTGACCGCCGGTGGCGCAATCGTTGGATATTGCGCAACAGGCAGCTTCAGGATCGCAAGTCCCCCGGCCAGCATGATGATAATGGCGATCACCCACGCAAATATGGGGCGATCGATAAAGAAATTAGGCATGTCTTAACGGCTCCTGTTTAAGTTAAGACTTGGTTTGTTCTGACTGGCCAGCGGCAGACGCTTGTTGTTTGTCGTCAGATTTCACTTCCTGCGCTTTTACCTGCGCGCCAGGACGAACTTTTTGCAAACCAGTAATAATCACGCGATCGCCATCTTTCAGACCTTTCGTCACCAGCCACTTGTCGCCAATCGCCTGCGTTGCAGTGATATTGCGCGTTTCGACTTTGTTATCGGCACCCACAACCAGCGCGCTCGCATCGCCGCGTGGCGTACGGGTTACACCCTGCTGAGGAACCAGCAGTGCGGTTGGGTTAGTCCCTTCTTCAAGGCGGGCGCGTACGAACATACCCGGCAGCAGCGTTTTATCCGGATTCGGGAAAATGGCCCGGATAGTGATAGAGCCGGTGGTCTGATCGACGGTCACATCAGAAAATTCCAGTGTGCCGGTCTGTGAGAACTTGATACCGTCGTTGGTAACCAGCTCAACTTTGGCTTTGCCGTTTTCCTGTTTCAGCTGGCCGCTGGCGAGTTCCTGTTTCAGACGCAGGAAATCGTTACTGGACTGCGTGACGTCAACGTAGATCGGGTCAAGCTGCTGCACGGTGGCCAGCGCGTTGGTTTGGCCGTTTTGTACCAGCGCACCTTCGGTGACGGCGGACTTGCCAATGCGACCGCTGATAGGGGAGGTCACTTTGGTGTAGGCCAGGTTAATGCGCGCGGTTTCTACAGCCGCTTTCGCTGCCACAACGGCCGCATTGGCCTGCTGTGCATCGGCCAGTGCAGTATCGTAATCCTGCTGACTGATGTACTGCGTGCCGAGCAGTTTCTTGTAACGATTCAACGTCAGCTGCGAAATTTTGGCTGCCGCTTCTGCTTTCGCCAAATCGCCTTTAGCGCTCTCATAAGACGCCTGGTAGGTTGCTGGATCAATCTGATACAGAGACTCACCTGCTTTCACATCACCGCCTTCGGTGAAGTTACGTTTCAGGATAATGCCGCTCACCTGAGGACGCACTTCCGCAATGCGGTAAGCGCTGGTGCGGCCCGGTAGTTCTGTTGTGATCTGGAGAGGTTCGGATTTGAGCGTCACGACGCCAACTTCTGGCACCTGCTCCGCTCCTTGTTGAGCCTGTTTGTCGTCACATCCTGTAAGCGCTAAGCTGCCTGAGAGCATCAGAACGACCGCCAGAGGCGTTAACCCTCTGTTTTTGTTCATATGTAAACCTCGAGTGTCCGATTTCAAATTGATCAAGGGTCCTGAGTCTAAAAACCCATTGCTGCGTTTATATTATCGTCATGCTATGGTACATACATTCATAAATGTATGTAAATCTGACTCCTGTAAATTCATCAACGTATGGCACGAAAAACCAAACAACAAGCGCTGGAAACCCGACAACACATTCTGGATGTGGCAATGCGTTTGTTCTCACAGCAGGGTGTTTCGTCAACCTCGCTGGCACAGATTGCTCAGGCCGCGGGCGTCACGCGGGGAGCGATTTACTGGCATTTTAAAGACAAGTCAGATCTGTTCGGTGAAATCTGGGAGCTTTCAGAGTCCAGCATTAGCGATCTTGAGAGTGAGTATCGGGCAAAATTCCCTCATGATCCACTCTCAGTGCTAAGAGAAATTCTAGTATATATCCTTGAAGCGACAGTTGTTGAAGAGCGTCGTCGTCTGATGATGGAAATCATCTTTCATAAATGTGAGTTCGTTGGCGAAATGGCGGTGGTTCAGCAGGCGCAGCGCGACCTGTGTCTGGAAAGCTACGATCGCATCGAGCAGGTTCTCACGGAATGCATGCAGGCCGACATGCTTCCCGCGACGCTGCTGACACGCCGGGCAGCGATCCTGATGCGCAGCTATATTTCCGGCCTGATGGAAAACTGGCTTTTCGCGCCGCAGTCGTTCGATCTGCACGCAGAGGCGCGCAGCTACGTTGAGATATTCCTGGAGATGTGCCGGCTCTGTCCGACTCTTCAGGGCAAGCATCCTCAGCTTTCTGCCTGATCGCGCCTGAGAAAAATCGGAGACCCTTTCCGTCGTACTATTCTGCTTCAGCCGGGCGTGATATTCTTCACGCCCGACTATTTTCGGTCATTTCTCAGATCACATTCACGACTATGCTGCACACCAATCGCTCGAAACATCCTGTTCTGGCCGTTTTTTTGATCCTGCTGTTTTTCTTTGCAGCCGCACCGCATTCATACGCCCGTGCAGACAACGGCAGTGACGTTCCCACCCGTGCCGAGGTCCAGTCGCAACTCGATACCCTGAATAAGCAGAAAGATCTCACCGCCCAGGACAAACTCGTTCAGCAGGATCTGACGGAAACTCTGGATACGCTTGATAAGATCGAACGCATAAAAACCGAAACGGCCCAGCTGCGCCAGAAGGTCGCTCAGGCACCGGAAAACATGCGCAAGGCCACCGAGGCCCTAAGCGCGCTCAGCGACGTCGATAATGACGAAGAAACCCGGAAAACGCTCGCCACGCTGTCATTGCGCCAGCTGGAGTCGCGCGTGGCGCAGCTGCTGGACGATCTGCAAACGGCCCAGTCCGATCTTTCAACCTACAACAGCCAGCTGGTTTCCCTGCAAACCCAGCCGGAGCGCGTGCAGAACGCGATGTATTCCGCGTCGCAGCAGCTACAGCAAATTCGTAACCGTCTGAACGGCACCACCGTTGGGGAAGGGTCGCTCCGCCCGACGCAGCAAACGTTGCTGACCATTCAGCAAACGCTGCTCAATGCTGAGATTGAACAGCAGCGTAAGAGCCTGGAAGGCAATACCGTATTGCAGGACGCGCTGCAAAAGCAGCGTGACTACGTGACCGCCAACATCAACCGGCTTGAGCATCAGCTCCAGCTGCTGCAGGAAGCGGTGAACAGCAAGCGCCTGACGCTCACCGAAAAAACGGCGCAGGAGGCGGTCTCGCCGGATGAAACGGCGCGCATTCAGGCCAACCCGCTGGTGAAGCAGGAGCTGGAGATTAACCATCAGCTCAGCGAGCGTCTGATTCAGGCGACGGAAAACGGCAGCACCCTGGTGCAGCAGAATATCAAAGTCAAAAACTGGCTGGATCGCGCCTTGCAGGCCGAGCGCAACGTTAAGGAGCAGATTGCCGTTCTGAAGGGCAGCCTGCTGCTGTCGCGTATTCTGTACCAGCAGCAGCAGACGCTGCCGTCCGCCGACGAGCTGGAAGACATGACCAACCGCATTGCGGATTTGCGCCTTGAACAGTTTGACATCAACCAGCAGCGCGATGCGCTTTTCCAGACCGACGCGTTCGTCGCCAAAGTGGAGGAGGGCCATTCAGGTGAAGTGAACGCAGAGGTTCACGACGCGCTGTTGCAGGTGGTGGATATGCGCCGCGAACTGCTGGATCAGCTCAACAAGCAGCTGGGCAACCAGCTGATGATGGCGATCAACCTGCAAATCAACCAGCAGCAGCTGGTGAGCGTCTCCAAAAGCTTACAGGAGATCCTGACCCAGCAGATTTTCTGGGTGAACAGCAATAAACCGATGGACTGGGACTGGTTTAAATCTTTCCCTGAAACACTGAAATCCCAAATCCAGGGCATGAAAATCACCGTGAACTGGGAGAAAGCCTGGCCTGCGGTGATGATAGCCTTCCTTGCTGGCCTGCCGCTATTGCTCATCGCCGGATTAATTCGCTGGCGTTTGAAGTGGCTGAAGCAGTACCAGGCGAAGCTGGCCTCGGAAGTGGGACAGCTGCGTAACGACAGCCAGCTGCATACGCCGAAAGCGATCCTTATCGATCTCGTTCGAGCCCTGCCGGTCTGCCTGCTCATCCTTGCCGCCGGGCTGATCCTGCTGACCATGCAGCTTAATATCAGCGATCTATTGTGGGCGTTCAGCAAGAAGCTGGCGCTGTTCTGGCTGGTGTTTGGCGTGTGCTGGAAAGTGCTCGAAAAAGACGGGGTCGCCGTTCGCCACTTCAACATGCCGGAGAAACTCACCAGCCACTGGCGTCGCCAGATTGTGCGCATTAGCCTCGCGCTGCTGCCGCTGCACTTCTGGTCCGTGGTTGCGGAGCTTTCACCGCTGCATTTAATGGACGACGTGCTGGGCCAGCTGGCGATCATGCTGAACCTGCTGCTGATCGCCGTCCTGATGTGGCCGATGTGCCGCGACAGCTGGCGCGATAAAGAGTCGCACAACATTCGGCTGCTCACCGTGACGGTGCTGGCGATCGTTCCGCTGGCGCTGATGGTGCTCACCGCAACGGGCTACTTCTATACCACGCTGCGCCTGTCCGGCCGCTGGATTGAAACCGTCTATCTGGTCATTATCTGGAACCTGCTCTACCAGACCGTGCTGCGCGGCCTGAGCGTGGCGGCGCGCCGTATCGCCTATCGCCGCGCCGTCGCGCGTCGTCAGAATCAGGTGAAAGAGGGGGCGGAAGGGGCCGAGCCGCAGGAAGAGCCGACCATTGCGCTGGAGCAGGTCAACCAGCAAACCCTGCGTATCACCATGCTGGTGATGATCGCGCTGTTTGCGGTGATGTTCTGGGCTATCTGGTCTGATTTAATTACCGTCTTCGCCTATCTCGACAGCATTACCCTCTGGCAGTACAACGGTACCGAAGCGGGCGCGGTGGTAATGAAAAGCGTAACCATGGGCAGCCTGCTCTTTGCGCTGGTGTCGTCGGTGGTTGCATGGGCGTTGATTCGCAACCTGCCGGGTCTGCTGGAAGTGCTGGTGCTCTCAAGGCTGAACCTGCGCCAGGGGGCGTCGTATGCCATTACCACCATCCTCAATTACGTCATTATCATCGTTGGGGCGATGACGGTATTCGGCTCGCTCGGCGTCTCGTGGGATAAGCTCCAGTGGCTGGCGGCCGCGCTGTCGGTGGGCCTGGGCTTCGGCTTGCAGGAGATTTTCGGTAACTTTGTGTCTGGCCTGATAATCCTGTTCGAACGTCCGGTGCGTATTGGCGATACCGTCACCATCGGCACCTTCTCCGGGACCGTCAGCAAGATCCGTATTCGTGCGACCACCATCACCGACTTCGATCGCAAAGAGGTGATCATCCCGAACAAAGCCTTTGTGACCGAGCGTCTGATCAACTGGTCGCTCTCTGACACCACCACCCGCGTGGTGATCCGACTTGGGGTGGCCTACGGCTCCGATCTGGATAAGGTCAAAGAGGTGCTGCTGAAAGCGGCGAATACGCACCCGAAAGTGATGCACGATCCTGCGCCAGACGTGTTCTTCACCACCTTTGGGCCAAGCACGCTGGATCATGAGCTGCGCCTATACGTGCGCGAGCTGCGCGACCGCAGCTATACCGTCGATGAGCTGAACCGCACCATTGACCGTCTGTGCCGTGAAAACAACATTAATATCGCCTTCAACCAGCTGGAGGTTCACCTGCGTAACGAAAAAGGTGACGAACATACGGAAGTGAAGCGCGAGATTAAGGGTGACGATCCGACTCCCGCCTGAACTATTTTCCCTCTCCCTGTGGGAGAGGGTTAGGGTGAGGGCAATCGGCCTTCACCTTTCCCTCAAAATCACGCCGCACAATCTCCAGCGCCTTAAGCACCGTCTCCGCCGGGATCTCATGATTCTCCAGCAGCATAATTAAATCGACGGCCAGCTTGACCTCGTCGGGTGCATTTTCCAGTGACATCAGTGTGGCTCCTGTTAACGGGTCAGGCGTTCAATCACGCGTTCAATCTCATCCAGCGCCTGGCGGCAGCGGACGATGCGGCCTTCCAGCGCGCTGATTTCACGCATTAACAACTGCTGCTCTTCCAGCGTTTCGCTGTCGTTCAGGCGGGCTTCGCGCTCGCGCTTCATCTCATACAAGCGGCGCTCAAACTCCTGGTTTTCCAGCCGCCTGCGCTGCCATTTGCCGAGGCCCGGCGAGGCGCTGTCCCAGGCGCGTAGCGGCCAGGCGGTGATTTCGCGATGCAGGGCAGCGATCTGCTCGGCCAGATGCTCCGCAAGCCACGCCACCTGTTCCCGCTGTTCACCCTCGACCGCATGGCGAAGCTCGTCAAGGCTCGTCTGCGCCTCAGCAAGGTAATCCTGAAGGACGGTGCTGCGGGTGCGGAAAAGCTGTCGGTCAAAGCGCGGTTTCAGCGTGGCATGTCCCATCAGCGGTGTGGCCTGCGCGCGCAGAGCGATCAGCTGATTTTGCAGCTTCTCAAGAAGCAGTGCTGTTTTCAATGCGCTCTCCAGTGGTAAAGTAGCCGTTCAGTTTGATAACGATTCGCATTATGCAGCGTACTATTTTAATCATCATTGGCTGGCTCGCGGTAGTGCTGGGTACGCTGGGCGTGGTTTTGCCCTTGCTGCCGACCACCCCGTTTATCCTGCTGGCGGCCTGGTGCTTCGCCCGCTCGTCGCCGCGTTTTCACCACTGGCTGCTGTACCGCTCGTGGTTTGGCGGCTACCTGCGCTACTGGCAAAAACACCGGGCAATGCCGCCCGGAGCCAAGCCGCGCGCCATTGTCTTCATACTTATCACCTTCGCCGTCTCGCTATGGCTGGTGAAAATGATGTGGGTACGCGTTCTGCTGCTGGCGATCCTGGCATGTCTGCTGATCTTTATGTGGCGGATCCCGGTGGTTGATGAAAAGCAACAAAAGCACTGAAGCCTCATCATGGCTGTTGCAATTATGGCGCACAGCCAGTAAATTCGACCGTTTTCGAGCACAGGTGCGCCTGGTCAAAGGTTAAACAACTTTTACTTTGACCGACTCGTCGCGCGCCGTGAGTAACACTGTTTCATTTAGGCACAAACCGATGACCGCAACTGCACAGCAGCTTGAATATCTGAAAAACAGCATCAAAAGTATCCAGGACTATCCGAAACCTGGCATTCTTTTCCGCGATGTCACCAGCTTGCTGGAAGACCCGAAAGCGTACGCGCTCAGCATTGAACTGCTGGTAGAGCGTTATAAAAACGCCGGGATCACCAAAGTAGTAGGTACCGAAGCCCGTGGCTTCCTGTTTGGCGCTCCGGTTGCGCTGGCAATGGGTGTGGGCTTTGTGCCGGTGCGTAAGCCGCGCAAACTGCCGCGTGAAACCATCGCTGAGAGCTACGAGCTGGAGTACGGCACCGATCAGCTGGAAATCCACGTTGACGCTATCAAGCCAGGCGACAAAGTGCTGGTGGTTGACGATCTGCTGGCAACCGGCGGTACTATCGAAGCGACCGTGAAGCTGATTCGTCGTCTGGGTGGTGAAGTGACCGACGCGGCATTCATCATCAACCTGTTCGATCTTGGCGGCGAACAGCGCCTGGAAAAACAGGGCATTACCAGCTACAGCCTGGTGCCATTCCCGGGTCATTAATCCCGTTTCTCACAACCTCGCTCAATGGGTGAGGTTGTGATAGCATTCCCCTCCATTAATTCACCTTCCAGCGTTGCAGAGCCTGCCCATGAGTTATCAGGTGTTAGCCCGTAAATGGCGACCACAAACCTTTGCTGACGTTGTCGGTCAGGAACATGTGCTGACGGCCCTGGCGAACGGCTTGTCGCTAGGTCGCATCCATCACGCCTATCTTTTTTCCGGCACCCGCGGCGTCGGTAAAACCTCCATTGCCCGCCTGCTGGCAAAAGGTCTGAACTGCGAAACCGGGATCACCGCCACCCCGTGCGGCGTATGCGATAACTGCCGCGAGATCGAGCAGGGGCGTTTTGTCGATCTGATCGAGATTGACGCCGCCTCGCGCACCAAGGTGGAAGACACCCGCGATCTGCTCGACAACGTGCAGTACGCCCCGGCGCGCGGCCGCTTCAAGGTCTATCTGATCGATGAAGTGCACATGCTGTCGCGCCACAGCTTTAACGCCCTGCTGAAAACGCTGGAAGAGCCGCCTGCGCACGTGAAGTTCCTGCTGGCGACCACCGATCCGCAAAAGCTGCCGGTCACGATCCTGTCGCGCTGCCTGCAGTTCCACCTGAAGGCGCTGGACGTCGAGCAGATCCGCGCTCAGCTTGAGCACATTCTCGATGAAGAGAAGATTGTCCACGAGCCGCGCGCGCTTCAGCTGCTGGCCCGCGCGGCTGACGGCAGCCTGCGTGATGCGCTGAGCCTCACCGACCAGGCCATTTCCAGCGGTGACGGTAAACTTTCTACCGACGCGGTCAGCACCATGCTCGGCACGCTGGATGACGACCAGGCGCTCTCGCTTATCGAAGCGATGATTGCCGCCAACGGTGAGCGGGTGATGTCGCTCGTCAACGCCGCCGCTGCCCGCGGCGTCGAATGGGAAGCGCTGCTGGTCGAAATGCTCAGCCTGCTGCACCGCGTGGCGATGCTGCAGCTGTCTCCGTCGGCCATCGGCGCGGACATGGCGACCATTGAACAGCGGATGCGTGAACTTGCGCGAACCGTGCCGCCGGCTGACGTACAGCTTTATTATCAGACGCTGCTGATTGGCCGCAAAGAGCTGCCGTTTGCCCCGGATCGCCGGATGGGCGTTGAAATGACGCTGCTGCGCGCGCTGGCCTTCCATCCGCGCATGCCGTTGCCGGAGCCGGAAGCTCCCCGGCAGTCCTTTGCGCCGGTCGCCCCGACCGCGGTGATGTCACCGCAGCAGGTGCCACCGCAGCCGACGCCGCCTCCGCCGCAAAACGTGCCGCTGTCGGATGCCACCAGTTCGGTGCTTGCCGCACGAAGCCAGCTGCAGCGTGCGCAGGGAGCAACCAAACCAAAAAAGAGTGAACCGGCAGCGCCAGGAAGAGCGCGGCCGGTGAACAACGCCGCGCTTGAACGACTGGCCTCGGTAACGGAGCGCGTGCAGTCGCGCCCGGCGCCGTCCGCGCTCGAGCAGAAAGCCCCGGCAAAAGAAGAGGCTTACCGCTGGAAGGCGACCACCGTTGTTGAAACGGTCAAGGAAGTGGTCGCCACGCCGAAGGCGCTGAAAAAGGCGCTGGAGCATAAAAAAACGCCGGAGCTGTCCGCGAAGCTGGCCGAAGAGTCCATCGAGCGCGACGCCTGGGCCGCTGAGGTCAGCAAACTTCAGCTGCCGAAGCTGGTGGAGCAGGTCGCGCTGAACGCCTGGAAAGAGCAGGACGGCAATCAGGTGCGTCTGCACCTGCGCCCGGGCCAGCGGCACCTCAATTCCCCCGGCGCACAAAAGGCGCTGGCCGAGGCGCTCGCCACATTGCAGGGCTCGCCGGTTGAATTGACTATCATTGAAGATGATAATCCGGCGGTGCGCACGCCGCTGGAGTGGCGACAGGCCATTTATGAAGAGAAGCTCGCGCAGGCGCGCGAGTCGATTATCGCGGATAACAACATCCAGACCCTGCGCCGGTTCTTCGACGCGGACCTGGATGAAGAGAGTATTCGCCCCATTTGATCGTGAGTCTGACTTACGGTTGTAATCCTTAACGTGAAAGAAGAGAGAAGCCTATGTTTGGTGGAAAAGGCGGTCTGGGTGGCCTGATGAAGCAGGCTCAGCAGATGCAGGAAAAAATGCAGAAGATGCAGGAAGAGATCGCTCAGCTGGAAGTCACGGGCGAATCCGGTGCCGGTCTGGTCAAGGTGACCATCAACGGTGCGCACAACTGCCGTCGCGTTGAAATTGACCCAAGCCTGCTCGAAGACGACAAAGAGATGCTGGAAGATCTGGTTGCAGCCGCATTCAACGATGCCGCTCGCCGTATCGACGAAACCCAGAAAGAGAAAATGGCCTCTGTTTCCAGCGGTATGCAGCTGCCGCCGGGCTTTAAGATGCCATTCTGATGCAAACCAGTCCGCTGCTCACGCAGTTAATGGAAGCGCTGCGCTGCCTGCCGGGCGTTGGCCCTAAGTCGGCGCAGCGCATGGCGTTTACGCTATTGCAGCGCGACCGCAGCGGCGGGATGCGCCTGGCGCAGGCTCTGACCCGCGCCATGTCAGAAATTGGTCACTGTGCGGACTGCCGTACCTTTACCGAGCAGGACGTGTGTAACATCTGCACGAACCCGCGCCGTCAGGAAAACGGCCAGATTTGCGTGGTGGAGAGTCCAGCGGACATCTACGCCATTGAGCAAACCGGGCAGTTTTCCGGCCGCTATTTCGTGCTGATGGGGCATCTCTCCCCGCTGGACGGCATCGGCCCGGACGATATCGGTCTCGATCGCCTGGAACAGCGCCTTGAATCGGAAACGATCAAAGAGGTGATCCTCGCCACCAACCCGACGGTGGAAGGGGAAGCCACGGCCAACTATATCGCCGAGCTGTGCGCGCAGTACGGCGTTGACGCCAGCCGCATCGCCCACGGCGTGCCGGTTGGCGGAGAGCTGGAGATGGTCGACGGCACCACGCTGTCGCACTCTCTGGCCGGACGCCATAAGATTATTTTCTGACCAAACGGAGGCTGCGCGCGCGGCCTCCGCTTGAAAATTTCCCCCCTTATCCCCATCTCTCACTCAACGTTTTACAACCCCATTAAATGGCATTGTTGAGGTCGACTTAGATGAAAGGACAAGAAACCCGTGGTTTCCAGTCAGAAGTAAAACAGCTTCTGCATCTGATGATCCATTCCCTGTATTCCAACAAAGAAATTTTCCTGCGTGAGCTGATTTCCAACGCCTCCGATGCGGCGGACAAGCTGCGCTTCCGCGCGCTGTCCAACCCGGATCTGTATGAAGGCGACGGCGAGCTGCGCGTGCGCGTCTCTTTCAATAAAGAGAACCGCACCCTGACCATTGCCGATAACGGTATTGGTATGAACCGCGACGAGGTGATCGACCATCTCGGGACCATCGCTAAATCCGGCACCAAAGCGTTCCTCGAGTCCATGGGCTCTGACCAGGCAAAAGACAGCCAGCTGATCGGCCAGTTCGGCGTTGGCTTCTACTCGGCGTTCATCGTGGCGGACAAAGTCACCGTGCGCACCCGTGCGGCGGGCGACAGCGCCGAGAACGGCGTGCTGTGGGAATCCAAAGGGGAAGGCGAATACACCGTTGATGACATCACCAAAGCGGATCGCGGCACCGAAATCACCCTGCACCTGCGTGAAGGCGAAGATGATTTCCTGAACGACTGGCGCGTGCGCTCCATCATCAGCAAATATTCCGACCACATTGCGCTGCCGGTAGAGATTGAAAAACAGGAAGAAAAAGACGGTGAAACCGTGGTTTCCTGGGAGAAAATCAACAAGGCCCAGGCGCTGTGGACGCGCAGCAAGTCTGAGATTAAAGACGAAGAGTACAACGAGTTCTACAAGCACATCGCCCACAACTTTACCAATCCGCTGACCTGGAGCCACAACCGCGTGGAAGGCAAGCAGGAGTACACCAGCCTGCTCTATATCCCTGCGCAGGCGCCGTGGGACATGTGGAACCGCGATCACAAGCACGGCCTGAAGCTGTACGTGCAGCGCGTGTTCATTATGGACGATGCCGAGCAGTTCATGCCGAACTACCTGCGCTTTGTACGTGGCCTGATAGATTCCAACGATCTGCCGCTGAACGTCTCCCGTGAAATTTTGCAGGACAGCACCGTCACCCGCAACCTGCGTAACGCCCTGACCAAACGTGCGCTGCAGATGCTGGAAAAACTGGCGAAAGACGATGCGGAAAAATACCAGACCTTCTGGAAACAGTTCGGCCTGGTGCTGAAAGAAGGCCCGGCGGAAGATACCGCGAACGTGGAGGCTATCGCTAAGCTGCTGCGCTTCGCCTCTACGCACAACGACTCCTCCGCGCAGACCGTGTCGCTGGAAGAGTACGTCTCCCGCATGAAGGAAGGGCAGGAGAAGATCTACTACATCACTGCCGACAGCTACGCGGCAGCGAAGAGCAGCCCGCATCTGGAGCTGCTGCGTAAGAAAGGCATCGAAGTGCTGCTGCTTTCTGACCGCATCGACGAATGGATGATGAACTACCTGACCGAGTTCGACGGTAAATCCTTCCAGTCCGTTGCCAAAGCCGACGAATCTATTGACAAGCTGGCGGACGAGGTGGATGAAAGCGCGAAAGAAGCCGAGAAGGCGCTGGAGCCGTTCGTTGAGCGCGTGAAAACCCTGCTGGGCGACCGCGTTAAAGAGGTGCGCTTCACGCACCGTCTGACCGATACCCCGGCCATCGTCACGACCGATGCGGATGAAATGAGCACCCAGATGGCGAAACTGTTCGCCGCGGCGGGCCAGGCGGTGCCGGAAGTGAAATATATCTTCGAGCTGAACCCGGATCATCCGCTGGTGAAACGCGCGGCGGATACCCAGGACGACGCGCGCTTCGCCGAGTGGGTTGAACTGCTGCTGGATCAGTCTCTGCTGGCCGAGCGCGGCACGCTGGAAGATCCTAACCTGTTCATTAAACGCGTGAATGCGCTGCTGCTGGCGTAATTTAACACCTGCCCCTCACCCTGGCCCTCTCCCCAAAGGGGAGAGGGTATAATCGTCCCCTCTCCCCTTTGGGGAGAGGGTTAGGGTGAGGAGGCATTCTCGCACTCACCCAAATTATCTCCCCTCGTTAACCGTTTCAGCTTCCCCGCCTTCCTTGAGCGATACCCGTTCTGGTGGTATTGTTTAGCGCTTTTGAAAAATTGAATCGACATTTGAGGGGATTTTCGCAATGCGTATTATTCTGCTTGGCGCTCCGGGCGCGGGTAAGGGAACTCAGGCTCAGTTCATCATGGAGAAATACGGTATTCCGCAAATCTCTACCGGTGACATGCTGCGTGCCGCTGTTAAATCTGGCTCCGAGCTGGGCAAACAAGCTAAAGACATCATGGACGCAGGCAAGCTGGTAACCGATGAACTGGTTATCGCGCTGGTTAAAGAGCGCATTGCGCAGGAAGACTGCCGCAACGGTTTCCTGCTGGACGGCTTCCCGCGCACCATTCCTCAGGCTGACGCCATGAAAGAAGCGGGCATCAACGTGGACTACGTGCTGGAGTTCGACGTGCCGGACGAGCTGATCGTTGACCGTATCGTTGGCCGCCGCGTGCACGCTGCCTCTGGCCGCGTTTACCACATCAAATTCAACCCGCCTAAGGTTGAAGGCAAAGACGACGTGACCGGCGAAGAGCTGACCACCCGTAAAGACGATCAGGAAGAGACCGTGCGTAAGCGCCTGGTGGAATACCATCAGATGACCGCTCCGCTGATCGGCTACTACTCCAAAGAAGCGCAGGCGGGTAACACCAAATACGCAAAAGTTGACGGCACCAAAGCCGTGGCTGACGTACGTGCAGAGCTGGAAAAGATCCTCGGCTAACGGCATCCCTCTCACCCGGACTCCCGGGTGAGAAAAATTCTCATCTTGCCTATTACAGCAATGGGTTTCGTTTAAACGCATTTCCGCTACAATTGACAACCTATCAAATGGTTAAGAGGCGTGAATGAGTCAGGCGAAAACCGGCATCCTGCTTGCCAATCTGGGTACCCCAGAAGCACCTACTCCAGCGGCGGTAAAACGCTACCTGCGACAATTTTTAAGCGACACGCGCGTCGTGGATACGCCAAGGCTGCTGTGGTGGCCACTGCTGCGCGGTGTCATTCTGCCGATTCGTTCGCCGCGCGTGGCAAAGCTCTACCAGTCCGTGTGGATGGAAGAGGGCTCGCCGCTGATGGTCTACAGCCGTCGTCAGGAGAAAGCGCTGGCCGCCCGCCTGCCGGACATGCCCGTAGCTCTCGGCATGAGCTACGGCAAGCCCTCCCTTGAGAGCGCCGTAGACGCGCTGCTGGCCCAGGGCGTAGAGCATATCGTGGTGCTGGCTCTGTATCCGCAGTACTCCTGCTCCACGGTAGCGGCAGTGTGGGACGAACTGGCCCGCATTCTGGCGACCCGTCGCCGTATTCCGGGGGTTACCTTTATTCGCGACTACGCTGATAACGAGTTGTATATTAAAGCCCTTGCCAGCAGCGCGCGCGCGTCGTTTGAAAAACACGGCGAGCCGGATCTGCTGCTGCTCTCCTATCACGGCATTCCGCAGCGTTTCGCTAACGAAGGGGATGATTATCCCCAGCGCTGTCGCGATACCACCCGCGAACTGGTGTCCGCCCTCGGCCTGCCGCCGGAGAAGGTGATGATGACCTTCCAGTCGCGCTTTGGGCGCGAGCCGTGGCTAACCCCATACACCGATGAAACCCTCAAGATGCTGGGCGAAAAGGGCGTGAAGCATATTCAGGTGATGTCGCCGGGCTTCTCGGCGGACTGTCTGGAAACGCTGGAGGAGATTGCCGTCCAGAACAAAGAGTTCTTCATGGAGGCTGGCGGAACGAAATACGAGTATATTCCTGCGCTTAACGACTCCCCTGAACACATTGACATGATGGTGTCGCTGGTCACCACCAGCCGCTGATCGCGTTAACGGCCGGGTTTGTGCTACCATTCCCGGCCCGTATTCAATGCACAGTTCAGACCATGAAATTTCCCGGTAAACGCAAGTCCAAACACTATTTCCCTGTCGATGCCCGCGATCCGCTGCTTCAGCAAATTCAGCCAGAAAGCGAAACCAGCGCTGCCTGGGTGGTTGGTATCGATCAGACGCTGGTGGATATTGAAGCCAAAGTGGATGATGCGTTTGTCGCACGTTACGGTCTGAGCGCCGGGCACTCGCTGGTGATTGAGGACGACGTTGCCGAGGCGCTGTACCAGGAGCTGGTGCGCGAAAATCTCATTACCCACCAGTTTGCCGGCGGAACCATCGGCAACACCATGCACAACTATTCCGTACTGGCTGATGACCGCTCGGTCCTGCTCGGCGTGATGTGCAGCAATATCGAAATCGGTGGCTATGCCTACCGCTACCTGTGCAATACCTCCAGCCGTACCGATCTGAACTATCTGCAGGGCGTTGACGGGCCGATTGGCCGCTGCTTTACGCTGATTAGCGATTCTGGCGAACGTACCTTTGCCATCAGCCCGGGCCATATGAACCAGCTGCGCGCTGACAGCATTCCTGAAGAGGTGATTGCGGGCGCGTCTGCACTGGTGCTGACCTCCTATCTGGTGCGCTGCAAGCCGGGCGAGCCGATGCTGGAAGCGACCATGAAGGCGGTAGAGTATGCGAAGAAATACAACGTGCCGGTGGTGCTGACGCTGGGCACGAAATTTGTCATCGCCGACAACCCGGAGTGGTGGCAGGCCTTCCTGAAAGAGCACGTCTCCATTCTGGCGATGAACGAAGAAGAAGCCGAAGCGTTGACCGGCGAGAGCGATCCGCTGCTGGCGTCTGATAAGGCGCTGGACTGGGTGGATCTGGTGCTCTGCACTGCCGGCCCGGTCGGGCTGTACATGGCGGGCTTCACGGAAGAGGAGAGCAAGCGCAAAACCCAGCATCCGCTGCTGCCGGGAGCGATTGCCGAATTTAACCAGTACGAGTTCAGCCGCGCCATGCGTCATAAAGACTGCATCAATCCGCTGCGTATTTTCTCCCACATCGCACCGTACATGGGCGGACCTGAGAAGATCATGAACACCAACGGCGCGGGCGATGGCGCGCTGGCCGCGCTGCTGCACGACATTACCGCTAACGCCTACCACAAAACTAACGTGCCAAACTCCAGCAAGCACCGGTTCAGCTGGCTGACCTACTCCTCGCTGGCGCAGGTGTGTAAGTACGCGAACCGCGTGAGCTATCAGGTGCTGAACCAGCATTCGCCGCGCTTAACGCGCGGACTGCCGGAGCGGGAAGACAGCCTCGAAGAGGCGTACTGGGACAGATAAAAGAAGACCCCTCACCCTAACCCTCTCCCACAGGGGAGAGGGGATAGCACAGAGCCGTCTTTTCGCCCTCGCCCCTGTGGGGAGAGGGCGGGGTGAGGGGACCCGCAGCAAAACTTAACCCGTCACCGCCTCAGCAACCGGCGGTTTCGCCAGCAGCGTCAGCATCGTGTTCGCGATCTCACGCTCGCCCATCACCACCTGATTCGCGCCGCGCTCGGTAATGTACTCCACTTCGTCGTCATAATGGGCGCGGGCAATAATCTCAATATTCGGGCATTTCTCTCGCGCCGTGGCCACAATCTCGCCGGCCTCATAGCCGTTCGGAATGGTTAGCAGCAGCCAGCGGGCGCAGTCGAGGTGCGCGAGATTCATAATCTCTTCGTTCGCCGCATTGCCGAGCACCGCACGGATACCGCGCTCGCGCAGCTCGTCCACGCGGGTACGGGAGGTTTCAATGACCACCAGCGGAATACCCTGCTCGATTAGCTTCTCACCCAGCAGGCTGCCGACGCGGCCAAAACCGACCAGCAGCGCGTGGTTGCAGATATCCACGGGGATCTGCTTCTCCTCCTCGATTGCCTCTTCCAGGGTCTGCTCTTCGAGGGTTTCGGTCTTCTCGAGGTATTTCTCCAGCAGGGCAAACAGCACCGGGTTCAGCATGATGGAGAGGATCGCCCCCGCCAGCACCAGGTTTTGTCCCGCCTGCGGCAGCAGGTCTAACGCCATACCCAGACCGGCCAGAATAAAGGCAAACTCGCCAATCTGCGCCAGGCTGGCGGCGATGGTCAGCGCCGTGCGCGGCGAGTGGCCGAACATCCGCACCAGGAAGAAGGCGGCAGCGGACTTACCAAAGATGATGATCGCCAGCGTGCCCAGCACGGCCAGCGGCTGCTGGATAAGCACCATCGGGTCAAACAGCATCCCGACGGAGACAAAGAACAGGACCGCAAACGCATCACGCAGCGGAAGGGTGTCATGCGCGGCGCGGTGGCTCAGCTCGGATTCGTTCAGCACCATCCCGGCAAAGAACGCGCCCAGCGCGAAGGAGACGTCAAACAGCTCTACGGCGCCAAAGGCAATACCCAGCGCCAGCGCAAGGACGGAGAGCGTAAACAGCTCACGCGAACCGGTGGCGGCGCTGCGGGACATGATCCACGGGACCAGACGGCGGCCCACCAGCATCATGATGGCGATAAACGCGACAACCTTACCGATGGTAATGCTCATATCCAGCGCCAGCGAGGCGAAGCCGACGTTGTCTTTTTCCATCATTCCGGCGACGGCGGGCAGCAGCACCAGCGTCAGCACCATCACCAGATCTTCCACAATCAGCCAGCCTATCGCGATTTGTCCGCGCTGGCTGTCTATCAGCTGCCTCTCTTCAAGCGCGCGCAGCAGCACCACGGTACTGGCGGTTGAAAGACACAGCCCAAATACGATACCGGTCATCAGCGACCAGTCCAGCACCGCGGAAAGCGCCATCCCCAGCAGCGTCGCTACCCCTATCTGAGCGATAGCTCCCGGTATGGCGATCGACTTTACCGCCATCAGATCCTTGAGTGAAAAATGCAGACCTACGCCAAACATCAGCAGGATCACGCCTAATTCCGCCAGTTCAGGTGCCAGCTTGGTATCTGCCACGAAACCGGGCGTGAAGGGCCCCGCCAGTACACCCGCTAACAGATAGCCGACAAGAGGGGAGATACGCAGTTTGTTGGCAATCATGCCGAGAATAAAAGCGAGCACAAGTCCACCAACAATGGTGGTAATAAGCGGTGTGGCGTGGTGCATTCCGTCTCCTTTCGTGGTGAGTGATCCATTTTTGGCGTAAATACCAAAAAGCCGAGTAATAGTTTATGACAATTTTTACGCTTATGTTTATGAATAATTGTTGAAATCAGAATAAAAGAGCAATAAGCGTGAAAAAGGGCAGGTTTTGGTAAATTTGCAGAGGGGAGGGAGAGGAAAGCCTTATGGCATCAGGTTATCCGGCTGCCAAAGTTTAACTTTGGCAGCCGGGAAACTACGCTTTATGACGGTTGTCAGGCAGGAATATGGTCAACATCCCCAGAAGTGGCAGGAAAGCGCAGATTTTGTAAACCAGGAAGATGCTGGTATGGTCCGCAACCATCCCTAACACAGCGGCTCCAAGGC
Organism: Enterobacter cloacae complex sp. P40C2; assembly: GCF_014930695.1. Lineage (NCBI taxonomy): Bacteria > Pseudomonadati > Pseudomonadota > Gammaproteobacteria > Enterobacterales > Enterobacteriaceae > Enterobacter > Enterobacter cloacae complex sp. P40C2. The sequence continues at coordinate 3,022 of NZ_JADBRP010000010.1, read as the reverse complement.
CACCCATGCCAAAGGCGAAGCCGAAAAACAGCCCGGAAACCATACCGATACGTCCCGGCAGAAGCTCCTGCGCGTAAACCAGAATGGCTGAGAAGGCCGATGCCAGTATAAATCCAATGATCACCGTTAAAATGCCGGTCCATTCCAGGCTGGCGTACGGTAAAACAAGCGTAAACGGCGCAACGCCGAGGATAGAGCCCCAAATCACATATTTACGCCCAATTTTATCTCCCACGGGCCCGCCAATCACCGTGCCTGCCGCCACCGCAAACAGGAAGGCAAACAGGTGAAACTGAGCGTTTTGTACCGATAATCCGAATTTTTGCATCAGATAGAAGGTGTAATAGCTGCTGATGCTCGCCATGTAGAAATATTTGGAGAAAATCAGCACCAGCAGCACGCTGACCGCGAGGATCACCTTATTGCGCGGGAGCGGATTGGCGACCTTCGCCACCGGCTTACCCTTGTTCACGCGATGCTGTGCGGCATACCAGCGGCTGATTTGCGCCAGGACAACAATCGCCAGCAGCGCGGCCAGCACAAACCACGCGACGTTGCCTTTACCGTAAGGGGCAATAATCACCGCCGCCAGCAGGGGGCCTAAGGAGCTGCCAAAGTTGCCGCCCACCTGGAACAGCGACTGCGCCAGCCCGTGCCGCCCGCCGGAGGCCATCCGCGCCACGCGGGACGATTCCGGGTGGAATACCGATGAACCGGTTCCCACCAGCGCCGCGGCAACCAGCACCGCCTCAAAGCTGCCCGCCATGGCCAGCAGCACCAGCCCGCTCAGGGTGAAGCACATGCCGATGGGCAGCGACCACGGCATCGGGTATTTGTCCGTCCAGTAGCCCACCACCGGCTGCAGCAGCGAAGAGGCGAGCTGGAAGGTCAGGGTGATCATGCCGATCTGGACAAAGGTTAAGGAAAACTCGGACTGCAACAGCGGATAAATCGCCAGAATCAGCGACTGGATCATGTCGTTGAGCAGATGTGAGAGACTGATGGCGCCTAAGACCTTAAAGGAGGTGCGCGACGCCGGAGCGCCCTGGACGGGCTGGGTTGATTCACTGATTGCCATAAATACCACGTCGATTTGTTATTAGAGATGCAGGGTGTAATTATTATCCGACTAACATACCCGTCCGTGACATTTGAAGAAAGTCGCAATTCTGAAAACTTATTTGTCTATTCTTGTGAGTCACTGTAATTTTTGCGTTTGTCTATTGGTCAGGGAGAGAGAAGATGAAGTTAATGAAGCGTGGCGTCGCGCTGGCGCTCATCGCCGCATGGGGGCTGGCAAGCCTGCCCGCTCAGGCGTATGAAAAAGATAAAACCTATAAAATAACCATTCTGCATACTAACGATCATCACGGCCATTTCTGGCGCAGCGAATACGGTGAATATGGCCTGTCGGCGCAAAAAACGCTGGTGGACGGCATTCGCAAAGAGGTGGCGGCCCAGGGGGGCAGCGTGCTGCTGCTGTCGGGCGGGGATATCAATACCGGCGTACCGGAATCCGACTTACAGGATGCGGAGCCTGATTTCCGCGGCATGAATTTAATCGGTTACGACGCGATGGCCGTCGGAAACCACGAGTTTGATAATCCGCTGAGCGTATTGCGCCAGCAGGAGAAGTGGTCCAAATTCCCGTTCCTCTCCGCCAATATTTATCAGAAAAGCACCGGCGAACGCCTGTTTAAGCCCTGGGCGCTGTTCAAGCGTCAGGATCTGAAGATAGCGGTTATCGGATTAACAACCGACGACACGGCTAAAATTGGCAACCCTGAATATTTTACCGATATCGAATTCCGTAAACCGGCGGACGAGGCGAAGCTGGTTATTCGGGAATTGCAGCAGAATGAAAAACCGGACGTGATTATCGCCACCACCCACATGGGGCACTACGACAACGGTCAGCACGGCTCTAACGCGCCGGGCGACGTGGAGATGGCGCGCAGCCTCCCGGCTGGCTCGCTGTCGATGATTGTGGGCGGTCACTCTCAGGATCCGGTCTGTATGGCCTCTGAGAACAAAAAGCAGGTGGATTATGTGCCGGGCACGCCGTGCGCGCCGGATCGTCAGAACGGGATCTGGATTGTGCAGGCCCACGAGTGGGGCAAATACGTTGGCCGCGCGGATTTCGAGTTCCGTAACGGCGAGATGAAGCTGGTGCACTATCAGCTCATCCCGGTCAATCTGAAGAAAAAAGTGACCTACCCGGACGGTAAAAGCGAGCGCGTGCTTTATACCCCGGAAATCGCTGAAAACCAGCAGATGCTCTCCCTGCTGACGCCGTTCCAGAGCAAGGGTAAAGCGCAGCTGGATGTGAAGATCGGTACGCTTAACGGTCGCCTGGAAGGCGATCGCAGCAAAGTCCGCTTTGTGCAGACCAACATGGGGCGTCTGGTGCTGGCCGCGCAAATGGCGCGCACGAATGCGGACTTCGCCGTGATGAGCGGCGGCGGTATCCGCGATTCCATCGAAGGCGGAAACATCACCTACAAAGACGTGCTTAAAGTGCAGCCGTTTGGCAACGTGGTGGTTTATGCGGATATGAGCGGGAAAGAGGTCATTGACTACCTGACCGCCGTAGCGCAGATGAAGCCGGACTCCGGGGCGTATCCGCAGTTTGCTAACGTCAGCTTCGTGGCGAAGGACGGCAAGCTCAACGATCTCAAAATCAAAGGCGAGCCGGTCGATCCGGCGAAAACCTACCGTCTGGCAACGCTAAGCTTTAACGCCACCGGCGGCGATGGTTATCCGCATATTGATAACAAACCGGGCTACGTGAATACCGGCTTTATCGATGCGGAGGTGCTGAAGCAGTATATCCAGCAAAATTCCCCGATTGACGTGAACGCGTACGAGCCGAAGGGCGAGGTGAGCTGGCAGTAGCGTTGTGCGGCCTGATGCCCTCACTCCACCCCTCTCCCACCGGGCTGAGGGATCCCCACAAAATAATGCCTGCACGGAGGACCCCCTCTCCCTTGAGGGAGAGGGCTGGGGTGAGGGGGAACATATG